>PMOE01000077.1 GCA_003161575.1 Acidimicrobiaceae bacterium | reverse complement strand
TCAACGCCTGACGTAAAGCTGTCCGTTGGGCCCGATGGAGACACCGATCTGGGCGAGTCCGTGCGGTGCGGGTCCTTGGACGACGTGGCCATTGTTCGGATCGAACTCCGAACCGTGACAGGGACAGACAATGAGATCCGCGGCCGACGACCACCCGACGGTACAGCCGGCGTGCGGGCAGACTGCGTCATAGGCCACAAACTTTCCCGCCGAGAGTTGGAGCACCAAGGACGGGTCCCCGGTGGAGGGATCTGAAAAACGGGCCGCACCGCCGACCGGCACGGCGCTGGCCTCCCCAATGGCGGTCCCCGACACCTTGGGGACGGTTGTTGCGGTGCCCTGCTGGGTGGGTGTGGTTGTTGGCGCGGTCACAGCGGGTGAGCGGTGGGTCGGCAACGACACCGTCCCTCCGCCCGAAGGCGGCGTGGTACCACCGGCGGCCCGGCTGATGCCGATGACGGCCCCCGCCCCGGCGAGCCCGGCGAGGCCAAGGGCTGCGGCGGCGGCACCACCGAGTACGACGGTCCGCCGGTCGACGTCGGAGGACTGACCGCTCGCGACTTTAGGGTCGCCGGCTCGGAGGAAAGGGCAGCGGTGCACTTCGCAGGGATCACCATTGAGAGCGACGCAGCGATCGTCATCGTAGTTCCCGCATACCTGTTGAATGACGCCGAATTGCACGGGGACGATGAACGATGGTCCGAGACCCGCCTCATGCCGGGTACGCGCCGCGATCAGCGCGTCAAGCGAGAGCACGCCACCGGCGCCGGCAAGAATCAGGGGGATCCAGGCGAAGAAGAAGACGATGTCTGCGCCCGTGTAGTACGGCGAGGAGTGAAAGCTGATCGTGAGGAAGAGCGTCAGGGACAACAAGAGCCCACCGGCTGCCGCTACCCGTGTCCAAAGGCCAACGAGTATGCCAAGTCCAACGGCCAACTCGCTGAGCGCGATGAGAACGCCGAGTGGACTCGCAAGATGGATGAGGTGGCCCATTAGGCTGTGCAGCGGGCTGAGGCGGGTCGAGGCAATGAGCTGCGCTTGTATCCCCGAGGGGTTGTTGGCATTGAAGAAGTTGGGATTGGCCAACTTCTGGAGTCCAGCAAAGCAGAAGGTGATACCCAAGAAGGCCCTTAGGGGTAGGAGGGCCCATCCCGACATGGCCATGGCCTTTGGGGGCGGGGAGAACCAGGACCTGTAACCCCTGGGCCGACCCGCAGAGGGCACGGAGATGCGAGCCGCATGGAGGGGAGCGCTGCTCGGCGACTGGCTGGCCCGAGGATCGCTCACCAGCTCATTGTGGCTGAATCGGATGAGAAAGCAGTAATTGTGGCTCGGCGAGGGGTGCGGTGGAACCGCTGTTGTCGCTGTGCAGGGCCGGCGCACAGGTGGTTGCGTAGTGGGGCCACGGGGCCTGGCGCGCGTTGGGACCACATTGCAAACCGCTCGCTGCGAGCCCCAGAGATCCCGACCCTGGAGCCGGCGCGACACTCGCAGACTTGGAGTTCGACGGCGAGGGGCCCGCACGGAGCGACGGAATCAAACCGGCCGCTATCACGATGGCAGCCACGATCACCGCGACGACGACATACCGTCTGACGACCATTGTCGTCTGCTTTCTGGACCTTCGGCGTCGGCGTGACACGGGACCCGATAAGGGCGCCGGCGTCGGAGAGCCGACTGACGTCGAGCCTTCGATCGCCGCAGCCTCTGATGAGGAGCGAGACGGCGGCAAATCTGAAGGATTCTGGAAACGGTCAGTCGAGGAGACAACTGCACCAGAGAACGCATCACCGTACTCAGGAGGCGATGACGGCCCACGGCGCGGGGGCATGGCAGTCGGAATTGAGTCGCCATACGCCGGTGGCGGTGGTGGTGGTGGTGGTGGCGGCGGCGGCGGCGGCGCGAAAGGGCTGGCGTAACCCGGTGCTTGCGGGGCGAGTGGTGGCTCGGTCGTGTTCCCGTAGCCCGGTGGTGAAAGGGGCGGGGTACCGGTTAGTGGTCGAGCGGAGGGTCTGCCGTAATTCGGTGAGCCCATTGCTGGTGGCGCGTGCGGGTTTCCGTAGCCCGGCGGGACGACTGGCGATGGTGGCGGCTGCGCGGCCGGATTCCAGTAACCGGGTGGTGGTGACAGCGGGTTCTCATGGTCGCGGGACGACGGAACTGGTGGCGGCTGCGCGGACGGATTCCAATAGCCCGGCGGGGCCGGTGGTGCTGATTGGCTCTCATAGCCCGGGGACGGCGGCGGCGGCGGCGGCGGGATGGCGTAACCCGGTGGTGACGGCTGTGGTGTGAACGGTGGCAGTGGCGGCGCGGGTGGTTGCACGTGCGGGTTCCGGTATCCCAGCGGGACGACTGGTAGGGGCGGCGGTGGTGGCGATGGTTGTTGTGGCGGCGGTGGCGGTGGCGCAGAAGAGCTGGTGTAACCCGGTGGTGACGGCTGTGGTGTGAACGGTGGCAGTGGCGGCGCGGGTGGTTGCACGGGCGGGTTCCCGTGTCCGGGTGCTGCCGGTGGTGACGGTGGTGACGCGGGCGGGTTCCCGTATCCGGGTGCTGGCGGCGGTGGCGGCGCCGGCGCGGACGGATTCCAGTAGCTCGGGGGTGCTAGTAAAGGCGCTAGCGGCCTCTCATGGTCAGGCGGCGACGGAATTGGCGGTGGTGGTGGTGAGGATGGGCTGACGTAACCCGGTGGTGCCGGGGGTGGCGGCGCCGCGGGAGGGCTGTCGTAACCCGGTGGTGCCGGGGGTGCTGTCAACGGTGACGGTGGCGGCGCCGCGGGAGGACTGTCGTAACCCAGTGGCAGACCTGGCGGCTCGTCATAAATGGGCGGCGGAACTGGCGGTGGCGGTGTCAACGGTGGGATTGGTTGCAACGTGGGCGGGTTCCCGTTGCCCGGCGGTCCCGAAGGTTGTGTCAACGATGGCAGAGGTGGCGGCGGCGGCGGCGCGGAAGAGCTGGTGTAACCCTGAGGAGGAGGAGGAATGGCACCCAAGGGCTCTCCAGACGGAGCAGAAGGAGTTGTTTTAGGCACTACGCGGTTCCCGGGCGCTGCGCCGGCGCCGCTCCCTCCGCAGTAGCCGCTCCAACCGGCGACCGAGGAGGTTCGGGGTGGTGAGAAGCGATTGCATCGGCGCCCAGGTAGGCGGCGACGACCACTGGATCGGTAAGCACGTCGGTGGTATCGCCTTCGGCGATAATCTGTCCAAGATGCATGCAGATCATCCGGTCGGCGAGGGACGACACCAACGGAACGTCGTGTTCGATAATTATAAATGCCGCGCCCGTTTGCTCACGAAGGCCGAGGAGCAGTTCACCGAGTGCTTCACCCTCACGCTGGGCAATCCCTGACGTCGGCTCGTCGAGAAGCAGGACCATCGGATCGTTAGCAACGGCACAAGAAAGTTCCACCACGCGTCGGGTACCGGTCGACAGGTCCGAGACGAACGCATCGCGGAATCGCCCGAGTCCGAACTCCTCGATCAGCTCCTCCGCCCGGACCTGCACTTGCTCTTCGGACCGCTCGGCCTGGGCCAGGGCGAGAGCTGACGCGAGTGGATCGCGGACCGGCACAAACTGCTCGAGGGCAGTGGCAATTGCGTCGTGCACCGTCATCGATGGCCACAGCCGGGCATCCTGGAAGACCCGACCAAGCCCTCGATTCGCACGCTGCGCCGGCGAGAGTCTGGTGATGTTGACGCCATCCATGGTCACATGGCCTTCGTCGGGCGTCACAAACCCTGACGCGACGTCAAATAGGGTCGTTTTGCCGGCGCCGTTGGAACCGATGATTCCCAAGATCTCTCCGGGGGCGACCTGCAGGCTTATGTTGCTCAAGGCGGACACACCGCCGTAATTCTTGGTCACCCCAACGAACGCACAGGCTGGCTCGACCAACGGGCCCCTCCCGGCGCCCTGCGCCGGCGGAGCGACCCCGGTCGGAAGTGGCGGAGGCGTAGGGGTGACCACTCCGCCCAGCAGCGCGGATATCACGGCGTCGGAGGTCGCCTTGCGCGTCGGAGATCCCACCGCGTCCAGCCTGCGTTTGCGCGCCCGCTCGGCCGCATGAAGGAAAACCGATCGTAACAACTCCGGTTGCTTGGAAATGTCCGGAGTCGGTCCGCTGAATCGAACGCGCCCGCGCTCCAAGAAGATCGCCCGGTTGGAAATCGCTGTTGCAACATTCACTGACTGCTCGACGATTACCACCGTAACGCCGCTAGCCGCGAGGGCTCGGATAACCTCCAGCAGCTCCGTTACCAGCGAGGGTGCCAGTCCAAGGGACAACTCATCGATGAGCAGCAACTTGGGCCGACACAACAACGATTGCCCGAGCGCCAACATCTGCTGTTCGCCGCCGGACAGGAGCCCGGCGCGTTGATGCTGTCGGGCGCGCAACACCGGGAAAAATGAGAGCACCCGATCGGTAGCCGCCGTAGCGAAGTGTTTGTCCTTCTGATACCTGCGGGCCGTCCAGGCGGCAAGTCGGAGATTCTCTTCGACGGTCAGGGATGGGAAAATGCCACGCCCACCGAGCACGGTCACCAGCCCGGCCCGAACTCGCAGGACTGGAGCGAGGCTTGTGATGTCCTCGCCCATGAACTCGATGCGGCCCTTCTTCGGGCGCATCAAACCCGACATGATCCGCAGAACTGTGGTCTTGCCAGCGCCGTTGGTTCCGAGGAGGGCCACCACCTCACGCTGCGCCACCCCGAGACCGACCCCGAAGAGAATCTGCGAGTTTCCGTAGGCGGCATCGACGTCGGAAACCGCCACCAGGGACCGGCGTCCGTCAGGTGGGGTGGCATCGGGGGTCGTGTTGGCGGTGATCGCTCCGCCCCCGTGCAGCTCCAGGTCCTCGAGCGCGCCGAGGCGCAGCGCCGCGGTATGGATGAGCCTCTTGGCGCCGTCGTCGGGGCCCGATGGCGAAGGTGGCACCAGCCTGGGGGGACTCGCACTTTGTGGGAACACGAGTTCTCCGGTCCCGGTCAGTCCCTTGGACTTGGCCACCTGGGCGACCACGAAGTCGCGCCCTAAGAAGACGAGGCCGCCCAGGCCTTCGGGAAAAATGCTCAGCACAACGAGAACACCGGCTCCGGTGCCAAGCAGTTGCCATGTGGGATCGCCAGCCGTCGAGACGACGGTGAGGTACAACGCCCCGATGACACCGCCGGTGATGGATCCGAGACCACCGATCACTACCATGATGAAGGCGTTGATCGAATCGTCCGCCGAGAATCCCATCGACGATATTCCCGATTGGGAGACGATATACACCGCACCGGCGATGCCGGCAATGAACCCCGAGACCCCGAACGCGAGCAGTTTCGACTTGAGAGGGCTCACACCGTAGGCCGAAGCGGCCCGCGAGTTGTCCCGAACGGCCACAATGGCTCGAGCCGAGCGCGATCGTCGCAGATTGTGTGCGATCACGATACCGACTAGCAGCACGACGAGGGACAACTCGTAGAGCCAGTTGGGATTCAAGATGTCGAGGTTGATGCGCTCGAAAATGTTCTGTGGCCCTACCTGGTCCGGGTCAAGCCATGGGAAGTATTGGGAACTCAGTACGTAGTCCGACATCACGACTGCGAACGCGAGGGTCACCACAGCGAGTGCGGTGCCCTCCAGGCGCAATGCAGGAACTCCGATCAATATCGCTAGGACCGCCCCGGCCAACCCCCCGAGTAGCAGCGCCAGGATGAACGGGACGTGGACATGGACCATCAATGAGCCAGACACGCACGCGCCCATCCCGGCGATGGCCACCTGACCAAGGCTTATCTGTCCGGCCCAGCCGGTAAGGATCACCAAGGAAACCGCAATGGTTGCGTAGACGGCGCAATAGATTCCGTCGGCGACCAGAGACTGAGAGGCGAAGAAGGGAAGAGCAACGGCTGCTCCGACGACGATCGTCAGCAGGAGTGCCCGACCCGAGATGATCTCCCTCTGGCGGCGCAAGGCGTCAGGGATCGGTGTCACCTCACGCACAGCGATGAAGTCCCCGAGCCCAGAATCGGTGACTCGGACCGAATCGTCCCGCCCGGTGTACCGGCGCACGAAGGGCATGCCCACCAGACCAATGATGATGAGGAAGAACAACACGACTTCGGAGTACACGTTGGTGTGGAAGCTATAGAAGACCGCTTGCTGCACGATGCCGATGATCAGCGACCAGAACACCGCGGCGGGCAGCGACTCCATCCCAGCGAGGACGAATGCAGCCAGCGGAACGAGCATCGAGTCGGCGAGGGTGAACGTGCCAAGACTGCTGCTGATACCGCCGATGGGTTGGGCCAGAATGGAACCCACGCCTGAGAGCCCGGCGGCCACCATCCAGGTGATCCGGCTCAAGTTGCGTACCGGGATCCCCAGGAGCTGAGCGCGCTCGCTGGAATCAGCGGCGCCGCGGATCGCCATCCCGGTATCGGTCTTGATGAGGAACCAATAGAGCCCGATCAACGCCACCGGTACGACGATGATGGCGATCAGGTCGTCGCCGGTGAAGGTCAGTGGGTTCACATGGAAAGTGAAGGTGAAGGGCGTTTTGAACGTCGAGATCGGTGAGAGGTTGCCCCTGAACAGTTGGGGCATCACAATGGCGAGTGCCCCCAGGACCTGCGCGATGCCGATGGTCACCACGGTCACGATCAGACGAGGTGACCGCTCGAAACGCCAATGGATGAACATGTCGACCACGAACCCGGTCGCGATGGCCAAGATGATGCCCAGAGGAACCGCTGCCCAGTAGCTCGACAGCACTGGAAGGTGTGAACCGGTCACCAATAAGATTGCCACCGCACTGGCGAGGCCTCCGAGGGCCGCCTGGGCGAAATTGATGACCCGGATGGCTCGGTAGATGAGGATGAGCCCCATCGCGATAAGCGAGTTCAGACCGCCCAGAACGACGCCTAGAACGACGATGCCCGGGGGAACACCTCCGGGCATCCAGCGGTTGCCAACGATCCAGGCCACCGCAAGCAACATCGTGGTGAGGACAGCGACGACGACTCGACGTTGGATCTTGTTCTTCTCGAACCTGTCCGGCGCCGCTGCCACTCCCCCACTTATTCCGGTTTCGGTGGTCATGGACCGGCCGCCCCTGAAGAACACGACAGTTGCTGATGTCGTGGCACGTCACTCCCGTGCGCGTCATAGCTGTACTCCTTGCCGCCATCGCAACTAACGAAAGCACCCCGCAACCCGTCGAGCCCGCTTATCGACGAATTGTCGTACTTGACCACCTTGTAACCCGACGACGCGTCGAATGGGCCATCCTTGCCGTTCCAACCGCCGAGCATCCCTCCGGGTACCGACCGGGGGATCAGGCGCATCGCCGCCTGGAAGTTCTGAGGGGTGAGGTCCGGGCCCGCCAGCTGGAGAGCGTCGAAGAGCTGCAGGATTGATTGATACGTGAAGATGAACGACGGAATTGGCTTTACGCCGGGGGTTTGATTCCCGATGTTGTATGCCCGCACGGCCTCTTGCTGGGCGAGTGGCATTGCCTGATTCCCCGTCGAGATGATGTGGTCCCGTTGATCGGCAGGAAAGAGACGGGTCAGTGCGTCGGTGTCGGTCTCGCCTCCGGCGAAGTAGGACTGGAACCACCACTCGGGGTAGTAGCCCTGCTTGTCGGCCGCCTGCATCATGAAGGTCGGGGTGATCGGGTCGGCCGACGAGACGATGATCGTCGTCACCCCGGCCGCCTTCATCTGGGCAACCGCGTTCTCGGATTGCTGGACAAGTTGGGCCAGGCTGAACTCCACCCCGACGGACCTCACGACTTTCTGGTGGTACCGCTCCAAAGCGCTGACGTCGCTTTTGGCGCAGGCGGCGGCTTGGGGGTTCTGGGGGTATACCAGCCCGTACACCCGTGGACCGGTCTTCAGGGCCGGGTCACCCGACTCCGAAGCGGGAAGACCGCCGAGCTGTTTGCCCAAGATCGCGGCGGTGCCAATCGCCGCCTTCGTGCAGTTCGGCCCCGGGGTGTACTCCCAGGGCGCGTACTGCTGGCTCCAACTGAGCTCGTTCTCGTACAGGCTCGAGGCAATAACATGCTGGGCAGCCAAGTCGGTGGAGTACACCGCACTCGAATCGACGAGGGACATGTCGGCGAACGCCTTTACGCTGCTGGCGACGGTGACCGCGTCCTCCTGGGCCTGGGCCTGATCCTCACCCAGATCCTCGTCGATGAAGTCACCCTTTCCCGCGAATGGCACCAGTACGACGTGGCGGCCGTAGAGCTCGAAGTTCTTGTTGAAGGCGTTGATGTAGGCCCGCAGAGTGGCGATCTCCTCGGCGTTGGTCCCGATCACCGCCGGTGGGACGAGGGCGTAAAGCTCGGCCAGTTGTGAGGTGGAGGCCTCCCGGTACGAGATCGTGATCGTGGTGCCGGTCACGCCCCGGGTGGTGGTCCCGCCGTTGTTCCCGTGCCAGGCCGGTTCACACGGTGGGGCGTACGCCGACCAAGGGACCTGGCGAACGTTTGTTCCGCACTTGACGCCATTGATAGCGGTCCCGTGGGCATAGCTGGGATTGGGCGGAGTAATCCCGCCGGCAACGTGGATCGTCGTGGTGCTCTGCGAGATCCCCGGCGGCGAACTCTTGGGCACAAAGAGCAGCAACGCCAGTAGGGCCGCCAACACCACGACCAGGTACACCCGGTGACGCCGGATCGCCACAGTGGTCCGTCGACGGATCGCCGTGATTGGATCGCCATCCCCCGTCCCGGTGGCTCCAGCCAACACATCTCCCTCACGGCCTACCGGCGCCGCCGCGCATTTGCCGTCCGGGGCCGGACAGCAAAGCCGGTCTCATTGGAGAAAGCCCAGACCAGCCGCTTCTCCACGATAGTGCGCACCCCCTCCGAAAACGGGGAGTCCGGCTCAGTCGGCCTCGAAGACCGACCGATCGCCGCGGGCCAGGGCCTCGACCAGCCGCCGATAGGCGCCGGCCGAATCCCTCCCGTCGGCATCAGTGTCCATCCACCGCACACCGCGGGGCCCACTCCCGCGGTCCATGCCAAAAATGCCCAGACGGGGCTCATACGAACCCCACTCGTAGTTATCCACGAGCGACCAGTGAAGGTAAGCGGCGACCGGTACCCCGCGGTCCAACGCGTCGAGCAGCGCGCCGAGGTGGGTACGCAAATATCGGGGTCGGTCCAAACCATCGAGACGCGGATAGGCGCGACCGTTGCGCACGAGGGTGGCCATGCCGTTCTCGACCACCCACAGGGGCACGCCCGGGGTCAAGGCGCCCTGATCCGAGCACCACGCCTCGAGTCCGGCCGGGTTGGCGGGGACATCCCATATGGCCCGGGAGGGTTCCCAGCTCCGCCCCCCCGAAGTCTTGTGACCGGGCCAACGGGTGGCACGACTGGCGACCGGGTCGTACCAATCGAAGCCCACTGAATCGAGCGGTCGCGGGTGCTGGCTGTTGTAGACCGCGTCGACCACGCGACGTGGCGAAGGCCTGCGCAGCCGGGACCGCACCAGCTTGCCCGCCCGGCCGTTGGCCGACCCGCCGTAGGGGGAGACCGCTGCGAACAGGGCCCGCAGCGACAGCTCGCCCGCATTGTGCGGAGGGAAGGCGAAATTGTGGAGTGCCCGGCGCTCGTCCACCCAGGCATCGAGCTCGTCTCGCCCGATGCCGAGGCTGCGCGCGCAGAGCAGGTCGACCAACAGGCGGTCATAGTCGTATAGGGACGAGGCACTGGTGTTGGTGGTCACTGTGGCCTCGGGCTGATAATCCTTGATCGCCTCATAGGCCAACACATGCGCGGTGAGCAGGTTGTCGGCTACCGCCCAGGCGTCGGCCGCGGCCACCCTGCGGCCGGGTGGTGTCGCACCCTCGATCCAACCCATGAGCGCCAGGATGTTGGGTTCGTTGATCGTCACCCAATGACGACAGACCCGAGCGAGTCGGGGTACGACCTTGGCCACATGTTCGGCGAAGCGGTCCGGAGAACCCGGGGTAAGCCAGAACTCCTCGCCGAGGAACCAAGGATGGGTGAAGTGGTGGAGCGTGACCACCGGGGCGAGCCCGCGCTCCGCACACATGTCCAGTATCTCGGCATAGCGATCGAGTGCACTGGTGTCGAACTCGCCGTCGGCAGGCTCGAGGCGGGACCACTCCACCGATAGCCGGAAAGTGTTGCACCCGAGGGACGCCGCCCGGTCAAGCGCCTCTTCGGGTTGGCGCCAAAAGTCACAGGCGACCCCGGAAGGTTCGACCCGACCACTGCGTTCCCAACCAACCCAATTGTTGGCCGGTTCACCCGGTCCGTTGTACCCCCCTTCGACTTGGAAGCCGGCCGTCGCCACCCCGAGGAGGAACCCCTCGGGCAGCAGTCCACCGGAGGCGGCATCGAGCATTGCGACAGCATGGCACTCCCGGGCTTCTCGCCCCATCCCCGGCGCGGCGCGGTAGCGTCGGGCCGCCCGAACAGCCCTGTGGGCCAGAGCCAGCGGTCTCCGCTCGGCGACGACACGAGAGGAGCACAGCGATGGCAGACGAGGTCCTCCGCGAACGTCGCGGGCACATTGAGATCCTCACCATCAACCGACCCGAGGCCCGAAACGCCATCAACGGTGCGGTGAGCCAAGCCATGTCGACAGCCTTCGACGAGCTGGGCGCAGATCCCGACGTCTGGGTGGTCGTCCTCACCGCCACCGGGGAAAAGGCATTCTCCGCGGGCATGGACCTGAAGGCCTTCACCAGCGGCGAAGGCGCATCGATCATCGGCGCCACCGGCGGCTTCGCCGGCATCGCCAAACGGGACTTCCCAAAACCGCTCATTGCCGCGGTCAACGGCTCGGCCCTGGCCGGAGGCTGCGAGATAATGCTGTCGTGTGACTTGGTGGTGGCCGTCGAACACGCCACCTTCGGGATCCCCGAGGTCAAGCGCGGGCTGATCGCCGGTGCGGGCGGCCTGCTCCGGCTGCCCAAGCGCCTCCCGATGGCCATCGCCCTCGAGCTGGCACTAACGGGTGACCCGATCGACGCAAAACGGGCGCTTTCGCTTGGGTTGATCAATCGGGTCGTCCCCGCCGAGCGATTGCTCGACGAGGCGTTGGCCCTCGCCGAGCGGATCGCCGAGAACGCCCCGCTCGCGGTGCGTCATTCCAAGGCGGTCATTACTCAGGGCGCCGAAGTACCCGAATCAGAAGGCTGGGCGATCAACGACGCCGCAGTCGGCGTCGTCTTCTCCTCGGCCGACGCAATGGAGGGGCCGATTGCCTTCGCGGAAAAACGGGCGCCGAACTGGCAGGGGAAGTAGGGCCCGCCGGCTGCCCTCGGCGCGGTCGCCTCGAGCGCACGATCGGGCCCGGCCCCGGGGGTCGACGCCCCGGATGTGGTCCTCGCCGTGCAGCTCGGGTCGTACCCTGCGGGGTTGGCGACCGTTCTCCACCGTCGATCGACCTCTAGAGGGCCAATGCCGTCTGGGCGGCCACGCCGGGAGCTCGGCCTTGGCGGCTGGTCCTGGGAATCTCGTTCAGCGGGCCCTGACCGTCATCCAGCGCCCGGCAGGCGCCGAATATCCGGTGCCCCCTGGCGGTAGTCCATTCCGCTGGGGAACGGTCTAGCCTGGGGACCGGTAGCCCCCGCCTGGAGGCCACCGTGCAAGGAGACAGCGATGCTGGCAGAGATATTCGGCGTGGACGGGATCGTCGTCCTGATCGTCGTCCTGGTCGTCCTCTTCGGCGGCGCGGCCATCCCCAAGCTCGCTCGGAACCTCGGTTCGGCCAAGAACGAGTTCGAGAAGGGCCTGAAAGAGACCAAGCCCGAGGGTGACGTCGCCGGGGCGAACCCGGCCACCAACGGCGCGGTCCCCAAGGACGCCCCCGCCAAAGCGGCCGACGAGGCGGGGCCGAGCAACCCCACGTAGTGTCGTTCCATCACCGCGGCCTGCTCGCCCGGTGAGGTTGATCATCGGGGTCCGCCACCCGCCCGGGTCGCGCCGTCGCTTCGCGGAGAGGGGGATCGCATGGCTCACGACGTTCTCGAGCTGGCCGACCGGCTGTGGCGGGGCGAGGTTGGGACCGCCGAATATCACCCGGTCGGACATCTCGGAGGTATGGCCGAAGTGTGCGAAGGAGTGGCCTTCGTGCCGTCCTTCGCCAACGTCTCGGCCTTCACCACCGACGACGGCCTGGTGCTGGTCGACACCGGGAGCGCCCCGGTTGCTCCGAGCATCCACGCCGAGTTGCGTCGATGGACCGACGCTCGACTCAACACCGCGGTCTACTCCCACGGTCATATCGATCACGTCTTCGGGATGCCGGTATGGGAAGAGGAGTCGGCGTCCAAGGGTTGGCCAGCCCCCCAGGTAGTCGCCCACGAGGCACTGCCCCGCCGCTTCGACCGTTACATCCTCACCGCTGGCTACAACCAGGTGATCAACCGGCGCCAGTTTGGTTTCACCGACCTCGTCTGGCCGACCGAATACCGCTACCCGGACCGCACCTACAGCGACCACCTGGTCGTCGAAGTCGGCGGCACCCGATTCGCCCTCCGCCACGAGAAGGGCGAGACNNGACGACCACACCGTGACGTGGCTGGCCGACCGGCGGGTGTTGTGTTGTGGTGATCTGTTCATTTGGGCCTCCCCCAACGCCGGAAACCCCCAGAAGGTGCAGCGATACCCCCGGGAGTGGGCCATGGCGCTACGCCGCATGCTCGAACTCAACCCCGAGTTCCTACTGCCCGGCCACGGCTTACCCGTTGTCGGAGCCGACCGGGTCCGCCAAGCCCTGAGCGACACGGCCGAGCTGCTCGAATCCTTGGTGGACCAGACCCTCGAGCTGATGAATGGCGGAGCCCGCCTCGATGAGGCCATCCAGACCGTCCGACCGCCCGCTCACCTCGAACACCGCCCCTACCTTCAGCCGGTCTACGACGAACCCGAGTTCATCGTCCGCAACATCTGGCGTCTCTACGGCGGATGGTGGGACGGCAACCCCGCCACCTTGAAGCCGGGGGCCGAGGGAGCGGTCGCCAAGGAACTGGCCGCGCTGGTCGGTGGGGCGAACACCCTGGCCGACCGGGCCCTCGCCCTGTTGGAGGAAGCCGAGGCCGGCAGCGAGGTCGGCGCCGACGCACCCCTGCGGTTGGCGGGTCATCTGGCCGAACTGGCTTGGCTGGCATCGCCAGGCGATCGGGGAATTCAGGCCACGAGGCGCCGGGTGTTTTCCGCCCGGGCCGAGCGGGCGACCTCGACGATGGCCCGCGGGGTCTTTCGATGGGCCGCCGCGGAGTCCGAACAGACCGACGGGAACCGGGCCGCGGGCGGGAGGCACTGAGAAGGGGACCGGGGACACGGGCGCTTTGGAGCGCACGAAGCAAAGCCCGCAGAACAGGGGCCGGTCGAGCAGCTGAATTTCCTGTTCGCACGCCGTGGGCAAGGTCCCAACCAGGAACTTCGAATTCCCCCGCGCTGTTCGATAGTGTCAGCGCCGTGGACTCGCCGCCGACCGGCTCTTCGCCGGCCCGTCGACTACCGAGACTCAGGTCGCGCCGCTGGGCTCTCGCGGGCGCAGTGTTGGTCCCCGTGGTGCTGGGCGGTTGTCAGATCCCGAGTTTCGGTGCCTACCGCGGGTCTACGACCCAGGGTCAGACGGCATTCAAGCTCTGGCAGGGTTTCTTCATCGCTGGGCTCGTCATCGGAGGCATCGTCGGGCTCCTCATTTTGTGGGCCGTCCTCCGATATCGCAAGAAGTCCGACACGATCCCCCCCCAGACTCAGTACCACAGGGTCATTGAAATCGCCTACACGGTGATCCCCATCCTCATCGTCGCCGTCCTCTTCGCCTTCACCTTCGTGGCCGAGAACAAGGTCACCGCCATCTCTGAGGGCGAGCAAGTCACGGTCAACGTGACGGCGTTCCAGTGGGGCTGGGAGTTCCAGTACCCCCAGTACTCGGGGGTCAAGGTGATCGGCATCGAGACCCAGGCGCCCCAGATGGTCGTACCCGCCGGTGAGACCATCCGGATCTTCCTGCGCTCGAACGATGTGATCCACGGCTTCTACGTTCCCCAGTTCAACTACAGCGAGTACGCCCAACCCGGCCGGACGAACCAGTTCGACCTCAACATCGTCCACACTGGCGTGTACCGGGGTCAGTGCACCCAGTTCTGCGGCCTCTACCATTCCCTCATGCTGTTCAGCGTGAGAGCAGTCACGCCCTCCCAGTTCCAGTCCTGGACGCAACAACAATCGGCATCGAACAGCGCGTCCATCTCCGCTCTGAAGAAGCAAGCAGCCAAAGGGGACTCCTGATGACTGATGTCATCGATCCGCCGATCATCGGCGGTGGCGCAGGCACACTCGTCCACGACGACCACGCCGCCGATGCACACGCGGAACACGGTCCCTCCGGCGTCCTCAAGTGGCTGACCAGCACCGATCACAAGGTCATCGGAATGAGCTACATGATCACCTCGCTGGTCATGTTCTACCTGGCCGGGATAATGGCGCTCATCATGCGGGTCCAGCTGTGGGATCCCCACGGAGCCATCGTGAGCCCCCAACAGTTCAACGAGCTGTTCACCATGCACGGGAGCTTGATGCTCTACCTGTTCGCCGGACCCTTCGCCTTCGGCGGCCTGGCCAACTACATAGTCCCGTTGCAGATCGGCGCCCCCGACATGGCGTTCCCCCGACTGAACGCGCTCTCCTACTGGCTCTACCTGACCGGCTCGATCACCATGCTGCTGGGCTTCTTCGTGGCCGGCGGGGCCGCCGCCTTCGGCTGGGTCGCCTACGCCCCGCTGTCGGCTGCGGTGAACTCCCCGGGAGCGGGGCCCGACGTCTGGCTCATGGCCCTCGCCCTGACCGGCTTCTCGGCCATCTTCACCGGGGTCAACTTGTGCGGGACCATTTTCTATCTGCGCGCCCCGGGCATGACCATGTTCCGGATGCCGATATTCACCTGGAACATGCTGGTGACCGGCATCCTGATCCTTATCGCTTTCCCGGTGCTCACGAGCGCAGTCATCATGCTCTTTTGCGACCGGCACTTCGGCACCCACATCTACGACGTGATCGGGTGTCACACACTGATCCATCCGAATGTCCCGGCACCCCAAGCCTGCGGTTCACCGGTGTTGTGGCAGAACCTCTTCTGGTTCTTCGGGCATCCCGAGGTCTACATCCTGGCGCTGCCCTACTTCGGCATCGTGACCGAAATTTTCCCGGTCTTCTCGGGCAAGCCGGTGTTCGGCTACAAGGGAATGGTCTTTGCCACCATGGCGATCGCCGCCCTGTCGACCGGGGTGTGGGCCCACCACATGTTCACCACCGGCACCGTGCTCNNAACTGGATCGGCACCATGTGGCGGGGCCAGCTCCGATTCACCACCCCGATGGTGTTCTCGATCGGGTTTTTGTTCGCCTTCTTGATGGGTGGGGTGACCGGCGTCATGCTGGCTGCACCCCCCATCGACTTCTTCGTCCACGACACCTACTTCGTGGTAGCCCACTTCCACCAGGTGCTCTTCGGCACCGCCGTCTTCGCGGGATTCGCCGGGCTTTACTACTGGTATCCGAAGATGTTCGGCCGGATGCTCAATGAGAAACTCGGTCACCTCCACTTCTGGTTCACGTTCGTCGGGTTCTGGCTGACCTTCATGCCCCAGTACGGGGTCGGCCTGAAGGGCATGCCCCGCCGGGTCGCCTATTACCCGTCGGGTCTCGGGTGGCAGATCTACAACCAGCTGTCGACGATCGGGGCCTTCCTCATCGCCTTCGGGTTCCTTCTTCTGCTCATCAATCTGGTCAGATCGTGGCGAAACCCGGTTCTGGCGGGGGACAACCCCTGGGACGCCCAG
The DNA here is from genome assembly GCA_003161575.1 of Acidimicrobiaceae bacterium. Taxonomy (GTDB): domain Bacteria; phylum Actinomycetota; class Acidimicrobiia; order Acidimicrobiales; family RAAP-2; genus PALSA-457. Next base: position 35,283 of record PMOE01000077.1, on the reverse strand, counting down.
ACCCTCGAGTGGTTCACCTCGTCGCCCCCACCCCACCACAACTACACGCACCTGCCCCCGATCCGTTCGGAGCGGCCCACCTGGGACTACAACCACCCTGACGCGCTCGCCCTCAGGCACGGCAAGGTCCCCGTGCCCGCGGGGTCCCGATCGACCAACGGCTCGGGCCCCCACAACAACGGTGACGGGGACGGCGGCGCGAAGGAGAAGGTGCCCGTATGAAAATCGAGGGCATATTCCTGATCGGCGTCGGGATCTTCTTCGGCCTGGTGGGCACCGCCTACTGGTTCCTCAGCTACGAACAGGGTGGGACGATGATGCTCGTCGGGACCTGCCTGCTCGGCCTCCTTCCCGGCAGCTACTACTTCTACTGGTACCGCCGGATGCAGGGATCGAAGTTCTACTACTGGGGCACGCTCGAGAACAAGCACGGAATCCGCCACGAGGACCGTCCCGACGCCACCATCGCCGAAGGGGCGGGCACCATCAACTCGTTCCCCGGCTCGAGCATCTGGCCCTTCGTCATGGGCATGGGCGCCTTCCTATTGCTGCTCGGCCTGGTCTTCGGTGTCTGGATCGCCATTCCCGGGGTCTCCTTGATGCTCACGGCCCTGATCGGGGTGACCGCCGAGAGCCGGCGCGGCGGCCACATCTAGAGCCCTTCGAGCGGCTGCACCCGTCGTTGCCCCCACGCCCTTCTCGAACCCCGTAGCCCAGGCGGAAGATCCAGGGCTGCTCCACCAAAGCGCACCTGCGGGGTCCCAGGCACCTGAGCGCCACGTCCGGTGGCGCCCCGGGCGCGTCGTCATCGTTATCGTGACCTTGTGAGCACCGGCGCCGACCAAGCCCGCGTGCCGGCCGGGTCGGCCGCCCCAACACCCCGGCTCACCGGCGCCCTGGTGTTCGTCATGGCCGTCGCCACCGGGGCGGTGGTGGCCAACCTCTACTACGCCCAACCGTTGCTCCACCAGGTGGCCGCCACGTTCCACGTCGGTCCGGCGGCTGCGTCCCTCATCATCACCTGCACCCAGATCGGCTATGCCGCCGGGTTGGTCTTGGTCGTCCCCTTGGGCGACCTGCACCCCCGACGCCCCCTTGTTGTCCTGGTCTTCTGCGTGGCCGCGGTGGCCCTCGTGGCTTGCGCCGTCGCCCCCGACCTGTGGCTCTTCGAGGCGGCGTCGGTGGCCGTCGGGTGCGCCTCGGTGGCCGGTCAGATCATGGTCCCCTTCGCCGCCGATCTGGCCGAGCCCGAACGGCGGGGACGGGTGGTGGCCCGGATCATGACCGGGTTGCTCACCGGCATCCTGCTGGCCCGCACCGTGTCGGGCCTGGTGGCCCAGGTGGCCGGTTGGCGGGCCATCTACTGGCTCTCGGCCGGCCTGATGCTGGTCTTTGCCGTCCTGCTCTCCCGCGTTCTCCCGAACGAACCGGTCCGTCCCCACGTCCGCTACGTGGAACTCGTCCGCTCGTCGTTCCGCTTCCTCCTCGACGAGCCGGTGCTTCGTCGCCGCGCCTTTCACGGCGCGTGTGCCTTCGCCGCCTTCAGCGTGCTGTGGACGTCGTTGGCCTTCTTGCTTTCGGGCTCTCCCTACCACTACTCCAATGCGGTGATCGGCCTGTTCGGCTTGGTCGGGGTGGCGGGGGTGGCGGCGGCCAACCTGGCCGGCAAGCTGGCCGACTCGGCCCGCGTGGGCATCACCACCGTCGCCTGTGGGGCCCTGCTGACCGCCTCGTTCGGCCTTCTTGCCGCGGGGCGCACCTCGCTCGCCGCCCTCTTGGCCGGCATCGTCGTGCTCGACATCGGGACCCAGGGGATGCAGATCACCAACCAGGCGGTCATCTACGAACTCGCCCCCGAGGCGCGGAGCCGGATCAACAGCGCCTACATGTTCTGCTACTTCGTGGGCGGCGCCATCGGGTCGCTGGCTTCAGGGGTTGTGCTCGCCACCTGGGGGTGGAACGGGGTGTGCGGGATCGGGGCCGCCTTCGGTGTCCTCACACTGCTCATGGCCGGCGTCGACCGGCTCCGGCCGGCCGGTGGGCGTCGGACCCTCCCGGCCCGAGCCAGCTAGCGGCGGCGGCCGGTCAGCGGGTGACCTTGCGCACGCCGGGGCTCGCCCCGTCGGCGGCTCCCGCGCCGACCGACTCGGGCTCGAGATCGATTCGATCGGGGACCGGTTCGGGGTCGAGCTCGTGCTCTTCGTCACCGGGTCGGGGCTCGGACGGCTCGGCCAGGTACTCGCCGGTCGCCGAGCGAGACACGATGAGCGCCCGCTTGCGCTTGCCGATGCCGTGGACACCCTGCATCTCCCGGCAGATCTGCCAGGTCACAAGGGCGACGATGATCGGTACGAGGATGACGGCGATCCGGAAGAACCAGAGCACCTCGTTGAGCGAGACGTGNNAAGAAGTTGGCCAGCACGTCGGTCGAGCTGGCGGCGAAGCACATGAACAGCAAGGCCAGCATCGCCGCACCCGCCGCCGTGCGTTTGGGCCGGTCGCGCGGCCGTTCCAACAGGTTGTGCATCTCGTTGTCCTTGGTGAGCTTGCGTTCAAGGGCGGGCCAGACAAAACAGATGTTGAAGATGATCCCCGGGAAGATCACCGCTGGTAAGAAGACCTCCAAGGGAATCGTGTGCCCCCACCCGGTCCACTCCCAACTCGGCATGATGCGAAGCGCCCCGTCGAGCCAGCCCATGTACCAGTCCGGCTGGACGGCGTAGGAGATCTTGTCGGCCTCGTAGGGACCGAACTGCCAAATTGGGTTGATCTGGGCCAGGCCGCCGAGGAGGGCCAGACCACCGGAGACCATGAGCAAGAAGCCCGTCGTCTTGGCCATGAATGTCGGGAACATGGGGGTGCCGATGATGTTGTGCTCGGTCCGGCCCTTGCCCGGGAACTGGGTGTGCTTCTGGCGGACCATGAGGCCGAGGTGGGCCGCCAGCAGGCCGCCAATGGCGACGGGGATGATCAGGATGTGGATGAGGTAGAAGCGCTCAATGATGATCTGTCCGGGGAAGTTGCCCCCGAACAGGAATGTCGCCAGATAGCTGCCGACGAGGGGGATCGACAGGACGATCGAGTAGCCGATCCGGATCCCCGTGCCCGAGATGAGGTCGTCGGGCAGCGAGTACCCAATGAAGCCGTTCAAGATGGCCATGATGAGCATCACGATGCCGATGGTCCAGTTCAGCTCCCGGGGCTTGCGGAAGGCGCCAGTGAAGAAGACCCGGGCCATGTGGATCACGATGGAGCCGACGAACACATCGGCCGCCCAGTGATGCATCTGGCGCATCAAGAGCCCAGCCCGCACGCTGAATGAGAGGTTCACCGTCGACTGATAGGCCTCGGACATGTGGTAGCCGTTGAGCGGCTGGTACCCGTTCGATCCGGCGTGGTAGATGACTGTTGCCTGTGAGGGGACGTAATAGAGCGACAAGAAGATACCTGTCGCGATCAGCACGACGAAGGAGTACATGGCGATCTCGCCCAGCATGAAGGACCAGTGGTCCGGGAAGATCTTGTCGAGGAGCGTGCGGCCGCCCTTGGCGACGCCCAACCGCTCGTCGAGCTCTCCCACCATCTTGCCCACGCGGCCGTAGGGGCCGAGGGCTGCCTTGGCTTCGCGCCGGGTCCGGGGCTTGCTCTCGGGCGTGCTCATGCGCTGCCGTTGCCCTCGTTGGGTCGCTCCCAGTACCCCGGACCGACCGGCTGGTCATAGCCGTCCTGGGCGATGAGGTAGCCGCCCGAGTCGAGAGCGAGCGGGAGCTGGGGCAGCGGGCGCGGGGCCGGGCCGAACTGGGGGACCGCCCCGTTGTTCACGTCGAACATGGACTGGTGGCACGGACAGACCAGCAGTTCGAGCTCGCGCTCGTAAAGGCCGACCGGGCAGCCGAGGTGGGTGCACATCTTCGAATAGGCGATGTAGCCCGCCGGCGTCCACGACGCACGGCCGTTGGGGAGACGCCCGCCCTCGGACACCGTCTTGATGGGCGTTGTCTGCAGGCGGATCAGCACCGTCTGGTCGATCGACTGGTCCTGCTCGTTTTGCGCGTAGCCCTCGGGGAACACGGTCAGGATGCCCCCGAGTTGGAGGTCGTCTTGGTGAACCGGCCGGCCGTTGGAGTCGACCAGGCGGAGGCCCTTCTTCCAGTTGGTCACGGCGAAGGTGTCGCCGGGCACCGGTCCGAGGGAGCGCAGTAAGGGGAACATGGCGACTATGCCGAAGATTCCCATCCCGGTCGCCAACAGGCCCCCGAGCATACGGCGGCGCTTGACCACCACACCGCTGCGCTCGACCAGGGCGGCCGCCATGAGATCGCGCTCCTCGTCGGTCGAGCGCAACACGTGGCGGTCCTCGACGAAGGGACCCTTCGGCATGAGGTACTTGCCCCAGGCGGTGAGCCCGAAGCCGAGCAAGAACAACCCCGCCCCGAAGGTCACCGCCAGGACCCATGCGTCGGCGTTCTGCCAGTAGGCCGCCCCGAAGCCGGCCACGCCTGCGATGCCGAGCAGCAAGATGACGGCGATGAACTTCTCGGTGCGCGCCGGGTGGGCGGCAAAGTCTTGGAGATGGGGGTCGCTCAGGCGGGCGACGGGGATCGGCACCCGGGTGCGGTGCCCGTCGGTTGCCGCTCCGTCACCCTTAGCGCCATCGTCGGACGCGGCCGCCTCGAGGGTCTGCTCGTGCTCGCTCATCGTTGAGCTCCCCGGTCAGCGATCATGCACGGTCCCCGATCCAAAAACAGATCAGCATGAGGCCGCCCACGCCGAACAACAGGGCCACGAAGCCCTCGGCCACCGGGCCGACCCCGCCGAGACCGGCTCCGCCGGGGTTGGAGGGATGCTGGATCTTCTCGGTGACGTAGGCCGCGATGTCACGCACCTGGGCGTCGGTGAGGTTACCGGTGAACCAGGGCATGTTCCCCGGTCCGGTGCGGATGGCTTCGGCCACCTGACGGGAGGTGAAACCGTGCAGCGTCGGTGCGTTCGTGCCGTAGGCGAGCTCGTCGCCCGCCCCGGTGATGGTGTGGCAGGCGGCGCAGTTGAGGGCGAAAAGACTGGCCCCGTCGGTCAGGTTTGCCGCCTTCACGTTCACCGTCGGGATGAACGGGGCGGCCGGGTGCAAAGAGTTGACGTAGGCGGCGATCTTCAGGGCTTCGACGGCGGTCAGGCGGGGCGGCTTGGGCTGGGCCTGGATCGATAGCGGCGTGGCCGCGGGCATGCGGCCGGTGGTCACCCAGAAGTTGACGGTCGCCGGGCCGACCCCGATCAGGGGGGGCCCAGCGGCGCCACCTTGGGCGTTCTGGCCGTGGCAGCTGGAGCAGTTCTGCGCGAAGAGGAGCTCACCGGCGGGGACCAGGGAGGCGGGGGGAGCCGAATAGATGATGGTGTTCCGGGCCCCGTACGTCACAATGTGGCCGTTTCTGCAACGAGCGTCGCTCACCGTGGGTGACCCGTTGCTCGGGGGACCGGGGTAGCTGATGGCCTTGAGCGATTTCGCGCAGGCGGCCGCCGCTGCGGCGGCGGCCTTGGCCTGCGGGGAGACGACCAAGGCCGCACTGTTCAACGCGGCGGTGCTCGTCGGTGCGACGGCCGAGGCGCTCGACGTCGTGGATCCCGCGGCGCCTGCGGTCGTCGTGGTGGAGAACAGGCCGCCGANNTCACCTATTTGAGGAGGAACAAGCAGCTGTACAGGCCGATCCAGACAATGTCGACGAAGTGCCAGTAATAGCTCACCCCTTGGAACACCGACAGCTCACCGGGGTCTCCGGCCTTTCCCTTCATCCTCCCCAAAAGGAACGCCATGGCCACCAGGCCGAGGAACACGTGGAGCCCGTGCAGGCCCGTCATGATGAAAAACAGCGAACCGAACGCGTTGGTGCCCGGTCGGGTGGTCTGGGTGATCCATTCGTAGAACTGGTTCCCGAGGAACATCGTCCCGAGCAGCATGCTCCAGGCGACCCAGATCCGGGCCGAGCGACGGTTGTAGCGCTCTTCTTGGAACACCGCGTGCTGCATGGTGAAGCTGGAGGCGACCAGGACGGCGGTGAAGACGCCGGCCTGGATGGTGTCGAGATGGGTGCCCGCCGGCGGCCACGGATGGTCATTGGCCCGGATGGTAAAGAAGGCGGCAAAGAGCCCGCTGAAGAACATCAGCTCCGAGCCCAGCCAGATCATGATGCCGATCGCGAGCATCGGCGGACGGTCGTGGACGACGCGGGGCGCCCGGGCCGGATTGTCCACCGAAATGGCCTGGCTCACGGCGTATTTCCTAGTCGACCGCGGCGCCTGGCGCCAACATGCTGGTGACGGCGTCACGCACGGGGGGAACCGCCAGCCCGGTGCCGAGGGTGACGCCCGTCGCCGGCGTCGAGGGCCGCCGCGACCTCGGTGTCAACGGGGGAAAAGGTCGACCGGCAGGGGCATGGAGTGGACCACGCTGAGCCGGCGAGTGGGACGGGTCAGCGCGACGTAGAGGGTCCGGAGCCCCCGCGTTGTCCGCACCGGCGGACCCTCGGCCCCCGAAGACTCCCCGGCCGTGATCAAGGCGGGCTCGACGACGACCACGGAGTCGAACTCAAGTCCGTTCGCCTCATCGGCCGGCAGAAGAACCAGGGGGGCCCCAAGGCCGTCGCCCCGGGGGTCCCGGGGGTCGACCGCGGACACGCCCCGGTCGGCCAGAGCCTCGGCTATGGCGTCGAGAAGAGCGGGGGGTGCCAGCACGGCCGTGCGGCCAGGCTCGACCGCGCTCACTTCGGCTGCGGCCACCTCGGCCGCCCGGGCCGCCAGGGCCCCCGGAGCGGCCGCCTCGAGCACCGGTTCTACGCCCGAGTGGCGGACCGGACGCGGGGGGGAGACCCCTGGGGCGGCCACGGCCAAGACCCGGGCGGCCACGGCGACGACCTCGGCCGGGGTGCGATAGCTGACCGTGAGTTCGACCAGGCGGGGCTCGCGGGTGGGGCTGAGGTGGGCGGCCACCTCGGCCCAGTCGCGCGGCGCCCAGGGACCGGTCGCCTGGGCGATGTCGCCGACCACGGTCATCGAGCCCGACAGGGAGCGACGGGCCAACATCCGCAGCTGCATGGGGGAAAGGTCTTGGACCTCGTCGACCACGATGTGGCCGTAGGAGCGCATCGCCTCCTCTTCGGGATTCGCTGGAGCGGCGGCGGACGCCGGCATCGGGTTGGGATCAAGGCCCGAGGGCCAAAACCCCACCTCCTCTCGGGCCCGATCGCTGCGTTGTCGGTTATCGGGGCGGGCCCGGGCCACCCGGGAGCGCCGGGGTCCGAGGGCCGTGCGCGCCTCGTCGATCAGTGCGGCATCGGCCGGGGTCCAGGGCACCTCGTCGAGCGATGTGCTGCGGGGGCGGTGGAGAAGGGCCTGCTCGGCGGGGGTCAGGGTCCCCTTGCCGGCGACGGCCAGCAGGGGTCGGGCGCCCAAGAGATCGTGCAGCAGTTCGTGGGGGGCAAGTCGTGGCCACATCCGTTGCAACGCCTCGGCGAGCGCCGGGATCTCTCGCAGCTGGCGGCCGAGGTCGGCCAGGTCCGCTGCCGGTATCGGCTCGGGAGGATCCAGATCGTCGGGGAGATCAACGTCGTCGTCATTTCTCCCACCCATGTCGCGCTGGAAGCGTTGGTACTGCTCGGAAAGCCGACGGATCACCTGGAGTTCGACGAAGCGACGGCGGGCGTTGTGCGTCCCGGGCCGACGCCGGGCAATCGAGACGATCTCGGCCGAATCGACGGCGCGCAAAGACAAGGTGGTGGCCCCGAAGGGAACGCTGACGTCGTCGCGTAAGGGCCGCTCCCGGGTGCGCACCGCCCGGGAGATCACCTGGGCCATCCGGGCCTCACCTTTGAGGCGGGCCACATCGCTCGGCTCGGTGACCCGGGTTCGCACCTCGGGAACCAACCCCGAGACCGTCGACAGCGTGACCCCGGTCTCACCAAGCGAAGGGAGGACCTGCTCGATGTAGCGCAGGAACAACGGATTGGGCCCGACCACCAGCACTCCCTGGCGCTCAAGGGGGAAGCGGTGGGTGTACAGGAGGTAGGCGGCCCGATGCAGGGCAACCGCCGTCTTGCCGGTGCCCGGGCCGCCCTGGACCAGCAGCACCCCGGCCAGCGGCGCGCGGATAATCTCGTCCTGCTCGCGCTGGATGGTGGCGACGATGTCGCCCATCTGGCCGGTCCGGTGCTGGCCGAGCGCCGCCAACAGCGCGCCCGGGCCGCCGAGGTCGAGCCCGTCGTCGAGCAGGCTCCCGCCGGCCCCCGCCACCCCGTTGGCAGAGGCCCTCCGGTCGCCGGTGGCCGCGAAGTACTCGTCTTCGACTCCCACCACCGTCCGACCCTTGACCGCCAGATGGCGTCGGCGGGCCAGGCCCTGGGGGTCAAGGCCAGTGGCCCGGTAGAACGGCTCGGCCACCGGGGCCCGCCAGTCGACGACTAAGGGTTCATGGTCCTCTCCGGAGACCGCCAGGCGACCGATGTGGAAGGACTCACCGTCGGTCCCGGGTGCTTCGGGAAGACGGTCGATCCGACCGAAACACAGGGTCTGGTCGCCGATGTCGAGCTGGGAGATCCGGGCCAAGCTGGTGCGCACCACGATGTCTCGCTCGGTGCGCGACTGGAAAGTGCCACCCCTTCCGAGGTCGAGCACCGACTCGAGCATCCGGACCGCCTCGCCCCGCATGGCCTCGAGGCCCTCGTGGGCCTGATCCAAAAACTGCTGCTCGAAGAGAACGTCGGGATCCGTTGCCACCAGGTTCTTCTTCCCCCGTCGCGACTGGCGAACTTCTTATTCTAGCTCCTGGGGGCCGTGGCGCCGCCCAACGGGTGCGGGTGGTCCCCACGCGCCGGGGCTGCGATGATCTGGGAGGCGGGACCGGCCCGCCGCACCACAAAGACCAAGGAGGTGCGATGCCGATCTCCGTGGGCAGGGCAGTGTCCGGGTCACCCGACTTTGACGGAGCGGTCCAAGAGCTGGCCCCGCGTTCTCGTCCTTCGTTGCTCGGTGACCGGAGCCGGGAGATCTGCGCCCCCGGGGCTGTCATCGGACCCGCTGGTTGACCGGTTCGTCGTTTCTCAGCGCGTGCCGACGCCAACCGGTGACGCACACCCCGGTCTGGTTCATGCGCCAGGCCGGCCGGTCCCTGCCCGAGTACCGCGCCGCGCGAGGCAGCGGCAGCATCCTCGCTTCCATCGCCCAACCCGACGTGGCCGCGGAGATAACGCTGCAACCGGTGCGCCGCTACGGCGTCGACGCGGCGATCTTGTTTTCCGACATCGTCGTACCGGTCCATGCCGTCGGTTTCGGCGTGGAGGTCGAGCCGGGTCGGGGCCCGGTGGTGGCGCAGCCCTTCCGCGGGGCTGGCGATCTCGCCCGCCTCCGGCCTCTCGAACCCGAGGTGGACCTTCCTTATGTCGCAGAGACGGTGACGCTCGCCGTCGGCGAACTGGCGAGCTTCGGGGTGCCGCTCATCGGTTTCGCCGGTGCACCGTTCACCGTGGCCAGCTACTTGGTCGAGGGTGGGCCATCACGCACGTTCGCGCGGACCAAGTCGCTTATGCACACCGAGCCGGGACTGTGGGCCGAGCTGCTCGATCGCCTGGCGGACATGTCGGTGGCCTTCCTCGGTGCCCAGGTCGCGGCCGGAGCGGCGGCGGTCCAGTTGTTCGATAGCTGGGCCGGGTGCCTGTCTCCGAGCGACTACGAACGATTCGTCCTGCCGACCACCCGGCGGGTCCTCGCCGAGATCGGGCGGACCGGGGTCCCCACCATCCTCTTTGGGGTGGGCACCGGCGAACTCCTTCCCCTGATGGCCACTGCCGGGGCCGACGTGGTGGGTGTGGACTGGCGGGTCCCCTTGCACGAGGCCCGACGACGGGTGGGCCCGGGGTGTGCGGTCCAGGGGAACCTCGACCCCGCGCTCTGCCTCGCCCCCTTCGATCTCGTCGCCGCCGAGGCCCGCTCCGTGCTCGAGGCGGCCGGCGCCGAACCTGGGCATGTGTTCAATCTCGGACACGGCGTCCTCCCCGAAACTGACCCCGGCATCCTCGGGGCCCTGGTGGACCTGGTCCACACCGAGGGGCGGGCCGGAGTCTCGCGATGAGAGCGCCCGAGCGGGTCGGGGTGCTCGTGATGGCCCATGGCACACCGGCCTCGACAGCACAGATCGAGGCCTTCTACACGCGCATTCGCCGCGGCCATGCCCCGAGCCCCGAGCAACTGGCAGATCTCGAGCAGCGCTACGACGCCATCGGCGGCGTCTCGCCGTTGGCGGCGCGCACGGCGGCCCAGGTCGAGGCCCTGGCCACCGCCTTGGAGTCGGCCGAACCCGGTCGCTTCGTCGTCCGCTTCGGGGCCAAGCACACCACTCCGTTCATCGAGGAGGCGGCAGCGGGTCTGTGCGAGTTGGGGGTCACCCGCGTCATCGGGATTGTCCTCACGCCACACCGCTCCTCCTTGGGCTCGGGCGAGTACCTCGGGCGCGCCGGTGTGGCCCTGGCCGAGGGGTCGACGCCGCCGATCTTCGTCCCGATCGAGCAGTGGTATAACGCGGCCGGTTTCGCCGACCTGTTGGCCGAGCGGGTGCACGACGCGCTCGGTTCTCTCGGTGGTCCCGGCCCCGACGGTGGTTCTCGGGTCGTGGTCTTCACCGCCCACTCGCTACCAGAGCGCGTGGTGACCGCAGGCGACCCCTATGTCGACCAGATGGAAGCGTCGGCCTCCCTCGTCGCCGAGGCGGCCCATCTCGAGGCCGAGCACACGGCCTGGCGGGTGGCCTGGCAGAGTGCGGGCCGGACGCCCGAGCCTTGGATCGGGCCCGATCTGTTGTCGGTCCTCCGCTCGTTACCCGGCGACGGGGTCGGCGCCGCCGTGGTCTGCCCCATCGGTTTCGTGGCCGACCACCTCGAGGTGCTCTTCGACCTCGACATCGAGGCCCGCGAGGTGGCCGAGAAGGCGGGACTGGCATTCGCCCGCACCGCGTCGCTCAACGACGATCCCCGCTTTGTCGACATCCTGGCCGCTGCCGTCCGCGCCGCCGTGAACGACCCCGGCGCCACGCCGGATCTCAAAGGGCGCTGAGGCGGTGCCCCGCACACCGCAGCCAAATCCGTCGAGATCGCGCCCGACCGTGGCGGTGGTCGGCGGAGGGATCGCCGGGCTCGCCGCGGCCTGGGAGCTGACGGGCGGCGCGTCTGGGCCGGCTTCGGACACGCCCTCGGTCATCGTGTTCGAGGCCGAGGGGCGGCTCGGGGGCAAGATTCGCAGCGACGCTTTTGCCGGACTGTCGGTCGACACCGGTCCCGACGCCTTTCTCGGCCGTCGACCCGAAGCGGCCGCGCTGTGCACGGAGATCGGCCTGGGCGACGAATTGGTGGCCATCGCCGCGTCGGGCGCCGCCGTGTGGTCCAGAGGGCGCCCCCGGGCCCTCCCCGACGGCGTGATCTTCGGCGTCCCGACGCGCCTGTGGCCGCTCGCGCGCTCGGGGATCCTCGGGCTCGGCGGCACACTGCGGGCGTCCCTCGACGTGGTCTTGCCCCGACCCCCGGCGCGCGGACCGATCGGAGACCGGGCGATCGGGCCCCTCATCGCCCACAAGTTGGGGCGCTCGGTGGTCGACGCACTGGTCGACCCTCTCGTCGGCGGCATCCACGCCGGTGGGGTGGCCGACATGAGCACGGCGGCCGTCAACCCGCTGTTGTTGGCCGTCGCCCAGCGCCGGGCCAGCTTCATGAAGTCCTTGCGGCACGCCGTCGCCCGGGAGGTTCCCGGCGCGCCCCGAAACAATCACGACGCGGGCGACCCGCCCGACGCCTTCGAGGACCACCCAACCGAGGCGACCCCACCAGAAGACGACGACCGAGGCGAGTCCCCGCTTTTCTGGGCGCTGCGGGGCGGCCTGGGTTCGTTGGTCGACCGGCTCGAACGCCAGCTCGTGGCACGATCGGTCACCATTCGGACCCACTGTCCGATCGAGGCGCTGCGATCCGAAGAGACCGACGGCGCGCCCTGGGTGCTCGAGAGCCCGGACGGACCGGTGCCTGTCGACGGGATCGTCCTCGCCCTGCCCGCCGGGCCCGCAGCCGTGCTGCTCGACCCCCACGACACCGACGCGACGACGTTGCTCGGGGGGATCGAGTACGCCTCGGTGGCCATCGTGACCCTCGCGTACCCCGAGTCATCGGCCGCCCGGCCCCTCACAGGCACCGGGATGCTCGTGCCCCGCGGCTGTCCGCCGCCGGCCGGCGTTGCCGTCTCAGGGCCGCTGATGGTCACGGCGTGCTCGTACTTGTCCAACAAGTGGCCGCACCTGGCCCGAGAAGGTGAGGTGCTGGTGCGTGCCTCGGTCGGCCACATCGACGACGAACGCTTCATCACCTTGAGCGACGAAGAACTGACCTCGCGTGTCGTGGCCGAGCTCTCGGTCCTCGTCGGACTCGGAGGCGAGCCCACAGCGTCGGCGGTGACCCGCTGGCCCGACTCATTCCCCCAGTACCGGGTGCACCACCTGTTGCGGGTCACTGGGATCGAAGCGGCCGTCAAGCGGCTCCCGGCCCTCGCTGTGGCGGGCGCCGCCTACCGGGGGCTCGGCATCCCCGCGTGCATCGCCAGCGGTCGCACTGCCGCCCATGCCGTTCTCGACGCCCTGGCCGGCACACCGGACACCGCGGCGCCCGGCCCGTGACGCCTCGCCGGGGCGGGGTGGCGGCCCCTTCCTTGGCCGCCGGCGTCGGCCTGGCCTTGTCCCTCCCGCCTTTCGGCCTCTGGCCGTTGGCCTTTGTCGGTGCGGCGGTTCTGTACTGGCGCCTGGCCGGCCTCCGGCCGGGGGGCCGACTGCTGGCCGGCTGGCTGGCCGGACTCGGGTGCTTTGTCCCCGGCCTCTTCAGCCTTCGCTCGTTCAACTGGTACGGGGCGGCGGCGCTCATGGCCGTCGAGGCCCTCTCGATGGCCGCCGCCGCCGTGCTCGTCCCACCCGAACGCGGGCGCCTGTGCACCTTCGTCGGAGCCTTCACCTTGCTCGAAGCGGTGCGGATGACCTGGCCCTTTGGGGGCGTGCCGCTCGGCGGGGTCTTTTTGGGCCAGGCCGGCGGACCACTCCTGGTGGTGGCCCGACTCGGCGGACCGCTGCTGCTCACCGCACTGGTCTGGCTGGGCGGCGCCGCGCTCGGCGAGCTGGTCATCAATGGGCACCGGGCCCTGGCCGGCGCCGGGGGGTCGGGGGCCACGAGCCCCGGGGTCGCGCCGGGAGCGCTCGGCGGCGTGGCGCGGGGCGCGGGCGCTCTGGCCGTGCTGGTGGTCCTGTGTGCCGCGGGCGCCGTGTCCCCCGCCGGGGGGGCACCGATCCGTCATCTGCGCACCGCGGTAATCCAAGGGGGCGGCCGGCGCGGGTTTTCCAAAGACCAGGTCAATCCGAACAGCGTCTTTTCGGCCCAGCTGGCCGCCACCCACGCCATGGAACGGGCCGACGGCGGCCGCACGCCAGCGCTCGTGCTCTGGCCCGAAGACGTGATCTCGCTCTCGGGCCCACTGGCGGGCTCCCCGCAGGCCGCGATCATGGCCGGCCTCGCCCGAAAGCTCCGCACCACGCTCGTCGCTGGCGTGACCGAAACGGTGTCGGCGATCGCCTTTCGCAACGAGATCGTCGCATGGGGACCGAGCGGACACATCGTCGCGGTCTACGAGAAGGTCCACCGCGTGCCTTTCGGTGAGTACGTCCCGTACCGGAGCTTCTTCGCCCACTTCGCCAACCTCACCGCGGTCCCCCTCGACGCCGTGCCCGGGCACGGGACCGGTCTCATGAAGACCCCGGCCGCACCGCTCGGCGTGCTCGTCTCTTACGAGGTCTTCTACGCCGATCGCAGTCGCCCTTCGGTCGCCGCCGGCGCCCAGTTGTTGATCGTCCCCACCAACACCTCTTCGTACGCGACCAAACAGGTCCCCGACCAAGAACTGGCCGCCGACCGCGTCCAGGCCACCGAGATGGGCCGCGACCTCTTGCAGGCCGCACCGACCGGCTACTCGACGGTGGTCGACAACGATGGCGTCGTCGTGGCACAAAGCCCGCTCGGTCCGCCCGCTGTGCTCTTCGCCACCGTCGGGCTGCGATCGGGCACCACCCTCTACGCGGCCACCGGGGACTCCGTGGTCCTCGTGGTCAGCGCGCTCGCCGTTGGCTGTGGGTGGGCGAGCAACCGGCCCTGGCGGGGTTGGCGCCGAAGAGCCCGGCGCATGTCCGACGACGAGCCCTCGCCTCGAAGCCACCACGGCGGCGACTTCGGCCGGCCGGCCGAGCCCCCGGTGCTTGGACCGAGAGGTCAGTCGTAGTACCCCGAGTGGATGTAGACACAGGGGATCCCAACGGCGACGAACATGGCGTGGTTTGAGGGATCGTCTTCGAGAGCCAGCCGCAGGTCGAAGCCGTAGTCCCGCAGGTCCTCAACCACGCCGCGTTTGAACGTGGTCACCTGGGAATAGTCCCCCCGGTCGCGCATGACCAGTAAGTCCCAGCGCAGGCCGTATCGGTCCAGCCAGGCGAGGGTCTGGGGCTGGACCCGCAACGGCCGGCCGGTCAGCAGCACGATGACCAGGCCGGGGTCGAGCAGTTCGACCAGCCGTGCCACCTCCTCGATGACCCGATCGTCCCCGCAGGCCTCGAAGAAGGCGGCCCAGTCCCGTCGACCCCGTTCGATGAAGTGCTGACGACCAGCGGCGTCGGAAAGGACCCCGTCGATGTCGAAGATCACCGCTGGCCCGCCCGGGAGCGGGTCGGTTCGCCAGCGCCAGTTGGGCACCACCTCGACTTGCGCTGGTCGGCTCACGGCGGCTGAGCCTACTGGTGCCCGACCGGGCTCCCGTGGGCCCGCGGCTCGGTTCCGGGGGCTCGGCATGGCACCATGGGGATCATGGTGGTGCGCACCCCTGCCCAGGGCGAGCCCGCCCCGGTCCCGACGTTGCGCGATCCCCCAGTTACCCCCGGGGCCACAGAGCTTCCCGACCGGGACCAGGGGCACGACAACCGATCCCCCGCCCGGGGGGCGGCTCCGCGCATCCTCGACGCAGACCCCGCCACCGAAACCGTCCTTGAGATCCCTCTCGGTCGGCGCCTCATGGTTGTCGGCGATCTGCTCCTTTCGACAGAGGCCACCGCATCCTCTCGGGCGCTCGCCACCGACGTGGCCCTCACCTTGAACACCTGGGATGGCCCCGGCGTGGTCATCGTCTGCGGCAACCTGTTCTCGGGGTCGAGCGCCGCCGAATTGCTCGACGCTGGGGGGGTACGACGAGTCCTCACGGCCCACCCGGTCCTCGCCGATGCCGTCAGGTCGTTCACCTCCCGCACCGATTGCCGGCTCTTCGTCCTCCCCGGTTGGCGTGACCCCGAGGTCGGCACCGACGCAGCGGTGGCCGCCGAGCTCTGCGCGCTCGGCGTGGAGATCGCCCACTCGGTCGACCTCGAACTCGTGACCGCGGCGGGGAACCGCCGGGTGCTCGTCCGGCCCGGGGTCCCCGCGCCGGGCGCCGTCGGGATACTCGAGACCGGGGTCGCCGAGAGCCGTCCTTGGCTGGCCGGCATCGAACGGCTCGAGGTCCCAACGGAGGCCGCCAAGTTCGTCACCTCGCGCACCTTGTACCGCCGGCTCGGCCGGTTCGTGTGGATCCCCCCGCTGATCGCGGTTGTCATCGCCCTGTTGATCCGTCTCGCCTTCGTCTTCCACGGCGTCTACCACCTGGTGCGACGGGCGACGGGGCCCCGCCACGCCCTGATTCGGGTGTATTCGGCGTCGTGGACCCATCGCCTCTTTTTCACCGTGGCCATCATCGTCGTCCTCGAAATACTCGTGGCCATCGCCGTGACACTCGCCTCGCGGCGCTTCTGGAAATCCCAAGGCGGGGGCGACCTGCCCGCACCGTGGTCGGGACCGCCCACCAATGCGGCCCAATCGGACGGCCTGCTGGTCGGCGGGCACAGCGCCCTCGACGAGGCCCGTGCCCTGGTCGCTTCGGGCGTCACCGGGCTCGTCACGGGGGGTGGGCTCGGAGCCGAGCTCTCCCACCTCGACCCGGGATTCTTCGCCAGCCCGGGCGGCACGACCGAGGTGGTCCGTGAGCACCGGGGCCGCTTCGGACTCCCCCCGGTCTTCCTTTCGCACCGCCAGACCAGCTGGATCGAACTCGAGACCGGGGCCGAGCTCCACGTCCGGCTGCTGCTGGCCGACGTCGACCTGCCCACCTCCACCACCTTCGAGCGGTTGGCCACCGGCTACCGGGTGGTCAAGGGCTACAAGCCGTCGGCCGACCTGCATCCGACGATGGTCGCTTCGTGGCCCCGGGGCGTCACCTGGCCACCGGCCCCCGACGTCGCCGCGGACCGGGTGCGGGTGCGCCGGGTACGGCGCACCGCGGCCGCGGCCATCTTCGCGGCCGGATTGGTCGACCTGTTGATCGCCGTGCGCCCGCCGCTCCAGGGCCACCTGCACGTGGTCCAAGAGATCCTGCCCCTCGGCGTGGCACAGGCCGCCGGCGCGCTGGTGGCCCTGGCCGGCATAGGCCTCATGATGCTGGCCCGGGGCATCTTGCGGGGCCAGCGACGGTCCTGGCTCGTCGCCGTCGGGCTGTTGACGGTGACCCTGATCTTGCACCTCATCCACGGCGTCAGCTTCACCGGCCTCCTGTTCACCGCCGTGGTGCTGATCCTTCTCCTCGTCGAGCGCTACCGCTTCGCAGCCAGTACCGACCAGGCCTCACTGCGCTCGGCGGTGATCACGTTGCTGGCCGGCGGGCTGATCGCCGTTGTTGCCGCCTCCGTTGCCATCGAGGTCCAAGGACGCGTGCGCCACCATCCGCTCCCAAGCTGGCCCGTCGTGATCGGCGCGTCGGCCGAACGCTTGGTCGGGCTCCAGACGGTCACCCTCGATCACCGGCTGAATGCCTGGGTCTCGCCCAGCCTGCTGGCGGTGGGTATCGCGCTGGTCGTCGTCGCCCTCTACTTGTTGACCCGTCCGGTGGTCGACCGTCGCCTCTCCCAGGGCCGCGCCGTGCCGGCCCGCTTCGCGGCGGAGGTCCGGGCCCGAGACATCGTGAAGCGTTACGGCACCGGCACCCTCGATTATTTCGCTCTGCGCGACGACAAGCAGTGGTTCTTGCACCGCGACAGCCTGGTTGCCTACGCCGTCTACGGCGGGGTCTGCCTGGTGTCCCCGGACCCCATCGGACCGATCAGTGAACGGGGACACGTCTGGGACGCCTTCCGACGGTTCTGTGACCGCAACGGATGGGGTGTGGGGGTGATGGCCGCGGCCGAGGAGTGGCTCCCCATCTACCGCAGTGCGGGGATGCGCCACCTCTACATTGGCGATGAGGCCGTCGTCGACCTCCAGCGCTTCTCGCTCGGCGGGGGGAAGATGAAAGGCCTGCGCCAGGCGGTCAACCGGGTCGAACGCTACGGATACACCGTCGCATTCCTCGACCCGACCCAGGTGTCACCCGACGAGGGCGCCCCATTGGTGGACCTGATGGGACGGAACCGGCGCGGCGAACAAGAGCGGGGCTTTTCGATGATGCTCGGCCGCATGTTCGACCCCCGAGATACCGGCCTGCTGCTCACCGTGGTCTACGGCCCCGACGGGACGCCGGCTGCCATGTGCCAGTTCGTGCCCTCCCAAGCCATCCGGGGCTACTCGCTCGATCTTATGCGCCGAGACCCCGGTGAACACCCCAACGGCCTCCTCGACTTCGCGCTGTGCAAGACCATCGACTACCTGGTCGACAAAGGTGAGCAAGGTCTCAGCCTCAACTTCGCCGCACTGCGTTCTACTCTCGAGGGGGAGTCGGGGGACGGCCTGACCCAGCGGATGGAGCGTTGGGCCATCCGACGGATGTCTGGCGTGTTCCAGATCGAGACGCTCTGGCGGTTCAACGCCAAATACGAACCGAGCTGGCTCCCCCGCTACATCGTGTACGACTCTCCCGAACATTTTGCGCCGACTGTCGTGAGCATCCTGCGGGCCGAGGCTCTGAGCGAGGTTCCCGTCGTCGGTCGCTTCCTGACTCCGTCGGCCAACCGTCGCTCGGGCCCGGTCGTTCCCGCCTCCATGCTGGCCACCGCCGGTGATCGCGCCGGCAGAGGCTCCCCGACGGCCCCGGCGGAAAAGAACCCGGTTCCCGATCCCTGATCGCTCGACGAGGAGCCATTGCGGGCGACCCAGAGGTCAAATTGGTAGAGGCGCCACCCGACCTCGCCGCTCCATGGCGCTCGTCCACATCGACGTCACGTGGTCCGTTGCCACCGCGACAGGCGGAACATCGCCCCAGACCGTGCCGGGTCATGGGCGACGGGCTTTCGGGAAATAGTTCATGGCGCGGACGCGTCGCCTGATTCTTGCGGGCAGTCGTGACCGGTGACCGACCCCGACCTCCCGGGGGCACTAGGCCTCCGCGGAAAGCATCTTCGTGATCTGGGCCATGTCGAAGTAGTCACGCCAGGCGCTGATCTTGCCATCACGAACCTCGAACGTGCCCATGACGGGCAATGCCGCCACGGTCTGGCCGAGGGTGAACGTGTCGACCCTCTCGGTGAGCACCACATTGCCATGCACAGCCAAGTGGAGCGTTTCGATCACCATGCTCTCGCACATCGCGAAGAAGCCGTCGATGAAAGCGATGGTGTCGTCGATCCCTATGGCGGGGTCCATGGGGATGTTGTGGTACACAACATCGTCGGTGAAGAACTGACGCATGGCCTCGGCGTCGTGTTTCTCGAATGCGGCGCACAGGTCGCGCACGACACGTTCGGCTTCCTCTGCTGCTCCCATGGCGCACCTCCGAGACGGCGTATCCTGACAGGCTCACGCTAGTCACTCCCCGCCGACCCGACCGGCCGGCTTGGCGGTGAATGCCCGAGAAGCCGCCGTATCGTCCGTCGACCTCTGAGCGGTCCGCCCCAGGTGCCGACACGGTCCTCGAGGTCTCCAAGGGGCCATGCCCTACGCTCTCATGGGTGGAGGCAGGCGGGATCGATGTCGTGTTGTTCGATCTCGGGGGCGTGCTCGTCGACGTCGGTGGGGTGGGCCCGATGCGCAAGCTCTCAAACGTCGACAGCGACGAAGAGCTCTGGCGGCGTTGGCTCACCTGTCCGTGGGTGCGCCGCTTCGAACGCGGGCACTGCTCCGCCGAGGACTTCGCAGCCGGAGTGGTCGCTGAGTGGGACCTGGCTGTCACACCCGAGGCGTTCTTGGATGCTTTCGGGAGTTGGCCCCGCGGCCCCCTACCCGGAGCCGCCGAGCTCGTGAGCGCGCTACGGCGGTCGGTAACCACCGGCTGTTTGAGCAATACCAACGCCGTGCACTGGGAGCTTCACTTCTCCCAATGGGCGATCGTGGACGCCTTCGACTTCCGGTTCTTGTCCTTTGAACTTGGCATGGTCAAACCCGACCGGGAGCTCTTCGACCGGGTCGCCGCGCACCTTAGCGTCTCGAAGGGTCGTGTGTTGTTCCTTGACGACAACACCCTCAATATCGAAGGTGCCGCGGACGCCGGTTTCATCGCCCTACAGGTCCGCGGGGTTGAAGAAACCCGGAACGCACTCGTCGCGCTCGACCTCCTCGACCGTTAGTCGACCCCGGGTCGGTCGGTTACGAAGGCACGAGCTGCGTTGGCACGCTCACACCTCGCTCCCCTAACGTCATCCCGTGGCCGCGTCAGATCATGTACGCCGACTCCGCGAACTGATCGGTAGTGAACTATTGCTGCTGCCGTCGGTGAGTGTGCTGGTGCGTGACGACAAAGGCCGCGTCCTTTTGGTCCGACACGCAGACTCGGGATTGTGGGGCCTCATCGGCGGGGCCATCGAGGTCGACGAACGACCCGAACAGGCAGCTGTTCGTGAAACCCACGAAGAGACGGGGCTGCGCGTCGAGCTAACCGCCTTGGTCGCAGTGCTCGGAGGCCCGAGGTTTCGGGTGAACTATCCCAACGGCGACGAGACCGCCTACGTGTCGGTCGTGTACGAGGCTCGGGTCACCGGCGGCACGAAACGCCCTGACGGGGACGAGACCGTTGAGGTCGACTGGTTCTGGCCAGAGGACCTGGCCAAGATCGGCCTCGGCCCGTTCGCCGTGGCAACCTTCGATGAGCTGGGGTGGCTGCACCGGTCGAGGCCCGAATAAGCGCTGGCTTGTGGCGACCGTCAGGCCCGTCGCGATTGCGGCTCGTGTGATGGACGTGATCAGGTGACGAACGTGGGGGGCCCACCGATGCCAGGTGGCTTCGCAGTTCGATCCGTAGACTTCGGAGCCCGAACTCCCGAGTCCCGATCCCGGGTCCCCCCCGCGCCCACCCGATGACGGCGGCGCATGCTGGACCGTTGCTCAGGCGAAGAGGAGGGTCGCCTTGTGCGCCAGATCGATGATCGGGGCGGGGATGATCCCGAACACGACCGTGACGCCGACGCACAGGGCGATGGCGACGGCCGCGGTCACCGGGACGCCGACCACGTCTTCGAGCCCTCCGGCGTCAGCTTTCTCGTCGAGGGTCTCTTCGGGGCTCTCTTCGGGGGTCTCTTCGGGGCCGGCCGCCCCATTGGTCACCGCCGGCGCGGCTACCGCCTCGTCAAGCAAGAGCTCGGCGTTGATCCTGGTCATCACGCTCACGCCTCGTTCGGTGCCCGCCCAGACCGGGGCCCGGGCCGGATCTGCGGGCGTGGGCACGTCGGCGGCCGCCGGCGGGAGGACGGCAACCGGCTCGCTCGGCCCCACCCCCGGGCCGACCGGGTCCTCGGCGTCGGGCTCGACTCCGGGTTCGGCTCCGGGCCGCCGCAACGGCGTGTACATCAACACGGCGACCCGCAGGTAGAAGAAGGCAGCGACGGCGGCCGAGACCATGGCGATGACCGCCAGGGGCGCCGAGTTGGCGTCGACGGCAGCCAGGACGACCTGCAGCTTGGCCCAGAGCCCGGTCGTAAATGGCATGCCGGCCTGGGCCAGCAACAAGATCGCGAAGGAGAGGGCGAGCAGCGGCTGACGGGAGGCCAGGCCCCGATAGGTGGTGATGTCGTGCACCTTGTCACCCCGCCGACCGAGGATCGTCACCACGGCGAAGCTGCCGATCACCATGAACGTGTAGGTGAACAGGTAGTAGAGCGACGCGCTCACCCCCCGGGCCGTGCCGGATTGCAAGCCGAGCAGGATGAAACCGACGGTGTTGATCGAGGAATAGGCGAGCATCCGCTTGATGTCGCGTTGGACCACAGCCAGGCCGGCGCCGACCAGCAGGGTCACCACGGCGAGGGCGTAGATGACGGGCTGCCAATCGGTCGCCAAGATCCCGAAAGTCGAGATGAAGACCCGGAGCAGCGCGGTGAACCCTCCGATCTTGGCGACTGCCGCCATGAAGCCGGTTACCGGCGACGGGGCGCCCTGATAGACGTCGGGGGTCCACATGTGGAAGGGCACCGCGGCGATCTTGAAGGCGAAGCCGACCAGCAAGAGGGAGAGGCCGGCTAGCAACAGACCGTCGTGCACCAAGACGTTGTGGGAGAGGAAATCGGCGATCTGGGTCAGGTTGGTCGACCCGGTGGCCCCGTAGGTGAGCGCGATCCCGTAGACGAAGATGGCCGAAGAGAAGCCGCCCAAGATGAAGTACTTGAGGGCCGCCTCGCCCGAGGCCGAGCGCCGGTGGTTGAAGGCGGCCAGCACATACAGAGCGAGGGAGAGGATCTCGAGGCCCAAGAACACGATGATCAGATCGTTGGCCTCGGCCATGAGCATCGCCCCCGACGCCGAGATCATCGCCAGCACGCTGAACTCCGGACCGTCGATCCCCTCGCGCCGCAGATAACCGTCGGCCACCAGGGCGGTCAGCACCATGGCGCAAGGGACCAGGATCTGGGCCAACACACTGAAGCCGTCGACCGATACGGCATGATCGACCGCCGTATAGGGCCCGTGGTCTTGGACATCGAACCACTGCCACAGTGCGAACCCGAGCGCGGTGAGCGAGATCACGACGGTGCCCACCGTCGCCACGGAGACCCGGAGGGGGCGGCGTACGAGCGACGCCGCGCCCAAGAGGAGGACGGCCCCGCCCAACATGGTGATCACCGGCAAGATGGCCAGGTAGCGGATGTGGACCGAGAACGTCACGTCGGCGGGGGCGGGCGCGCCGTGGGCGGCCAGCGTCGACAGATAGAGCGCGCTCACCGTTGCCCTTTCGCCGCTATCTCGGCCCCGGCGGTGCCGTACCTCGCCACCAAGGGCTGATGGGTGTGGGTCGAGACCTCGACTCGGGCCACCAGCTGATTGACCGACGGGGTGATCCGGTCGAGGACCGGCTTGGGATAGACGCCGAGGAAAACGATGAGGATGATCAACGGGGCGATGACCAACCGCTCGGTCCAGTCGAGATCTCGGGTCTTGGCGTTGACCGGATCGACCGTGCCGTGGAAGCCCTGCTGATAGGCCCACAGCAGATAAAGAGCGGCCAAAACCACCCCGAAGGTGGCAGCCACGGCCCACCAGCGGTGGACCAAGAACGTGCCTGAGAGGATGAGGAACTCGCTCACGAAGCCGTTCAGCCCGGGCAGACCGATGGAGGCCATCATGACCACGGTGAAGACGGCGGCCATCACCGGGGCGGGGGTCTGCAGACCCCTCAGCTCAGAAAGCTGCCAGGTGCGCCGGCGCTCGTAGATCCAGCCGATCAGCAGGAAAATAGCGGCGGTGATGAGCCCGTGGTTGACCATCAACAACACCCCGCCGGTCAGGCCCTGGGTGGTGAAGGCGAAGGTGCCGAGGGCGATGAAACCGATCTGGGCCAACGACGAATAGGCGATCAGGCGCTTCATGTCCCGCTGGGCACAGGCCACGATGGCCCCGTAGAGGATCCCGATCACCGCCAAGGTGAGCAAGACCGGGGCCAGGTCCTTCGAGGCCTGGGGGAACAGGTTCAGATCGAAGCGGATGATGCCGTAGGTACCGATCTTGGCCAGCACACCGGCCAGGATCATCGACCCCCCGGTCGGGGCCTGTGAATAGGCGTCGGGTGACCACGTGTGGAACGGGAAGAGGGGGGCCTTGACGGCGAAGGCGGCGGTGAAGGCACAAAAGAGCAGCACCTCGGTGGTCCCCGAGAAGTGCGTGTGCTCCAGGGCGGGCAGCGAGAAGGTCAACACACCGGTCTGGTGCTGGTGGATGAAGGCCACCGCCAGGATCCCGACCAACAAGAAGGCCGAGCCCAAGAACGTGTAGACGAAGAACTTGATCGCCGCGTAGGCACGTCCGGCGTAGCCCCAGCCGCTGATGATGAAGTACGACGGCACCAGCGTCAGCTCGAAGAAGAAGAAGAACAAGATCAGGTCGAGCGAGATGAAGCTGCCGATGCAGGCGGCCTCGAGCAGCAGCATCCAGGCGATGAAACTCCGGGGATCGTTCTTGGTGCGAGCACCGGCGAGGACGATCGGAAAGAGCACGGTCGACAGCAGCACCAAGAAGAGCGAGATCCCGTCGACACCGACGAACCAGTGGATGCCGAGTGCCTGGGCCCAGTCGTGGTTGGAGACGAACTGGAAGCCCCCGGTGTGGGTGTGGAACAGCACAGCCACACCGATCGCGAAACCGAGCGTGGCGAGAGAGATAGCCACCCCGAGCACCTCGAGGGCTTTGCGGGGCGCCTTGGCCATCAGCGCCACCACGAGGGCGCCGGCGGCGGGCAGCAGCACCAGCACTGTTAGATAGGGGAACCCCGGGGAGTGGCTCATGACCACCACACTCGGCTCACCATGAAGGCGATGATGAGAGCCAGGCCGAGAGCGATCGCCAGCGCGTAGTTCCGCACGTAGCCGGTCTGGAACCGCCGGGCCTTGGTGCTGGTGACCCGCACGAGCGACCCCACGCCGTTGACCGCACCATCGATGATGCGCCCCTCGATGACCGTGGCACTGAAGCGGGCCAACGCCTCTCCGGGACGGCCGAAGATGGCGTCGTAGGCGTCATCCCAGTACCAGACCCGTTGGAGAAAGCGCGGCTCGAACTCGGGCCGATCGGCCCTGACCCTCCAGATCCGCCAGGCGATGAAGAGTCCGAGCACCGCGACCGCCGCGTCGGTGACGGACAGGGCCCACACGGTCAACGAGTGCTCATGGTCGTTGTAGAGGCTGCCAGCGAACACCGGGTCGAGCCACGTGTTGAAGAAGTCGAGTCCGCCGACGGGTAGGTCGATGAAACCGGCGACCGAGGCCAACACCGCGAGCACGATGAGCGGAATGCGCATCACCCACGGGGACTCGTGGGGGGTGTGGTGGGCCGGACGGTCTGGTGCGGGCTCCCGCCAGCGGGCCTTTCCGTAGAAGGTGAGGTAGAAGAGCCGGGTCATGTAGTACGCGGTGCCGAGCGCGGTCACCAGACCGATTGCCCACAGCACCGGGCTCTTGGCAAACACGTTGTCGAGCACGTCACCTTTGGACCAGAAACCCGAGAACGGAGGGATGCCAGAGATGGCCAGCCAACCGAAGATGAAGGTCCCAAAGGTCCATGGCAGCACCTTGCGCAACGCCCCGAGACGTTTCAGGTCCTGCTCATCCTCGGTCCCATGGATGACCGACCCCGCCCCCAAGAACAAGAGGCCCTTGTAGAAGGCATGGCAGACCATCAAGAAGATGGCGGCGGTATAGGCCCCACAGCCGACGGCGAGGATCATGTACCCGATCTGGGAGACCGTCGAGAAGGCGAGCACCTTTTTGATGTCTTGCTGGGAGGTGGCGATGGTCATGGCCACAAACGCGGTCGACACGCCGACAATTGCTATGACCCAGTCAGCGTCGGGGGAGAGCTGGAGTATCGGACTCACCCGACACAGCAGGTAGACCCCGGCCGTGACCATGGTGGCAGCGTGGATGAGGGCCGAGACCGGCGTCGGGCCGGCCATGGCGTCGGGCAGCCAATTGAACAGCGGGATCTGGGCCGACTTCCCGCAGGCCCCGAGGAACAAGAGCAGCACCGCGGCCGTGGCGACGCCCCCGCCGATCAGGTCCTTGTGGGCGAAGATCACGGAGTAGTCGAGCGAGCCGGCCTTGCTGAAGATCAAGAACATGGCCAGCAAGAAGCCGACGTCACCGATCCGGTTGTAGATGAAAGCTTTCTTGCCCGCCGATGCGTTCGATTCACTCTGAAACCAGTAGGAGATGAGCCAGTAGGAACAGACCCCCACCCCCTCCCAACCGACGAAGGTCACCAGCAGGTTGTTGGCCAGCACCAGCACCAGCATCGAGAACACGAAGAGGTTCAGGTAGACGAAGAACTTGGAGTAGTCCCGGTCCCCCTTCATGTACCCGATCGAATAGAGGTGGATGAGCATGCTCACCCCGGTGATGAACAGGCACATGGTCATCGACAGCGGGTCGATGTAGAGGGCGGCCTTGACCTGCAGGCCGCCGACCGGGATCCAGGTGAAGAAGGTTTGGGTGAACTCCCGTGTGGATGCGGGTTCGCCCACCAGACCGGCGAAGGTTACGCATGCGGCCACAAAGGCGCCGGCGATGGCGGCGGTGCCGATCCATCCGGCCCAGGGGTCGCCGATGCGCCGCCCCAGGGTGAGCAGGACCGCGAACCCGACGAGCGGGAACAAGGGCATGAGGAATGCAGCGTGGACCATGGTCGCCTCAGCCCTTCAGCACGTGCAGATCATCGGCGGTGGTGCTCACCCGCCTGCGGAAGATGGTCACCACGATGCCGAGGCCGATCACGACCTCGGCCGCGGCGACCACCAGCACGAAGAACACCACGGCCTGTCCCCCGATGTCACCGAGCATGCGAGAGAAGGTGACGAAGGTCAGGTTGGCCGCGTTGAGCATCAACTCGATGCACATGAACATGACCAGCACGTTGCGCCGCACCAGCAGGCCAACGGCGCCGATGGCGAAGAGGGCGGCCGCGAGTATCAAATACCAGTCCCCGTTGATGCTCACGACCGCGCCTCTCCGTGGGCCGGCGCGTTCGCGGCCGCGTCCGATGGGACGTCGTCGACACCGTCGCTGTCGCCGTGTCGGGGGAGGCCGCCGGCATCGGCGCCGGACCCCGACTCGTCGTCACCGGCCGCTGACTCGAGCTCCTCATCCTCCAGCTCGTTGGTGGGTCGGCGGGCCAACATGACCGCGCCGACGATGGCGACGACCAAGAGGGCGGCGGTGGCCTCGAATGCGAACAGATAGGTGGTGAAGACCGCCTTACCCAGCAGGTAGACGTTGGACTTGCCGCCGGCCGTGGTTGAACCCGCCACTGCGTGGGCACCGGTCACCCAATGGGCGGCCGCCAGCATGGCCAGTATTCCCACCAGCGCGATGGCGACCAGAACGAAGGCCAGCGGTCGCTGGCCCCGGAGCGGTTCAGCCTCGATGTTCTCTCGGCGGTCTACCCCCAAGTACATGATGACGAACAAGAACAGCACCACGATGGCCCCGGCGTAGACGATCACCTGGACGACCGCGAGGAATTGGGCGTCCTGCTCGATGAACAGCACGGCGACCCCGAAAAGGGTGAGGACGAGGGAGAGCGCCGAGTGCACGGGGTTGGCGGAGGTGACGACGCCGAGGGCACCGACGAGAATGACCGCCGCCGCGACGGCGAAGGTGATGACGTCGGGAATGGTGGCCCTCGAAGTCTGGACAGCCGCCAACACAATGGCGGCGGTCACGAATCGACCTCGGGCCCGGCGGGCGCGGTGGACGCCTCGTCAACCGCGTCCTCGGACGTCTTGTCGGCGCCCCGCGTGGTCGTCTTGTCGGCGGCCCGTGTGGCCTTGGCTTCCTTATGCCGTTGGCGGGCCGCCTCGAGTTGCTTCTTGTGGCGTTCGGCCGAGAGCTTTCCCCGCCAGATCCGTCCCCGCATGCCGCGATGGTCGAGCGGGATGTCCTCGTCGAGCAGGTGGGTCTCGAGCACGTCGCGCAGTGCCTTGGTGCCGGTGGCCGCGTCATCCCTGCGGCCCGACTGCCCGCCCTCTGGGGGGCGCACGCCGTAGCCGAGTTCGGCCGACCACTGGACCTCACCTTCGTAGGCGGCACTGCCTGATGGCGACGTTGCCCGCATCCACCCCGAGGTGTGCAGTTCGTCGGCGTCGCGCCAGTCCTCCCAGGGCAGCTTCTGGGGCTTGCCCGCGTCATCGACCAAGAGCTCGGCCTTGGTGTAGATGGCGTCGGCCCGGTTGGTAAAAGAGAACTCGAAGAGTTTGGACTCGGTGATCGCCTCGGTGGGGCATGCCTCCACGCACAGGTCGCAGTGGATGCACCGCAGATAATTGATCTCGTAGACATAGCCGTAACGCTCGCCGGGTGACACCGGGTGATCGGGTGGGTTGTCGAGCCCCCGCACATAGATGCAATCGGCCGGACACACCCCCGCACACAGCTCACAGCCGATGCACTTCTCCATCCCGTCCTCGTAGCGGTTGAGGACGTGACGGCCGTGCTGGCGGGGCTGCTTCGGCTTCTTCTCCTCGGGGTACTGCCGGGTGACACGGGGGCGGGTGAGGTGCTCAAACGTCAACTTGAAGCCACCGAGGAAGCTCAGCTCGTCCTTCACGCCGTCGAGGAAACCCATCAGCTCTTCCCCTCGTCATGGCCCGACCGCTCGTCTTCTGGCGGAACCGCAGACGACGTCCCAAGAGCGTGCAGTCCCGGCGGAGCTACCCGTGACCCGAGCACGGGCACGTTCGAGGACTCGCTGTCACGCTCCTTGCCGATGCTGAACGCCCTGACGAGAAGCGTCGAGAGGGCCACCGCGGCCACCGCGATGCCCCCGCCCCACCAGCCGTCGACGAGGAAGCCGGCCACGATCAGGAGCCAGGCGAGCGAGAGCGGGATCAGGTACTTCCAGCCGATGGTCATCAGCTGGTCGTAGCGAAGCCGCGGCAAAGCGGCGCGGAACCAGACGTAGATGAACAAGAAGACCATCACCTTGGCCAAGAACCAGATGATCGGCATCCAGATTGTGGCCGAGGGGATGTGTGGGATCGGCCCGTCGGGACCTCCGAAAAAAAGTGTGACCACGATCGCCGACATGGTGATGGTGTTCATGAACTCGGCCAGGAAGAACAGGGCGAACCGGATGGAGGCGTACTCGGTGTGGAAACCACCCACCAGCTCGGTGTCCGCCTCGGCCAGGTCGAAGGGGGGCCGCTGCAGCTCGGCCGTGATGGCGATCAGGAACAGCACGAAGGGCACCACGCCGGTCCGGATCAGATTCCAGCTGGTGAAGAAGGTGTGGCTCTGGGCCTCGATGATCCCCCGCGTGGACAGCGTCCCGGCGATCAGCACCACCGTCACCACCGACATCCCCATCGCCGCCTCGTAGGAGATCATCTGGGCCGACGCCCGCACCGAGCCGAGCAACGGGTACTTCGACCCCGACGACCAGCCCGCCAGCATCACCCCGTAGACCGCAATCGCCGACATGGCGAGCACCAAGAGGATGCCGATGGGCGGGTCGGCGACCTGCAGTTCGAAGGTGTGGCCCGAGATGGTGATGACCCCGCCGACGGGTACCACGGTGAAGATCAAAAGCGCCGGCACCAAGGAGAGGTAGGGGGCGAGCTTGAAGACCACGCTGTCGGCCCGATCGGGCAAGAGGTCTTCTTTGAAGAACAACTTGATCCCGTCGGCCATGGTCTGCAGGAGTCCCCACGGTCCGGCACGGTTGGGCCCGATCCGGCTCTGCATGTCCGAGATCACCTTGCGCTCGAACCAGATCATGAGGAGCACCGAAACCAGCAGCACTGCGAAGGCCACCAGCACCTTGATGACTACGACCACCCAGACGAACCAGCCGACCCCGTTGTCGAAGAGGGGGTCGCCCTGGGCGAACAGCGGGTGCACCAAAGAACCCAACATGGCGAGGCCGGGCATCAGAGGTTCTCCAGGCGCACGTCGTTGACCAAGGCGGTGGCATCGATCAGGGTGGCCGCCGCGTTGGTTACCGCTGCAGTAGCGACACCTTCGGTGTCGACGGCAGGGACCGACAGGTTGAAATCGACGGCAACGGTACCCCGGGGCACTCCCGGATCGGATGCTGCTCGCAGCACCAAGGCGGACCGAGCAGAGCGCACCCGTACCTGGTCACCGGTCCCCACGCCGAGGCGATCGAGGTCATAGGGGTTGGCCCGGACGACCGCTGCGGGTACGAGGGGGGTCAGCGAGGGCGAACCGGCCAGCGCGCTCCCGTCGTCGTAGAGCTGACGGGTAGACACCAGGCGAAGTGAGTAGCTGTCGACGGTGGGCACGTGGACCGGTTCGGAGCCAGCCGCCACAGTCAGCATCTTCGGTGCCACGCCGTCGGGTGCAACGACATGGTGGTGCTCGAGCCGTTCGTCGCCGATCGGAGGCTCAGCCACCCCGACCAGGCGGATCGCCCCTTGTCGCTCCACCGACTCAATACCCGGCAGGGACATGGGGTCGATCGGCGACACCTCCGCGGCCGGCGGGCCACCGGGGGGCATCGGGGCGAGCACGCCGTCGTGGGCGCCGGACGAGTCCAAGACGCTGACGCTGATGCCCCGGTAGGCCGGAGCCAGGTGTTCGATCTCCTCCCACACCTCGTCCAGGGCGCCAAGTCCGAGATCCGCCCCGAGCGCGTCGGCCAGTTCGACGGCGATCATCCAGTCGGACCACGCCGAGCCGGGCGCCACCAGCTTCTGCCCGAGTCGGGTGATCCTGCCCTCGACGTTGGTGGTGGTACCCGAACGCTCGTGGGCGACGGCGGCGGGCAGCACGACGTCGGCCCGTGCGACGGTTCGCGAGTCGTGGCCGGTGACGGCCACGACGAAGTCCGCCGCCGCCAGCGCCCGGGCGGCGAGGCCCTGGTCGGGGAAGTCGTCGAGCAGGTCGGCCCCGAGGGCGACGAGCGCCCGGGCCCTGGTCGTCGGTCCCCCTCCGCCTTCGGCCCCCGCCGGGCCGTCGCCGTCTTCACCGGCCAACGAGGCGAGCGAGGCGGTGGCGTCGCGACCGGTGGCGCTGGGCACCGAACCCCAGGCGGCGGCGAACCATTCTCGCCCGGCGTCGAGGGCTACCCGCCCGGGCAAGATGCCCGGGGCGAGGCCCATGTCGAGGGCACCGTGCACGTTGCCCCGGCGCAGGGCCGGCAGGAACGTCGCTCCGGGCCAGGCGGCGGCGAGCACTCGAGCTGCTTCAGCGGGGACCTGCTCGTGCTCGGCCAGGGAGGCTCGGCCGACGACGACGACGATCCCCTCCCCGTTGGTGCCACCCCGGGCTGCAATCAACTGCCGGGCCCGAGCCAGATTCTCGGGCGCGAAGGCGGCACCTTGTGGGTGCGACGAGCGCGGGCCCGTCTCGGGCGCCGCCAGGGTCAGCGCCCGGGCGACGTCGGGCCCGTCCCCGGGCCGGGTAGCCAGGGAGACCGCGGCGTAACTCGTGAGTGACGTGGTGCGCGCGGTGAGTTCGATGAGCGCGGTCGATCCGTCGACGACCGCTTCGCGCAGGCGCAAGAACAGGACCGGCAACTCCTCGCGGACATCGCCGGTGACAAGCACGACGAGGTTGGCCGAGCAGACATCGTCGATGGAGGCCCGGGGCAGGCCGAGCACCAACGACGCGGGCAGCCCGTCACCCAGCTGGGCGTCCACCGAGTCCGTGCCGAGCACGCACCTGGCCAGCTTGGACCAGGCGTAGGCGCCCTCGTTGGTCAGTCGAGCGCCTCCGATCACGGTGACCGCCTCGGGTCCTCCGGCTTCTTTGGCCGCCGCCAGGCCGGCCGCCGCTGCTGTCAGCGCCTCGCCCCAGCTGACCGCGACCAGCTCGCCGTCTTTGCGCACGAGCGGTTCGCTCAGGCGGAGCGGACCAGTTGCACCGGCCGTAGAGACTTCGCCCTGGAACTGGCCCTGAGCGACCGCACGAGACTCCCCAGTATCGGCCAACTCGTCGCCGTTGACCGACTCGAAGACGAAGCGTCCCTTGTCGCACAGCCACCCATGGTTGACCGGTTCTGAGTCGATACCGAGCAGCCGGGTCAGGCGGTTGGCCGAGGACTGCACGGCAACCCGGCAGCCGAGCGCGCACGTGGTGCAAGTGGACTCGACCTGGTCCAGGTCCCAGGGCCGCGCCGTGAAGCGATACGGGGTGGCGGTGAGCGCGCCCACCGGGCAGATCTGCACGGTGTTGGCGCTGAAGTAGGAGGAGAACGGCTCATCGGGGAACGTGGCGACCTCGACGTGCTCGCCCCGGCCGGCGAAATCGATCTGGGCCTCGCCGGCCACCTCCTCGGCGAACCGGGTGCAACGGGCGCACTGGATGCAGCGCTCGCGGTCCAACAAGACGAGCTCGGAGATGGCGATGGGCTTTTCGAAGTGCCGCTTCTCCTCGATGAAACGACTCTCACCGGGCCCGTAGGCCAGGGTCTGGTCCTGGAGCGGGCACTCCCCACCCTTGTCGCACACCGGACAGTCGAGCGGGTGATTCGCGAGCAGAAACTCGAGGACGCCGTCCTGGGCCTTTTTCACCTTGTCCGAGGTGGTGGTCACCTCCATCCCCTCGCTCACCGCGATGAAGCACGAGGGTTGGAGAGCCGGCCCGCGCGGGCCGCCGACTTCGACCAGGCACATGCGGCACATGCCGACCGGCTTCATGCGCGGGTGGTAGCAAAAGCGCGGGATATAGGTGCCGGCCCGCTCGGCCGCGCTGATCAGCATCTCGCCGGCGCGGCCAGTTGCCGCACGGCCGTCAATCGAGAAGGTCACGTCGGGCTTTGTGCCTTTGGCCGCGTCGCTCGGCCCGGCTGCCGCGGCGGTGACCGGATCAGGCATGGGGACAGGCCCCTTCTTTGATATGGAGAAGGAATTCGTCGCGGAACATCTCGATCGCCGAGTGGATGGAGGACGGGATGGAAGGTCCGAGCACGCAGATGGTCGTCTGCTGGGGCGGCCACTGCAAACCCGGCGAGATGTTGTCGCTGACGTCGAGGAGCAGGTCGAGATCCTCTTCCCGCCCGGTCCCGTGCTCGATCCGATAAAGGACCCGCTCCAGCCAGCCCGAGCCCTCCCGGCATGGCGTGCACTGCCCGCAGGACTCCCGGGCGAAGAACTTGGTGATCCGCCACGCCGCCCGAACCACGCAATCGGCGCTGTCCATGACCACGATCGATCCCGACCCGAGCATCGAGCCGGCGTCACCGACCTCGTCTTGGCCGAGGGGGAGGTCGACCTGGTCGGGACCGAACCACGGGGCCGACACACCGCCGGGGATGAAGGCCTTGAGCTGGTTGGAACCCCGGATGCCCCCCCCGAGGACCGGCGCATAGATCAGATCGCGAAACGTTGTCTTCACCATCTCGAGTTCGTAGGCCCCCGGGTTGCGCACCCGACCCGACAGGGCGAACAAACGGGTGCCCGTCGATCGGCCGGCCCCGAGTGCGGCGAATGCGGCCCCCCCGTTCAAGATGATCCAGGGCAGGTTCGACATCGTTTCGACG
Source organism: Acidimicrobiaceae bacterium (assembly GCA_003161575.1). Lineage (GTDB taxonomy): Bacteria > Actinomycetota > Acidimicrobiia > Acidimicrobiales > RAAP-2 > PALSA-457. The sequence continues at coordinate 2,812 of PMOE01000077.1, read as the reverse complement.
TTGTTCACTACGGTGGGCTGGCCGTAGAGGCCGATGGCGGCCGGAAAGAAGGGGGGCTTGATCCTCGGGAAGCCGCGCTTGCCCTCGAGCGACTCGAGCAGGGCGGTCTCTTCGCCGCAGATGTAGGCACCCGCTCCCGGATGGACGACCACGTCGATCGAAAAGCCCGAGGCGAAGATGTCGGCCCCCACGGCCCCGTGGTCGTAGGCGTCGTTCAAGGCCTGCTGGACCCGCTCGAGGCCGAGGGCGAACTCGCCGCGCACGTAAATGAAGGCCCGGGTGACCTGCAACGCGTACGCCGCGATGAGCACTCCCTCTATGAGCTGATGGGGATCGCTCTCGATCAATAAGTGATCCTTGAACGTCGCCGGCTCGCTCTCGTCCCCGTTGATCACGAGGTAGGTGAGCGGGTCCTTGCGCAGCATCGACCACTTGCGCCCGGCGGGGAATCCGGCACCGCCCCGGCCGAGCAGGCTGGCTGTGTCGACCTCGGACGCGACGGCCTCGGGGGTCATGGTGAGGGCCTTTCGCAGGCCCTCGTAGCCCCCGGTCGCGAGATAACGCTCGAGGGTGTGGGAGTCCTCGTAGCCCCGGCGGGCCGTGACGATATGGGGGACCTCGGTGATGGCCACTACGACGAGGACCCCCCGACGGGCGCCTTGGCCGCTGCTCGATCCGCCTGGGCCGCGGCCATCGCCGCCCGCTCGGCGGCGATCTGGGCCGGGTCGGCCTTGAGCCCGACGGTGCGCCGGACCCGCACGAGTGTCCCGTGGTTCGGGATGGTGTCCGCACGTCGACCGGCCCGCAGGTCGGCCACCAGTTGGTCGAAGGACTCGAGGCTCTGGGCGCCGACATAGCGGTGGTTGACCTGCACGCACGGGGTCCGGTCACAGTCGGCCAAGCACTCGGCTTCTTCGAGGGTGATCGCCCCATCGGCGGTCGTGCCCCCGACCCCGATCCCGAGGGTTCCCTCTGCGTGCTCGAGCAGCTCGGCCGCCCCGTCGAGGAGGCAGGCGATGTTGGTGCACACCGAGATGGCGTAGGTGCCAACGGACTCGGTGTGCAACATGTCGTAGAAGGTCGCGGTCCCGCGCACCTCGGCTGGGGTCACACCGACCAAGGCGGCGACCTCCTCCATGGCGTCGGGACGCAACCACCCGTCTTGTTCTTGGACCAGATGGCAGAGCGGGATCAGGGCCGAGCGGGGCTCGGGGTACAAAGCGATCAGCTCTTTGGCCCGGGCCAGGTTCTCTTGGGTGAGGCTCACCGGTCCACCTCCCCCATCACCGGGTCCACCGAGGAGATGATGGCCACGGCGTCAGCGATGAGACCACCGCGGAGCAGCACCGGCACGGTCTGGAGGTTCACGAAACTCGGACCCCGGATATGCATCCGGTAGGGCTTGGAGGACCCGTCGGACACTAGGTAGCAGCCGAGCTCGCCCCGGGGGGACTCGATGGCCACGTAGACCTCGCCCTCGGGCACCTTGAAACCTTCGGTGAAGATCTTGAAGTGGTGGATCAACGCCTCCATCGACTCGTCGATCCGGGCCCGAGGCGGCGGTGTGACCTTGCGGTCCTGGATCCGGTAGTCGCCCGGCGGCATGCGCGCCGCGATCTGGCGGATCATCTTGATCGACTCTCGGATCTCGTTCAGCCGGATCGAGTAGCGGTCGAAGTTGTCCCCGTAGGTGCCGACGATGATATCGAAGTCGAGTTCGTCGTAGGCCAGATACGGCATGGTCCGCCGCAGGTCCCACGGGACCCCGGTCGAGCGCAGGATGGGACCGGTCGCCGACAAGGCCAGCGCCTCTTCGGCCGAGAGGTTGCCGATCCCTTCGGTGCGCTGCCGGAAGATGGGCTGGCCGGTCAGCAGCTCGTCGTACTCGAAACTCCGGGCCAGCACGGTCTCGCAGATGACCTCGACGTCGTCTTCCCACCCGTCGGGCAGATCGGCCGCCACACCACCCGGGCGGATGTAATTGTGGTTCATCCGCAGCCCGGTGGTCTTCTCGAAAAACGTCAGCACCATCTCGCGTTCTCGAAAGCCGTAGATCATCATGGAGGTCGACCCGAGGTCCATCCCGTTGGTGGCCATCCACATCAAGTGCGAAGAGACCCGCTGGAGCTCTGACATGAGCATCCGGATCCACACCGCCCGGGGCGGAACCTCGACGTCGAGCAGCGCCTCGGTAGCCATGGAGAACACCAGCTCATTGGTCAGAGGCGACAGGTAGTCCATGCGGGTGACGTTGGTCGCCCCTTGGACATAGGTGAGCTCCTCAGCGGTCTTTTCCATCCCGGTGTGCAGATAGCCGATCACCGGCTTGGTGCGCAGCACGGTCTCGCCGTCGAGCTCGAGCATGAGCCGCAACACCCCGTGGGTCGAGGGGTGCTGGGGACCCATGTTGATGATCATCGTCTCGTCATCACGCCGTTCGATGTCGATGTCATTGGCGTTGACAACCGGGCCCTCCGCCATTCGCAGCACGGCGCCCACCTCTCGGCGGAGCTCTGCGTCGTCGGTCTCGGGGCGCGGTGCCATCTCCTGGGCGCCCTCGGAGGTCTCTGCCACCCGTGGCGCATGCCGTGTGCCCTCGACGAAGACGTCGTCGGTCACCGGGGCCACGCACCCTTCCACGCTGGTCGGCTCATCTCGGACCCGGGGCCTCTTTGAACTGGACCGGGACTCGGCCGACGCCATAATCCTTGCGCAGCGGGTGCCCCTCCCAGTCTTCGGGCATGAGGATCCTGGTCAGGTCGGGGTGGCCGACAAAAACGATACCGATGAGGTCGTAGGCCTCCCGTTCCAT
>PMOE01000096.1 GCA_003161575.1 Acidimicrobiaceae bacterium | reverse complement strand
AAGTCGAAGTGCCGGACGAAGCGCTCCAAGAAGGCATCGTCGCCGTAGCCGAGGGCCCGCAGGAGCACGAACAAGGAGAGGCGACGTTTGCGGGCCACCCGGGCCCCGGCCGTCACGTCCTTGGCCGGCTTGGCCTCGACGTCGAGCTCGATCCACTCGCCCCGGTAGGGGTGGATGGTGCCGGTGAAGATGGTCTTCACGTCCCGCCCGGGCTGGAAGATGACCCCGGGCGAGCGGACCAGCTGGCTGACGACCACTCGCTCGGTGCCGTTGACGATGAAGGTTCCGCGGTCGGTCATCATGGGGAAGTCCCCCATGAAGACGGTCTGTTCTTTGATCTCCCCGGTGGTGGCGTTCAAGAACCGGGCCCGGACAAAGACCGGGGCGGCGTAGGTCATGTCCTTTTCCTTGCACTCCTCCACCGTGAACTTCGGCGGGGGACGCAGGTCGGGGTCGGACGGGTCGAACTCGAGCTCAAGGCTGAGCTGACCGGTGAAATCCTCGATCGGACTGATGTCGTTGAACGCCTCTGCCAGCCCCTTGTCGAGGAACCACTGGAATGAGTCGCGCTGGATCGAGATGAGGTCCGGCAACGGCAGGGCCTCGTCGATGTTGGCAAACGAAACGCGTTCGGGACTTGCGGACCGTGCGGGCAACGGCCTACTCCTTCAGCTGGATTGCGGACGGGTCATTCGGGTACTGCACTAGTGCTTGGAGGGGTCGATGGGGAGCCCGATCGGGGCCCAGAAAAGGTGCCGAAGCGCGCGCCGATCAGCCGGAATTACGGGCAGAGGCAACAGGGAAGTGCACGGCAACCCTGCATCCTACCCGCGGGCGAGCAACAGCACAACCCCTTGGCCGTGCTCGCCTGGGCGGACCCGACCAAGGGCCCGAGGGCTGGGGACAGGCTAGGAGCAGTCGCCCTGGCAGTCAAGGATCCCGAGCCGGAGGATCCCCGGCAGGCTGTGCGCCCACGGGAAGCCCCGACCTGGGTCTCAACCCCCCCGAAGGGCCCCGCCTACTTCAGTTCGACCGTGGCGCCGGCGCCCTCGAGGGCCGCCTTGGCCTTCTCGGCGTCGTCCTTGGTGGCCTTCTCGAGCACCGGCTTGGGCGCGCTGTCGACCAGATCCTTGGCCTCTTTGAGGCCGAGGCTGGTCAGCGACCGGACCTCTTTGATGACCTGAATCTTCTTGTCGCCGGCCTCGGTGAGGACGACGTCGAACTCGGTCTGCTCCTCCTCCTCGGCGGCGGCGCCACCACCAGCGGCCGGGGCCGCGGCCACCGCCACAGGCGCAGCCGCGGTCACGCCGAAGCGCTCTTCGAAGTCCTTCAGCAGCTCACTCAACTGGAGCACCGATAACTCGGCGATGCCGTCGATGATCTGCTCTTTGGTCAGGGTCCCTGCCATGTTGTATTCCTTCCTTCTTCCGGTCTTTTGGTCTCGTCGTCCTGGTGATGTTCTGGGATCCCGGGCCTACTCGGCCGGGGTCTCCCCCGCCGCTGCTGTCGGCGCTTCCTCGGCGGTCTCGGTGTCTGCGGGAGCCTCGGCGGTCTCGGTGTCTGCGGGAGCCTCGGCGGTCGCGGTGTCTGGGGGAGCCTCGGGCGGATCCGCGGCCTGCGGGTTGGCCGCTCGGCGCTGATCGACCAGCGCGGAAATCCCGTAGGCCAGGTTCTGCGGTATCGCCTTCAAGAGCCCGGCCATTTGGGTCAGCGGTGCTGCGATAGCGCCGGCCATGCGAGCCAAAAGGACGTCGCGCGAGGGAAGTTCGGCCAGGTCGCCCAGCTGGGCCGGCGACAGAAATCCGCCGTCGAGCAGGCCGCCCTTGATGATCAGGTGCGGGTTGGTCCGGCCGAAGTCACGCAGGGCCTTGGCGACCGCACTGACGTCACCACGGACGAAGGCGATAGCCGTCGGACCGCTCAGCAGGTCACTGAGGCTCTGATGGGGACTGTCGGCGATCGCCAGGCGGACGAGGGTGTTCTTGAAGATCTTGTAGTCGCCACCGGCGGCGGCCAGACTCTGGCGGAGTTCGGCCAGCTCGGTCACCGTCAGGCCGCGGTACTCGGTGACGACCGAGGCCGACGCTGCGCCGAGGCGCTCGCGCACCTCGTCGACCACGGCCACCTTGTCGGCTCTCGGATTGTCCATCGTTCCTCCACCGGAGAATCCCGCCCGGCGGCGGGGCCGTGATCTCCGGCGTGCGACGGACTGAGGCGGCCCAGGACCGACGGCTCAGTGGTGTCGCCTCGTCAGGCGGGCCCTTCTCGGGGCCCCTTCGGCACCAGGCGGTGCACCGGAGGTCTATGGCGTATTGGCTTCGTTGCCCAGCAGAATGCGCGGGCTGTCTGCGGGACCTTAGTACGGGCCCGGGTCGGACGGACAACAGCCCAGCTCAGAGCGCTGGTCAGGCAGTGGCCGCCAGCTCTTCATCGTCGACGGCACGGGCGCGGGCCGGGTCGATCTTCACGCCTGGCCCCATGGTCGACGACAGGGCGACGGCCTGGAGGTAGCGCCCCTTGGCTGATGCCGGCTTGGCCCGCATCAGCTCTTCGATCACCGCGTGGATGTTGGCCAGCAGCTGCTCCTTGGTGAAGGACGCCTTGCCCACCCGGATGTGGACGTTGCCCACCTTGTCGGTGCGGTATTCGACGCGCCCACCTTTGAACTCGACGACGGCCTTCCCCACCTCGGTGGTGACGGTGCCGGTCTTCGGGTTGGGCATGAGCCCTCGGGGGCCGAGCACCCGCCCGAGCGTCCCCACCTGGCCCATCATGTCGGGGGTGGCGATGGCCACGTCGAAGTCCAAGAAACCCTCGTCCCGGATCTTGGCCACCAGGTCGTCGGCGCCGACCACGTCGGCACCCGCAGCACGGGCCTCGGCCGCCTGCTCGCCGGCGGCGAAGACCGCTACCCGCTCGGATCGTCCGGTGCCTGACGGCAAGGACAGGGTCCCGCGCACGATTTGGTCCGCCTTGCGGGGATCGACGCCCAGGCGGACGGCCATCTCGATCGTCTCGTCGAACTTGGCTGTCGCCGTCTCTTTGACCAGGTCGACCGCCTCGACGGGCGGATAGAGGTGCTCGCGGTCGAACTTGCCGAGCGCCTCTTTGTACTTTTTTCCGTGCGTAGTCATTTGCCGTGCCGTCCTTCTCGTCGTCTCTACCGGGATCAGCCGGCGACCGCGATGCCCATGGAACGGGCGGTGCCGGCCACCTGCTTCTTGGCCGCCTCGAGGTTGTCGGTGTTCAGGTCCTGCAGCTTCACCGTGGCGATGTCGGTGAGTTGGGCGTCGGTAACGGTCGCCACCTGCTCGCGCCCGGGGGTCGCTGAGCCCTTGTCCAGTCCGGCCGCCTGGCGCAGCAGCACCGGAGTGGGTGGGGTCTTCAGAATGAAAGTGAAGCTCCGGTCCTCGTAGATGGTGATCTCGACGGGCACCACCGTGCCGCGCTGGGACTCGGTGGCGGCGTTGTACTGCTTGCAGAACTCCATGGTCTGGACGCCGTGCGGCCCGAGTGCGGTGCCGACGGGGGGCGCCGGCGTGGCCGAGCCGGCATCGAGCTGGATCTTGACCATCGCCAGCACTCGCTTCTTGGGTGGCATGTTTTTCGTGTTCCTTTCTCAGTGTCCCGTTCTCGAGTTGCGCTGTGACAGGGCACTCCGCACCGATCCTCGGCCCGGAGGACCTAGAGCTTGGCCACTTGGCTGAACTCGAGTTCGACCGGGGTCTCCCGGCCGAAGATGTTGACCAGCACCTTGAGCTTGAGCTGGTCCTCGTTGATCTCAGCGATCTGCCCGGAGAAGTCGGCGAACGGCCCCTCTTTGACCCGGACCGTCTCATCCACCTCGTATTCGAGGCGCGGGCGGGTCCTTTTGGCCGGAGCCTCGACGCCTTCGACCTTGACCTGCAAGATGCTCTCCACCTCGCGTCGGCTGAGGGGGGTGGGCTTGGTGCCCGGACCCACGAAACCGGTGACCCCAGGGGTGTTGCGGATGGCCCCCCAGGTGTCGTCGTCGAGGTCGCAGCGCACCAGTAGGTAGCCGGGGAAGACCTTCTTTTGCACGGTGACCTTCTTGCCGGCCTTGAACTCGACGACGTCTTCCATCGGGATGACGACCTCGAAGACCCGGTCCTCCATCTGACGGGAGGCGACCACGTTCTTCAGGTTGGAGCTGACCTTGTTCTCGTAGCCCGAGTACGAGTGGATCACGTACCAGCGGCCCGGGCGGTCGTAGGGGCTTTGGACGTAGTCGTCTTCGTCGTCTTCGTCGTCGTCGAACGTGGCGTCGATTTCCACGGCCTCGTCTTCGACCACGGCCTCGGCGATGGCAAGCACCTCGGCCGCGGCGTCGACGGCCACGATCTCTTCGAGCGCCTCGATGGCTTCTTCGGCCTCGGCGACCTCCTCGAGCACCTCGAGCACCTCTTCTTCGCTGCCCGCCGCCTCTATGGCCTCGCCGGCATCGGCCTCGACCACGTCTTTGAGCGCCTCGAGCTCGGCCTCGGCAACGACCGCTTCGGCCAGCACCTCGAACTCGGCCTCGGCTGCGTCCTCGAGCTCGGTGGCGGCCTCGGCGATGGCGACGACGGCCGCCGCGGCCTCTTCTGCCACGATCTCTTCGAGCGCTTCGATGGCCTCGTCGGCCTCGGCGACCTCCTCGAGCACTTCGAGAGCCTCTTGTTCGCTGGTCGCCGCCTCGATCCGGCGGACGGCCTCATCGTCGATGATCTCCTTCAGGCCTTCGAGCTCGGCCTCCTCATCGGCGGCCACGGTGATGATCTCGAGCTCGGCGGCTTCTGCGGTCGCCTCGATGGCCACCTCGAGATCGACCACGTCGGCGGCGGCGTTCCCGAGCCCCTCGAGGGCGGTCTCGTCGCTCGGGTTGACGGCCTCGCCGCCGTGGTCGCTGTGGTCGTTGTCTTCGGAGGTCACTGGTTCACCGATCGGTTCTGGGAGATCACTTGTGGAACATGAAGAAGATGGCCTTGCCGAAGGCGTAGTTGAGCAAGAAGATCAACAGCACCATCAAGACGAGGGTGGTTAAAACGACGGCTGTGTAGTTCACCAGCTCGGCCCGGGTGGGCCAGGCCACCTGGCGCAACTCGTCTCGGACCTCGCGGAAGAACTGGACGACCCCGGTGCGCTTCTTCTTGGCCTGGGGTCGGCTTCCCCCCTGGCGGCCGCCGGGACTCGAGCCGGGAGGAGGTTTGCGCGACGGAGGGGACCCGTCGGCCTCCATTTGGCCCTGGCGCTGCATCATGCGCTTGGTCTCGCGGTTCACTGGCTTGCTCCGGATTCGAAATGGTTCGGCAACGGTCCTGCGGCTACGACAGGCTCCGAGCAGGGCAGGAGGGACTCGAACCCCCAACCGCCGGTTTTGGAGACCGGTGCTCTNNCTACCAGTTGAGCTACTGCCCTCGGTGGTCCACCCTCGGTCCTTCGGCGGGTGGCGTCCACCACCTGACCTGGGGAGCAGGATAAGAGGCTAGCACCGGCGGTGGGCGCCGGCTCAGCGCGTCTCTTTGTGGAGGGTGTGCTTGCGGTCGAAGCGGCAGTACTTCTTCATCTCGATCCGCTCACGATCGTTCAACTTGTTCTTCATCGTGATGTAGTTCCGGCGCTTGCAGACCTCACACGCCAAGGTGACCTGCACCCTCTTTTCGTTCTTTGCCACGGTTCTTCCTTCCTTGTGCCGGTGCCCTCGGGGCCCAACCGGCCCCCCACTGGTATCGGCCCTGCTCTTGTCGATCCTCTGGATTCTCCTGATCCCCCGGGCGTGTCCCGGGACAGTAGCGGCGGCGGGACTCGAACCCGCGACAACACGATTATGAGCCGTGTGCTCTGACCAACTGAGCTACGCCGCCAAGGGCGAGCCCCCTGTCGGAATCGAACCGACGACACCAGCCTTACCATGGCTGTGCTCTGCCGACTGAGCTAAGGGGGCGCCGCAGCCGTCCGACCGCGAAGAGACATGATAGCCACGACCCGGACCGGACCGCCCCCAGGCACTGCCGTCGGTACCATCGCCTGAATGCCACTCTCTGCGATACACATCCGACCGGCCGCACCGAGCGATGCCGATGCGATCCGGACGATCTACAACGCCGAGGTCACCGGCGATACCAACACCTTCGACCTCGTGCCGTGGACCGCCGCCGAGCAGGGCGCCTGGCTCGATCGGCACCGAGGAGCCCACCCGGCGGTGGTTGCCACCGCCGCGGCGGGCGGTTCAGACGCCGGGGCCGTTTTGGGCTTCGGAGCCCTCTCGCCGTATCGGGACCGCCCGGCCTACGCCACGACGGTCGAGAACTCGGTCTATGTCGATGCGGGGCGGCGGGGGGCCGGCGTCGGCCGGGCCCTGCTCGACGAATTGCTCGGCCTGGCCGCCAACCACGGTTTCCACGCTGTGGTCGCCCGGATCGTGGGCCACAACGAGGCGTCGATCCGCCTCCATCTGGCTTGCGGCTTCGAGATGGTCGGCACCGAGCGCGAGGTGGGGCGCAAGCACGGACGCTGGCTCGACGTGGTCGAGCTGCAGCGCCTGCTCTGAGACGGCGCCGGGGGACCCAGCGCGAGGTGTGGCGGGGCGCTCAGGTACCGAGCGCGGGCGTCGGGATCGAGTCGTCGGGGTCGTCGAGCTCGGAAGCGACCTGGTCGTCCCGCCAGGCCGTCGACCAGTGCCCGAGGGGAGCGATCAGCACCCCGAGCAGCACCAACAGGGCGGCGGCGACGGCCAGCGGATTGGCGTGGATGAGCTCGTCGAGCAGTCTGCGCCCGCCGGGAAGCCCGATGAACGGACAGACCACCGACACCACGATCAGGACCGAGCGCAGGCGCCCCATGACGACCGGGGCCAACAGCACGATGCCCCACGTGAGGTACCAGGGCTGGACGACCGGGCCCAGGACCACGAACAAGAGCAGGCTCAGTCCGAGGGCCTTGAGGCCCCCGATGCGATCGCTCACGGCCAACAGGTAGATCGACGCCCCGACGGCCGCGGCCAGGCCGAGGAGGCGGGTCACCGACAGCACACCCCCCAAGGAGACATTGATCCCGACGGTGTGGGCCAGCCCGGAGAATCCCATGCCGATGCCCGTCGCCGGCGCCAGCCAGCTCCGAACGGTGCCCGGGGTGGCCAGATTGGCCACCCATCCGACGCCGAGGCCGCTCACGACCGACAGCACGCCCATCACCGCGCCGGCGATGAGCCCGGCGGTCACGAGCGGGCGGATGCGTTGGCGCACCGGGACCCCGGTCCCCAGCCACTCCCAGGCGATATAGACGACACCGAGTGCGGCGGGGACCTTGACCGCCGCGGCCAGCGCACACAAGATGATGCCCAAGACCGGATGCTTGTACTTGGCCGCGGTGACCCCGGCGATCAGCAGCCCGACCATGATGGCGTCGTTGTGGGCCCCCCCGACGAGCGTCAGCAGCACCAGCGGGTTCAGCACGGCCAGCACGTAGATCGGGCCGGCGTCGCGGTTGTACAGCGTCGCCAGCTTCGGAATGCAAAAGGCGATGAGGGCGACCCCGGCCAGTGCCAGCAGCCGCAAGAGCACCACGGTCACCAGCTCGTGGTGGAGGCTGGCGCTGGCGAAGAACCCGTCGACCATCAAGAACAGCGGGCCGTACGGCGCGGGCGTGTTCCCCCACAGCGGGTCGACGGGGTTCGGGTACGGCCCGGCCCCGAGAGTGAAGGGCCCGTAGTTATACGGGTTGATGTGCCGGCTCATCATCTCGCCCTGGGCGGCGTAGGAAAAGACGTCGCGGCTGAAAAGCGGAGCCACCACCAGCATCGGGATGAGCCACAGCACGAGGATCCACGTCAGGTAGCGGATCGGGACCCCGGGCCGTCGAGCCAGCGCCTTCATCAGCCCGTACCAGACCCGCATCAACAACAAGAGGCCGCCATAGGTCGACACCAGGCCGAGAAGGACGAAGCTCTCGGAGGCGCCCTGGGCCGCCGGCTCGCCGAAGAACCAGGTGTTGGCCATCTCGAGTTTGAAGGGCGAACTCGGGAAGGACGCGCCGAAGGCGATGGCGACCAGGGCCACAAAGCCCAGAACCGCGGGCTTGCGCAAGAAGCGCCAGTCGTCGGGATCGTCGTCGTCGGGTTGCATCTGCCCGGCCAGCACCCGGGACGGGAAGAAGCGGACCCGGACCATCTCGGACCACACCGCGAAGTGGTCCGACCACGTCCACGCCGACTCCGTGCCGATGCGGGCGAACCGCTTGCCCCGTGTGACCAATACGCCGGCGCGACCGAACCTCGGCGCGTCGAGGGTGTCGACGGGCGAATCGGTCCGGTGGTCCGGGTCGGCGGGGGTGTTCAGGTTGTCTGCCACTGCGGCGTCGACTTCACCTTGGGGGTCTGGCATCGCCACTGGTCGGCGATGTCGGGTGGGTAGGTAGGGCCGTGCACACTGCCAAACGCCCGGACGGCCCAGCTCCCGACCCCGACCGTCGGTATCCCCGTGCCCGAAAGCGCAGGGGCTGCAACCGTTCCGTAACGGCATTGTAACGGTCCGAGGGCCGCGGGGAAAGGCATGGCGCACGGCTGCCTCGGAGGGCTCTCGACCTGGGACAATGCTCTGCTGATCTCGGGGAGGCCGCCACCGGTTCTCGGGCCGTGATCCCGATGAACTGGGCGGCGGCGACCACCACCACCGGGGAGCTCATTCGCTCACACTCCGAGTAGCTGAAGCTCACCTTCCCGACGAGTACCCCAGCGCCGGCCGGGTCCGCCCGGACGCCGAACGTCGGGGTCAGCGGTCCCGCCGCCAACGATCCGATACTCAGGCGTCCGACGGCGGGTCGCATCCGTGCCCCTGTTCGCCCGGTGCGAATCGGTGAGCACTCGCCGTGGCCCGCAGCCCGGATCCCCACGCGTTATCCAACCGAACGTGCGTGGCGCGCCGAAAGTGGGCGCCGCGTTCGCCTCCGTGGGCCGGGGAGGATTCGAACCTCCGTAGGCTGAGCCGGCAGATTTACAGTCTGCTTCCTTTGGCCACTCGGACACCGACCCGAAGGGGGCGAGGATACTCGGCCTGCGCAACCTTGCAGATCCGGCTCAAGCGACCTCCCCGAGAGCGCAGCCTCCGGGCCGGTATCGTGGGCCGATGCCCACCTTCGACATCGTCTCGGAAGTCGATATGCAAGAGGTGCGCAACGCGGTCGACCAGGCGAACCGCGAGGCCACCACCCGGTTCGACTTCAAGAACACCGACTCGACCATCGACCTCAACGACAACGAGCTGGTCCTGCATTCTTCGACCGAGGACCGACTCCGCGCGCTCTACCAGGTCCTCGAGGAGAAGCTGGTGCGGCGACAGGTCTCGCTGAAGGCCATCGACGCCGGCCCCATCGAAGAGGCGTCGAAGGGAACGGCCCGCCAGAAGATCGCCCTCAAGGCGGGCATCTCGCAGGAACACGCGAAAAAGCTCAACAAGTTCATCAAGGACCTGGGGCTCAAAGGGGTGAGCTCGCAGACCCAGGGCGAACAGCTCCGAGTCACCGGCAAAAAACGCGACGATCTCCAGGCCGTGATCACCGCGTGCAAAGGTGGGGACTTCGGCATCCCCTTGCAGTTCGACAACTTCCGCGACTGAGCCCGGTGGTCACCGACGAAGGACGAGGTTAGGCCTCCACCAGGTCGGATTCGTCCGGGTGCTCGACCGGCTCGACGTGGAACAGGCGTTGGTACACCACGAACTTCACCACCCACAACACGCCGAACGCGAACAGGTTGGCCGCGTTCACCAAGATCGTGGTCACGGCGTGCGAAAGGTCGTGGTGGCGGGCGAAACTCCCCGCCGCCCACACCGTGAGGCTGGAAAGGGCGAGGCCGGCGAACCCGAGCACCCAGAACGGGACGACCTCGCGCATGAGATGGGACTTGCCGCCCTTCCCCCAGACCCACTTGCGGTTCAAGTAGTAAGAGGGGGGCGTCGCCACCACGTTGGCCAGCAGGTTCGCCGGCACTTCGGACATCAGGTGGAAGACACCGAAGGTGAGCAGCAGCGTCACCTGGGACACGATCGTCGAGATGATCGAGACCGACGCGTACTTGACCAGTTTGAGGCTGGACGGGTGCCGCATGATCTGGCTCAGCCGCTCACCCAGAGGCGCTTCTGACTTCCAGACGTGCTTGATCGGCGGATGTGCAGGCGGGTCGGCCACGGCGGGCAATGCTACCTGTCCGGGGTCGCTGCTCTGTGTCGAGGGAATCAGCCCGGGGAACCGGCCAGCGCGTTTTTCTGGGCTACCTCTGCGAACCACAGAGCGCTCGGTTTCGGCCGCCGCTCGAAGGTCTGACGGTCCACGGCAACCAGACCGAACTTCGGCCGGTACCCGACAGACCACTCGAAGTTGTCGAGCAGGCTCCAGGCGAAATAGCCCCGGACGTCGAGCCCGTCGTCGAGGCATCGACGCACCCCCGCCAGGGCGGCCGAGATGTAGGCGATCCGCTGGGTGTCGTCCTCGGTCCCGATGCCGTTCTCGGTAACCACGACGGGCAGGCCCGTGACCGCTGCGGCCCGGCGCACCGTGAACTCGACCACCTGGGGCCAGTATTCGTAACCCATCTGGGTGACCGGCACGCCCTCTTCGGGTCCGACGAGGCCCTTCGGGCCGAACCGTATCCGCGTGTAGCTCTGGACCCCGATGAAGTCGTCACCGCCGGTCGCCGCCAAAAAGGTGTCCTCGAGCACCTCTTGGGCCCCGTCTCGCAAATCCTCGCCGCCCTCCACCGCCACCAGTTCGGCCATCGACAAGGTGAGCCCGACCGGGAAGGTCCCCGGGCCACTGCGCAGGGCCTCGACGGCCAGCCGGTGGGCCCGCACCATCGCTGCGTTGACCGCGACGTGACGGGTGAGGTCGTCTTTCACCCCCGGGGGGAAGTGACCGATCGTGTACCCCATCACGCCGATCACGTTCGGCTCGTTGATGGTGCAGGCCCAGCCGATGAGGTCGCCCAGGTGGGCGGCGGCCCGCTCGACGAACCGGGCGAAGCGCTCGGGGGCGTCGGGTGCCTCCCAGCCGCCCCGGGCCGAGAGCCACAGCGGGGTCGTGAAGTGATGGAAGGTCACGACGGGCTGGATCCCCCGGCCGAGACAGGCGGCACATATCCGCCGGTAGTGATCGAGGGCGGCGATCGACCACTCCCCCTCGGCCGGCTCGATACGGCTCCACTCGAGCGAGAATCGGTAGGCACCGAGCCCGAGGTCGGCCACCAAGTCGACGTCCTCTCGCCAGCGGTGCCACGAGTCGCAGCCGTCCCCGCTCGACTCGGCACAACCCGAGTCGGGGTTGTGCTCCCAGGCCCACCAGTCATTGTTGACGTTGCCCCCCTCGATCTGGTGCGCCGCGGTGGCGGTGCCCCAGAGGAACCCTTCGGGGAATTCGATCCTCGAGCCGTTCGAATCCTGGTCGGCGGTCATGGCCGCAACCTAGACGCCCAACGGGGGTGTCGCCCAGGTCGTCCCGGGCCTGCCAACATGGCACGGTGAGTGAGTCCCTCGACTTTTTGGTGCACCTCCTCGACCTCGAACCCATCGAGGTGAACATCTTTCGGGGCATTCAACCTTCAGAAGAGCGCCAGCGCGTCTTCGGCGGCCAGGTGGCCGGCCAGGCCCTGATGGCGGCCGGCCGCACCGTCGAACATGGCCACGTCCATTCGCTGCACTCGTACTTCCTACGGCCCGGTGACCCCACCACCCCGATCCTCTACGAGGTCGACCGCATCCGCGACGGCAAGTCGTTCACCACCCGGCGGGTGGTGGCCATCCAGCACGGTCGGGCCATCTTCAACATGGCCTGCTCCTTCCACGACGCAGAGCTCGGTCTCGAGCACCAATTCCCCATGCCCGACGTCCCCGGGCCCGAAGAACTCCAATCGTTGCCCGAGCGCTTGGCCCCGTGGCGCGAGGAGCTGGCCGACTGGTTCGTCCGGCCCCACCCGATCGACCAGCGTTACATCGGGGACCTGCCGTGGAAGCAGACCAAAGGGGACTTGCCCTACCAGCGTCTGTGGATCCGAGCCGACGGGGAACTGCCCGATGACCCGCTGCTGCACGCCTGTGTGGCGACGTATGCCTCGGACATGTCGCTGTTCGACACCATCTTGAAACCCCACGAGGTGCGCTGGGACGACCCGAACTTCATGGGGGCGAGCCTGGATCACTGCATGTGGTTCCACCGGCCCTTCGCGGCCGACGAGTGGCTCCTCTATGACACCGACTCCCCGGTCGCCGCCGGCGGGAGGGGTCTCGCCCGGGGGTTCCTCTTCGACCGCTCCGGTCGGCTGGTCGTCTCGATGGTCCAAGAGGGCCTGGCCCGGCTCATCGCCTGACCGCGGACCCGAGCCCCGGCGATCGACCGGGCGCTCAGCGCTCGGCGAGCGGGGTGTAGGTGCGGGCCTCGGGCCCGATGTAGAGCTGGCGGGGCCGGGCGATCTTCGAATCCTGGTCCAGCAGTTCCTGCCAGTGGGCGAGCCACCCCGCGGTCCGGGGAATGGCGAACAGGACCGGGAACATTTCGAGGGGAAAGCCCATGGCCTGGTAAATAAGGCCCGAGTAGAAGTCGACGTTCGGGTAGAGCTTCCTCGAGGTGAAGTACTCGTCGGAGAGGGCGATCTCTTCAAGCTTCAAGGCGATGTCGAGGAGCGGGTTCTTGCCGGTGACCGTGAAGACCTCATCGGCCGTGCGCTTGATGATGGCCGCCCGGGGGTCGTAGCTCTTGTAGACCCGATGACCGAAACCCTGCAACCGACCGTTACCCGCTTTGACGCCTTCGATGAAGGCCGGCACGTTCTCGATGCTGGCGATCTCGGTCAGCATGCGGATGACCTGCTCGTTGGCCCCGCCGTGACGGGGGCCGTAGAGGGCGGCGCACGCCGCGGCGCACGCCGAGTAGGGATCGGCGTGGGAGGACCCGACCACCCGCATCGCCGTCGTCGAGCAGTTCTGCTCGTGATCGGCGTGGAGGATGAACAAGGTGTCGAGCGCCTTGGCCAAGATCGGGTCGGGCTCGAAACGGGGTTCGGCCACTTTCCACATCATCGAGAGGAAATTGGCGGCGAAGTCGAGGGAGTTGTCCGGGTAGACAAAGGGCATGCCGACGCTGAAGCGGTGGGCGGCCGCGGCCAGCGTCGGCATTTTGGCGATGAGACGGATGATCTGCTTGGCCCGCGAGTCGGGGTCGAAGATCTCCTTGGCGTCGAGATAGAAGGTCGACAGGGCGGCCACCGCAGAGACCAACATCCCCATCGGATGGGCGTCGTAGTGGAAACCCTCGAGGAACCGCTTGCGCACGTTCTCGTGGATGAACGTGTGCATCGTGACCTCGTTGCGCCACTTCTCGTACTCGTCGGGTTTGGGGAGTTCGCCGTGGAGCAGAAGATAGGCCACTTCGAGGTAGGTCGAGTTCTCGGCTAGTTCCTCGATTGGGTACCCGCGGTAGCGCAGGATCCCCGCCTCGCCGTCGAGAAAGGTGATCGAGCTCTCGCACGCCGCCGTCGACATGAAGGCCGGGTCGTAGAACCAGACTCCCGGCATGAGCTTCGACCACTCGCTGGCGGCCACGCCGCCGTTGTCTATGGGGATCTCGAGCGACTCGCCGGTGCGGTTGTCGGTGATCGTGATGCTCTCGGCCACGAGCGCGGGGCCCTCCTGTCGCAAATGTGCGGTTAACGGAACTTCGAATCAATCCACCGACGATCCTACGGCGGGCACGCCGGGCGGGTCGAGGCGAGCGGGGAACGGTGCGCGACGGGCTGGGCGGCGGGCGTCAGCTCGTCGGGGTCGTCGTCGGGCTGGCCGGAGCCACCTGGACCGTGTAATCGCCGCTCAGGCCGCTGCGATTGGACTGGGCCGCCGGGGCGGCCACCGTCACGGTCAGCCCGTAGGTCGCCCCCGGGTCGACCGCCAACGCGGGCAGCGCGACGGCAGCGGTGGATCCGGGTTGCAAGGCGATGGTGGCTGACGCCGACGACGCTGATCCCCCGCCTTGAGGTTCGGTCTGGGCAGTGACAACCACCTTGGCCTCGCCCACATTGCCGTAGTTCCCGACGATGGCCTCGACCCGCAGTCGCGTGGTCGGCGGGATGACCGACGACACCGCACCGGCAGTCGCGGTCCCCGCGGCGGCGCTCGACGCGCTCGACGCGCTGGGTGTGCCGATGGGCGGGACGGGCGAGGGGTTGAGCCGGACCGTGAGGAGTTGGAGCCGGTGGACCGGGGTGAGGCTCTTGGAGCCCGTCAGGTTGTCGACCAGGGTCTGGACCGGGCCCGGCGACCACAGCTGGGGGTCGTGAACCCAGACCGATCGCGGCAGGGCGGCGCTTCCGGGGGCGGCCAAGAAACCGCGGCGCACGGTGGCATAGGACTGGTCGCTCCGATCGAGCAGCGCGCCCACCTGGGCCAGATCGGAGGTCACCTTGGCGGTGGGCAGGAGCACCACCGTCGCACCACCGGCCCGGGCCGCCGGGCTGGCCGTCCCGGTGGCCGAGGGCACGGCGCCGCGCACCGGCAGCGGAGCCATGCCGAGCAGGCCGTCGACGGCGCTGCGCAGCCGGTCGACCGCCAGCGCCCGCGTCGCCATCACGCCGGCGAACCCCTGATCGAGGCCGTTGGCCGGCGAGGGCGGCGAGAGGGCGGCCGCCGATCCGGCCTGGCCGGCGGTGGCGGCGACCAGCGAGTCGAGCTGCTCTTGGAGGGGGCGCCGGGTCATCGAGGCCATGTCCACCACCAGCTTGTCGAGTGTTGCTCCCGTCTGGTTCGACTGGTCGACGAGCACGGCGCCCTGGGCGCTGTACGAGCGGTCGACGTCACTCCAGTACGGCCCCGAGGCGTGCCCGACCTCGAGGGCCCCGCCGATCAGGAGAAACAGCGCGACGCCCACCAGCACAAGTGCGACCAGGATGGGGCCGATCGGGCGCCGACGGCGTCGGCGATCAAGAGCGGGCATTGGCGGGCCACGCTAACGGGCTGCGGTCGGTTTGTTCGGACAGGCTGATCCCATGCCGGCGACGGGCCCAGCGGCTCAGGCCTTCGACACCCCGATGTTCGAAGGCTTCGAAGTGGTCGGCGAGCCCGAGGTGGCCAGCGCACTGGCGGTGCTCCGCCACTGGACCGTGGGGCGCACCGCGGTCACATCGACCCGGTCCCGGTGCCGGTCGGCGACCGCCAGAAGCGACGAGATGGTGGTGCGGTTGAGGAGGTGCGGCACCAGCCCGAGGTCGAGCAGCTTGGTGTGCGCGGCCCGGTAGTAGTGCTCCTGCTTTTCTACCCGCGGGTCTTCGAGGTTCTCGACCTCGACCCGGCCGGGGTAGGCGTCGACGACCATGCCGGCCAGTTCGCTTACCGAGAACGACTCGGTGAACTGGTTGAAGACTCGGAACTCACCGGCCTCGGCCGGATTGGTACAGGCCAACTCGACACAGGCCAGGGTGTCACGGATGTCGAGCATGCCGCGGATCTGGCCGCCCGATCCGTACACGGTGACGGGGTGGCCGACAACGGCCTGGACGCAGAAGCGGTTGAGCACGGTGCCGAACACGCTGTCGTAGTCAAAGCGGGTGGCGAGGTCCGGGTGCAAGGCGGTCTCCTCGGTCTCCTGGCCGTAGACGATGCCCTGGTTGAGGTCGGTCGAGGCCAGACCCCAGATGCGACAGGCGAACATGATGTTGGCGCTGTCGTGCACCTTGGACAGGTGGTAGAAGGATCCCGGCTGCTTGGGGTAGGGCAGCACGTCGGTCCGCCCACGGTGGGTGATCTCGATGAAGCCCTCTTCGATGTCGATGTTGGGGGTGCCGTACTCGCCCATCGTTCCGAGCTTGACCAGGTGGATGGAGGGGTCCACGTCGGCGATCGCGTAGAGCAGGTTGAGCGTCCCCACCACGTTGTTGACCTGCGTGTAGACCGCGTGCTTCTGGTCGATCATCGAGTAAGGGGCGGAGCGCTGCTCGGCGAAGTGCACGACGGTGTCGGGCTGGAAGTCGCGGAGGACCCCGTCGACGAACGGGGCGTCGGTCAGGTCGCCGACGTAGGTCGTCATCTCGAGACCCGAAACCTCTTCCCAGGTCCGCACCCGGCGTTGGAGGTTTTGTATCGGGACAAGGCTGTCCACGCCCATCTCGAAGTCGTAGGAGCGGCGGGCGAAATTGTCGACGATCCCGACGTCATGACCTCGGCGGGAGAGGTGCAACGCGGTCGGCCATCCGAGATAGCCGTCTCCACCCAAAACCAGGATCCTCACGCATTGCTCCCTTCGTTTGCCTACTGTCGTGTCGCTAACCCGGCTCTCGGTTTGTTGCAGCCGGGGTCCAACGGCAATGGTTTCGCAACACAAGGATGCCCCACAAAGCTGGGAATGAGCTGAATCCCAGCGGTGACGTCCCTTTGGATATGTGAGGGGATTGTGAGCGAGGCGGTCTCAACCGGCCGCCAGCAGGCGGGTGACCTCCTCTTTGGCGGCCCCAAGTTCAGCGATGTCCCGCGCCAGGGCGCCCCGGGGGCTCAAGAACAAGAAGGTACAGCGCTTCACCGGGCGCCCCAGGGCCCGTTCGACGGCGAGGGCGTAGGCCGCGCCCTGGAGGCGGTAGCGGGCGAGCGCGTCCTCGAGTTCCTCGTCGGTGGAGACCTGGTCGGTCTTGTAGTCGACCACCGCCAGGCCGTCGCCCTCTTCGACCAGCAGGTCGATGAACCCCTCGAGGACCCGGTCGCCCACCGGGACCCCGACGTAGAGCTCGCGCCAGTGCCGCCCGGCGGCCGCGGCCACCACGACGTCGGAACCGAGGGCGGTGCGCACCAGACGTTCGATCTGCACTGCGCGCGACGGCACGCCCTCGGCCACCGCTTGTGATCGCGCCAGTGCGGCCACCCCGGCCCCACTCGACAGGTCGACCGATTGGAGCACCCCGTGCACGGCCCGGCCGATCGCCGTGCCCGCCCGACCCCTGCGCCACGGGGCCCGTTCGACGCCGGGGTCGTCCGCTGTCAGCCCCCCGTCGTCGCCCGAGGCGGCCTCGCCCTGTCCCCCCTCGGCGGCTTCGGCGCGTCGGCGCGCCAGGGTGGCCACGGTGGTCGCCGCGAGCACGCGGGGCACCAGGGCGTGTTCGAGGCGGACCGCCCGTTCGCGCTCCCAGGACTCCCGGCGCCCCAGATCATCGGCGAGTGTCGAGTTCCTCGGAGACTGGGCGGCGGCCATCTTCGGCGGCCGCGCCGGGGCGCCGAGGGTGGCGAGTTCGGGGAAGGCCACGCAGGCAGTCTCAACGAGGGCGGCCGGGCACTCCGATCCGGCCTTGTGGTGCAGGCCGACCACCAGATAGTCCTGCGCCCGGGTGGCGGCCACGTAGAGGAGGCGGAGCCGCTCGTGGCGGTCCAACTCGTTGTCATGTTCGACGGCCGCCGCGTAACCCGCCGTGCGAACGAACTTGGTCACCGAGACCTCGGCGCGCCCCTCCCTCCACACGACGCGAGCACCCCCGCGGTCCTGATGTCCGGTATTGAGGCCGGTGAGGACGACGACGGGGAACTCGAGCCCCTTGGCCGCGTGGATGGTCATGATCCGCACCGAATCGTCGTCGGTCTCGGGCAGCACAATTTCTGTGACCCGGGCCTCTTCGGCGCACTGGAGATCGGCCCAGGCGAGGTAGCGCCGGAGGTCTCCCCCGAACGCATCGACGAAGTGGCGCGCCTGATCGGCGACAAAACGCAGGCGGCGCCAGGCTTCACGGTGGCGGGGCTGATCGAGGGCCAGCCCGAGCAACCATCGATCCTCGGTGACCCGTTCGATGAGGCCGCTGACATCTTGCCACCACCGCTCTTTGTGCAGCGCCGCCAAGGACCGCTGTCCGGCCACCACCGGGTGCTCGGCCGACAGCTCGGCCGGGGGCGGGGCGCGGTAGTCCCACCCTCCGCCGTGCAGTCGATACTCGAGGAGGTCGTCGTCTCCACACCCGAACAGCGCACTGCGCAACGCGGCGGCGATCGACACCTCGTCGGTCGGATCGTCGACGGCACGCAGGACCGTCAACAGATCGCGCACCTCGCTCGAGGCATAGACGAGCGAACTTGATTCGAGGCGGTAAGGGATCGACCGCTCCTCGAGGGCCCGTTCCACGATCGCCAAGCCGGTCCGGGTCGGCACGAGGATCGTGATGTCGGCGAGTCGGGCCGGACGGCCCTCTTCTCCGACCGGCCAACCCTCGTCTCGGACCTGGGCGATCGTCTGGGCCAGCTCGGCCGCCTCCCGCTCGCGGGTCGTGTTGATCGGCTCGGAGGTGTCGGTGGCCCCGCCGATGACCACGACGGGCGGACGGCTTCCGAACGACACCTGCGACGGGCGGACGGCGACGAGGTCTTCGTACGCCGGTTGCATCCCGTCGACCCCGCTGCCCATCAGGCGCTGAAAGAGCGCATTGATCCATTCGATGATGCCGGGCACCGACCGGTGGTTGGCGGTGAGCTGGAGCGGGGCGGGTGCGAACCGATCACGGACGGACAAGAACAGCTCGATGTCCGCTCGGCGGAACCGGTAGATGGACTGCTTCGGATCGCCCACAAAGAACAACCGGCCCGGGTCGAAGGTCAAATCCATCCAGGGTTTGGCGCCGGCGCCGGCGTCGTCACTGACGATGCGGACGGCCAGTTCAACCTGGATCGGGTCGGTGTCTTGGAACTCGTCGATCAACAGGTACCGGTACTGCTCGCCGAGCCCCGCACTGACATCGGGTCGGGAGCGCAGGAGGTCACGGGCCCCGACGAGCAGGTCGTGGAACTCGAGCCTTCCCTCGCGCCGCCGGTCCGCCGCCGCTCGGACGGTGAGCCCGGTTATGGCCACGAGTAGGTCTTCGAGCGCGGCCGCTCCCACGTCGGCGATCAGGGTCCGGCGCGCCGATTCGGCGCGGGCGAGCGCCCCCCTCACCTCGTCGATCCGGCCACCCCAGTTGGGCTTCTGCCCCACGCCGACGTTGAATTTGGGTTCATCAACGAGGAGTTGGAGCAGCTCGAGTTCGGTGCCGCCGGCCGTCAGGCGGGCTCTCACCCCGTCCAGCTTCTCGACGATATGGAGTGCCAATTTGTCCGTGTGGTCGGTGCAGTGGACGAGTTCGGCGGCCGCCTCATCCAACGCGTCGCGAACCGGCCCCACGTCGACCGGCACGGCCTGGCGCGCGCCCCAGCGCAGGTCGGCGACGAGGTCCCAGTTCTCGTTGAACTGGTCGGCCACCGCTCGGAGGTGGTCGAACCTGACCCCGCATACGAGCGCCCGCAGCACGGCCTGGCCGTGGGCGGGATGGTCCAGCAGCTCGTCGACGAAGGCGGACCACCGTTCGTCGAAGGCCACAGTGGAGCGGATCTCGTCGAAGACCTCGATCGATGGGGGCAGTCCGGCTTCGAAGGGGTGCTCGGTCAAGATCCGTCGGGCGAAGCTGTGCAGGGTGCCGATGGCCGCCGCGTCCACATCGGCCAGCGCCTGATGAGCCCGTTCGGCCCGTTCGGCGCGGTCCCCCGCGCCCGGGGGGACCGCCGGCTCATCACCACCGGTGCCCATCGCCAGGCGCTCGAGCTGCTCGGCGATGCGGTCACGGAGCTCGGCGGCGGCGGCTTCGGTGAAGGTGATCGCCGCGATCTGATCAATCCGGGCGGTGCCGGTGACCACCAGCTCGAGGATGCGACCGACGAGCGCGTGGGTCTTGCCGGTCCCGGCGCCGGCTTCGACGAACAGGGTGCTCGAAAGGTCGCGGCCGATGGACCACCGGGCCGCACCGTCGGAGGCCGGCTCTTGGTCGAAGAGCGTCGGAGTGTCGGTGGCTGGCGTCACGCGGTCCCCGGTGGAGCGGGTTCGGCCAGCGCCACGTAGTCGGCCAACTCGGTTGCGCCGCGGTCCCTTGTCCAGGCGCGCCCGCGATCGGTCGGACAGATCGCGTCGAAGTCGCAACGGCGGCAGTTCTCGTAGCCGACGTTGGTCTCATCGCCCGGCCGGCCGGGGAACACCCCGGCCTCGATGCCATCGACGACCACCCTGAGCACATCTGCGAACCGACCGAGTCGCTCTTCGGTGACCTCGTAGCCGAGCTGGACAAACCCGCCTTTGTCGCTCACGAACCAGTACCAGGCGTCGACCGGCACTTTCCCGAACCGGCTCTGGGCGGCCATCGCGTAGATCGGGAGCTGCAGCTTGGTCCCACGGATCACCGGGTCGTCGTCGAGTCCCTTCAGGCCGAACTGGGCGCCGGTCTTGTAGTCGATCACCACCAGCGAGCCATCCTCGGTTCGGTCGACCCGGTCGGCCATCCCCTTGAAGGTGATCCGGCGGCCACCCGCCAGTTCAATGGCGACCGGCGCCCCCTCGACCCGCCCGAAGGCGAGTTCGACCGCCTCGGGAACGGCGTTGCGGGTCCGCCGGTGTTCGTCGTCGTTGCGGAGAAAAGTGTGCAGCTCTCGGGTAATGGTCGCCCGGTCGAGCTCCCACAACAACGGTCGGCCGACCAGCCCGGCGCGCTCGTACTCGGCGAAGACCGTTTCGGCGATGGCCCCCAATTTGTCGTGGTCCACGCCCGACCACGGCGTGTACGGCGCGATGCGTTCGGCCGCCGGGCGCTCGGTCTGCAGCGCCACAAACCGCTCGAGCACGGCATGGACCAGGCTGCCGCGGTCGAGCGGGCTGATACGCACAATGGCTTCGGGTTTGGGTCGTTCGCGGATCCGGAGCAGTCGACCGAAGAAGTAGCGGCGCGGGCACTGGGCGTAGGCCTCGAGGCCGGTCGGAGACTGGTCGGCACCGGTCGCCGGCGAGGGAATGTTCACCAAGGCGGGGTCGATGTGCCCGTCGAAGCGGGAGAAGCGGGCACCCCGGCGCTCCCGGCGGGTCCGCAGCGCCGAGGAGAGCACGGGTTCGGTAGCCAACAGGTAGTGCCCCTCGAGGGTACCGGTATCGCTGCGGAACAAAAGGAGGCTGCGCAGATCGCGGTCGGCCACCGAGGCCGGCTCACCGGGCGCGCCGACGGTGGCGCTGAAAGACGGGAGCACCCGGTACACCGGCGTCTCGGCGAGCGTCTCGAGATCGCCGCTGTAGAGGCGCCGGCTGCCCGTGAGCGCGCCGAGGGTGTCGAGCAACCAGCGCGAGGGCCGCTGCGCACGCCCGTGGTTCTGGTCAGCGCGGGCGTAGGAGAGGATCCGACGGGGGGCGCTGGCGAGAGCGCCCAGGTAGTCGCGCTGGCAATCGGCTGGGCGACCGGCCCGCAGGCGCAGGTCAGCACCTGCGGCCGCCCGCTCATGGTCGGGCAACGTGGGGTCCTCCCGAGCCGGCGCGGGGAACGCGCCGTCGCTCATCCCGAGCACGAAGACCACGTCGAGATCGAGGCCAATCACCTCGGCCACCCGGCCGACCAGTAACCCGCGACCAAAGCGGGTGGTCTGCGGGGCCGGCGCTTCGAGCTCGACCGCCAGGGCGGAGCGGAACGTGACCGCGTCGGGGGCCCGGTGGATGCGGTCCAGCACGCTCAAGTGTTGGAGGATCTCGCGCACCGCGGTGAGGGCTTCGGCCTCTTGGAGGGGCCACGCCGCGATCCGGGTGGGACCGCCCAAGGAGTCCTCGAGCAGATCTGCGGCCCAGTCCGCCCAACCCGACCAGCTCTCGGGCGTGCGGGCGAAGCGGCCGGCCAGTCGCTCGACGAAGGCCAGCAGGTTTTCGCTGTCTTCGATGTTGGTCCGACAACGCTCGCGGTGGCGGTCGGCCGACTCGTCTGACTCGAACCGCTCGGGGTTCGAGAGCCGGGTCCGCTGGGAGATCGCGTAGGACTCGAGATGGGTCACCCACCCGTCGAGCCCCGAGATCACCCCTGCTTCGCGCGAGATGAGGTCCCACACTGTCGTCGGGATCTCACGCCCCGCGTCGCGGATCGGGGCCGCGGCCATCCATGCGAGTACCGCGTCGCGGGCCCAACCGCCGTCGGCCAGCTCGAAGGCCCCGAGCAACGTCCGCCCGGCGACGGTCGAGGAGAGTGAGCGTGTGCCGGCACCGTTGAAGGGGATGCCCGCCTGCTCGAGGGTCTCGCTGACAAGGCGCGGGTACGGGGCGCCGGCGTACGCGAGCGCCATCCGTTCGAGCGCGACACCTTCGGCGTTGTAACCCATCACGGTGCGCATCGCGTCGAGGACCTCGGCGTCAGCGGTCGGCGCGCTCACCACCTGGGTCCCGGTCGGGGGCTCGGTTGGCGTCGGCGGTTCGGCGCTGCCGCCGAGCCGATCGAACAGCGCCCGGGCGCTCTCGTCGGCCGCCCCATCACCGGTGAGACCGAGCAGCACCGGCACCGACCCCACACGCGCGAACGCCTCGAGGAGGCGTTCCTCGTGGGGGGAGAGGACGACGGGGAGGTACCAGACGAGCTGTCCGAGCGTGTCCCGGGCACTCCCTTCGCCCAACACGGCGACCGCCTCGTCGAACAGATCGACCTCGTCGTAGAAGCCGTCAAGTAACGGCCGGGCCTCATCGACCAGGCGGAGCACCTCGGCCGCCCGCACGCTCTGGGCGCCCAGGCGGCGAAGCGTCTCGGCCGACGCGCCGCGCAGGTCGCGATAGGCGGCCACCATGGCCCGGACCGTCGCCGGGTGCTCGCGCGCCGGGCCGAATACCGGCCCGGGAGCAGCGGCCAGGGCGGCGCGCACCGCGGCGTGGACGATCGCGTCGGTGGCGGGCAGGGACCCGGCCGCACTGAGGGGGGCGCCACCGAGTTCGTCGGCCAGCTGGGCTCCCGTGACAAAGCGCACGTTGAGGACCCCGGGATGGCCGTCATCGCGCTGGCCGAGCGTGCCCGAGGCGAGCCAGCGCCGGGTCGCCAGGCCGAGTGCGCCGCGGGGCACCACCACGGTGACCGGGGCTAGGGGATCGAGGGACTGCGCCTCGGCGATGACCTCGCGCAGGGCGCGCGCCGCGTCCTCTCCGAAATGCACCACCTGGACCGAAACCGCCACCGCGTCATCGTACGGTCAGGCTGCGACACGGCGACCCGAAACCGCCGGGTGCTCAGCCCAACCCGGCAACCCCGGGGAGTTCGGGCAGGGCGGCCAGGGCCGCCCGGCCCTGCGAGCCTTCGTCCTCCGAGCTTCGGTCATCGGGCGCCCAATCGGGCCCCTCGGCGCCGGTCAACTCGGCCGCCTGGGGCAGCCGGGGGGTGGCCATCACCGGGAGTGCCTCATCCAGCTCCTTGGCGCCGGGTCCCACCACCCCGAGCTCGGGGAAGCGCCGGGCGGTGACGAGCACCCGGGACTCGAGCGATCCGACCGTGTCGTTGAAGGCCTCGACGGTGGTGGTGAGCCCACGGTGGAGCTTGGAGAGGTGGCCACCGAGCACCCGCAGCCGTTCGTAGAGCTGGGCGCCCAAGCGCTGGACGGCCCGGGCGTTCTCGGCCAGCTGTTCTTGTTGCCACCCGAGGGCGAACGTCCGCAGCAGGGCGATCAACGTAGTGGGCGTGGTGAGGAGCACCCGGTTCGACACCGCGTGTTCCATGAGGTCGGGGTCCTGCTCAAAGGCCGCGGCCAGCAGGGGGTCGCCGGGAACGAACGCCACGACCAGCTCGGGCGAGGGGTCGAACTGGTTCCAGTACTCCTTCTTGGCCAGCTGGTCGACGTGGGTGCGCAGCTGTCGGGCGTGGGCCACCAGGTGGACCTTGCGCTGGTCCTCGTCGTCTGACTCGGCGGCACGCAAGAATGCGTCGAGGGGCACCTTGGCGTCGACGACGACCTGGGCCCCCCCGGGCAGCCGGACGACGAGGTCGGGCCGGAGCCGTCCGTCGGCCGACTCGGTCGACACCTGCACCTCGAAGTCGCAGTGCTCGACCATGCCGGCCATCTCGACCACCCGGCGGAGCTGCATCTCGCCCCACCGACCGCGGGTCTGGGGGGCCCGTAACGCGGTCACCAGGCTGCCGGTCTCCTTCTGGAGCCGCTCCTGGGAGATGCTGAGCGCCTTGACCTGCTCGGTGAGGCCGTCGTAGGCGCCGCGGCGGTCGAGCTCCAGCTGGCGCAGTCCCGTTTCGTACCGGGCCAGGGTCTCTTGCAACGGGGTGAGCAATTGGGAGATGGCCTGCTGGCGCTGGGTCAGGTCCCCCCGGGCCGCCTCCTGGGCCTCCTTCAAGCGGGCGTCGGCCAGGGTGAGGAACTGCTCGGCGTTTCGCTGCAGGGCCTCCCCGGACACCTCGGCGAAAGCCCCGACCAGGCGCTGACGGTCGGCCTCGGCCTGCCCGGCGCGTTCTTCAGCGCCCCGGCGGGCCTGGTCGACCTCGGCGCCCAGGCGGGCGGCGTCGGCCCGGGCGGTGGCCAACGCCAGGCCGGACTGTTCGAGTTGCTCGGTCAACCGGGCGGCGCTGTCCTGGGTCTCGGCCAGGCGGGTCGCCAACGCGTGGGCCTCGGCCATCAGGCGCGCCTGGCGCTCGGCCTGGGCCAACAGGCCGACGGCCACGCCTGCGGCGGCGCCGACCACCAACCCGATCACCAGTCCGAGCATCATCGGTTCGCTCCCCGGGCCCGATCCGTATCCCGCCGGCGCGATCGCCGGTGACGGGGCCCGTTGGCCACAGTACCGATGGGGTGTATCAGGACCGGGGGACCGTGCCCGGGCTGGACCGGAGCCCGGACCGGCACGCCCGAGCCCCGGTCCGCGGGACACCGGATCCCTCGCCCGGGCCGCGCCCGGCCCCAGCCGGTACCGTGGGGCGGTGGCATTCCGCATCGGGGGCAGCGCCCGCCGGTCGGGCACCGAGGAGTCCCGGGCCGGGGGCAACGGGGTCGGCCGGACCAACGGGGCAGACGTCGACGACGCAGTCGACGAACCGGTGGACGCGGTGCGCCCCCACTTCCAATTGGGCCTTGAGCCGATGCTCGGGGCGGCCGGGTGGCACAAGCCGTCGTCTCCGACCCTGATCGAGATCGACCGGATCTTCGTCCAGGTGTTCGCCCTGGTCGGCGAAGCCATCGCCGGGGCCACCCACGCCCTGCTGGCCGGCGACCGCGAAGCAGCCAAGCAACTGGTGCAGCGCGACGAGATGGTCGACGTGCTGATCGGACAGATCTCCCAGGTGGCCCAGCAGCAACTCGTCCACGGCGAGACCTACGCCGACGAGCGCCGCGAGCTCGTGGCGGTGCTCCGCATGTTGCCCGACCTCGAGCGGAACGGGGACCTGGCCGAGCACATCGCCCGGCGGGCCGCCCGGGGGCTCGGGGCCGAGATGTCGGCCCGAAGCCGCGGGCTCGTCGAGCGCATGGGCGAGGTGGCCACGACTATCTGGTCGAGTACGGCCGACGCCTTCGCTGAGCGGTCGGTGAGCGGGGCCAACTACGTCGACGACCTCGACGACGAGCTCGACGACCTCCACGTCACCCTCACCGCCGAACTGGTGGCCGGCACGATGTCGCTCCCCGTCGCCATCGAGCTGGCCATGGTGGCCCGCTTCTACGAGCGCTTCGGTGACCACGCGGTGAACCTGGCCCGGCGCATGGCCGCCCTCGTGACTGGCGGACCCGAACCGGGCACGTCGGGGGCGGACTGAGCTGGCCTATCGCCGCCCAGCACCGGCCCGCGTTCAGAACCGGAGCTCGAGCAGCGCTTCGGCGATCTGCACCGCGTTGAGGGCAGCCCCCTTGCGCAGGTTGTCCCCGACAACGAAGAAGGCCAGCGCGTGCTCGAAGCCCTCGGCCCGGCGCACCCGTCCGACGAGGGAGGGATCCCGGCCCGCCGCGTCGAGCGGTGTCGGCAGCTCGACCACGGCCACGCCGGGGGCGACCGACAACGCGTCGAGCGCTTCTTCGGGGGAGAGATCTCGGGCGAACACGGCCACGATGGCCGCCGAGTGTCCGGTGAACACCGGCACCCGGACACAGGTACAGGTCAGTGGCAGATCGGGGAGGCCGAGGATCTTGCGGGTCTCGTTGCGGTACTTCTGCTCCTCGTCGGTCTCGAGCGACCCGTCGTCGGCCAGGTGGCCGGCCAGCGGCACCACGTTGTGGGCGATGGGGGCGGGGAACTCGACGGCGGGCGGGAACTCGACGGCCCGTCCGTCAAAGGTGAGCTCGGTGGCCCGGTCGACGGTCTTGGCCAGTTGTTCCCCCAGCTCGGCCACCCCGGCCCGCCCCGCACCCGAGACCGCCTGGTAGCTGGCCACGATCAGCTGGGTCAGCCCGGCGCGGTCATGGAGGGGCTTGATGACCGGCATGGCGACCATGGTCGTGCAGTTGGGGTTGGCCACGATGCCCTTTTTGATCTCGGCCAGGGCATGGGGGTTCACCTCGGCCACGACCAGGGGCACGTCGGGGTCCATGCGCCAGGCCGAGGTGTTGTCGATCACCACGGCGCCGGCCTCGGCCAGACGGGGAGCCAACAGGCGCGAAGCGGTGGCCCCCGTCGAACACAGGGCGATGTCGATGCCCGAGAACTGGGCGGCGGCCGCGTCCTCGACGACGATCTCGCCACCGGCCCAGGGGAGGCGGGTGCCCGCCGAGCGGGCCGACGCGAAGAAGCGCAGATCGTCCGCGGGAAAGGAGCGCTCGGCCAGCACCGAGCGCAGTACCGACCCCACCTGTCCGGTCGCCCCGAAGACCCCGACGCGCATGTCCCCAGCCTACGGCCCCCGAGCGGGCGCGGCGCGCCCCGGGGAGCTCAACCCAGATCGAAGGCGGCGTGAAGGGAGCGCACGGCTTGTTCGACCTTGTCGGTCGCCACGATGCACGAGATCCGGATGGTCGATGTCGAGATCATGTCGATGTTGATCCCGTCGGCGGCCAGGGTCTCGAACATGGTGGCGGTGACCCCGGGGTGGGACTTCATGCCCGCGCCGATGAGCGAGACCCGGGCCACCTCGTTGTCCGAAACCACACTGGTCGCCCCGAGCTCGTCGCTCAGCGCCTGACAGACCTCTTCGGACACGGCCAGGTCCACCTTGGGCACGGTGAAGGAGATGTCGGTCGTGCCGTGGATCGAGGTGTTCTGCACGATCATGTCGACGTTGACCGATCGGTCGGCGAGCGCCCGGAAGAGCCGGGCGGCGATGCCCGGGCGGTCGGCCACGCCGGTGACCGTCACCTTGGCTTCAGAGGCGTCGTGGGTGACCGCGGTCACCATGGCCTGCTCCATGGACTCATCCTCCTCTACGACCCAGGTGCCCGGCTCCCAGGTGAAGCTGCTGCGGACGTGCAAGGGCACATGGTGGTTGCGCGCGAACTCGACCGAGCGCAGCTGCAGGATCCGGCCGCCGGTGGCGGCGATCTCGAGCATCTCGTCGAAGCTGATCTTTGAGAGTCGGTGCGCGTCGGGGACAACTCTCGGATCGGCGCTGAACACGCCGGTCACATCGGTGTAGATCTCACAGGCGTCGGCCCCGAGCACCGCGGCCAACGCCACCGCCGTGGTGTCCGAACCTCCGCGGCCGAGTGTGGTCACGTCCCGGTCCGTCGACACGCCTTGGAATCCGGCCACGACGGGGACCTGGCCCAAGGCGAGCGTCTCGCGCAACCGGTCGCCCTTCACGTCGAGGATCTTGGCCCGGGTGTGGTCGGTGTCGGTGATGATGCCGGCCTGGCTGCCGGTGAACGACACCGCCTCGACACCGAGGCCGGCCAGGGCCATGCAGAGCAGCGCCATCGAGATGCGCTCACCCGAGCTGACGAGCATGTCGTACTCGCGTGGGGGCTGGGTGACACTGACCTCGTTGGCCAGGCGGATGAGGTCGTCGGTGGTCTTGCCCATGGCGCTGACCACGACCAACACGGCGTACCCGTCGCGCCGGGTGCGCGCCACGTGATCGGCCACGGCCCGGACCCGCTCGGCGTCGCCGACCGAGGTCCCCCCGTATTTTTGGACGAGCAGTGGCACGGGCCTGACGCTATCTGGCGACGGGGCGGCCCCGAAGATCTCAGGGCGCCCCGGCGGCGCCCACCGCCCCGTCGGCCGGTGGTGACGACCGTCGGGTCCGGCCCAGCGGTTAGCATTCCCCCCCGTGCCCAGCGACAAACGAGCCAGACAGCGAGCCGGCCGCGAGGCCAAAATGGCCGCCGAAGCCAAGGTGCAAAAGCGCAAATCACTCCTGCGCAACACCATCATCGTGGTGGTTCTGGCCGCCGTCGTGGTGGGGTCGGTCTTCTTGGTTTCCCACCACGCCAAGCCGACGGCCGCGTCGACGACCACCTCGAGCGCACCGGTCACCTCGACCACGGCGGCTGGGGCGGCGACCACGACGACGCCCACCACGGCCCCGGTCACCACAACGACAGTCGCCGCCGCCAACGCCGCGGCCCAGACGGCGGCCAACTCGGTGGCAGTCGCCGCAGGGTGCCCGGCCAGCACGTCGGCTACGGCAAACAACCTGGTCAACCACTGGAAGTCAGCGCCGCCCCTGACCATCGACAAGACCAAGACCTACACGGCCACGGTCAAGACGACGGCCGGCACCTTCGTCATGACCCTCGACCCGGCGACGGCTCCCCAGACGGTCAACAACTTCGTCTTCCTGGCCCAGCAGGGCTTTTACCACTGCGTGATCTTCCACCGGGTCATCCCCGGGTTCATGGACCAGACCGGCGACCCGACGGGCACCGGAACGGGCGGTCCGGGCTACACCATCGCCGACGAGAACCCGCCCAAGGCGTCCAACGCGGCCGTGCAGTACCCGGTCGGCTCGGTGGCCATGGCCAACACCGGCCAGCCCCACACGGGCGGCAGCCAGTTCTTCATCGTCTCCGGCAGCCAGGGCGAGAGTCTCCCGAACTCCTACGCGCTGTTCGGCATGGTCACCTCGGGTCTGAACGTGGTCCAGCAGATCAACCAGCAGGGCTCTGCTGCGGGGATTCCCCCTGACGTCACCCAGCGCATCCTGTCGGTCACCATCACCGAATCCTGACCCGGACCGGCCGCCGCGCCGCGCACCACCAAGCGGTCCCACCAAAGGAGCACACCATCACCATGACCACCCCCGAGGTCCCCGCCGCCGACGGCTCGAGCCCGCAGCGCCGCAAATTTCCGAGCGAGCCGCCGATGGTCATCGACCCGGCCAAGCGCTACACGGCGACGATGACGACCTCGAAGGGCACGATGGTGATCGCACTCGATCCGATCGCCGCTCCCAAGACGGTCAACAACTTCGTCTTCCTCGCCCGGTACCACTACTTCGACGGGATCGTCTTCCACCGGATCATCCCGGGTTTCGTCCTCCAGGGGGGCGACCCCGAAGGGACCGGGACCGGTGGCCCGGGATACCGCTTCGCCGACGAGCTGCCCCAGGCGGGGCGCTACCAGATCGGTTCGTTGGCCATGGCCAACGCCGGGCCCGATACCAACGGCAGCCAGTTCTTCGTCATCAGCGGACCCGACGGCGCCCGGCTGCCTCCGCAATACTCGCTCTTCGGGGCCGTCGTCACGGGGGGCGACGTGGTGGCGGCCATCGACGCCCTGGGCACGTCGTCGGGAAAGCCCAAGGAAACGGTGACCATCGAGTCGGTGACGGTCACCGAGGCCGACTGACGAAGGCCGCTCAGCGGGCCAACGCCCCGAGCCCTGCGTGTGCGGGGGCGCCGTCGACGAAGACGGCCACCGAGCCCACGCCCGACTGGCGCCACGTCCCGTCGGGCTCGCGCAACAACGCGGTCCGCTCGGGGATGCCGACGACAGGCACCCCGGCGGGCGCCAGGGCCACCGACCGGTGGAGCTTCTCGCCGTGGGCGTCCTCGTGGACGTCGCCGAAATGGGGAATGACGGCCAGGCGGTCCACCAGGCCGAGGCCGACGGTCAACGCGCCTCCCCGGGGGTCGACCATCGGGTCGGTCAAGACCATGGCCCCGGCCGCCGATCCGGCGAGGACGGCGCCCCCCCGCCAGGCCTCGGCCAGTGCAGCAAAGACAAGCGAGCCCTTCAGCACCGAGCGCAGGTGCAGCGGTGAGCCCCCGCCGAGGTAGATGAACCGGGCCTTTCGGACGACCGCGGCCGCCCCGGGATCTTCGGCGTCGGCCCGGCCGAGCACCATGAGGCCCTCAACCTTCCCCCCGAGCTCGCCGAACCATTCGGCGGCCGCCATCAGCGTCCGCTCGGGGTGCTCGTAGGCCGCCGCGGTCGGCAGTACCAGGACCTCGTCGCCGCCCGACGCGGCCAAAAGCTCGGCATCGAAGCTGCAGCCTTTCGTCCACTCCGCCCCGCCGACCAGCGCCATCAGGCCCGTGTGTGCATCCATTCCGTCACTCTGGCACGTGCCGGACGGCGGCGGTGATGGACCGGCGCCAACCCACGGCCGCGCAAGGGCTAGCGGAGCTCGACCTGGTCGAGGTACTCCTCGCGCCAGTAGTCGGCCCTCTCGTCGGGGAGCTGGAGGTAATGGGTCGGCTCGAGGGCTTCGACGAAAGAGCGGTCGTGGCTGACGACGACCATGGTCCCGGGCCAGCGGCTGAGCATCCGGCCCACCGCCTCGATGGAACCCGGATCGAGATTGTTCGTGGGTTCGTCGAGGATCAACACGTTGGCCTGGCCGGCGGCCAGCATCGCCAGGCCCAACTTGGCCCGCTCGCCGCCCGAGAGGGTGGGCGGTAGCTGATTCGCCGCCTTGCCGGACAACCCGAAGGAGCCGAGCAGGGCGCGACGCTCGGCGTCGGTGGTGAGAACCGACTGGTCGAGGTTGTCGAGCGACGTGCGCGTCGGGTCGATCTGCTCGTGTTCCTGGGCGAAATACCCAAGCACCACGTTGGCCCCGAGGACCACCTCGCCCCCGGTGGGGACCTGGGTGCCGGCCAGGCAACGCAACAGGCTCGACTTGCCGGCACCGTTGCGACCGACCACCACGATGCGGTCGCCGCGCACCAGTTGGAAGTCGATTGCCCGCAGGACGACGTTGTCGCCGTAGTGGACGGCCAACCCCACGGCCCGAAGCGGCACTTCGCCGGATCGACGCGGGACGGGCAGTGTGAAGACGCGCTTGCGCTCTCGCTTGTGGACCTCGGTCCGCTGTCCTTGGAGGCGGTCCACCCGCTTGTCGAGGGTCTTAGCCTTGCGAGCCCGGCTCTCGGTCTGGCCCCGCATCGAGTCGGCCAGTGTGGAAAGGCGCTTGATCTCGCGCTCTTCGAGCACCGATGCCCGCTCGCGCTGGGACTGGTCGGCGGAGGACTGGCGCAAAAAGGTGGTGTAGGTGCCCTTGTATTCGGCCAACCGTCCGTCGGCCAGATGGAGGATCTTGGAGATCGAGCGGTCGAGAAGCTTGAGGTCATGGCTGATCAGCAAGAGGGAACCGTTGAAGGCCGCCAGCTCTTCCATGAGCCACTGCTTGGCCGACAGGTCGAGGTGGTTGGTCGGTTCGTCGAGCACCATGATGTCGGGGGACCCGAACAACACCCGGATGAGGTCGACCCGGCGCCGCTGGCCCCCCGACAGGCTGTCGATGTCGTCGAAGAGCAGCTCCTGACGTAGGCCCAACCCGTCGGCCAGCCGGGCCATCACTGACTCGGCCTCGTAGCCGCCGTTCTCCCGGTACTGCTCCTCGAGGTCGCTGAACAGCCCGATGTTCTCCTCGGTCGGGTCTTTGGCCATCATCGTGCGCGCCTGGTCGAGCGCGTCGTCGAGCACGTCGAGGCCCCGGGAGCTCAACACGTGGGAGAAGCCGCTCGGTTCGAGACCGAGTCCTTCGGGCAAAGGAACCTGGGGTAGGTGCCCGAGGGTCCCGGTGACCCGCACGTTGCCCGAAGATCGCAGGTGGGGCGGTGCGTCGCCGATGAGGACCGACACAAAAGAGGACTTCCCGGTCCCGTTGCGTCCGACCAGGCCGACCTTCTCGCCGGCACCGATGACGAAGGAGGCGTCGCGCACGAGGGCGCGGTCACCGAGCTCGATGGTGAGGGAGGAACCGACGATCATGAGAAGACCTGGCCACGAGGGGGCCACGGGCGAAGGCCCGGCCCGGCGGCGGTCCCTCATTGTCCCACAGCGAGCGACGGCCCGAGCCCCGCCGGGTGCGCGCACCTAGGCTTGGTCCATGACCACCGACAGCGTCAGCACCCGCAGGCACTTCGAGGGCCAGGTCGCCGTTGTCACCGGCGCCGCGTCGGGTATCGGCAAGGCGCTGGCGACGGCACTGGTGGGTCACGGGGCGGTCGTGGTTCTGGCCGACATCGACGCTGTCGGAGCCAAGGCAGTGGCCGAGGCGCTCGGCCACCACTCCGAGGCCGTCGCACTCGACGTCACCGATGCCCCAGCGGTGCGCCGAGTGATCGAGGGGACGGCCGAGACCCACGGCCGCCTCGACTTCGTCTTCAACAACGCGGGCATCGGCGCGGGCGGACCAGTCGAAGAGCTGAGCCTCGAACTGTGGGACAAGACCATCGACGTCGACTTGCGCAGCGTGATCTACGGCGTGGCCGCCGCCTATCCGCTCATGGTGCGCCAGGGTTCGGGCCACATCGTCAACACGGCCTCGCTCGCCGGCCTGGTCCCGTCCCCGCTGCTCACCCCCTACGCCGCGGCCAAGGCGGCGGTGGTCGGCCTCAGCACCAGCCTGCGGGTCGAGGCAGCAGCCAAAGGGGTGCGGGTGAGCGTGGTCTGCCCCGGGCCGATCGAGACCCCGCTGCTCAACCAGACCAACCCCCCCGGGGTGGCCGGCCCGGCCACCCCGGTGAACGCCCGCAAGCTGCTCACCAATGCGCTGGGCGCTCCCTACCCGCCCGAGGACCTCGCCGCCGATGTGCTCGAGGGCGTGGTGGAGAACCGGGCCCTCATTGTCGCCCCGAAGAGCGCCCGGGACGCCTGGGCGTTCTTCTCCGCCCATCCCGAAGAGATGCTCGAGGCCATGGCCCAAAAGGCGATCGCCAGCCGCGATCGCCGGGCGGTCCGGGACACCGACGTGCCTGAGGGGTCCGGATCGCCCGGCGCGGTTACCCCCAAGTAACATCGTGGCCATGTCAATCAAACGTGTGGGAATCGTCGGCTCGGGGATCATGGGTTCGGGCATCGCCGAGGTGGCGGCGGCCAACGGTCACGAGGTGGTGCTGCGCAGCCGGAGCCAGACGAGCGCCGACGCCATGGTCGCCGGCCTCGAGAAGTCGCTCAACCGACAGGTCGAGAAGGAGAAGCGCACCGCGGCCGAGCGGGACGAGATCCTCGGCCGGGTGAGCGTGACCTCTGAACTCGGGGCGCTTTCGGACTGCGACTTGGTGATCGAGTCGGTGGTCGAGGACCTCACCATCAAAAAACATCTCTTCAGTGAGCTCGACCGGATCTGTGCGGAGTCGACCATCATCGCCACCAACACCTCGACCCTGGCGGTGGTGGATCTGGCCATGGAGACCGGCCGCCCGGACCGGGTCTGCGGCGTGCACTTCTTCAACCCGGCCCCGGCCATGTCCCTCGTCGAAGTGGTACGCCCGATCACCGCCTCAGACGAGACCATCGCCGCGGCCCTCGCCTTCGCCGAGGCCTGCGGCAAGGACCCCGTCGAAGTGCGAGACCAGGCCGGGTTCATCGTCAACGCCCTGCTCTTCCCCTACCTCAACAACGCGGTGCGCATGCTCGAACAGGGCGTGGCCACCAAGGAGGGCATCGACACCGCGATGAAGGGCGGCTGCGGGTTCCCGATGGGCCCCTTCGCGCTTTTGGACCTGGTTGGCCTCGACACGTCGGTCGCCATACTCGACGCGCTCTACGAGGAGTTCAAGGATCCCAACTACGCGGCGGTGCCGACATTGCGCCGCCTGGTGGCGGCCGAGCGCTACGGCCGCAAGTCCGGCCAGGGCTTTTACGAGTACTCCCGAAAGTAATCCGGGCCCCGCCGGTCGGCTGGCGGGCACAATGGGGGGTACCACCGGCCAGCAGGGAGGTGAGCACATGACAAAGGACCCGGCGGACCGCCCGGAGCGTTCAAAGCCGTGGATGATGCGCACCTACTCGGGCCACTCCTCGGCCCGAGCCTCCAACGAGCTCTACCGGACCAACCTGGCCAAGGGCCAGACCGGGCTCTCGGTGGCCTTCGACCTTCCCACCCAGACCGGCTACGACCCCGACGCGCCCGAGGCGGCCGGTGAGGTCGGCAAGGTCGGTGTCCCCGTCGCCCATCTCGGCCACATGCGCCAACTGCTCGACGGCATCCCGGTGTCGGAGATGAATACATCGATGACGATCAACGCCACCGCGGCCTGGCTGCTCGGTCTCTACGTGGCCAACGCCCAGGACGGTGGCATCGACCCGACCCTGCTTTCGGGCACCACCCAGAACGACATCGTCAAGGAGTACCTCTCCCGGGGCACCTACATCTTCCCCCCGCAGCCGAGCCTCCGGCTGACCGTCGACACCATCGCCTACACGGTCCGTCACGCACCGCGGTGGAATCCGGTCAACGTCTGCAGCTACCACCTCCAAGAGGCCGGGGCCACCCCCCTCCAAGAGCTGGCCTACGCGCTGGCCACGGCGATCGGGATCCTCGACGGTGTGCGCCGGTCGGGGAAGATCTCCAACGACGAGGTCCCGCAGGTGGTCGGTCGGATCAGCTTCTTCGTGAACGCCGGACTCCGCTTCGTAGAAGAGACCTGCAAGATGCGGGCCTTCACCTCCATGTGGAGCCGCATCTGCGCCGAGCGCTACGGGGTCACCGACGAGAAGCTCCGGCGGTTCCGTTACGGGGTGCAGGTGAACTCCCTCGGGCTCACCGAGCAGCAGCCCGAGAACAACGTGCCCCGGATCGTCCTCGAAACCCTCGGGGTCACGCTCAGCAAAGGCGCCCGGGCCCGGGCCATCCAGCTGCCGGCGTGGAACGAGGCGCTCGGCCTGCCCCGTCCCTGGGACCAGCAGTGGTCGCTGCGCATCCAGCAGATCCTGGCCTTTGAGACCGACCTGCTCGAGTACGGCGACATCTTCGAAGGCTCGACGGTCATCGAGAAAAAGACCAGAGAACTCGAAGACGCCGCCACCGCCGAACTCGACGACGTCCTCTCCCTCGGTGGCGCGTTCGAGGCCATCGACGAGCTCAAGCTCCGGCTGGTGCGCAGCCAGGCCGAGCGGGTACGGCGAATCGAATCGGGTGAGCAGCAGGTGGTCGGGGTCAACTGTTTCACCGAGACGGCCGTCTCCCCGCTCACCGCCGACGGCGGTGCCGAGAACATCTTGAAGGTCGACCCGACGGTCGAAGCTGAACTCCAGGCCGACGTGGCGGCGTGGCGGTCCGGCCGCGACGGTGCGCTGGTGGGGCGCGCCCTCGACGAGTTGCGTCGGGTGGCGAAGGACAACGGGCCGGCCGCGAACATCATGGAGCCGACCATCGCCCTCGCCCATGCGGGTGGCACGACCGGCGAATGGGCCGGCGTGCTGCGCGAGGTGTTCGGCGAGTACCGCGCCCCGACTGGGGTGAGCGGCGGGGTCGGCCAGCGCGGAGCCGAGCTCGCCGGGGTGGTCGAAAAGGTCAAAGCGCTCTCGGCCCGCACCGGGGGACCGCCGCGCCTGTTGGTGGCCAAGCCCGGACTCGACGGCCACTCCAACGGGGCCGAACAGATCGCGGTCGCGGCCCGCGACGCCGGCTTCGAGGTCATCTACCAGGGCATCCGGCTGAGCCCCGAACAGATCGTGGCCGCGGCGCGCGACGAGGACGTCGACATCGTCGGGCTTTCCATCCTCTCGGGCTCACATCTCGAGCTCGTCCCCGAGGTCCTCGACCGCCTGCGGGCGGCCGGCGTCGACGCGGTGGTCGTGGTGGGGGGCATCATCCCGCCCGACGACGCCGAGGTGCTCAAGGGCAAGGGGGTGGCCGCGGTCTACACCCCCAAGGACTTCGAGTTCGGCCACATGATGGAGGACCTTGTCCGGCTCGCCGAAGAGCACCGCCGGGCCAACTGAGCGGCCCGGCCGGCCCGCCAAGCAGCAAGAAGAGGTGGGGGCAATGAGCGACGACCAAGGCGGGTCGAGCTCTTGGTGACCCGCTGGGACGCCGGGTGTGGATCACCCCCGCGCTCCATCAGCTGAGCACAGCGGCGGCGATCGTCTCACCGCGTGCACGGGGGTGCCCGGTCCGCGACGATGGGGGCACACGACCGAGGAGATGGTATGGACGCTGACATCGTCATCCGGGGTGGGACCCTTATCGACGGGACCGGGGCCCCCGGACGCCCGGCCGACGTGGCCGTGCGCGGGGACCGGATCGTGGGGGTGGGAGACGGGCTCTCGGGCACCACCGAGCTGGACGCGTCGGGGCAGGTGGTCGCGCCCGGATTCATCGACATCCACACCCATTACGACGCGCAGGTTTTCTGGGACCCCCGGCTCACCCCGTCGTCGTTCCACGGGGTGACCACGGTCATCGCCGGGAACTGCGGCTTTTCCATCGCCCCGATCCGGGCCGACGGTGTGGAGCTACTGGCCCGCACCCTCCAGCACGTCGAAGACATGAGCTTTGACACCCTGGCCGCCGGCGTTCCGTGGGCCGAATTCGAAACCTTCCCCCAGTACCTCGACGCCATCGAACGCCGGGGGGTGGCGCTCAACTACGGGTGTTACGTGGGCCACACCGCGGTGCGCCTCTACGTCATGGGCCCCGACGCCTACGAGCGCCCGGCCAACGACTCAGAACTGGCGGCCATGCAGCAGGTGGTGGCCGAGGCCATGGCCGGCGGGGCGGCCGGGTTCGCCTCGAGTGCCTCACCCACCCACAACGGGGACCACGGTCGTCCGGTCCCCTCCCGGGTCTCGGGCATCGACGAGCTCCGGGTCCTCCTCCAGCCGCTGCGCGATGCCAACCGGGGCGTGATCGCGCTGCTCCCGGGCGGCGTCATCCCCCTCCCCGAGGTCAACGCGCTCCAGCGCGAGATCGGCCGTCCGATCACTTGGACCGCCCTGCTCACCGTGCAAGGCTACCCCTGGCACGAAAAGGTCATCGCCGACAATGACGCCGCCCGCGCCGAGGGGATCGAAGTCTGGCCCCAGGTCTCGTGCCGCCCGCTCGTCTTCCAGATGAACCTGGCCGAACCCTTCACGTTGAACACCCGCCCGAGCTTCGCCTCGCTCATGGACACCAGCTTCGAGGAGCGCACTGCGGCCTACCGGGACCCGGCCTGGCGGGCCAAGGCCTGGGAAGACGTAGGCCTGGGCGGCGGCGGCGGACTGCCGTTCAACTGGACCTCGGTCTCCATCGCCGAGTCACCGTCGAGCCCCGATCTCGTGGGCCGGCCGATTCTCGACATCGCCGCAGAACGGGGAGTCACCCCGCTCGACGTGATGCTCGACCTCTCCCTCGAGGACGATCTGAAGACCCGGTTCACCTCGGTGGTGGCCAACAACGACCCCGAGGCCATCGCCTGGCTCTTGCCGAGAGACAATGTCTTGTTGGGGTTGGCCGACTCGGGGGCACATGTGTCCCAGCTCTGTGACGCCTGCTTCGCCACCGATCTGCTCGGCACCTGGGTGCGCGAGCGGGAGGTCATGCCGATCGAGCGGGCCGTGCACAAGCTGACCGGCGAGCCGGCCGGTGTCTACGGACTGTCCGACCGGGGCACCGTGGCGGTCGGGAAAGCGGCCGACCTATGCGTCTTCGACCCGGCCACCGTGGCCCCCGGGCCGCTTCGCCGGCTGCGAGATTTTCCCGCCGACGGTGAGCGGCTCACCGCGGACGCCCCGGTCGGCATGACCCACACCCTGGTCAACGGGGTGCCCATCCGCCTCGACGGCCAGGCCGCAGAAGACGGTCTCGAGGCCTGCCCCGGCATGATGCTGCGCAACTGAGCGACAGCGGGCTCACAGCGGCGGTCCCCCGACGCCGCCGAGCCGAATGTGCGCCCCTGATGACGCGGCGGCCAGTGTGCTGAAGCGCCGGCCCACCACGTTCAAGAGGCGCTCGTCGATCGGCTCGGCCCTTTGGGTGGCGATCCCGTGGACCATGAGGCGCACGGTGATGTCGTGGTTGACCAGTGCGGGATCGGCAGCCTGCGCCCGCCCGATGGTCCGCAGCGCGTCGGCGTACCAGGCCAACCCGTACTGGGCTTGGGCCACGTCGACGAGGAAAAAGGCCAGGCGCTCGGGAGCCAGCGCCGATTTGTCGACCCCGGTGGCCGCCGCGATGGCCCGTTTGAAGTCGCCCACACCAACCAGGGCGGCCACCCGGTCGGCCCAACGTTGGGGGGCGCCGCTGGCGCCGGCCGGGGGCGCCGACTTCGCTCCCGGCAGGCAAGTCACTTCGCTGACCGTTCCGCAGGATCCCATGATCCCCTCCTCTCGTGACCTGGTCGGTGACCAGTGTCTGTTGCGACAAGAAGAACGGGTCGTCGGTACGCACCATTCGGTGCTCCGAGAGGAAAAAAATCGAGGGCCGGCGGACCGGCACATCGGGCGCGGGGCCCGGGCCGGTTCAACCAGCGTTCAGCGAGACGCGTAGGGCCGCTCGCGGCGCATCGGTGTGGGCTTGTTCCACCACCGGCCGCTGAAACGCCACACCCGGTGGGCCGGGTCCAAGGCGTCGGGGGAGGCAACCGGCCTCGGCCACACCTGATCGAGCGCCGCGGCGACCAGCGCCAGCACCTCGGGACCGGGCTCGGGGCGGGGGGCAAGTCCGCCGCTCACAGCGGCACGTTTCCGTGCTTGCGCCGGGGGAGTTCTTCGTGCTTGGAGGCGAGCAGCTCGAGCGCCTGGGCCAGGACGCGGCGGGTGTCGGCCGGCGAAATGACATCGTCGACATAACCCCGCTCGGCCGCGATGTAGGGGTTGGCGTAGCGCTCGGTGTACTCCTCGACGAGTTCGGCCCGCCGTTGGACTGGATCGTCGGCTTCGGCCAGCTCCCGGCGGTAAACGATCTCGACCGCACCGTTCGGACCCATCACCGCCAGCTCGGCCGACGGCCAGGCGTAGGCCAGGTCGGCCCCGATGGACTTGGAGTTCATGACGACGTAGGCGCCGCCGTAGGCCTT
>PMOE01000008.1 GCA_003161575.1 Acidimicrobiaceae bacterium | reverse complement strand
GATGCGAAGACTGCTTGTAGGTGTGACCTTCGTCGGCCTCTGCGTCACTATGGCGGCGTGCTCGTTCGGTGGTCATTCGGTGAGCGCTGAACGGCCTCCTAGGTCAACGACGACCACCACCACCGTTCCGCCGACCACCACGACGACGACTACCGTTCCGCCGACCACCACGACGACGACGACGAGCGTGTGCGAACAGAACGTACCTATTGACGGATGCCCACTGGGCTCGCCTGCCGCCATCGCATGGGCACAACAGCAAGACCAGGCAGCGCAGGCGGCGGCCACTGAACAGGCTGAACAGACATACGAACAGTGCCTAAACATCGACGCTCAGGCCGACGCTGCCGTGATAGCGCAGACGTTCACTGGCCAGCCCCCTGCAGCTGGAACTCCTGCATGGGAGCCCTGTTCGACGACAGGACTCACGCCAGCTCAGATTCAGCAAGCCCAGCAGGCTGAAGGACCTCCACCTACCACGCAACCGAGCGGTTAGAGCGAGGCTTGCGGGAGAGCATCATCGTCCTCAACGGCGACCGCCCCCGAAGTGTTGGTTGGGGCGCAGCAACAGGAGCAAGGTGCGACACGAGGTCGCACGATACGAGTGGACTCGTAGGAAGGAGGGTCGACCGATGACGTCGACTGCGTAGTCCCAGGCCAGTGCTCAAGGCCTGTCCCCACCCGGACGTGCGTCGCTGGTAACGGCGGGGTGCGGAGCTCCGGGGAGAAGCCCAAGGGTGCCCGTTCCATCCGGGAACCACAGGCGAGGGGAAGACCGGACGGGTGAATGCAGTGAACCTTCAGTGATGCCTCGTCAAGTTGAGCCCCGGATGATGGATGCTCGGCCGGGGTGTAGGGACATTGCCGCTGGGATGCGGCAGGCGGCGGCCGGAGACTTGCAGTCGGCTGTGTGAGCACCGCTGTCCTCGGGGTAGAGAGGGCACCCTCCCCGGTCGCAACTCATACGTGCGAAACATGGAATCCCGATGGGGTCCGGGCGTTGTCCGGTAAGCCAACCGCAAGGAAGGTCCAACCCCCCAGCGGGGAAAGGATGACCCGAGAAGCGAATGCCGGCAGCCGAAAGGCAACAGGAAATCGAGACACACGACCAGCCCTTCCGTTGGTCGTCTCGCATAACTGGCCGGATACGGGCGTATGCCCGACTCGAAAGGGTGCTGACGCGGGTCAGGTGGGCCTGTGAGGTGGACGATGACTGAAGACACCAGAACCGATGGGCACGTTGGACGCCACGGCACTGCCGTGGTGAACGGACCTGAGGACGACGATCTCGATTGGCTGTCGATTGACTGGCAGCGGATTGAGGCCGACGTACGGCGTCTGCGTCAACGCATCTTCACGGCATCAAGGGATGGGGACCAGAAGTTGGTCCGCAACCTGCAGAAGCTGATGCTCCGGTCTCGTGCCAATGCTCTGTTGAGCGTGCGGCGGGTGACCGAACTCAACACCGGCCGCATGACGGCGGGCATCGACGGCAGCGTCGTGGTGACCGCTCCCGGGAAGGCCGTCCTGGCTGACTCGGTGCAACGCCACGATGCCTCGTGGAAACCCAAACCCGTCAAGCGGGTGTACGTAGAAAAGGCCAACGGGAAAAAGCGCCCGCTCGGCATACCAGTCATTGTCGATCGGGCGAAGCAAGCTCAGGTCGTCAACGCACTGGAGCCCGAGTGGGAGGCGCGGTTCGAGC
Source organism: Acidimicrobiaceae bacterium (assembly GCA_003161575.1). GTDB lineage: Bacteria > Actinomycetota > Acidimicrobiia > Acidimicrobiales > RAAP-2 > PALSA-457. Next base: position 1,499 of record PMOE01000008.1, on the reverse strand, counting down.
CGAAGTCCTATGGATTCCGGCCGGGCCGTGGCTGCCATGACGCAATCTCTGCCATCTTTGCCACGGTGCGCGGCAAGTCCGCACGCCGGTGCTGGGTGCTCGACGCGGATCTGGCGGCGGCGTTCGATCGGATCGACCACGATCGGCTTCTCAGTCACCTCGGCACGTTCCCCGCCAGGGAACTGGTCGAGCGGTGGTTGAAGGCAGGGGTGGTCGACAGAGGTCGGTTCGCTCCAACTGAGGAGGGAACCCCGCAAGGTGGGGTGATCTCCCCAGTGCTCTTGAACGTTGCCTTGCACGGGATGGAAGAGGCCGCCGGGGTCCGTTACCGAACAGCTGGCGTTCATGCTGGCAATACGATGACGGACAGCCCCGTGGTGGTGCGCTATGCAGATGACCTGGTGGCGATGTGCGTCAGCCGTGAACAGGCCGAAGAGGTGAAGTCACGTCTGACCGCATGGCTGGCGCCCAGGGGATTGACCTTCAACGAGGATAAGACGCAAATCGTCCACCTCGATGAAGGTTTCGAGTTCTTGGGGTTCAACGTCCGCCGCTATCAGGGAAAGCTGCTGATCAAACCGTCCAAGGCGGCCATACAACGGCACCGGGAACGGCTCGCCGCCGAGATGTTGGCCCTGCGAGGGGCTAATGCCACGGCGGTGATCGCACGACTGAACCCGATCATTCGGGGGTGGTCGGCTTACTACCGGTCGGTGGTGTCCAGCCAGGCGTTCGCGAAGCTGGATACGTACGTGTGGACGCTCACCTACAAGTGGGCCAAGCACAGCCACCCGAATAAGTCGAGGCACTGGGTTGTCAACCGGTACTTCGGCTCGTTCAATAGGTCCAGACGGGACCAGTGGGTCTTCGGTGACCGTGACAGCCCCGCTTACCTGCTCAAGTTCTCTTGGACCAACATCGTCCGGCACCAGTTGGTGCCAGGAACGGCGTCGCTGGACGATCCTGACCTGGCTGACTACTGGGCCAAGCGCCGACAGCGGATTGCACCGCCACTGGATGGCGTCAGCCTGGGTCTGCTCAAGACCCAGCGTGGACGCTGCCCACTCTGCGATGAACTCCTCCTGTCTGCTGACCTTGAACCACAAAGTCCCGAGGAATGGGAACAGTGGGTCAGGGTGACCTGCAAGGCGGTTCGCAAACAAGCGATCACCACCGAAGCGGGGGACGGCATGCTGGAAGAACCCGTTGCCCTCCGCCTCGTCCATGCCGACTGTCAACGGAGATCACGCATCTCCGTTGACTTGGATGTGTCGGTTTCTGCATCTCCCTGATCCTTGGGTCTGCTTGAGCCCGGTGCGGTGAAAGTCGCACGCCGGGTTCTGAGGGGGCCCCGGCGCCGCAATGCGCCGGGGCTACCCGACTTCGGCTTTCACCCGATGTTCTGCTTCGCCGACGCCACCGGCGAGGTGCTCGCCGGCGTGCTGCGTCCGGGCAACGCCGGCGCCAACACGGTGGCGGACCATCTGGTGGTCCTCGAC
>PMOE01000066.1 GCA_003161575.1 Acidimicrobiaceae bacterium | reverse complement strand
GGTCGTACCCGAGGAACAGCGCGGGTTCGGTGACCTCGAGCTCGAGGACCTTCGGGACACCCCCGTCATCGACCAACAGGTCGACGCGGGCATAGAGGAGGGGGTCAGCATCCGCAACGATGCCACCGACGGCATCGACCACTCGGCTCGCCAGCGCGATCTCCTCGGACCTCGCGGTGCGGGACCTGATGTCCTGATGTGCGGGCACCTCGGAAGTCCCGATGTTCGTGAGCATCGGGCCCTTGCGGACGCAGTGGCTGTAGCGACCACCCAAAAAGACGAGGGTGGACTCCCCGGCTCGCTCTACCGCGTCAAGATATGGCTGCACCATGGCGCTCCGCCCGCTGTCGTGGATGGCCCTGACGTGCGATCGGGCCGCCGCCCGGTCCTCGACTCGGGTGCCGTAGCGGGCGGTGTCGTTGGCCCCGACGCTGATCGAGGGCTTGACCACGAACTCGTGGGCCGGCGGGTCGAACGGCGCACCGGGGGTGATCCAGTCGGTCCGGACCACCGGGATCCCCGCAGCGGCCAGGTCCACCAGGTAGCGCTTGTCGGTGTTCCAGGCGAGGACCGCCGCCGCGTTGGCGATACGCGGCACCCCCGAAGCCCAGGCCACGAACTCGTCCCGCCGGGGGACGTAGTCCCAGGTCGAACGCACAACCACCCGGGCGTAGCAATCCCATTGCGCCCCCGGATCGTCCCAACACAGCCGCCGGGAGTCGACGCCCATGCGGCCGAGCGCGTCGACGAGAGGACGAGCGTCTTCGTCTTCGACGGGGAGCACGGCACAGGTGGCGAGTGCGACGAGCGGCCGGGAAGGTCTCAATCGTCGGCGGTGACTTCGCTCAAAAGCTCTGCGAACTTCCGCGTCGCCGCCTCCCGGCGGGTGGGGATGTGCTCGGTCGGGATCTCGGTCGGGGTGTAGGCGCGCAAGGTCCGACGGGCCACAGTCTGGCGGTGGACCTCATCGGGTCCGTCGTAGATGCGAGCGGCCCGGGCGGCCCGGTACATCGACTCGAGGGGCAGATCGCTCGAATACCCGAGCGATCCGTTCACCTGGATGGCCCGGTCGATCACGTTGTAGAGCACTTGGGCTCCGTAGTACTTGATCATGGCGATCTCGACCCGGGCCGCCGCCGCACCTTCCTGGTCCATCTTCCAGGCGGCGTGGAGGGTCATGAGGCGGGCGGCCGACATCTCGGCCAACGAGTCGGCCACCCAGTTCTGCACGGTCTGTTTCTCGGCCAACATCGAGCCGTGGGCGTAGCGCGACACGGCGCGCTCACACAGCATGTCAAAGGCCCGGCGCGACTGACCCAGCCAACGCATGCAGTGGTGGATCCGTCCGGGGCCCAGCCGGTGCTGGGCCAGGACGAAGCCCTCCCCCTCTCGGCCGATCAAGTTGGCGACCGGGACCCGCACGTCTCGGTACTCGATCTCGGCGTGGTTCCCAAACTTGCCGAACGGCGCGCCGGGGTCCTCCATGGTGGACACGTCCCGCACTACCTCCACACCCGGGGTGCCGACCGGCACGATGATCATCGAAGAGCCCTGGTAGGGATGGACCTCGGGATTGGTGACGGCCATCACGATGAGGAAGTCGGCCACCGAGCCGTTGGAGGTGAACCACTTGCGGCCATTGATGACATATTCCTCGCCGTCTCGCACCGCCTGGGTGGAAAGGAGCGTCGGGTCCGACCCAGCGGTATTGGGCTCGGTCATCGAAAAGGCGCTGCGGAGTTTGCCGTCGAGCAACGGCTGGAGCCACTGCTCGCGCTGATCTTCGCGGCCGGTGTTGGCAATGCCGATCGCCAGGAGCTCGGCGTTGCCCGAATCGGGCGCGTTGTTCCCGAAGACGACGGGGGCGAAGGGCGACTGGCCCAGGATTTCGTGCATGAGGCCGAGCTTCACCTGCCCGAAGCCGCCGCCACCGAGGTCGGGGGGGAGGTGGGCCGCCCAGAGTCCCTTGTCCTTCACCTGGCGCTGGAGTGGGCGGACGACCTCGAGCACTTCGTCGTACGTGAGATCGAGGGGCTCGAGGGGGAACACCTCTTCGACCACGAACGCCCGCATCCATTCGAGCTTGGCTTCGAACTCCGGCTCTGTTGAGAAGTCCCAGGCCATGACCACCTCCACCCGTTCCTCGTTGACTGGACCGATTCCCGTTTCCCAGGGCGACACGGTGCCGCTACCGTTGGCGCGATGCCCGGCGAACACCCTCAGACTCTCACGCGTAGCACCGTTGCCGTCCGCTCGGCGAGCGCTCCTGCGGCGCCCGACGCAGAGACGCTCCACGAAATCCATCGACAGGAGCGGGCCTCGGTCACGGGTGCCCCCGTCACCGCACCGCTCCTGCCTGCTGAGCGGGCCCTTTTGCGCTCTGTCGAGCACGCTGTTTTGGACGAACGCCGGCTCCTCACGGCGACCGAACTCAGCGCGCTGGCGGCCCTACCCGACAGCGCGGTAATGGCCCTCGCCTCACTCGCCCACCAGGTCCGCCTGACCTGGTGCGGACCGGCGGTCGAAGTAGAAGGCATTTTGTCGGCCAAAACCGGCGGCTGTCCCGAGGACTGCCACTTCTGCTCCCAATCCTCGCGCTTCGACACGACGGTGAAGGCCACCCCATTCCTCGACACCGACGAGGTCCTCGAGGCGGCGAGGCAGACCGCGGCACTCGGGGCGTCGGAGTTCTGCATCGTGCTCGCCATCCGGGGCCCCGACGAGCGGACGCTCGCTCGCATCTTGGAGCTCGTGCCGTTGGTCCACGCCGAGACAGGCCTCAACGTTGCGGTGAGCGCGGGGATCTTGACCAAGGACCAGGCCAGACGGCTGGCCGAGGGCGGGGTCCACCGCTACAACCACAACCTTGAGACAGCCCGCTCATTCTTCAGCGAGGTCGTCACCACCCACAGCTTCCAAGAGCGGGTCGACACCTGTCAGCTGGTGCGCGAGGAGGGGATGGAGCTGTGCTGCGGAGCCTTGCTCGGGATGGGAGAGTCCGACGAGCAGCGGATCGAGCTGTTGAGCGAACTCCAGGACCTGGACCCGACCGAGGTGCCGGTCAACTTCTTGAACCCGCGGCCGGGCACACCCTTGGGCGATCGCGCTCCGGTCGGCGCCTGGGAGGCGGTCCGCTGGATCGCCCTGTTCCGTCTGGCTCTGCCCGGGGTGATCCTGCGCTACGCCGGCGGGCGCGAGATCACCTTGCGCGACCTCCAAGCCATCGGCATGACTGCCGGCATCAACGCCCTTATCGTCGGCAACTACCTCACAACCCTCGGTCGCTCGTCCGCCGACGATCTCCAGATGCTCGACGATCTGCGTATGCCGGTGGCGGCGCTCACCGTCGCCTTCTGAGCCGGTAGCAATGACCCAGCTCCCCGCCGCCGACAGCGCCCCGGCGTTCTGCACCGGCTGTGGGCAGTCGTCTGCGTCGTGCCCGGGCTGCGGGCGCGATTTCGACCCTCCCCGCTACTGCTCGGCCTGTGGGCGCTGGATGGGCGTGACGGTGACCCCGTCGGGGTGGACGGCGCGCTGCAAGGAGCACGGAGAACAGCACTCGGCCTGAGCGCTTACCGGCAGGTCTCACCCAGGTCGATCGAGCTCCTCGGGCCATTCCCGCACCGCGCGTCCGCGAATCGTGCGGGCCCATCGCTTGGCGTCGAAACGCTCTGTCGGGTCGACAACGCCCGGCACATTGCGCACCACGGCGACGAAGTGGTAGCCGGCCTTGTCGGCTACCCGCTCAGAGGAGGTGTTCCCGAGCATGGTCAACAGGTCGAGCGCGTCGAGGTCGAAACTCGAGAAGGCCCAGCGCGTCGCCAGCGCAACGGCTCGGGTCGCCACACCGTGCCCCCGGGCCCAGGCGGCGACCCAGTAGCCGATCTCAGCGTCGCGGTGTTCCCTCGTGACGTGTTGGAGGCCGACCGTGCCCACCAGCGCACCCTCGGCGGGGTCGATCAACGCAAAGGAGGCGCCGAGCCCCGACGCCCAGCGTTCGGGGTGGCTGGCGATCCAGCGCCGGGCGTCCTCTTCGGTGTAAGGCGACGGGATGGCGGAGGTCCACCGGGCGATCTCGGGGTCCTGGCAGGCCTCGGTGACCGCGGGCACGTCGTCGAGCACGAAGGGCCGCAGGAGGAGGGTCCCATCGGTGAGCGGTGCGGCGGGGCGGTGCTCAGGCATCAAGAGCCGGGCTCTGCGCCCTTCGGGTTGCCCAGGCCCTTGCCGTAGACCGGCGGACTGGCGGTGCTCGTACTCCCGCACGTACTCAGCTCCATTGCGATCGCGATCAGCGCCACCGGTCGTTTCACGAGGGATCGCGTCACGCCAGGAGACTCTTGCACATCACGCGGCCGGCCGGTGGTTCGCCGAGCACCCATCGTAGGAGGGTGTCCTCGGCTCGAGGGAACAGGCGCGAGGTGGTGGTCGCGCCGGGCCACCAGTCCAGGTTGCCGAGGTGGAGGGACACCGTCGGGAAGGTTGCTGGCCAGGTCCGCGACCCTCGACCAGGTGCCTCCGTCGGTCCATGACGGGGCGTGGGCGGTGCACCACGAGCCCGTCTCGGTTCTCCCCCGGACCACTGCGTGCCCCTTGGAGGAGCGAAGTGCGCGACAATGAGCTGATCCGGCCACGGGTCATTGCGCGCCAGGACAACGCAGAGAGGAGCCTCATCTATGCACCGCATCGGAGTGGTCGACACGATGTTCGCCCGCTACGACATGGGCGCCGAGGCGGTCGACGAGCTCGAGCACTGCCCGGGCTACGCGAAGCGCTTTGACGTGGTACGACGCACGGTGCCGGGGTTCAAGGACCTGGCCGTCGCCGCCAAGAGGCTCATTGAAGAGCAGAGTTGCAAGATCGTGGTGGCCCTCGGCATGCCGGGCGGCGCGCCGATCGACAAGACCTGCGCCCACGAGGCGTCGATGGGGATCATGCAGGCCCAGCTCATGACCAACACGCCGATCCTCGAGGTCTTCGTCCACGAAGACGAAGAGGACGACCCGGTCCGCCTGGCCGAGGTCTGCCGGGACCGGGCCCGCAAGCATGCCCACAACGCCTACTGGATGCTCTACGAACCAGACCAACTGACCGCCCGGGCCGGCCAGGGCATCCGCCAGGGCTACTCCGACGCCGGTCCCTTGGTGCCCTCGGGCGGCTGAACCGCGAGGGACCCGGCCAGGGCCGCGGCCCCTTCAGCTGGTGCCGGGGTCGCGGGGCAGCCCGAGCACCTTTTCGGCCACGATGTTGCGTTGGACCTCCGCCGTCCCCCCGCCGACGGTCAGCGCGGGGCTGTAGAGAAATCCACCGGACCAGCTGGCACCGCTCCATCTCGCCGGTGCCGCTCGACGATCCCGGGCCCATCCCCCGAGAGGGCCCGAACCCTCGAGCATGCCGAAGGCTCCGGCGAGGTCGCGCCCGAGTTCCATGACGTGCTGGCCGTGGGCGTCGGCGATGGCCTTGCGGACCGAGGCTTCAGGTCCAGGCGCCTTGCCTGCCAAGACGGCCGAGACCGTGCGGAGCCGGAGCACCCGGAGGATCTCACCTTCGGCGAAGACCTCGACAAGGCGCTGGCGCAGCACCGGGTCGAGCGCGTCCGAGGCGGGACGCACCACGTCGAGGAGATCGGCCGCCGTCGGCCCGTTGCCCCACAGCGCCCCCTCGCCCGAGAGCGACACCCTCTCGTTGCCCAAGGTGACCTTGGCCAGCTCCCAGCCCCCGTTCACGTCGCCGATCAATTGATCGCCCGGGATGCGGACCTCGTCGAAGAAGACCTCGTTGAACGCGTGCTCCCCGGTCATGTCGACCAGGGGCCGGACATCCACCCCCGGGGCGCGCATGTCGCAGACGAAATAGGAGATCCCTCGGTGCTTCGGGGCGGCGGAATCGGTACGGGCCAGCAGGATGCCCCACTTGGCGACGTGGGCGAAACTGGTCCACACCTTCTGGCCACTCACCACGAAGGCGTCGCCGTCGGGTACCGCCTTGGTACCGAGCGACGCCAGGTCCGAACCGGCCCCGGGCTCGCTGAAGAGCTGGCACCAGAACTCCTCACCGGCCAGCATCGGCCAGAGCCACCGCTCCTTCTGCGCGTCGGTGCCGGCGTAGACCAAGGTTGGCCCGGCCCAGCCGATGCCGATGGGGTTGATCGGTCGGTGCACGCCAGCCGACTTGAGCTCCTCGTCGATCACCAGTTGGGACAGCGGATCGGCGCCCAGCCCGTAGGGCGCCGGCCAGTGGGGAACGACGTAACCGGCCTCGGCCAGCTGACGCCCGGTCGGCTTGGGGTGCTCGGCCAACCAGGCGCGGACGGCGAGGCGGGCGGGGTCGTCATCACCGGGTAATCCAAGGTCCACGAGCGAAGCGTAGGCTCAGCGGCGCCCCGGAGTGGGGCCCGGGCCAGCCCGGTCCCCGAGACACGGTACGAGGAGCAGCAGTGACGGAGTGGAACTTCGCAGATGTCTGGGAAACCGTCGCCGACGTACTCCCCGACGCCGTGGCCGTAGTCCAAGGAGAGCGCCGGCTGCACTGGGGGCAATTCGACCGGCAGGCCGACGGGGTCGCCACCTGGCTCCTCGACCTCGGTGTGACCCGCCAGGACAAGGTCGCCCTGTACATGTACAACTCGGTCGAATACCTCGAGGGCATCTTCGCTGCGACCAAGCTCGGCCTGGTCCCGGTGAACACGAATTACCGCTACGCCGACGACGAGTTGACCTACCTGTGGGGGAACGCCGACGCCGTGGCCGTCGTGTTCCACGGCTGCTTCACCGAACGCGTCGAGCGGATCCGTCCCCGGGTCCCAGGGATCAGAGGTTGGCTATGGGTGGACGATGGGTCGGGCCCGTGCCCTGAGTTCGCTACCCCCTACGACGAAGTGGCCGCGTCGGCCACCGCCCGGGCGGCGGCGGACTGGGGTCGGAGCGGGGACGACCTGTTCATGCTGTACACCGGCGGGACGACCGGCATGCCCAAGGGGGTCATGTGGCGTCAGGACGACCTGTTCGCGCGGCTCAACGCCGCGGGCTTCCGGCGGTACAGCGAGACTGATGGTCTGGGCGGCGTCACACGACAGTTGGCCGACAACGGGCCGGGCATGTCGTTGCTCCCGGCGTGCCCGCTCATGCACGGCACCGGGTGGTTCACGTCGAATGAGTGCCTGAGCGAGGGCGGCCAGGTCGTCCTGCTCGAGAGCCGCCGTTTCGATCCACTCGAGCTTCTCGACGCCGTCGAGCGCGAGAAGGCCAATGCGCTGGTCATCGTGGGCGATCCCTTCGGCCGACCGATACTAAGTGCGCTCGAAGAGCACCCGGGTCGCTGGGATCTGTCATCACTCATGGGCATCATCTCTTCGGGAGCGATGTGGAGCGAGGAGATCAAGCAGGGTCTGCTCGCGCAACACCCCGGCATGCTCCTCGTTGACGCGTTCAGCTCCTCTGAGGCCCTCGGCATGGGCTCGTCGGTGTCGTCGGCGGGGTCAACGGCCAAGACGGCCGAGTTCGTGCTCGGACCCGAGGTCACGGTCATCTCGCCCGAAGGCTCGCTGATCCAGCCCGGCTCTGACGACGTAGGCGTGCTGGCCCTGGGCGGCCGCAACCCGCTCGGCTACTACAAGGACGAAAAGAAGAGCGCGACCACGTTCAAGGTGATCGACGGGGTGCGGTATTCGATCCCGGGGGACTTCGCCCAGGTGCGCGCAGACGGGTCCATCCACCTGCTCGGCCGGGGCTCGGTGTGTATCAACACCGCAGGGGAGAAGGTCTTCCCCGAAGAGGTGGAGGAAGCACTGAAAACCCACCCGACGGTGAGCGACGCGGTCGTCGTCGGCGTCCCCCACCCCAAATACGGCGAGCAGATCGTGGCCGCGGTCGAGCCGGCACCGGGCGCCGACTTCGACGAGCAAGAGCTGATCGTCCACGTAAAAGGCCGCCTGGCCAGCTACAAAGCGCCGCGCCGGGTGCGGGTGATCGAGAGCATCGGACGCTCCCCCAACGGCAAGGTCGACTACGCCCGCCACAAACGTGAGGCGACCGAGTGGATCAGCGCCGAAGTGTGACGTCGCGCTCCGAGGACCGCAAAGACTCCGCCTGAGCCGATCGGGCCAACGCCACCGATCCGCCGGCTTCGTGTGAGCGGGGCCACCGGTCCGATGACCGGGTGAGACCGCGGCCACCTGGTGGCAGCCAAACGCCCTGGCGGGGGGGCCTTTTGGATGTGCCCGATGGAAACGCGGGCCGGGAGACGACAATACAGACGTGGGTGGACAGCCAACGACCACCGGGGACTCCCAATCGGCGTTGCTCGACCTCTACGGTCAAGCCCTCCCCCACGTCTACGGCTATCTGCTGTCGCGTTGCGGCCGACCGGCGGTGGCCGAGGATCTGACCTCCGAGACGTTCCTCGCCGCCGCCGCCGCGGTTCGCCGTGACGATCCGCCGCCGATCTCGACTGCCTGGCTGGTCGGTGTGGCCCGCCACAAGCTGGTGGACCACTGGCGCCGCCAAACCCGCGAGGAACGCAGGTTCGAGGCGCTGATCGAAGAGGCGCCGGCGATCGATGACCCATGGGAGATCCGGCTCGACGCCGCACAGGCGCGCGCCACCCTCGATTGTCTCGCGCCGCACCATCGCGCCGCGCTCACACTGCGCTATATCGACGACCTGCCGGTGGCCGACGTCGCCTCGGTGCTGGACCGAACCGTGCACGGGACCGAGGGTCTGTTGGCCCGGGCCCGCGCCGCGTTCCGCCGCGCCTACCCCGACGAGAGGCCATGATGCCTGATCCGTTCGAGGTCCTGCGCACGGCGGCAGCGCCGGTCGATCCCGACTCCAATTTCGCGGCGCGTCTGCGATCCCGCATCGAACTCTCTCTGAGGCTCCCGAGAGGAGTCACTGCGACCGACGACGACCTGGCTCCCCAACCGGGCTCAGAAGCCGCAGGTCGCGCAGTGGTGCCGTATTTGATCGTCGCTGACGCCAGGGAGGCTCTGGAGTGGTACACGTCGTCGCTCGGCGCCCGACGTCGCGGCGAGACGATCCTCATGCCCGACGGTCGCGTGGGGCACGCCGAAATGGAATTGAACGGCGCGGCGATCTACCTGGCCGACGAGTCCCCCGAGAGCGACGTCGCAGCACCACGCCCAGGCGAGCCGGCAACGGTGAGCCTGACGGTTCAGATCCCCGACATGGACGCCGTTGTACTTCGCGCCGTGTCCACTGGGGCGACCCTCGAACGGCCGGCCGCCGACAACCCCTACGGGCGCAACGCCGTTGTGCGCGACCCGTTCGGTCACCGTTGGATCCTTACTGATGCACCGACCGTGCCAGGAGACGCTCCGGTTCGAACGGAGCGAATTCGTCACGGAGACATCGGCTATGTGTCGCTGTGGGTCCCCGACCCGGATCGTGCCGCGCGATTCTTCGCCGCGGTGCTCGACTGGCCCCTCGGGCGCCATCGCGAGGTGCCATGGGCTGCGGTCAACCACGGGTTCGCTGGCGGCGTCGGGCACAATACGCTCTTCTTGTGCTTCGCGGTCGATGATCTCGACCGGGCCATGGATCAGGTCCGAGCCGCCGGTGGTCAAACCGAAGAACCCGGTCAACAGCCGTGGGGCCCGAGCGTGATGTGCACCGATACCCAGGGCGCTCGCTTTGCTCTGTACCAGTTGAGGGCCGCAGAACGCGGAGTCCGGCCCGCACCCAACGGCGAGCGCCATGGTGACGTGTCCTACATCACCATGGAGGTCACCGACTCGGCCGAGGCCCGGTCCTTCTACGCTGCGGTGCTCGACTGGGAGTTCGTCCCGGGCCGGGCTGAGGACGGCTGGGGCCCTGTTGACGTCGCGCCAATGGTGGGGCTGAGCGGAGGCCACACCGGTGCCACCGTGGTGCCGTTGTACAGGGTCGACGACATTGACACCGCCGTCGAGCGAGTGCGAAGGGCCGGGGGTTCGGCCACAGAACCCGCCGAGCAGCCCTACGGCCGGTCCTCGGAGTGCGTCGATGACCAAGGGACCCGTTTCTCCCTCGCCCAGCACCCCTGAGTGCTCGGGCGCGGGAGCGAGGCCCGCGGTGTCCGATCCGGCGGCGAGGTGCGCGTCGTCGACATCGTGCATCCGACCACGGCGTCGACCACGGAAGTGGCCGGATCGTTCCTCAGGTGCGCGGCCCTATGAGGCGGGCGATCCCCGGGAGGCGGGCGGACCGGGCCGGGCCGGGCCGGGGACTCGATCACCCGCCGGACTCGGACACAACCAGTCGACGGGGGCCCTGGGCCGCCACGAGGCCGGTTGCCCACCCGACGAGAACCTGTTCTACTTAGCCCCCGATGGAGTACAACCTCGCTGACCTCTTTGAGGCCGCCGTTGACGCCTACCCCGAGCGGGAGTACCTGGTCGCCAACGGTGCTCGCCGGACCTACGCCGAGATGGAGGCCCGGGCCAATCGACTGGCCCACCACCTTGGCGCCCAGGGCATCGGAGCGGGCGACCACGTCGGCATCTACGCCTACAACTCGGTGGAGTGGGTCGAGACCGCCTGGGCCGTTTTCAAGTTGCGGGCGATCTGGATCAACATCAACTACCGCTACGTCGAAGACGAACTCCGCTATCTCTTCACCAACGCCGACCTGAAAGCCATCGTCCATCAGCGCGAGTTCTCCCCCCGGGTCACCGTCCTGCTTCCAGAGCTCGCGTCGGTGAGCCACGTCATCGTGATCGACGACGACACCGATCACCCTTCGCCACCCGGTGCGGTTGCCTATGAGGACGCGATGGCCACCGGGAGCCCCGAGCGGGACTTCGGTCCACGCTCACCCGACGATCTCTACATCCTCTACACCGGCGGGACGACCGGCATGCCCAAGGGCGTTGTCTGGCGCCACGTCGACGTGTTCTACGCGCTCGGGGGCGGCACCGACGCGATGTCCAATACCAGGGTGCAGACTCCCCAAGAGATCGTCGAGAGGGGTCGCAACGGCCCGATGACCCACCTGCCGATCGCCCCCCTCATGCACGGGGCCACCCAATGGGCGGTCATGGGGCAGAGCTTTGTCGGATCCAAGATCGTGCTCATGGCCAAGTTCGATCCCCACGAAGTCTGGCGTCTGATCGAGGCCGAGAAGGTCAACTCCCTGATGATCACCGGCGACGCCATGGGCAAGCCGCTCGTCGAAGCGCTCGATGATCCCGGCCCGGCGCACGACACGTCGTCACTTTTGGCCATCGTCTCTTCAGCCGCCCTGTTCTCCGCTCCGGTCAAAGACGAGTTCTTCAAACACCTGCCCAACATATTCATCACCGACGCAATTGGATCTTCTGAAAGCGGAAACAACGGACTGACGGTGATCGGGAAAGGCGAGACGGCCATGAAGAGTGGGCCGACCGTCCACATCCTCGGCGAGACGGTGGTGCTCGATGAAGACCTGAAAGTTGTGCCACCCGGTTCAGGGATCATCGGCAAGATCGCCCGCTCAGGCGATATCCCCGTCGGCTACTACAACGATCCGGTGAAAACGGCCGAGGTCTTCATCACCATCGGATCCACGCGCTACGTCGTGCCAGGCGACTTCGCCACCGTCGAGGCCGACGGATCGGTGACCCTGCTCGGGCGGGGCTCGGTGGTCATCAACTCGGGCGGCGAGAAGA
>PMOE01000062.1 GCA_003161575.1 Acidimicrobiaceae bacterium | reverse complement strand
CCATCGTCTCCACAGACCATCGTCTCCACGCCCCGTCTCTGAACTGGGATTTTCTGAGCTCCTCCGTGACCTGGCAGGCGATGCCAGACGGACAATTGCCCACGGGGGTCGTGGTTTACGTCACGAGCAGCGTGAAGGTCTGGGTGGTCGTTCCAGCCTTGCTCGATGCGGTGATCGTCACCGTGTACGTGCCAGCCGCCGTGCTCTTGGGAGTGCCCGAGATGGTTCCCGTCAGATTCTTGTTGTCGGTCAGCTTGACGCCCGGAGGGAGGCCAGAGGCCTTGAGCGTTGGCACCGGGTAGCCGGTGGCGGTCACGGTGAACGGCGTCATGGGTTGTCCGGCCACGGTCGTGTAGCTGTCGCCGCTCGTGATCGCTGGTCCTTGGTACACCGTCAGGGTGAAGGTCTGGTTGACCGGGGCCCCGATGCCGTTGGTGGCGGTGATGGTGATCACGTAGATGCCCCCGGCGTTCGGGTCCGGGGTACCCCCGAGCGTGGCCGTCCCGTTGGCTGGGTCGGTGTCGTTCAGGGTCACCCCACCGGGCAGGGTCGAGGGCGTGGTGATCGTCGGCACAGGGTAGCCGGAGCGGGTGGTGATCGGGTAAGCGAAGGCGACCCCGGTGGTGGCCGTGTACGTGGCCTTTGACTTGAATGCGGGGGTGTTGTCCACCGTGAGGGCGAAGCTCTGGGTGGCAACCGGCTGCGACTTGACCGTGGCGGTGATGGTCGCGGTGTAGATGCCGGCGTCCCGCGCGGCCGGGATCCCTGAGATGGTGGCAGTCCCATTACGGTTGTCGACCAGCCTAACGCCAAATGGAAGGTGGGCTCCCTTAATGACCGGTACCGAGGTGCTGCAGGACCTCACCGTGAAGCTGAACGGGATCCTCGACACCGCCGTCGCCGTGTCGGCGCTGGTGATGGCCGGTGGATCGCAGTTGGAGGCAAGTACCGTTACCGAGGAAGGTGCAGAGGTGACGACGGTGCTGTGGGGGTTGGTGGCGCTCGCCGTCGCGGTATTGGTGACCGACCCGGCGTCGACGTCACCCTGGGTCACCGTGTAGGTCCCGGTGCAGGCCTCGGTGGCTTCCGGCGCCAGCGTGCCCGCGGGACAGCTGACCGAGTTCGCGTTGTCGGTCACCTGCACGCTCGAAAGAGTGGTGGTCCCGGTGTTGGTGACCAGGTAGCTGTAGGCGATGGTCTGGCCCGCCGCGCCATATCCGGTCGAGGTGGTCGACTTGGCCAGGCTGATCGACGAGCTGGCCGAGCTGGCCAGGACCGTCACCGCGGACGGTGCCGAGGTGACGAGGCCCTCGAAGTCCAATGCCATTGTCGTGGCTGTATTGGTCACCGACCCGGCGTCAACGTCACCCTGGGTCACCGTGTAGCTCCCGGTACAGGTCTCGTTCGTCCCCGGGAAGAGGGTGACCGAGGGGCAGGTGAGGGTGGCCACCAGGTTGTCGGCGACCGATAGTCCGGTGAGGGTTACGGTCCCGGTGTTGGTCACCAGGTAGCTGTAGGCGATGGTCTGGCCCGCCGCGCCATATCCGGTCGAGGTGGTCGACTTGGCCAGGCTGATCGACGAGATGGCCGAGTTGGCCGCAACCGTCACCGCGGACGGTGCCGAGGTGATAACGACGCTATGGGGGTTGGTGGCGCTCGCCGTCGCGGTATTGGTGACCGACCCGGCGTCAACGTCACCCTGGGACACCGTGTAGCTCCCCGTGCAGGCCTCGGTGGCTCCCGGGGCCAGGGTGCCCGCGGGGCAACTGACCGTGGCCACCAAGTCGTCGCTCACCCCCACGCCGATGAGAGTGGTCGTCCCGGTGTTGGTGACCAGGTAGCTATAGGCGATGATCTGGCCCGCCGCGCCATAGCCGTTCGAGGTGGTCGACTTGGTGAGCGACAGGCTTGAGATGGCCGAGTTGGCCGCAACCGTCACCGAAGAAGGTGCCGAACTGACGACAGTGCTCTGGGGGTTGGTGGCGCTCGCCGTCGCGGTATTGGTGACCGACCCGGCGTCAACGTCACCCTGGGACACCGTGTAGCTCCCCGTGCAGGCCTCGGTGGCTCCCGGGGCCAGGGTGCCCGCGGGGCAACTGACCGTGGCCACCAAGTCGTCGCTCACCCCCACGCCGATGAGAGTGGTCGTCCCGGTGTTGGTGACCAGGTAGCTATAGGCGATGATCTGGCCCGCCGCGCCGAAGCCGGTCGAGGTGGTCGACTTGGTCAGAATGATGGACGAGTTGGCCGTAGTGGCCGAAACCGTCGCCGACGAGGGGGCCGAAGTCACCAGGCCTTCGGAGTCGGATGCTGAGGCGACGGCGGTGTTGGTCACCGACCCGGCGTCAACGTCTCCCTGGGACACCGTGTAGCTCCCGGTGCAGTTCTCATTGGCTCCGGGGCCCAGGGTTCCGGCGGGGCAGGTGACCGTGGCTACCAAGTTGTCGCTCACCGCAACGCCGGTCAGGGTTTCGGATCCGGTGTTGGTCACGAGGTAGCTATAGGGAATGACCTGGCCCGCCGCGCCATAGCCGGTCGCCGACGTCGTTTTCGTGAGCACAAGGGGCGAGAAGAACCCATGACCGAGACAGGTGAAATCGTCGTCGTTACTGTTGGTGCCGTCGGGACAAGTCGTGTCGTCCCATTCGACACCCGTCACATCGGCGGTTGCATCGCCGGTGGTCCCGGTGAAGGTGGCGTTCGAAAGATTTGAGCCGGCGAAGTCAGCCCCCGAGAGGTCGGCATTGAGCAGGTCGGCACCGTCGAGATCGGCTCCGATGATCTCGGCGTCTGTCAGATTGGCACCGGTGAAGTTGGTGTCGCCGAGATTGGCATCCGAGAGGTTGGTACCCACCAGGTCGGCCCCTGAGAGACTGGCGACATTGAAGTCGGCATCCGAGAGGTTCGCACCGGCGAGGTCGGCGCCCGAGAGTTTGGCACCGCGAAGGTTCGCTCCGGCCCCGACGAGGTAGCCGTTAAAGAGTGTCCATCCGGAGGGCAGAGACGCCGGGGTCCCGGTGATACCGCCTGATTTAACGTTCGTCAGGTCGGCGCTTGACAGATCGGCACCATTGAGATCGGCGTTGGTGAGGATGGCGCCGGAGAAGGTGGCGCCGGAGAAGGTGGCGCCGGAGAAGTTCGCGTCAGTGAAGTTTGTGCCGTTCAGATCGGCGTTGGTGAAAGTGGCGTTGGTGAAGGTGGTGTTCAAGGCGAGTGAATCGCTGAGGTCGGCACCAGTGAAGTCGGCACCAGTGAAGTCGGCACCGTCGAGGGTGGTATCGGTGAGGATGGCCGCCTGGAGGCTTGCTCCGGTCGCGGTGGCCGCCCGAAGATTGGCACCGGTGAGGGTTGCTCCGGAGAAAGTCGCGTCATCGAAGTTCGCCTCGAAGAGATAGTCGTTGGTGAGGTTGGCGTCGTTCAGATCGGCGCCCGTGAAGGTGGCGCCCTGAGCGTTAACGCTTTGCAGGTTGGCGCCGGAGAGACTGGCGTTTGTCAGGTTGGCGTCAGCACCAATCAGATAGCCATCAGACAAAACCCAACCAGTAGGCAGCGACGTCGGGGTCCCAGTGATGCCACCGGAAAGAACTCCGAGCAGGTGGGCACCCGTTAAATTGGCCCCCGAAAGAATCGTGTTCGCGAGGTTGGCATACCTGACAAGCGCGCTCGTCAGATTCGCGTTCGTCAGATTCGCGCCAGTGAGAATGGCGTCATCAAGGTCGGCGATTGAGAGATTGGCGTTGGACAAGTTCGCATCTGTGAGGTTGGCGAATTTAAGATTCGCGCTGGAGAGATCAGCACCAGAGAAATTGGCACCAGAGAGATCGCAGTTGGAATAATTGATGCCGGGGCGCGGTGGCGATGTGCAGGCAGACGCCGCCTCGGCTGGCGCTACCAATGGGACGGTGAGAGAACCGATCACCACCGTGGCCCCTAGAAGCACAGCTAGCCCGACCGAGCGAACTTTCGAGAGCAGGCCCATGCAATCACCCCACCAGTTTCTATTCCGGTACCAAATCCTTTCAGATCTGGCCCGGTCTTGCTCGCCCCGACCGACGCTCGAGCCGGCCCCGTTAGACCTGGGCCCTTTGTGGCGACGGTATCGTTTTTCCTTTTGACTGGACGCTCCCCAAAGGGCCAGCTCGAAGGTTCTGGGCGCCTGTTGGGGCTCCCGATGGGCGGCTCTGGATCAGGCCGTCGCCATTTCTAGTTCCCTCCCGAGTAGACGAGGAACCAGGTGCCGTCGATCAGCGCCATGTCGGGATTCTCCACGGTTGTCTCCCATGCCTGGTCTGACCTCAAGAGTGGCAGTCCCCCGGGGATCGTGTGGGGCTGATCGAATCGGGCATCGAAGCGGTCGAACCACTCCTCTCGGACTTGAGGCACGATCCTGATCCCGATCTCCTTCTCACCCACCAGCTCGCACAGCTTCTGGCCATCAATCAGGTCAACGGTTCGGGGCGTCGCAAGGCGGGCAGACTCAGAGTACCTACCGAGGGTGACCAGCACGGCCCGCTCGGCCCCAGCGGCTGCGGCGTCTCTCTGAAATAGAGCCACTGTCTCTCGGCCGACGGTGGACGTGGGGTCAACGGCTCGGACGACCCGATCTTCAAGGAGCGGGCAATCGCCATCAAAGAGGAGCGGGCCGACCTGGTCAAGCACCACCTGTGGTGCTGTGGACCGATTACTTCAAGCCCGAGCACCTTCCCCAGCTGCACGACCTGTTCTGGAAGGCGACCAAGCGGGCCGGCGAGGCGAAGAAGACGACGGACGCGACGGTGGGCCAGGATCTCCTCGATCAGATCGCCGAGATCGACACCATTTTCTGGGCGACCAAAAAAGGCTGACAATCGCTCGCCGCGCGCCCGAGACCCTCTGAACGCCAAACCCAGGGGAACGGTCTTCGGGCACCGCGTGGCCGCAGAGTCGAAAAATCGGCCGGCACCGGATGGCGCGTCGTTAGTGGTCGGCGGTCGGGGCGCTCGTCGTGGCCGCCGGTGGGCAAACCAATTTGAACGTCGAGTTCTGAGCGGTGAGCGGCGTGGTCGTGCAGCCGTCCTTCAGCTTCTTCAGCACACTGGAGTCGAACTTCTGTCCCGGGTCCGCGGCCAATGACCGCTCCAACCACGAGATGGCCTCTCCGTTGTGGTGCTGCTCGGCCGCAGTGTCGGCGAGCGAGTTGAAAATCTGGGTGTTATAGGGCAGGTACCGCTGCGCGTTCAACGCGGCCTGGTACGCCGCGGAGAGATTGCGCTCGGCCCCGTTTGACTGGGCCGCGTTGAGCCAGAGCGCGGAATTGGCGGGATCGCGTCGCGCCGCCTTCTCCGCCCACTGCGTGGCCACGGGGAGCAGGCCCGGGTCACCGTTCGTGCCGAGCGAATAGTCGGCCTGGGAGACCTGGAGGGGTGGGTCCGGCCAGGCGTGGAACAGCAGGGTGTCGGCGGTCTGTGCCGTGTTGGCGGCCTGGGTCACGCTGCCATCGTGGCCCTGGTAGTAGCTCTGTTGGAGCACGATGTCGCCGACCACCAGACTGAGGGCGGGAATGGCCACGATGATCGCCATGACCGGCGTGGTGATGCGCAGCCAGCCCGGCAGGGGCCGCGACAGAGCGCCGTCCTGTTCATCTCGGCCCCGCTCCGACGCTCCGGCGTTGTCGACCGTGGACGCCGCGCCACGCCGGTGCATCACCGCGGCACCGCCGAGGGCGAGGAAGGCCACGCCGGTGATCCCGGCGTTGAGCGGCTCGACCATCTCTGACGCCAAGAGCACCAGTGCGAATCCAAACAGGGGCCCGCCGCGGTGCCGCAATGCGAACACCAGCCACCCGATCAGGCAGGCCAGGCCGATGAGGCCGGTCGTTGTGGCGTACTCGATGAAGATGTTGTGGCCGTCGGGAAACAGCGTGCCACCAAACTGTCGAATCACTTGCGCGGAGAAGCGATTTGACGTTGCCGCCTCGAACTGGCCGGGGCCCCAGCCGAACAGGGGCTTGGCCGCGAGGGCGTGAAATCCGGCTCGCCAGGCGTCGAATCGCTGCCCGTAGGTCTCCCCCGCCGTCGAGCTGGCGGTGTGGTTAACCACCCCGAGGCCACCGGCCAACCAGGCCACGACCGATCCGAGCCCGATGGTGACGACGGTAAGGGCTGCGTATGCCGCACTCGGTTGCCACCAAGAGTAGAAGGGCGGTGCCGGCTCGACCTCTTCGGGGCGCCGCCATGCTCCGACAACGAACCAGGCGACGACCACCACCGCCAAGAGGACCGGGAACCTCTCCGAACAGATCCCCAGGGTGAATCCCAAGACGACGACGACCAACCACCACGAGCTGGGCTTGGCAAAAAAGCGAGGGGCCACCAGAACCAGAGCCGCTGCCGCGAGCGCACCGAGGAACACCGGGTTCCCGAGCAGCCCGTCCGGCTGGTTCCCGAAGCTTGGCAGGCCAATGGAGGTGAGACCGACCAACTGCTGGAGGATGGCCACCACACCGTTTACAAGGGCGGCGATGATGAGGAAGAGCTCGAGTCGTTCGCGTTGGCTCCTCGACAACCCGGTACCGATGGCCCAGCAGCCCGCCAGGCTCACCACAAACAGGCACCCGGTGCCGTGATAGTAAGTCCCGACGATGGCGATCCCCGGCGCCAGCGAGAACAGCGCCGAGATCAGGGCGGCGATGACGAAGGCGATGGACAGGCGCGCCGCCCAGGTCTCGTTCGAGTCCCGCTCTTGTGTGGCGCGTCCCATGGCCCGGACGACGAGGAGTGGCAGACCAGCCGCACCGAGAACGAGGAGTACCGCGAACTGCGTCATAAAGTTCGACGTCGTGGCCTTCGGAATGTCAAAGACGAGGAGGAGCAGGGCGCCGATGGCCACCGCCAGCCCCACCCGGGGTGAAAGTGTGGTCGCCGATTGAGCCGTCGAGGCCGCCATCGACGTCCCTTGGCCCGTCCGGCGGGCCGTCCCCGCTCCTTTTTTGGCCCCGGTCGGTTTGCCTCCCGATTTCTCTGTACCCGGCGTCCGAGAGGCGGGCTGGCGCGCTGACGGTTTCTTGACCGCGGCATTCGTGTCGACCCCGCCGCTCTTCTTGACCGCGCCGCTCTTGTCGACCGCGGCGCTCCTCTTGGTGCTGTCCTTCGACTTCTCCGTCACGTCTCAACTCGCTTGATCGCTCGGTCACAATCGTCCACGTTGGTCGAGCAAACGTTGGCATGCTGTCGATTTTCGAAACGATGTTACTGAAGTGGAACGGTACCGCGATTACAAAGCACCCACTTCCTACGCCGTATCGTGCCTCAGTCCTTCGAATGGGCTCAGAAATGACCCGCCGTTACCGTGACCCGTTCGTCGACGGCTCAGGCAAAGAAGAGGTGCTCTCGCATCTTGAACGTTGGGAGGCGTCGCCATACGCTCATACGAGTCGAGCGGTACTCTCGGCTTTTTGTGATGCGTTGCGGACGGGCGCAGCCCGTACGGTTGGCGGAGTGCCTCAGCTCGTTGGACTGCAGGGACAAGGTCCAGGTCGCACTTTCGGCGTTGTCTTCGACGGTCTCGTATCCATCATGGGGAGCCAGGATCTTTCAAGGGTGGCTGGGGATGTGGTGTATCGGAACGAGCTGTTCGAGCGGGACAGCATCGTCTCCACGACTATTTACCCGTTGCGGGCGCATTGGAAGGATCTCGACACTTCGACAAAATAACTTTTGCGACCGGCGCTGACGGGTCGCAACGGCACCCGGTGCGTTCGTTGCTCACATTCCCAACGCCTCGAGGTTCAGACCTCGGCGATAGGCGCCGGCGGGCGGACAGGGCGTGTGGGTACGTCTCGGTCGGTCGGTCGGTCGGTCGGTCGTGGCGTGGACCGGTGCGTCCGCACGGGGCGCCGCGGTCGGGCCTGTCATAGAGTCCTTGGTCGAAGGTGGGTATGGAGAAGCGCGACAGCGGAAAATCAGACCGAGCGGCAAGCGGTGACGGGAGTGGGTCGCCGGCCTGGTTGCCAGCGTCGGTGGGGTCCGCCCGGCGGCGTGGTGCCGCCGACGCCGCGGCCCTCCATTCCGGTGACGCCTGGGGATCGCTGCTGAACTCACTGCGCCGCGCCGGCGACTTTCTCCACGGCACTCAGCTGCCTCCGGGGGGCGAAGCTGACGCCTCAGGGTACCGCCACCTCTTGGTCCTGTTGGCGCTCGGTATCGATGAAGCGCTCCGTAGCGGCGACCCCTATGAGCCGATTATTGCGCCGGGGAATGTCGACAACGTCCTCAAGTGGGGCATGGACTGCCCCGACGCCTTGTACGTCGGGTCTGCGGTGCGTGGCGACGCCACCTACCGGGTGCGTGGTCAGCGGGGTTCGGTTCGCTATCTCGGGTTTCAGGTCATGGGTGGTATCGAGAGCACCGCCAACTTGGTTGCCGACGACCTCGAAATCGATGAGGACGGCAGATTCGAGCTCTTGCTCTCCGCCGAGGAGCAGCCGGGGAACTGGATGGCGCTGACCGAGCGGTCCTCCTCGTTGGTGGTGCGTCAGTTCTTCTACGACTGGGACACCGAAGTCCCCGCCCAACTGGAAATCGAATGCCTGAAGCGTCCCCCTCCCGCCAAGTCCGTGTCCATCGGCGGCGCCGACGAGGGGTCGGGGACGGCCCGACAGCTGATGGCCCTGGGCGAGTTCATAGAAGAGAGCCTGCGCTTCTGGTGGGACATCGAAGAGATGGGCCGATCAGAGGGGCTCAACGCCTTTCGTGAGCCGGCGGCGCGTACCGACATGGGCGGCGCGGCCGAGAACGTGACCGTATGGGGATCATGGGAGCTGGCCGATGACGAAGCGCTCGTCATCGAGGTCACGCCGCCCACCGCCCTCTACTGGAGCGTGGCGTTGGGCAACCAGTGGTGGGAATCCGTCGACTACGCCGCGCATCAGTCCAGTCTGAACGGCCACCAGGCCGTTCTCGACCAGGACGGGGTCTTCCGGGCCGTCGTCGCCCACCGCGACCCTGGGATCGCCAACTGGCTCGACCCGGGCGGCAACCGGCGCGGGCCCATGATTTTCCGCTGGGTGCGGGCCGACGGCGCCGCCCCGGTGCCGGCCACCCGGGCCGTTCCACTCGGCGATCTGGATCGGGCCCTACCTGGCGGCACCCGCCGGATGTCGCCGCCCGACCGGGCGTCGGTGCTGGCCCGACGCCGGGCGGCCGTGAGTCGCCGCTTCGGGCGATGATCGAACAGCCCGACGAGCACGTGAGCACTCGAGAAAGGAACCCCGATGGACTTGGGACTGGCAGGGGCAACGGTCGCCGTCACCGGCGGCACCAAAGGAATGGGCCGGGCGATCGCCGAGTGTTTCGCCGAGGAGGGGGCCAACGTGGCGGTGCTGGCCCGGGGTTCACAGACCCTTGAAGAGACCGTGGAGGCATTGCGGGGGTTGGGCAGTGCCGATCCGCTCGGCCTATCCACCGACGTCACCGATGGCGCGGCGGTCGACGCGGCGTTCGCCTCGATAAAAGAGCGGTGGGGGACGCTCAACGTGCTGGTGAACACGGTCGGACCGGCCGCAGCCCGTTTCGACCAACTCAGCGATCGGGACTGGGAAGCCGTTTTCAACATCGGGACGATGGCTGCGGTGCGTTGTGTGCGGGCCGCCCTCCCCCTGCTGAGAGCGGCCGACTGGGGGCGGATCGTCAACATCTCGGCCCACTCCACCCAACGCCAGAGCCCGCTGCTCGTCGCCTACACGGCGTCGAAGGCGGCGCTCAAGAGCGTGTCGAAGAATTTGGCCAAGGACCTTGCCGCCGAGGGCATCCTGGTCAACACGGTCAGCCCGGGTTCCATTGTGACGGCCAGCTTCAGCGAGGGCCTGCGGCCGATGTTCGAGGCCGAGGGCCTCGACCCGACCGATCCCTACGACGTCATGCGCTGGATCGACACCCACTTCCATCAGCCCGCCGACCTTGGTCGGGCCGGATTGCCGCGGGAGATCGCGACGGTCGTCACCTTCCTCGGCTCCCGGGCCAACGGTTATGTCACCGGGGCCGACGTTAACGTCGACGGTGGGTCGGATTTCGTATGATGTTGGACGCCGACCGAATCGTCGATCGGGCGGTGGACGACACCGGCCTGTCGGACTTCGGCGGTGGGAGCTTCCGGGAAGGCCTGGGGGTGTTGACCGGTGCGCTGGGCGCCGAGGCAGAACTGACCGAGCTCGGCGAGACCATCTTGGAGATGCGCCTGCGGGGGCTCCTGGTCAACCGATTACGGATCGAGGACGCCTACCGGGCCGCTCCCAAGATCGACGACGAGGCGGTGGTGGCGCCGTTGTTCATCATCGGCCTGCCCCGCACCGGCACGACCGCCCTCAGCAATCTGTTGGCCGCCGACCCGTTGATCCGGTCACTACGTCTGTGGGAATCGAGTGACTCCGTGCCGCCTCCTCAGACCGGGACCGAAGACCACGACCCAAGGATCGCCGCCACCGCGGCGGGACTGCGGGCCATGTACGAGACCTTCCCCAAGATGCGATCGCTCTACTTCCAGAGCGCGACGGGGCCCACCGAGTGTCAGGATCTGTTGGGCATGGAGTTCCGGGCCGTCCACTTCGACGGCATGGCCCACGTCCCGACCTACACCCGATGGGTCATTGACTGCGACATGGCTCCTGCCTACCGGTACCACCGCCGAACGCTCCGGCTCTTGCAGTCACAATGCCCGCCGCGACTGTGGCACCTCAAGACCCCGGTGCACATGTTCTCGCTCGACGCCCTCAACGCCACCTATCCCGACGCCCGGTTCCTTTGGACCCACCGGGATCCCGCCGCGGTCATGGGTTCTGTGTGCAGTTTGATCTCGTATACGAGGAGCTGGGTGAGCGATCGGGACGACGACGCCGGGCTCGGGGCCCAGCAAATCGAGCTGTGGGAGCTCGCACTCCGGCGCGCCATCGATTTCCGCGACCGGATGGGCGAGGAGCGGTTCACCGACATCCGCTTCGAAGAACTCAACGCCGACCCGTTGGGAGCCGTCGAACGCGCCTACGCCGACCTCAACGTGGCCTTGGGCGATGCCAGCCGTGCCGCCATCGGGGACTGGGCCCGAGCCCACCCGCCAGGTGCCCACGGCACCCACGAGTTCGCGCTCGCCGACTTCGCTCTCGAGGCTGGCGCGGTCCGGGACCGACTGGGTTTTTACCTTCGACGATTCGACGTGGCGCTCGACGGGGCCTGAGCCCGCTGTCGGGCCCGAAACCTCAACGGGCGTCGCTCGTACCCAAGATCTCCCCGTTGGCTGCCTCGAGGTGAGCCCAGTTCGGCGTCGGTTGAGCGGGGGGAGTCGGGGTCCGGTGCGCGGATAGTGCGCGGGCGGCCCTCCCGATATATTGAGCGCCCGTATGAACATCGTCGTGAGCAACGTGAAAGGTGGCGTCGGCAAGACGACCACCTCGGTCTACCTGGCCGCCGCCGGCGTCGAGTCCGGCTGGGACCCCGTTGCCCTCGTCGATGCGGACCGTCAGGCGTCCTCGGCCGAGTGGCTCGAAGAGAGCCCGGTTTCCGGAGTCGAGCTGGTGGAGGCCCCCTCGGAGCGGACGGTGGCCCGGGCCATGGTCAACTTCGAAGGACTCGTCGTGGTCGATACCCCGCCCGGCGATGAACGGATCGTCCGCGCCGCGCTCGAGCGGGCGGACGCCGTGGTGATCCCGACGCGCGCCGGCGGGGTGGAGTTCACCCGGGTGGTCGCCACGCTGGCGATGATCCCGCGGAACACCCCCCATGGGGTGGTGGTATGCGCCGCTCGGATGGGCACCAACGACCTGGCCGAGACCATCGAGTGGTGGACGAACGAGAAGGTCCCGGTGTGGGGGGTGATCCCCGAGCGGGTCGGGATCGCGTCGGGTCCCGACGCTCGGCTCTATCGCGAGGGCCTCGAGGAGTACACCAAGGTCCTAAAAAAGGCGCTCCGGAAACGGTCCTGACACCGGTCGGGCAACCGGGGGAAACGGGGCACCAGTGACCACCACCCGGCGGGGCGTGTGGGCTGGCGCCGCGGCGGCCGTGGCGCTCGCCGTGGTGCTCTGGCGCCACCGCGCCGCACGCGACGTCCCCGTCGCGGGGCTGGCCACCTCCCGGCTCCGCCGGAGTGCCGAGGTGGCCCAGCTGGCCGGCGGGGTCGGGGTCGGAGCCGCCGTCCACCGGACCCGCCGGGTGTTCGCGACGGTTGAGCGGCGCGAGACCCTCGATGCCGAGTTCGAGCTGCGCACAGCCGAGCAGGTGGCGTCGGCCCTCGGGGGCATGAAGGGCGCCCTCATGAAGCTCGGCCAGCTCGCCAGCTTCCTCGATGACGCGATGCCCGAGCCGGTCCGCCTCGCCCTGGCCCAGCTCCAACAAGATGCCCCACCCATGAGCGCGGCGCTCTGTGCCCAGGTTGTGGCGAGTGAGTTGGGCGCGCCGCCGGACCACGTCTTTTCGCACTGGGATCCGGTCCCGCTCGCCGCGGCCTCGATCGGCCAGGTGCACCGGGCCGTTACCACCGACGATCGAGCGGTGGCCGTCAAGGTGCAGTACCCGGGAGTGGCCGAGGCCATCGGGTCGGATCTCGCCAACCTCAACCTGGTCGCCATGGGCCTTCCCGCCCTCTTCCCCGCCCTCGACGTGCCGGCGATGGTCGGCGAGATCAAAGCCCGTTTGACCGAGGAGCTCGACTACCGCCACGAGGCGGACAACCAACGTCTCTTCGCCGAGTGGTTCGCCGGACACCCCAACATCTCGGTGCCCGGGGTCCTCGACGAGTTGAGCACGGCCCGGGTCCTGACGACCGAGCTGGCCGACGGGGTCCGGTTCTCAGAAATGGAGGGCTGGAGCCAGGGCGAACGCAATTTGGCGGCCGAGACTATCTACCGTTTTGTCTTCCGCAGCCTCTACGGGCTGGGTGCCTTCAACGGCGACCCCCACCCGGGCAATTACCTGTTCCGGCCCGGCGGCCAGGTGACGTTCCTCGACTTCGGCCTGGTCAAGCGGCTCACGCCGACAGAAGTCGATCTCTGTTTCGCCATGGTGCGCGGCGCAGTCATCCGTCATGACCCGGCCTCGGTCCGCCGGGCGTGCGAGGACGCGGGGTTCATCGCCCGAGGGGCCCCGGTCTCCGACGAGCGGGTGGCCGAGTACATGGGCATTTTCTGGGAGCCGGTTCGCACCGACGGGGTCACGACCATCACCGCCGCATGGGCAAGCGAAGTCGCCCGGCGCTACCTCGAGGGCCGGTCCGAGTTCGGCGACGTCCTCGAGTACGCCAGCCTGCCGGCGAGCTTCGTGGTCCTCCAGCGCATAAACCTCGGGCTGCTGGCCCTGTTGGGCCGGTTGCAGGCGACGGGCAACTGGCGCCGGGTGGCCGAGGAGCTCTGGCCGACCGCTGGGCCGCCGTCCACCGCGATGGGCCGGGCCGAGGCCCAATGGTGGGCGGCCACCCACGGGGCCGGTCGCTGAAGCACCCCAACGGATCGGTACGCTCTCGGCCACCGACTGAACGGGAGGACTCACCAATGAGCGACGCGCCGGACAACGAGAAGAAGGCGCCGGCTCCTGCGCTGCTGGCGGACAAGGTGTGCATCGTCTCGGGCGTCGGCCCCGGTCTCGGCCGTCAGGCCGCGCTGGCGCTCTCGTCCCACGGAGCCAGCGTCGTGTTGGCGGCCCGACGCCAAGCCACCCTTGACGACGTGGCGGCGGAGGTCTCGGCCGGGGGCGGTCGGGCCCTGGCCGTGACCACCGACATCACCGACATGGCACAGTGCGAGCGGGTCATGGCTGCCGCCCACGACGAGTTCGGCGGGGTCGACGTGCTGGTGAACAACGCGTTCCGTTTCGATGCGTTCCAGAGCTTCGAAGACGTCGACCTGTCGATGTGGCGCAAGATCGTCGACACGAACGTGTTCGGTTCCCTGCAGATGACCAAAGCAGCGCTGCCCCATCTGCGGGCCCGGGGCGGTGGATCGGTGGTGATGGTGGCCTCCATGGTCGCCCGCAAGCCCCAACCGGTCCAGGGCGGCTACACCATCTCCAAGGGGGCCCTGTTGACGGCCACCCGGGTGCTGGCCTTCGAACTCGGCGCCGCCGGGATCAGGGTCAACGCCGTGGTGCCCGGTTGGATGGCGGGCCCCTCGGTCGACATCTACGTGCAGATGACCGCCGAAGGTCGAGGGATACCCCACAGCGAGGTCGTCGATGAACTGGTCGAGCGCATTCCGATCGGTCGGGTCCCGACGGACGCCGAGGTGGCCGGGACCATCGTCTACCTGGCGTCTGACCTCTCGGCCGCCGTCACCGGGCAGGCGATCGACGCCAACGGTGGCGAGGTCTTCAACTAAATCAGTTCCGTCGAGGTGCCCAGCTCGGGATGACGGCCCCGGCCGTCCAGTCCGACCGGTCGTGATCCGCCCGGATGGCTGGCCAGGCGCAGCCACCAGGGCACGGTGACCCACAGTGGCCACAGCCCTTCGATGCCATGCCCACCGCTCGAAGCCATCGACACGGCCCAGATCGACCAGCAGATGGCGTTGACCGCGACAAAGCGTGACCAGCGGTTGTGGTCCCAGTTGGCTCGGTGCAGGGCCCGCTCGGTGGGGGAGGCGATGCCGAGGGCGAGGGCCGCGGTGCCCGGCAGATCGACCAGCGCGGTCCGCAGTTCGCCCACAGTTTTGGAGTCGAAGACCTGGTCGAGGCGCTGTTCGAATTCATCGAAGCTCAACCGTCCGGCGGCCAGGTGCTCGCCCAGCGCCTCGGCGGCGGCGTCACGGTCGACGTCCGATGACCGGGTCGAAGGTATGTCGTCCATCTCCTCATTGTGCACCCCGAGGCGCCGAAATGCTTCGCCGATCGAGAGAGGCTGACCAAAGACAACACCCGGCCGGCCATGGTCCGGTGACGAGTGCACACGAAGGCGAACTGCAACCTGATGGGGTCGTCAGAGCACGACGGGCGGAGAACACCTGTCGGCGCTGCAATGTCTTCGGTCGGGCTGCCCGGATTTGAACCGGGGACCTCTGCGTCCCGAACGCAGCGCGCTAACCAAACTGCGCCACAGCCCGCCGCCGCGCCCCACGGGCCCGACAGGCCCCAGAGACTACTCCTTGGCGTGGCGCCTCCCGGTGGGCGAGACGACGCCCTCCCGCTCGCCCGGTCCGGTCGACGCCGGGCCTTCGTTGGCCCCCGGCGAGCCGTCGGGGGACTCACCTCGCGATCCTGCGTCCGGCCCGCCGTTGCTGCTCTGGGTCTGCCGGGCCACCACCTTGGCGATCCGGCGCTTGTCCATTTCGACAACCCGTAGCTCCCAGTCGCCGACGGTGAGGCTCTCGCCTTCTTCGGGGATGTGCCCGAAACCGTCAAAGAGCAGACCCCCGAGGGTCACGTACTCGCCGTCGGGGAGGTCGATCCCGAGGCGCTCGCGTACGTCGTCGACGTTGGTCCGACCGTCGACCAGCCAGCGGGACCCGTCGACGCGCACCATGGAGGGTTCTTCGGCTGCGTCGAGCTCGTCGTGCAGCTCACCAACGAGGGGCTCGAGGAGGTCTTTGACCGTGAGCACCCCGGCGACCCCGCCGTACTCGTCGACCACAAAGGCGAAGGCCCGGCGCTGGCGGCGCATGTCGACCAGGGCGTCGAGGACGTTCAGGGACTCGGGGAGAAGATAGGGCTGGCGCAGCCGGCGGGAGATGTCGAGCGGTGAGGGCTCTTGGCCGCCTTCTTGATCGCTGCGCCATCCCGAGCGGAACAGATCGTTGACGAACAGCACGCCGACCACGTCGTCGAGGTCGTTGTGGACCACCGGGAATGAACTGTGACCAGACTCCCGTGCGGCCCGGGCCACGCTCTCGGCAGTCACCGGGATGCTCAGGGCGACGACGTCGACGCGCGGGGTCATGACCTCGCGGACCTCCATGTCACGCACGTCGGCTAATGCCTCGAGAATCAGCCGCTCCTGTTCACCGGCCGCCGGGTCGAGGTGTCGATCTCCGGCTCGGGACCCGCCGGGCGCTCGTTGCCAGAACCGTCGTCGGCTGCTGTCGTGTGGTGGAGGTTGGTGCGCTGGCTGCTTGGCCACGATGACGGCTTTTGGTGTGGCTCAGCGGCGGGCGGGGGGCAGCGGTGGGTCGGCGCCGCCGACCAGGACGGGCACGGGCTGGTACGACTCGTCCTCGTAAGTCCCCCCGGCGAGCAGCTCGGAGACGGCCCGCCGGAGGCGCAACGGGTCGAGTGGTTTGACCAGCCAGCCCTCCGCCGCCGAGCGGCGCGCCAAAAAGACGTCGGGCCGGCGGTCGAGGAGCATCAGGACGGGGACGTGGTCGATGTCGTCGTAGGACTCTTCGAGGCGCAACTCGAGGCACACGGCCATGCCCCCCATGTTCCCCATCTGCAGGTCGACCACGACGAGGTCGATGCCCCCTTCGCGCACCGCGGTGATGACGGCGGGCCCCGAGGATGCCTCGTGCACTTCGATGTCTGGGCCCTCGGTTACCGACCTGATCTCCCGCCGAAGGGTCGGGGCGTCGCTCGCGACCACGATGGTTCGCACGCGCAAGACGTTACCCGACGTCGGAAGTGGCGGACCCTGGGCCGGGCCCGAAGAGGTTGTCGGCCACCAGGCCCAGGCCGGCCAAATCGTGGACGTCGGTTCGCAGCAGGGGCACCCGCCCGACGGGGGCGGGGGCCACCCGGGTGACCAGCTCGGCGTACGCGGTCTGCTCCCGGTCGGCCAGGGCCTCGAGCTGGAGCAGGTTGTCGACGAGGACCCCCAGGGTGGTGCCGGGGTGGGTCTCGGGTAGCGGGGCGCGCGAACGGAGGAATTTCGGGTGGACCCGGTTCACCACCAGGGCCGCCGGGGTGATGCCGGTGTCGGCCAACTTGGCGGCGAAATACGTGGCCTCCTCGAGGGCATCGGGTCGGGGGGAGGTCACCACCACGTAGGCGGTGGCCGGATCAGCCAGCAGGTCGCGGACCGCACTGGCCCGGTTTCTGAACCCGTCCTCCATCCCCTGGAAGGCCTGGAAGAACGTCACCGCGTCCTGGACGATCTCGGCTCCAGCCACTCTCGAGATGGTCCGCAGCATCGCCTGGGTGGCCACGCCGAGCGCCTTCATCGAGACCCTGGTGGGCAGGAGCAGGGCCCGGAAGAGCCGGTTGTCGAGGAAGCGGGTGAGCCGCCTCGGGGCGTCGAGGAGGTCGAGGGCGTTGCGGGTGGGCGGGGTGTCGACCACCACCAGGTCGTAGGCGCCCTCCTCGGTCAGCTCGTAGAGCTTCTCCATCGCCATGTACTCCTGGGTCCCCGAGAGGGCTCCGGCCAGGTTCTGGTAGAGGCGGTTGGACCGGATCGACTGGGCTTGCTCGTCGGTTGCGGCGTAGCGAGCGATCAGGTCGTCGAAGGTGCCCTTGGTGTCGAGCATGAGAGCGAAAAGCTGGCCCGGCCAGTCGCCCTCGACCAGGGCGGGGGTATTGGGCAGGGATTCGACCCCGAGCGAATCGGCCAGCCGGCGGGCCGGGTCGACGGTGACGACACAGGCTCGCCGGCCGGCCCGAGCGGCCTGGAGGGCAAAGGTGGCCGATACCGTGGTTTTGCCCACGCCCCCCGGTCCGCAGCACACGACGACGCGCCGCTCGGTGGCCAGGTCACCGACCTCGAGGGCGGCGGTGCGCTCGACGTTGGTCATCGGGGCGCCACTTCGGCGCTCAAACCGGCCACGCCGGTCGCCAGCGCCGCGGCCAGCGTCTCGAGTTCGACCGGACCGAGGGCGGCGGCGCCGAGCAGCGGGGTGCGCAGTTGGGGCAGCGGGAGTTCGCGCCCGAGGCGCTCGATCTGTGCGGCCTGGAGCGCATTGCGCTCGAGCCGGAACAACCGGGCCCCGTCGAGGGCCTCGAGCTGGTCGAACGAGAGGACCACCCCGGCCGCCTCGGCCGCCGCCCGGGCCCCCTCGTCCAGCCCAAGGGGAGTGTCCTCGTAGGCGTTCACCACCACCGGGCCGAGCTGGATGTTGGCCTTGTCCTCGAGCTGGTAGGCCGCCTCCACGGTCTCGCTGACCGGCATCTCTTCGGGCAGGGTGACCAGCACGACCCGGCACCGGGCCGGATCCGAGAGGAGCTCGACCACGTCGGCCGCCTGGGCCCGTACCGGACCGCCCCGGGCGGCGTCGAGCAAGCCACTGGCCGACGTGAGAAACGTCACGGCATGGCCGGTCGCCGGGGCGTCCACCACGATCAGATCTGCGACCCGGTTCTGCTCGAGTTGCTTGACCTTTCCGAGCACGAGCACGTCTTGGATGCCGGGAATGGCGGTCGCCACCACGTCGATCACGCCCGACTTCATCAGGCGCTTGGAGACCCGTCGCAAGCCGTGGTCGGCCAGGTACTCGAGCAGGGCGTCGTCGGGGGTGATCTGGCGGGCCCGGACCGAGCCCGGGGCGCCGGGGCCACCATCAACCAGGACTGTTTCATCGTAACCGAGTGGACCGTCGATCCCGAAGATGGTGGTGATGCCCGATTTGCCCTCGAGCTCGACAATCAGCACCGAGAGCCCGGCATTCGCACCCATTTTGGCCAGCGTCGCGGCCACCGTGGTCTTGCCGACCCCGCCTTTGCCCGNNGTCTTGCCGACCCCGCCTTTTCCGGCCACCACCACCACCCGGCTCTCTGCGCAAAAGGTGGCGACTTCCATCTGCTCGCAGCGTAGCGCCGGTCGTTTGCCACGCTCGCCACCGGTGAGAGAACTCCCTGTTCAACGCCCTTGTCTGGCGGACGAACCCAGGGCTACCCTGGCCTCGGACGGAGGAGAGGTTGATCAGGGGGATGGTCATGCAGCAAGCAGTAGAGGCATGGCAGGCCAAAGCGGCCTGCCGCGGACCGCAGTCGGCGGCGTTCTTCCCGCCTTCTCATGCGGAACGCAAGGAAGAAAAGGCGGCCCGGGAGGTCCGGGCCAAGGCGATCTGCACGGACTGTCACGTGCGCGGCGACTGCCTCGAGTACGCCATCAGGATCCGTGAGCCCCACGGCATCTGGGGTGGGTTGAACGAGGTCGAGCGCAAGGCCGTGCTCGACCGTCGGGCCGGCTGAACCCGCACTCGTCGGCACCCGGGCTCTTAGTAGTCCGCTTCGGCTTCTTCGAGCGGGCGCCGTGCCCCCCACCCGAGCATCGGTGGCACCGTCGCCAGGATCAAGACGAACAGGGCGAACGTGATGACGTGCACCGAGGTGCACCACAGGCAGATGTTGCCGATGATGACCAACTCGGCCGCCACCAGGTACAGGGCAAAGCACATCCCGACCACGGCCAGGGCGAGGCGCGCGATGTGCACTCGCCGGTCACGGGTGTGCCACAGAGGCGGCAGATTGATGATCAACATGACGACGTAGAAGCAGAGCCCGAGGACCGCGACGGGGATGTGGAGGAAGTAGGACTGCGCGCTGGTCGTGACCTTCTGGCAGTTGATGATGCCGCCACCGCTGCAGACCAGGGCGATCTTCGCGAAGTGATCGATGGTCAGATAGATCGAGATGCCGAGGCCCAGCAGCGAGAGGATCACCGAAAGCCCCACTCGCCAAGGAGCTGGACCCTGGTGCGCCAACTCCTCGTACTCGTCGTCGGTCTGTGCTGACCCCTCGTCGAACTCCTCGTCGGACGGGTTGTGTTGCCGGACCTCGTCGGCGGCCATGGCGCTCAGCTGAAGCCGAGCTTCTTGGCCGCGGTGGTCACGCCCTTGCTGTTGCACACCGACGCCGGCTTCATTCCGTTGGTGTTACAGGTGGCGGCCGACAGGTAGTTCGACGTGGCAATGATGGCCTGGGTCACCGGGTCTTTCGGATCGTTCAGGGCCGAGGCGATCTGGGTGCGACTCAACCCTTGGAGGATCGACGGGGAAAAACTGGCGCCGGCGACGAGCGCCTTATTGCCGATATCGATGAAGGGGAACGAGCCGCTCTGCGTTCCGGGGAAGTACTTCGTCGAGTCGTAGGTGGTGACCAGCGCCCTCTGGGCCTTGGTCAGCGGTTGCAGCAAGGTGTAGCCGCCGGCCGCGGTCGGCTGATTGCTGTAGAACTCGACCGTCTGGGCTGCGAGATAGGGACTGGAGAACTTCGCCTTGGCAAAGGTGAAGGTCTGAGTGCTCGGGAAGACGTCGGTGGGTGACGAGACCATGTCCCCGAGATTGGTCCACGTCCCAAATCGGGACATCGACGCGATCATGGCCCAACGCTCGGCGGCACAGTAGGGGCAGTACTCGGCCCCGAAGTAGAAGAGGCCGGGCTGGCCGTTGATGGTCAGCGGCGGTTGTCCCTTCACGATCGTCGGCGGGCTGACGGGCACGTCCGAAGACGTGATGCCCACGTCGTTGTAGACCGAGGCCGGGATGTTGGTGACGTCGGAGACGACGGACGGAGTGGATTTGACGAAACCCGTCGGGCCCGACGCGGTCGGAGACGAACTTGTGAGTTTGACCACGACCAGGACGATCACGACGATCAGGACCAGGACCACGACCCCCCAGGTCAACAGCGCGGTCGGCGAGCGGCGCGGCGGTCGGGTGCTGGCGACCGCGCCCTTTGGACGGGCCGGGCGCTGGCCACCTTTTCCCGACGTGGTTGCCGAACGGCGGTTCTGCCCGTTGCGACCCGCTCCGGTGCCTGTGGCGGACTTCTGCGGCCGGGCCTTGGTCGACGCGCCCTTTTGTTGGCCTCCCTTTGCCTGGGTCGGCTTCCCGGCCGTCTTTTGGGCCCGAGCGGGTTGGCCGGCCACCCCCTTGGCTGCCTCTTTTCCCGAGATGGGCCGGCTCTGCTGGCGGCTCTTTTCCTTGTCGGCCGCCGATCGGGATGGCTTCACGTCGTTGTCGTCGGCCATGGGTGATGTGTCCTCGAGTTCCAGGTACGGGGTTCTGCCAGGCACCCCGGGGCTGCGGGGAAGCTGCAGCGCTCAGCGTAGACCAGGGTCATAGACGCGTCCCCGCGCCACCTTGGTCCAGACGCACGGGAGCCCAACGTGTGACGCCACGTTGTTGTGAGGTCCGGGTCGATCGACCCGCCAGGGGCCCAGGTAGCCTCCCTGTGTGCCTGACCCGAGCCCCGCGCCGCCCACAGCAGAGTCACCCGGTACGGGGCCACCCGAGGTTCGGGCGGCCGCCACGGTGATGTTGGTGCGCGACGGGGTGGACGATCCGAGCACACCGCTCGAGGTGCTGATGGTCCGGCGCAATCTGCACTCGGACTTCATCGGTGGCGCCTACGTGTTTCCCGGCGGCGGCGTCGATCTGGCCGACGGCGGGGCCGACGCCGAGGCGGCGTGCGTCGGCCGCAGCGACGCCGAGGCCAGTGCGCTGCTCGGTGTTTCTTCGGGCGGCCTGGCCTACTGGGTGGCGGTGCTGCGGGAATCCTTCGAAGAGGCGGGAGTCCTCGTCGCATACGGCGAAGGGCGCACCGAGGGCCCACTGCTCTCGTTGTCCGACGATGACCAGGCCTCGCGCTTTGTCGAGCACCGCCGGGCCGTCAATGCGGGGACCCGGGGCTTTCTCGACGTCTGCCGGCAAGAGGGTCTCCGCCTGGCCGTGGACCGGGTCCACTACTTCGCCCACTGGATCACCCCGGTGGGCGCCCCCCGCCGTTATGACACCCGGTTCTTCGTCGCCGGCGCCCCGCCCTTCCAGACGCCCGCTCACGACGCCGCAGAGACCATCGCCTGGGAGTGGATCCGTCCCGGGACGGCCCTGCGGCGACACCGCGACGGGGAGATCGAACTCATCTTCCCGACCATCTGCAACCTGAAGGCGATCGGCCGCTTCGCCACGAGCGAGGAGCTCCTCGCCGCCGCCGCCGCCGCCGGGCGCATCCCGGTGATCGAGCCCCGGGTGGTCGCCGACGGCAACGGGGTGCGGATCCTGCTGCCGGGTGATCCGGGCTACGACGGCGCCGTCGCGGCAAAGGCGCCCGAGCACCCCGGTGATTTCAACGAGGCGGTGCGGGCCATTTCCCTGGCCGCCAATCCCGAACCCGAGCCCGGGTGACAACGGGGCCGGTCGCCGTCCCGGACTGCGGGACCGGGCCCGCCCCGGTCCCCGGACGCACCGACGAGCTCGCCCCGACCCTGCACCGCCTCACCGCACCCAACCCGGGGCTCATGACCGGGCCGGGCACCAACACGTACCTTGTCGGCCGGGGCGAACTGGCGGTCGTCGACCCCGGGCCCGACAACCCGGCACACCTCGATGCAATCGTCGCCGCCGCGGCGGGCGCCACCATCACCCGGGTGCTCGTGACCCACACCCACCCGGACCACGCCCCCGGTGCGGCCGGCCTGGCCGAGAGGACCGGGGCCGAGGTGATCGGCTTCGAGGCGCGAGACGGCTTCGTCCCCGACACGACCGCCACCGACGGCACCGTGGTGTTGGGGCCGTCGTACTCGTTGCGGGCCGTCCACACTCCGGGCCACGCCGGCGACCACCTCTGTTGGCTGCTCGAGGGCCCGGCGATCTTGTTGTCCGGGGACCACGTCATGGACGGCTCGACCGTCGTGATCCGCCCGCCCGACGGCGACATGGGCCAGTACCTCGACAGTCTCGACCTGCTGTTGACCACCGATCCGCCCATCGCGGCGATCGCCCCGGGGCATGGCCGGCTCATCGATGACCCAGCCCGGGTCATCGACGGGATCGTCACCCACCGCCTCGAGCGCGAGCGCGCCGTGGCGAGCGCCCTGGTCCGCTCGGGTCGGGCAACCGTCGATGCTCTTGTCAGCTCGGTCTACGCCGATGTTGCCCTGCCCCTCGTGCCGGTCGCCCGGTTTTCACTCTGGGCCCACCTGCGCAAGCTGGTGGCCGACGGGCGGGCGGTCCGTGACCCGGCGGGTCCCGACGACCTCTTCGCGTTCTTCGAACCGACGTCGACGACCGCGCCCTGAGCGCAGCGGGCCACGGCGGTCCGGGGCATGGGCCACCGGGCGTGGTCGCTCAACCTTCGGCCGCGGCCACCGCCCGTTCCACCTGGTCGAGCAGGCGGGCGGTGCAGCCCGAGGTCTCGATCACCGGGGCCAGCTCTTCTGCGACCCGGCGGGCCATCTCGGCGAAGACAGCGGCCAGCTCGCCGCCGCCCAGGGCCACGGGCTCGCCGGCGTCCCCGCCGGCCGAGAAGTCCGGGTGCATGGGAATGGTCCCCACCAAAGGGACGCCGAGGCTCGTCGCCAAGCGCTGGCCGCCCCCCGAACCGAACAGCGCATAGGTCGTCCCGTGCTCGCAGGTGAAATCGCTCATGTTCTCGATGACCCCGGCCACCCGCAGGTAGCCCCGCCGGGCCATGTCGGCCGCCCGGCTGGCGACCTGCTGGGCGGCGACCGGCGGCGTGGTGACGACCAGCATCTCGGTGCGCGGCAACATCCGGGCGAGGCCCATTTGGACATCGCCGGTGCCCGGGGGCAGATCGATCAGGAGGTACTGGACGTCCCCCCAATGGGCGTCTTGGAGGAACTGCTGGACGGCGCGGTTGAGCACCAGGCCGCGCCACATGATGGCGCGGTCCTCGTCGGCCAAGAACCCCATCGACAGCACCCGCAAGACACCGTCGCCGACCGGCAGTTCAAGGGGCACCATCTTGCCGCCGCGGGCCTCGATCTCGCCCTCCATCCCGAGGAGTCGGGGGACGGAGAAGCCCCAGACATCCGCGTCGAGCACCCCGACGCTCAGGCCGCGCCGGGCCAGGGCCACCGCCAGGTTGACCGTGACCGAGGACTTGCCGACCCCGCCCTTGCCCGAGGCGACCGCCAGGACCCGGGTGTCGGCGGGCACCGCGGTGTCCGGGGCACCCTCCCGGGCCTTCCAGCGGGCCCGGGACATCACCGCCGCCTTCTCGGTGGCGTCCATCTCCGCAATGGTGAGGTC
This sequence comes from Acidimicrobiaceae bacterium, assembly GCA_003161575.1. Taxonomy (GTDB): domain Bacteria; phylum Actinomycetota; class Acidimicrobiia; order Acidimicrobiales; family RAAP-2; genus PALSA-457. The sequence goes on along the minus strand of PMOE01000062.1, from coordinate 59,686 downwards.
GACGGCCGCCACCGCGTCCATGCCGGCGATGCGGCCCCGGACGTCCCGCTCGATCTGGCTCCGCAGCGGACACCCGGCGATGGTCAGGGCGACGGCCACGGCCACGGTGCCGTCGTCCGCCACGGCCACCGATCGCACCATGCCCAGATCCACGATGTTGTCCCCGAGCTCGGGGTCGATGACCGCCCGCAGCGCCTGGCGCACCTCATCGGGGGTGGGGGGCACCGGGGCCCGGGTTTCGCCCGCATCGTTCGTCGGGGCAGCCACGAGGGGAATTCTACCTGGAGGGGGCCCAGAACCCGTCCGGCGCCCGGGGCGTGTGCTGGCCTCCGGGTTCCCGATACGATGGAGCGAGGTACCCGACTTCGGGCGCCGCCACCCGACGAGCAGGGCATCGGATCGATCCGGGGCCCGATAGGAGGCCCACCGTGACCACGACGGCGACTTCGGTCAGCATCGGCAAGAAGCCCGACCCGGTCACCCTCACCGACGTTGCGTCCGCCAAGGTGGCGGAACTGTTGGCCCAAGAAGAGGGCGAGGAATTGGCCCTCCGGGTGGCGGTCAAGCCCGGCGGATGCAGCGGCTACAGCTACGAGATGTTCTTCGATTCCGAGGTCAACGACGACGACCTGGTGCGCCAGGTCGCAGACCACGTCCGGGTGGTGGTGGACTCGGCCAGCGCGGAGCTTTTGGCCGGCTCGAGCCTCGACTACAGCGACGGCCTCCAGGGGGCGGGGTTCCATATCACCAACCCCAACGCCCAGCGCACCTGCGGCTGCGGTTCCTCGTTCAGCTGACCAGCGGGCCCCGCGGGCCCCGCGGGCACGAAGAGTCCGCGGTACCCCCGGCCCGGCCGCGCCGACCGTGATCACGTTCGAGCTCGACGGCACCGAGGTCTCGGTGACCGACGATTCGGGCTCGCTTCTCGACGCGCTGCGCGAGCAGCTGGGGTGTCGGTCCCCCAAAGACGGCTGCAGTCCCCAGGGCCAATGCGGGTGCTGCACCGTGCTGGTCGACGGTGCTCCTCGGGTGTCGTGTGTGACCCCGGCCCGCCGGGTCGCCGGGCGCTCGGTGACCACCGTTGACGGCCTCGACCCGGCGCTGCGCGACCGACTGGTCGAGGCGTTCGTCGACAACGGCGCCAGCCAATGCGGGTTCTGCACGCCGGGCATCCTCGTGCGCCTGGCCGCCCTGGCCGATCGGCGAGGAGACCCCGACGAGACCGCGGTGCGCTCGGCCCTGCTCGCCCATCTGTGCCGGTGCACCGGCTGGCACAGCATCGTCGAAGCGGCCTGTTCGGCCCTCGGGTCGGCGCCGGTCCCCGCCCCCGCTCCGGCCCGGGACCCGCTGCTCGCCGCCTGGCGGGCGGCGCTCGAAGGTCCGGCGTTTCAGTCCTCGGGCCCACCCACCGTGCTCGGGCGGGGCGGATTCGCCGACGACACCGCGCCGCCCGACGCCCTGGTGGCGGTGCCCGGGTCCGACGGCAGCCCGGTGGTCGCCCCCACCTTGGCCGAGGCCCGGGCGCGCTCGGCCAAGGTGCAGGGCCGCAACAGCACCGTCGCGCTGCGTCATCCCCTGGCCGTCCCCGAAGGCGAGTGGGCGCTCACGCTGCGCACGACGTGGGTCGAGCCCGCCTATCTCGAACCGGACGCCAGCTGGTGCGGCCCCGGGGGACGACCGGCCAGTGCCTTGGCCAACGGTGGGGCGTTCGGGGGAAAGCGGCGGTCTGCGGTGGGTCCGCTCGCCCGCCGCCTCGCCGACGAGCACGGCCGGGCGGTCCGGGTGTTGTTCTCGCGCGAGCATGCGGTGCGCCACGGGCCCAAGCGCCCGCCGATCGCCGCGGGGGTCCGTGCCGACGGCTCGGGTGTCCTGCGGGTCGCCCGCACCGAGCAGACCTTTGGCCTCGACGTCTTTCGTGCCCGGGTGGCCGCCGTCGCTCCCGGCCTCGTTGTCGAACCGGTCGACGTGGCCGGGCCCCCGGTCTCTTCGGATCTGCGGGGAGCGGGCTGGGTCGAAGCGACGGTGTTGCTGGCCGTGCTTGGGGCCCGAGCCGAGGGGCGGGGCGGCCCCGACACCCCGATCGAGGTGACCGGGCCCTCGGGGGGCCGGGCCCGGGCCCGCGTGGCCGCCGACGGGGCGGTGCGCGTCGAGGTCTTCGCCGGGGAGATCCTCGACGCGGTGACGCTGCGTTCTTACTGCCTGGGGGCGGTCCACCAGGCCCTCGGGTGGGTGTGGAGCGAGGGGATTGCGGTGGACGAGGCCGGGGAGGTGCATGATCTGACGATTCGATCCTTCGGGATCTTGGCGGCGCGGGACACTCCGAGCGTGGAGGTGGCGATGCAGGCATCGGACAAATGGCCGGTCAACGGCTCGGATGCGGTCTTCGCCGCCACCGCGGCGGCGGCCTGGCTGGCCGGCGGACTCGGTCAGGACTGGCCGACCCAACGGGGCCGACGCTCCCCTCCGAGCGCCCGGAGTGCACCGTGAGCCCCGCAGTCGGTCCCTACTCGCCGGTGGTGCGGGTGGGGGAGTGGGTCATCACCTCGGGCCAGATCGGGGTGGCCCCGAGCGCGGACGGACCGAAGATCGTCGACGGTGGGACGCTGGCGGAGCTGCGACAGGCGATGGCCAACCTGGCTGAGGTCCTGGCCGGCGAGGGGGCCACGTTGGCCGACGTCAAAAAGACCACGCTGTTTTTGGTGGACATGAACGACTTCGCCGTCGTCAACGAGGTCTGGGTCGAACTGTTCGGTTCGAACCGGCCGACCCGGTCGGCCGTCGGGGTCGTCGCACTCCCGCTCGGGGCGCTCATCGAGGTGGAGGCGTGGGCCCACGTGAGCCGACGATGGGTCGAGTCGTCGGACCCCGAGGCCCCCGGCGCCTGAATGCCCGTTCGCTCGGCCGGGCGCTAGGTGCTGGCCGGCAACCAGCCGACCTGACCGAAGCGGTAGCCGACCGAGCGCACGGTCTGGATCAAGTGGGCATGCTCTTCTCCGAGCTTGGCCCGGAGCCGCCGCACGTGGACGTCGACGGTCCGCGCTCCCCCGTAGTACTCGTAGCCCCAGACCCGGCTGAGCAAGGTCTCACGGGTGAAGACCTTGCCCGGGTGGGCGGCCAGGAACCGCAAGAGCTCGTACTCCATGTAGGTCAGGTCGAGCACCCGCCCGGCCACCGCGGCCTGATAGGTCTCGAGGTTGAGGGCCAGCGGGCCGTACTCGATGATGTCGGGGCGCAAACCCTGACCGGCCCGCCAGAGCAGGTGCTCGAGGCGGGCGGCGATCTCGCCCGCTCCGGTTGCCAGGACGCAGAAGTCGTCGAACAACTCGTCTCGCAGGGCCAGATCGCCGATCTGGTGGGGGGCGACCACGAGGAGCAACGGAGCGACCGGCACCTCGCGGCGTCGGACATGGCGACACAGTGCCATCGCCTCGGAGGGATCCTCGACGGTGCTCACCACCGCACCGCCCCACCCGTCCTTGGTCGACGCCTGCTCGGCCGCGTCCACCATCTCGGGGCGCGCCACCGCGCACAGGGTGTGGCCCGCCTCGCGCAGCGCGACAGTAAGGGCCGCGGGCAGCGGGTCGGGAAAACAGAGCAGCGGTTCCATGGTGTGTGGTGACCCGTGGTCCTCAGTCCGGCGCCGAGCCATCGGCCCGAGCCGGACCCGGTCTCACGACGTCGGCCCGCATCTCACAGGGTCGGGAGGTAGCGGTCGAGCTCGAACTGGGTGACTTCGGACTTGTACTCGGTCCACTCGGCCCGCTTGTTGCGGATGAACCACTCGAAGACGTGCTCGCCGAGGGTGTCGGCCAGGAGCTTCGACCGCTCCATCTGGTCGACCGCGTCGTTGAGGCTGCTCGGGAGGGTCCCGATGCCCTTGGCCGCCAGCTCGTGGGGGGACAGGGCGAACAGGTTGGCGTCGGCCTCGGGGGGTAGTTCGTAGCGCTCTTCGATGCCGCGCAGTCCGGCGGCGAGTATCACCGCGAAGGCCAGGTAGGGGTTGCAGGCGCTGTCGGGCGCCCGGTACTCGAGACGGGTTGAGTCGACCTTGGCGTGCTTGACCACGGGGACCCGCACGAGGGCCGAGCGGTTGTTGCGGGCCCAGCTGATATGGATCGGCGCTTCGTAGCCGCTTACCAGTCGCTTGTAGGAGTTGACCCACTGGTTGGTCACCGCGGTGATCTCGGGGGCGTGACGGATCAGCCCGGCGATGAACTGGTGGGCCACGGTCGACAGCCCGTAGGGGTCGTCGGGGTCGACGAAGGCGTTTCGCTCGCCCTGCCACAGCGAGAGGTGGGTGTGCATGCCCGAACCTTGGACCCCGGCCAAGGGCTTGGGCATGAAGCTCGCGTACGCCCCTTTTTGTTGGGCCATCTCCTTGACCACCAGCCGCACCGTCATCACGGTGTCGGCCATCGTCAGAGCGTCGGTGTAGCGCAGGTCGATCTCGTGCTGGCTCGGGGCGTCTTCGTGCTGGGAGTGCTCGACGGGGATCCCCATCTCCTCGAGCATCAGCACCGTGCGGCGTCGCAGGTCGCTCGAGCGGTCGGCCACGGTGAGGTCGAAGTACGAGCCCGTGTCGAGTACTTCTGGCGGGTGCCGGGGGTCGGCGTCGGCGAAGTAGAAGTACTCCACCTCGGGTGAGGCGAAGAAGTTGTAGCCGGCTTCGCGTGCCCGGTCGAGGGTCCGTCGCAACGCGTGGCGGGGGCACCCCTCGAACGCGGTCCCGTCGAGGTTGAAGATGTCGCAGAAGACCCGGGCCACACTCTCGCCCTCACCGTGCCAGGGGAGGAGTTGGAAGGTCTTCAGATCGGGCCGGGCCAGCACGTCGGCCTCTTGGACCCGGCTGAAACCGTCGATGGCCGACCCGTCGAAGGTCATGCCTTCGTCGAGGGCGTTTTCCAGCTCGGCCGGTGTGATGTTGAAGGCTTTGGGGGTCCCGAGCACGTCGGTGAACCAGAGTTGGACGAAACGGATGCCCCGCTCCTCCACCGTCCGCAGCACGTAGTCCCGCTGGCTCTGCACGCCGTACATTGTCGCATCCCTTTCGGCACGGGCCCAACGGGGGCGCCGGACACCGGGGTGACGACAGCACGGAGCCGGGCCCTCGGCCCGGCTCCGTGCGCACCATCGAGGCCCGTCCCCGGGCTGCCCGCTGCGCTGCTAGCGGTCGCCCTCTTGGGCTCCGCAGACTGTGTTCACGAGCAGCCTGCTCACCACGTAGGGGTCCATGTTGGCATTCGGGCGCCGGTCCTCGAGGTAGCCCTTTTTGTCCTTGGCCACGATCCACGGGATCCGGATCGATGCGCCGCGGTCCGACGTGCCGTAGCTGAACTTCGAGTAGTGCTGGGTCTCATGGGCCCCGGTGAGCCGGAGCTCGATCCCGATGCCGTAATTCTCGACGTGCTCGTTGATGTTCTGGCCCAAGGCCTCGCAGCCCTCGATGATGGCGTCCCAGCCGCCGTCGGCCCGCATCTCTTTGGTCGAGAAGTTGGTGTGGCAGCCCGCCCCGTTCCAGTCCCCGAGGATCGGCTTGGGCTCAAGGGTGGCGTAGACCCCGAAGTCCTCGGCGATGCGGAAGAGCAGCCACCGGGCCACCCACAGCTGGTCACCGACGAGGGGCGGCGGGAGGATCCCGATCTGGAACTCCCATTGGCCCATCATCACCTCGGCGTTGGTGCCTTCGATCCCGATTCCCGCCTTGATGCAGGCCGCGGTGTGCTTCTCGACAATCTCGCGGCCGGGCATCTTGTCCCCGCCCACCCCGCAGTAGTACGGGCCCTGGGGAGCCGGGTAGCCGCTGACGGGCCAGCCCAGGGGGCGTCCGTCTTGGAGGAAGGTGTACTCCTGTTCGAGGCCGAACATCGGCTCGTGGGCGGCGTACTTGTCGGCCACCGCCGCGCAGGCCGCCCGGGTGTTGGTCGAGTGCGGCGTGAAGTCGGTGTTGAGCACCTCACACATGACGAGCTTGTCGTCGGGACCCCGCAGGGGGTCCGGGCAGGTCCACACGGGGCTGAGCACGCAGTCCGAGTTGTCACCGGTCGCCTGGTTGGTGCTCGACCCGTCGAAGCCCCAGATCCCGGGTTCTTTTCTGTCCGGGACGACCTTGGTCTTGCTCCGGATGAGCGGGGACGGCTCGGTCCCGTCGATCCAGATGTACTCCGCCTGGTAGGCCACGTGGTTCCTCCGCTGTTCGGTCCGGCTCGGCTCTTGAATGGCGACGCATGGTAGCCGCCCGCTGGCTCGTCCCCAGACTTGTCGCGACGGGTTTCACCGCCGTTTCCCGATTGTGAATGCCCGGTGAACAGGCACGGGCCACGCACGGGCTCACAGCGTGGCGCGCTTGTCACCGGGCCTGGTGGCCAGCAGAGTAGGAGCGTCTGCGGGACGGCCGCAGCTGACGCGGAGGGACATTTGATGCAACAGCGCACACCGGCCGAAGTGCTCCGTCTCTGCAAAGACGAGGCGATCGAGATCGTCGACGTCCGCTTCAGCGACCTCCCGGGGATGACCCAGCACTTCTCGGTGCCCACCCACGAGCTGTCCGAGGACCGCTTCACCGAGGGTTTCGGCTTCGATGGATCGTCCATCCGGGGCTTCCAGCAGATCCAAGAGTCCGACATGATCCTGCTGCCCGATCCCAACACGGCGGTGATCGACCCGTTCCGCCAGCACAAGACGCTGAACATCAACTGCTTCGTCCACGACCCGGTCACCCACGAGCCGTACTCGCGCGACCCGCGCCACATCGCCCGCAAGGCCGAGCAGTACCTGGTGTCGACGGGCATCGCCGACACCGCGTATTTCGGACCCGAGGCCGAGTTCTTCATCTTCGACGACGTGCAATACGGAACCGGGGTCAACTACTCGGGTTACCGGGTGGATTCGGTGGAGGGCCACTGGAACACCGACAGCGAGGAGATGCCCAACCTGGGCTACAAGCTGCGCCCCCAAGAGGGGTACTTCCCGGTCCCACCGAACGACAAGTTCCAGGACCTGCGCTCCGAGATGATCCTGACCCTCGAGCGCCTGGGGGTAGAGATCGAGGTCCAGCACCACGAGGTGGCGACCGGCGGCCAGGCCGAGATGGACATGCGGTTCGACTCCTTGCTCGTGATGGCCGACAAGCTCATGCTCTACAAGTACGTCGTGAAGAACGTGGCCATCGCCGCGGGATACACCGCCACCTTCATGCCCAAGCCGCTCTTTCAAGAGAACGGCTCGGGCATGCACTGTCACCAGTCCCTTTGGAAGGGAGGTGAGCCGCTCTTCTTCGGGGACGGCTACGGCGGCCTGTCGGACATCGGGCGCTGGTACGTGGGTGGGTTGCTCAAGCACGCTCGGGCGGTGCTGGCGTTCGGCGCCCCGACCACCAACTCGTACAAGCGGCTGGTGCCGGGCTACGAGGCGCCGGTCAACCTGGTGTATTCCCAGCGCAACCGCTCGGCCGCCTGCCGTATCCCGCTGTACTCGCAGAGTCCGAAGGCCAAGCGGATCGAGTTCCGGTGCCCCGACGCCTCGTCGAACCCGTACCTGGCGTTCCCCGCCATGCTGTTGGCCGGCCTCGACGGTGTCCAAAACCAGATCGAGCCGCCCGCCCCGCTCGAAGTGGACCTGTTCGACCTCCCGGCCGAGGAGCTGGCCAACATCCCGCACACGCCGGGTTCTTTGGAAGAGGCGATGGACGCGCTGGAGGCCGACAACGACTTCTTGCGGGCCGGCGGGGTATTCACCGACGACCTGTTGGAGACCTGGATCGACTACAAGCGCCTGGAGGAGGCCGACGCCGTGCGTCTGCGTCCCCACCCCTACGAGTTCAGCCTCTACTACGACATTTAGCCCGCCATTTGGCCCGACCGAGTGGCGGTTCGGACTGGGGCCGGGGCACGGGCGGTTCTCGGGCGGTCCCCGACATAGCCCCGGGTCACACTCGCTCGCCGCGGCGTTGTCGCCCCGGCCGGGCGCGCCCGACCTCGGGTGGGTGTGGGCGATCGGATCGGCCCCCGGGGAGTCGATATGTCCACGAGACGACCGGCCCGGGGGCGCCGGTAGGCTCAAGCGATGTCGCTCGTGCGCTTGGCCGCCGCGCAACTCAACACCGTTGTCGGTGACCTCGAGGGGAACGTCGAGAAGATCCTCGCCTCGCTGCGGGCGGCGGATGCTGCCGGGGCCGACCTCTGTGCGTTCCCCGAACTCGCCGTCACCGGGTACCCCCCCGAAGACCTTTTGTTGAAACCGGGCTTCGTGGCAGACAACGTCGCCGCCCTGCACAAGGTGGCGGCCGCCACCGCCGACTGCGTGGCCGTCGTGGGGTTCGTCGACCCGATCGCGCCGGGGGCGGTCACCGCCGAGGATCGGGCCACTCGGGGTGAGGGGACGCTCGTGCCCGGGGAGGGAACCCCCTTCGCGGCGGGCCGGCACGGAGCGACGCGCCTGGCCAACGCGGCGGCTGTCTGTGCCGCCGGCCAGGTGGTCGGGGTGTACCACAAGCGCCTGCTCCCCAACTACGGCGTGTTCGACGAGGAGCGGTGGTTCACCCCGGGGAACGAGCCGGCGACGCTGTACGGCGTGGCCGGCGCACTGATCGGGGTGTCGATTTGCGAAGACATCTGGTTCCCAGACGGACCCGTGCCCGCACTCGGGCGGGCCGGCGCCGCGCTGGTGGTGAACCTCAACGCCTCGCCGTATTCGAAGAACCGGCGGGCAGAGCGCCTGGCCATGCTCGGGGCCCGGGCCGCCGACGCGGGGTCCACGGTCGTCTACGTGAACCAGGTCGGAGGTCAAGACGAGCTGGTCTTCGACGGGGCCAGTCTGGTCGTGACGCCCGCCGGTGCACTGGTGGCGGCCGGCCGCCAGTTCGAAGAGGATCTCGTGATCGTCGACCTCGAGGTCCCCGCGACCCCCGCCGCGACGGCCCCGGTCATCGCCATCAGTTCGACCACCCGCAGCGCGGGCCCGCAGCGCCACGGCGTGGTCAACGAGCCCCTGGCCCCAGAGGCCGAGGTCTACGCCGCGCTGGTGCTCGGCACCCGGGATTACTTGGCCAAGAACGGCTTTCGTGATGCGATCGTCGGTCTCTCCGGTGGGATCGACTCGTCGCTCGTGACGGTCATCGCCGCCGACGCGTTGGAGCCCGGTCATGTGCACGCGCTCTCGATGCCATCTCGCTACTCGAGCGAGGGTTCGCGCACCGACGCCGAGCTGCTGGCCGAGCGGTTGGGCATCGACCTGCACGTCGTTGCCATCGAGCAAGCCCACGTCGCGATGGCCGCGATGCTCACCCCGGTGCTCGACGGCCCCCCCGTCGGTCTCACCGACGAGAACCTCCAGTCGCGCCTGCGCGGCGTGTTGCTGATGGCCGTGTCCAACGCCAAGGGATACATCGTGCTCACCACCGGCAACAAGAGCGAGATGGCGACCGGCTATTCGACCCTGTACGGCGACTCGGCCGGCGGCTTCGCCGTCATCAAAGACATCCCCAAGACCCTCGTCTACCAACTGTGCCGGTACCGCAACGCCCGGGCCGAGTCGTGCGGGCAGCCTCCCCCCATCCCCGCGGCGGTCCTCGACAAGCCGCCGTCGGCCGAGCTGCGTCCAGACCAGCGCGACGATCAGTCGCTCCCCCCGTACGAACTGCTTGATCCGGTGCTCGAGGCCTACGTCGAGCACGACCGCACGGCGGGAGAGCTGGTGGCCGACGGCTTCGACCCGACCATCGTCGAACGGGTGGTGGCCCTGGTCGACGGGGCCGAGTACAAGCGACGCCAGATGCCCCCCGGCGTGCGCATCACCACCAAGGCGTTCGGCAAGGATCGCCGCATGCCGATCACCAACTGCTACCGGGCTGCACCGGTGGCGGGCGGACCGACGACTGCGGCGCCGGTCACCAGGGCCGGCCCCGGTGGATGAGGGCGGCGCGCTGAGTTTGGTCCGCTCGGCCGAACTCTACGGAGGGTACCGGTGGATCGAGCAGCGCATCTTCGAGCTCACCGGCGCCTGGGCCGCCGAGCCCGAGATCCCCGAGATCCAGATCCATCTCGACGAGGTGAGTGCCGAGCACGCCTGGCACGCCGAGCTCTTCTTTGACCGCCTGCCCGTCCTCGACTGGGTGAATCCTGACGAGCTGACCGTCCCGGTCGGCCCGGCCGTCGGTCCGCTGTTCGACGCGCTCGCCGGTCCCTCCTTCGCATCGCCGGTCGTCCGTCTTGGCGTGCTCAGCCGGGTGGTCCTGCCGCGACTCGTCACCACGTATGAGCGGCACCTGGGTCGGGCCCGGCCGGTCGCCGACGCGCCGGCCATGCGGGTTCTCAAACTGGTGCTGGCCGACGAGCGGGCGGCGGCAGCGACCGGGACGGCGCTTGTGGCCAAGGCCGCCGGGGCGCTCGGGGACGCCGCCCAACTCGAGGCCTGCGAGCGCCTCGAGTCGGTGGTCGTCAACAGCGGGGTGGGCGAGGGCCTGGTCCCCTGGCCCAACCAATAGCGAGGGGCACCGGGGGGTTTGGCCGGTCCGACCGCCGATCCTGATCGCCGGTCAGGCACCGGTTCTCGTGCCTGGACCCGGTCTCTTGACGCGCCCTGTAGAATGTATTCACACCGGCTGTGTGCATTTGCCCAGGATGGACGGAACCGACCGGTCCGGGTGAGGTGACCACGCACCCGAGCACATGCACCGTCGACGATGTCGACGCTACTACGGAAGGTTCGGCTGACTCTTGGCGAAAGAACGCATCGAGCGAGATGACGAGGACCTCGTCCGTCTGTATCTGACCGACATCGGCCAGTACCCGCTTTTGACCAAGGATGACGAGGTCCGTCTCGCCCAGGCCATCGAGGGCGGCCGCGACGCCGACATCGAGATGCTCAAGGCCCCCAAGGGTCTGACCGCAGCCAAAAAGCGGGAGCTCCGCCGGGCCGTCATGGACGGCGAGCAGGCCCAGCAGACCTTCGTCCAGTCGAACCTCCGCCTGGTCGTCTCCATCGCCAAGAAGTACCAGGCGTCGGGCCTCCCGCTGCTCGACCTGATCCAGGAGGGCAACCTCGGATTGATGCACGCCGTCGAGAAGTTNNGCCACCTGGTGGATCCGCCAAGCCATCACCCGCGGCATCGCCAACACCGGGCGCACCATCCGCCTCCCGGTGCACGCCGGCGACACGCTGGCCCGGGTGCAAAAGGCCCAGGCCCGCCTTGAGCTGAAGCTCGGTCGCCCGGCCACACTCGTCGAGCTCGGTATCGAAGTGGAGATGCCCGAGGACAAACTGGTCGAAGCGTTGCGCTTCCGGGCCGAGCCCCTGTCGCTCTCCGAGCCCCTCCGAGAGGACGGGGACGCCGAGCTCGGCGATGTCGTCGAAGACCGCTCGGCCGAGTCACCCTTCGAGGTGGCCGCCGTCTCGCTGTTGCCCGACGAGATCGGCCGGCTGCTCTCGCCGCTCGACGAGCGGGAGCGGGAGATCCTCCGCCTCCGTTTCGGTCTCGACCGGGGCGAGCCGCGGACCCTCGAAGAGGTGGGCGAGCACTTCAACCTCACCCGGGAGCGGATCCGCCAGATCGAGGCCCGGGCCATGTCCAAGCTGCGGCACCCGTCTTCTGACACCGGCGCTCGCGACCTGCTGACCGTCTGAGCAGGCCCGGGAGACAGGCCTCGGTCGTCCGGGTAGCATCGCTTCTATGAAGAAGCTTCTGATCCTCGCCTTGCTGATCACCCTGGGTGTCGTCGCCGCCAAGCGGCTGCGCGCCGCCTGAGCGCACGCGGACGACTCACGCGGCGGAGTGCACCGCCAATCTCGGGCCGGGTGTCCTGCGGGCTCTTGCCCTCGATGCGGCGCGCCCGCGCCGACCGTGCACGACCAGTACAACCGCCACGGCGGCCAGGGCCACGCTTGTCGTGATCACCGGGGTGCGGACGGTCATCCGGTCCCGCAGCCGCACCGGCTTGGTGAACTGCCGGATCTCCCAATCGCGCTCTCGGGCCGCCTTGGCCAGTGGCCGGTCGGGGTTGACGGCGACGGGATGGCCGACCGCTTCGAGCATCGGCAGATCGGTGCCCGAGTCCGAGTAGGCCCACGAGTCCGAAAGGTCGATGCCGGTCCGCTCGGCCAACTCGACCATCGCCTCGGCCTTGGAGGGCCCGTACGCGTAGAAGGCCATCTTGCCGGTGTACCGGCCCTCCTCGTCGACCTCGGCGAGCGAACAGATCGCGCCGTCGACACCGAGTAGCTCGGACAAGGGACCGACGATCTCTTCTGGTGACGCGGACACCAAAAAGACCCGGTCGCCCTTGACCCGGTGGGCCTCCATCAGCTCGAGCGCTTCGGCGTAGATCAGGGGCTCGATGGTCTCGAGCAAGGTCTCGCGCACGATGTCGCGCACCCGGTCGCGCTCCCAGCCTTTCGTGAGCGCCAGCATCGATTCGCGGATGCGGGCCAGGCGCTGTTCGTCGGCTCCGAATTGCAAGAAGATGAGCTGACCGATGACGGCGCGCAGCACGACGCGGCGGCTGATCAACCCGCCGCGTCGGAACGGGCCACCGAACGCGGCGATCGATGCCTTGGCGATGACCGTCTTGTCGAGATCGAAGAATGCCGCTCTCACCTCAACCATGCTACGGGCTTTGCCCGCATTATCACGCGCATGGGCTCAGCGCATGAAGACGCCACGCGAACGTCGCGCGAACGGCGCGTGCAGGGAAGTCTTCGGCCTCAGCTTCCGACGAACAGCGTTTGGATGGCGTCCTCGGCGTCTGCGGTCACCAGCAGCAACACCTCGTCACCGATCTGGAGCACGGTGTCGCCCCGGGGGACGACAAGCCGGTCGTCGCGCACGACGGCGACGACGGTGGCCTCGCGGGGAATACCGAGATCGGCGATGGCGGTTGCCCCCGCGGGCGAGTCCTCGGCCAGGGTGATCTCCACGAGGTGCGCCATCCCGCCTTGGAACTGCAGGAGCCGAACGAGCGATCCGACCGAAACCGCTTCTTCGACCAACGCGGTGAGCAACTGGGGAGTGGACACCGACACGTCAACGCCCCAGCTCTCGGTGAACAGCCATTGGTTCTTCGAGTTGTTGACGCGGGCCACTACCCGGGGAACGGCGAACTCTTGCTTCGCGAGAAGCGAGATCACCAGGTTGTCTTCGTCGTCTCCGGTCGCCGCGACGACGACATCGACGGTGGCGAGTCCGGCCGAGTCGAGGGAGGACACCTCGCAGGCGTCGGCGGCCACCCAGGTGACGTCCAGCTCACTGCGGCGCCGCTCGACAAGTTCAGGGTCTTGTTCGATCACCAGCACGTCGTGACCGGCAGCGTGCAGGTCCCGGGCGATGGCCGTCCCGACGCTGCCCGCCCCGGCGATGGCGACTCTCATGTGGCGGGCCCTTTGCTGTTGCGTTCTTTTTCTTGGGCCAATCCCGCAGAGGGATCATCGCTCTGTTGGCGCTCCAAACGCGCGAGGGCGTCCTTGGTCATGGCCAAATGCAGGACGTCGCCTTCTTGGCCCACCAGCTCCCGGGCGTCGAGCCGAGGCTCGCCGGAGCGGGTGACCGCCACGAGGACGATCTGGCCGGCGTCTTCGATCTCGGCCAGTCGCCGCCCGGCCCAGCGCTCGGGGAGCAAACGGTCGACGAGGACCAGCGTCCCGGTCGGGTCCGACCAGTTGGGAGCGGGCACGTCGAGCAGGCGGCGACGGACCTGGTCGATCGTCCACGTCACTGTGGCCACGGTCGGGATGCCGAGGCGCTGGTAGATCTCGGCCCGTCGGGGGTCATAGATGCGGGCCACCACCCGGGGGATCCCGTAGTTCTCCCGCGCGATACGCACGGTCAAGATGTTGGTGTTGTCCCCGCTCGTGACTGCGGCCAGGGCGTCGGCCCCGATAGCGCCGGCCCGCTCGAGGTCGTCGCGGTCGAATCCCGAACCCACCACCCGCTCGCCCTGCCAGTCCTGGGGTAGCCGTCGGAAGGCCCGGGGGGAGCGGTCGATGATGGCCACGGTATGGCCCTCTGCGGTGAGGGCTTTGGCCAGGCCCGAGCCCACCCGGCCGCACCCCACCACGATCACATGCACCACGACATCCAACACGGCCCGGCCCTGGCTGTAAAGAAACGGAAACCGGCGGCCGGCAAGGTCGGCTTTACTTTGGGGCGGTGGATCCCCAAGACGGTGGCACAGAGACGGACCGGGTCCCGGGCCCGGCGGCGGTCTCGGGATCCCCCACCCCACCGGTGCCCGCCGCGGCCGGCCCGAGCGCCCGGCGCCAAGGTGACCGGCCCGCCCCCCGTCCGCCCCTCATCCTCCCCGCCGACGCCGCCGCGGCCTTCCCCGAGACCTTCCGCTACCGGTTGAAGAACAAGCTCCTCGGTCCCCCGCTCGTGACCGAGCAGCTGAGTTCGGAACGCCTGGGCCGGCCGAGCGCGCTCGGTGTGTTGGCGCCGGACTGCATCTCCTCGTCGGCCTACGGGACCGAGGAGATGCTCACCCAGTTGGTGCCCTATGTCGGCCTGGCCGCCTTCACCCTGGTGGTCCCCATCACCTTCGCCATCTTGGGGGTCCTGTTCTTTGTCACCCTCTCGTATCTAGAAGTGATCCAGCTGTACACCAAGGCCGGGGGCTCCTACGTGGTGGCGCGGGACAACTTCGGGCCCAAGGTGGCCCAGGTCGCCGCCGTCGCCCTCCTCATCGACTACACGGTGACCGTCGCCGTGCAGACCGCGGCGGGCACGGCCGCCCTCACGAGCGCCTTTCCCGCCCTGGCCAACGTGACGGCCACCGTGGCCATCTCGGTCGGGGTGGTGCTCTTGTTGCTCTACGGGAACCTGCGCGGGATCCGCGAAGCCGGGAGGCTCTTCGCCTTCCCCACCTACTTCTTCATTTTCAGTCTCGGGACCATCGTGATCATCGGCTACGTGAAGGAGATGCTGGGCGACCTGCACCCCCACCCGCTGCCCCCCGATCACGTGCTCGGATATTCAGTCGGCCATCCCGGGAGCGGGTGGTTGATGGGGCTGGCCTTCATCTTCTTACTGCGGTCCTTCGCCAACGGCGGCTCGTCGCTCACCGGGCTCGAGGCCATCTCCAACGGCGTGAGCAGTTTCAAACGGCCCGAATCGCACAACGCCCGGATCACCCTCGTGGTCATGAGCTCGGTGCTGGCATTCCTCGTGCTGGGCGTCACCCTGATCGCCAAATGGACCCATGCCGTGCCGTACGCCCTGGGCACGCCGACCGTGGTCTCCCAGGAGGTCCGCTACGTGCTGGGCACCGGCCCGGTCGGCCACGCGCTCTTCTATGTGGTCCAGGCGGCCACCGTGTTGATCCTCTACACCGGGGGGAACACCAGCTTCAACGGCTTCCCGTTCCTGGCCAGCTTCGTGGCCGGGGACTCGTTCCTCCCCCGCCAGCTCACGCGACGAGGGCACCGCCTCTCGTTCTCCAACGGCATCATCGTGCTGTCCATCGTCGCCATCGCCTTATTGTTGGCCACCGAGGCCCAGGTGAGCGGACTGGTGGCGCTCTACGCGATCGGAGTGTTCACCGGGTTCACCATGGCCGGGGCCGGCATGGTCAAACACCACGTCACGCACAAAGCGGCCCACTGGCGACGGAGCATCCTCATCAACGGCTTCTCGGCTTTTCTGGCGGGCAGCGTCGTCTTGATCTTCGCCGTGGCCAAGTTCACCGAGGGGGCCTGGGTGATCGTCGTCGTCGGCCCGCTCATGTACTGGGGACTCATCCGACTTCACCGCGAGTACGTGGCCGAGGAGAGTCAACTCGAAACCGGGGTGGCCCAGGCGAGCGCGGCCGCGATCCTCCGCCGACACGTCGTCGTGGTACTCGTCGACCGGCTCGACCTGGCGACGCTGCGGGCCCTCCAGTACGCCCGCACCCTCACCCCTGACGACATCCGGGCGGTCCACTTCGACATCGACTCTGTGGCCGCCCGAGAGCTCGAGGAGCAGTGGAGCCGGCTCGGTCTCACCCGGTTGCCCCTCGACATCATCGAGTGTCCCGACCGTCGTCTGGCCCGGGCCGCGATCGAGATGGTGGCCGACGCCGTCGTCGACGGCGACACCGAGTGCACCGTGCTGTTACCCCGCCGCACGTACGCGTTCGGATGGCAGCGGTTCCTCCACGACCGCACGGCCGACAAGATCGCCGTGGTCGTGAGCCAGGTACCCCACGTGAGCGCCACCATCGTCCCGTTCAACTTGAGCGGCTCGTGGTCGAGGCGGGCCAGCAGCTACGGCAAGTTGGTCGAAGGGGCGGTCGACTCGGCGAGAGCCGGGACCGAGCCCGGCGAGGTCACCGAGCGCGAGGAGGTGCCCGGTGAAGGCCCCTTCGAATCGGGGGAACTCGGTGGCCGGGCCCCGGGAGGTTCGCGAAAACCACGCAAGAACGGGGGCACCTCGGCCGACCGGGCCCTGGCCACCCGGGCGACCAACACCCGCCCCATCAGCGAGGTGCACTGGCGAGAACGGGTGCGGGTGGCCGGTCGGGTCAAGTCGGTGCGGGTCCAGCCCCGGGCCGGGGCGGCCAATCTCGAGTGCGTGCTCACCGATGGTACCGGGGGCCTCCTTTTGATCTTCCAGGGCCGCCCGAAGATCCCGGGCATCGAGCCGGGGGCCCGGCTGGTCGCCGAGGGCATGGTGGGCGCCTGGGGCCGCCGCCTGGCCATCCTCAACCCCGACTACGAGCTGGTCTCGGGTCCCGACGCCGACCCCGCCCGCGGCAACTGACCCGGGGCCGCCGGGGCCAAGCCCGGCTCGCGGAACCGGCGCCACCAGAGGGGCTTCCTTGCCCCTGGGGCGGCCCAGTCGCTATCGTCCCCACGGCCCCCAGCGCCGTCACCTACCGTTACGGCGCCCCGGCGCCCTCCGATCGCCACCTCGAGTCGGCGCCCTGCAGCCCTTTGGCGGCCGGGCCCGGGCCCGAACAGAAAGGGAACACCCCCCATGATCACCCTTCTCGCCAGCGAGGGCGGGTACCAGGCTTTTCACCTCAGTCACACCGACTGGGTGTGGCTCGTCGTGGCGTTCGCCGCCGGCGTCGTCGGTATCGTGGCCGGCCTGGTGCTCATGCGCGGCGTGCTGGCTGCTGATCAGGGCACGCCCAAGATGAAGGAGATCGCCAAGGCCATCCAAGAGGGGGCCGAAGCCTTCTTGAAGCGTCAGTTCCGCACGATCGTGATCATCGTGGTCCCCCTGGCCGTCCTCATCTTCTTCACCGCCACCAAGGTCGTACGGCCCGACGGTACGGTCGCCTTGTCGTTCGCCCAGGCCGGTGGGTACCGGGTGATCTGCTTCCTCTTCGGCGCCGCCTTCTCCGGCCTGACCGGGTTCATCGGCATGTCCATTGCCGTGCGGGGCAACGTACGGACCGCGGCCGCCGCGTCCAGGGGTGGCGGCATGGCGGCCGCCTTGCGGGTGGCCTTCCGCACCGGGGCGGTGACCGGGATGCTCTGTGTGGGTCTCGGGCTGCTCGGCGCCACGGCCATCGTCATGATCTTCCAGAACGAGGCCACGGCGGTACTCATCGGCTTCGCCTTCGGCGCCTCGCTGCTGGCCCTGTTCATGAGGGTCGGTGGAGGGATCTTCACCAAGGCCGCCGACGTCGGGGCGGACCTCGTGGGCAAGGTGGAAGCGGGTATCCCCGAAGACGACCCGCGCAACGCGGCGACCATCGCCGACAACGTCGGCGACANNGTCGGCGACAACGTCGGCGACTGTGCAGGCATGGCAGCCGACCTGTTCGAGTCCTACGAGATCACCATCATCTCTTCGCTCATCTTGGGCTACGCCGCCTTCCGCACCCTGCCCGGTCACATCGCAAACCCGACGCCGGCGATCCTGTTCCCTCTCATCGTCCCGGCCATCGGGATCTTCGCCTCGGTGATCGGGGTCTTCGTGGTCCGGGCCCGCAACAAGGACCGCAACGCCATGGCGCCGATCAACCGGGGGTTCTGGCTCTCGGCCGTCCTCACGGTCATCGGGGCCTTCTTGGTGGCCAAGTTCTACGTGCACGACATCACGGTCTTCTACGCCGTGCTCACCGGGGTGCTGCTCTCCCTGGCGGCCAGTCAGATCACCGAGCAGTTCACCTCCACCGAGCGAGGCCCGGTCAAAGAGATCGCCGAGTCGGCCCGGACCGGGCCGGCCACCACGGTGCTGGCGGGCATCGCCATCGGCCTCGAGTCCTCGGTCTGGGCCATCATCGCCATCGCCATCGCCATCGGAGTGGCCATCGGGCTCGGGAACGGCAACATCGAGTACACCTTCTACCTGGTTGCCCTCATCGGCATCGGGCTGCTGGCGACGGCCGGCATGGTGGTTTCAGAAGACAGCTTCGGCCCGGTGTCGGACAACGCGGCGGGCATCGCCGAGATGTCCGGTGAGTTCACCGGCGACGCCGAGCGGGTGATGGTCAGTCTCGACGCGGTGGGCAACACCACCAAGGCCATCACCAAGGGGGTGGCCATCGGTTCGGCAGTCATCGCCGCGGTGGCCCTGTTCGCTTCGTTCATCGAGACCATCGGCTCGCAGCTCCCGAGCCTGCACCTGCACGGATCGGCGCTCTTCAAGAGCATCGCCACCCAGGTCAACGTGGCCAACCCCACCACGTTCATCGGTCTGTTGATCGGTGGTTCGGTCGCCTTTTTGTTCTCGGCCCTCGCCATCCGCGCCGTCGGACGTTCGGCGGGCACGGTGGTCCAAGAGGTGCGCCGCCAGTTCCGCGACCACCCCGGGATCATGGACTACACCGAGAAGCCCGAGTACGGCCGGGTGATCTCCATCTGCACCGCCGCTTCCCAACGCGAGCTGGCCACGCCGGCCCTCCTGGCCATCTTGACCCCGGTCATCGTCGGGTTCGGGATCAACTACCTGGCCCTCGGGGCCTTCTTGGCCGGTGCCATCTTGACCGGCCAGCTCATGGCCAACACCTTGTCGAACTCGGGCGGGGCGTGGGACAACGCCAAGAAATTCATCGAGGACGGGAACGAAGGCGGCAAGGGATCAGAAGCCCACAAGGCAGCCGTCATCGGCGACACCGTGGGCGACCCTTTCAAAGACACCGCCGGCCCGGCGCTCAACCCGCTCATCAAGGTGATGAACCTGGTCTCCTTGCTGGTGCTCCCCGCCGTCATCACCCTCCGGCACCACACCGCGGCGCGCCTCAGCATCGCCGGGGTGGCCCTCGTCATCCTGCTGGCCGCCATTGCCTTCTCGAAGCGCAAGTCGGCCGGTGTCGGTGGCGGGGACGTGCCCGCCCTCGACGCAGCACCCGCCGGGGCCGGCCCCCTCGCCGCCTCGACCCCCGCACCGAGCGCGGCCGCTGCCGCCGACTGAGCCGGTCACCCGGCCCGCGACCGGCGCTGACCAGGGGCCCGAGCGCGCCGGTTCGGCGGGTCGGTCCGGTGGGCGGGGCCCCGGGCACTTTGCCCACGGCCCCCGGCCCGGTCTTGACAGCGGGGAGTCTGACCGAGAGCCTGTCGTCGTGATGCCGAGGAAAAGCCAGCGCGCACCGGGGACGGAACCGGGCTGCCCCGATGGGTAAAGCCCTGGTCATCGTGGAGTCCCCGGCCAAGGCCCGGACCATCGGGGGGATGCTCGGGCCCGACTTCATCGTCGAGTCCTCCATCGGGCACATCCGCGATCTGCCCCGGGGCGCCGATGAGGTCCCCGCCGCCTACAAGGGCGAGGACTGGGCCCGCCTCGGTGTCGATGTCGACAACGGGTTCAAGCCGCTCTACGTGGTCTCTTCGGACAAGAAGTCGGTGGTGGCCAACCTGAAGCGTCTGCTCAAAGGGGCCGACGAGCTCTACTTGGCCACAGACGAGGACCGAGAGGGCGAGTCCATCGCCTGGCACCTCTCCGAGGTGCTCGCCCCGACGGTCCCGGTCAAGCGGATGGTCTTCCACGAGATCACCCCGGCGGCCATACAGCGGGCGGTCGAAGAATGGCGCGACCTCGACCGCCGGCTGGTCGACGCCCAAGAGGCCCGCCGCATCCTCGACCGCCTCTACGGCTACGAGGTCTCCCCGGTGCTGTGGAAAAAGGTCATGCCCCGCCTGTCGGCCGGGCGGGTCCAAAGCGTGGCCACCCGCATGGTGGTCGAACGCGAACGGGCCCGCATGCGCTTTCGTTCGGGGACCTGGTGGGGGGTGGAGGGGACCTTCATCGGTGCGGCCACGACGGGGAGCGAGGGCGACGGGGCCGTCGTGCCGGCGTCGCTCGTGGCACTCGACGGGACGCCGCTCGCCACCGGCCGCGACTTCAGCGCGACGGGCGAGCTCACGGCCAAGGACCCGGTGCGGGTCCTCACCGAGGGCGACGCCCGCGCTCTGTCTGATGGCCTCGTCGGGCGCGACTTCACCATCCGCTCGGTCACCGACAAGCCCTTCCGCCGCTCGCCCGCCGCACCGTTCATGACCTCCACCCTCCAACAAGAGGCCGGTCGCAAGCTCCGCTTCAGCGCCCAGCGGGCCATGCAGGTGGCCCAGCGCCTCTACGAGCAGGGCTGGATCACCTACATGCGGACCGACTCGACGACGCTCTCGGACGAAGCGCTGCACGCGGCCCGCAGCCAGGCCAGCGCCCTCTACGGGTCGGCCTACGTGCCCGAACAGCCCCGTCGCTACGAGCGGAAGGTGAAGAACGCCCAGGAGGCCCACGAAGCGGTCCGCCCGGCCGGGGAGACCTTCCGCACACCCGACGAAGCGGGTCGCGCCTTGAGCGGCGACGAGTTGCGGCTCTACGAGCTCATCTGGAAGCGCACGGTGGCGTCCCAGATGGCCGACGCCACCGGGACGAGCGCCCAGGTGCGACTGGTCGGCACCATGCCCGAGGGCGCCGCCGTCCTCGCCGGGGCGGGGGCCGAGTTCTCGGCCAGCGGGCGGGTCATCAGCTTCCCGGGATTCCTGCGGGCCTACGTCGAAGGGGAGGACGACCCCGACGCCGAGCTGGCCGACCGCGAGGTCGTGCTTCCCCCCCTCGCAGAGGGCGACACGCTGGGCGCCTCGGGCATGGAGCCGGGGTCCCACACCACCCAGCCGCCGGCCCGCTACACCGAAGCCTCCCTCGTCAAGGCCATGGAGGAGCTCGGGGTGGGCCGGCCGTCGACCTATGCCAGCGTGATCGCCACGGTCTTGGACCGAGGGTATGTGTGGAAGAAGGGCTCGGCCCTGGTCCCGAGCTTTACGGCCTTCGCCGTGGTCGGCCTGCTCGAGCGCTACTTCGCGGACCTGGTCGACTACGGGTTCACCGCCTCGATGGAAGACGATCTCGACGAGATCGCGAGCGGCCGGGGCGAAGCGCTGCCCTGGCTCACCCGCTTCTACTTCGGCGAATCGGGCCCGCCGGGGTCCGCCACCGAGGCGGCGAACAACGGGGCGGCCGGATCTGACACCGGGCGACTCGGGCTCAAAAACTCGGTCGCCACCCATCTGGGCGAGATCGACGCCCGCGAGATCAACTCGATCCCTATCGGCACTGACAGCGCGGGCGAAGAGATGGTGGTCCGGGTCGGCCGGTACGGCCCCTACCTCCAGCGGGGGGAGGACCGGGCGTCGATCCCCGAGGACCTGGCCCCCGACGAGCTGACCCGCGAGCGCTCCGAGGAGCTCCTGGCCGCACCGTCGAACGACCGGGTACTCGGTGCCGACCCCGACACCGGGCTGGAAGTCCAGGTGCGCGCCGGCCGTTTCGGTCCCTACGTGCAGCTCGGGTCGGCCGCCGACGGCGCGGCCAAGCCCAAGACCTCGTCGCTGTTCGCTTCCCAGTCGCCGGCCACCCTCACCCTCGACGAAGCCCTCGAGCTGCTCCGGATCCCCCGGGTGGTCGGCACCGACGCCGAGACCGGCGATGAGGTGGTGGCCCACAACGGCAAGTTTGGTCCGTATCTGAAACGGGGCAAGGACACCCGGAGCTTGACGAGCGAGGACCAGCTCCTCTCGGTCAGCTTGGAAGAGGCCCAGGCGCTCTTCGCCCAGCCGAAGACGCGCCGGGGCCGAGGAGCGGCCGCCGCGCCGCTGCGCGAACTCGGCGCAGACCCCGACACCGGGTTGGCCGTCGTGCTGCGCGAGGGGCGTTTCGGCCCCTATGTCACCGACGGGACCACGAACGCCTCGTTGCGCAAGGGCGACGACATCGAATCGGTGACCATCGAGCGGGCCGCCGAGCTGCTGGCCGACCGCCGAGCCGCCGGCCCGTCGACCAGGCGCCGGGCCGTGAAGAAGGCCACGAAGAAGCAGCCGGCCAAGAAGAAGACGGCCACCTCGGCCAAGAAGGCCACGAAGAAGGCTGCGCCGAAGAAGGCGACGTGACCCCCGCCCGCCGGGGCCGCCTGATCGCCCTCGAGGGGATNNTGCGGCAAGTCGACCCAGGCCCGGCTGCTGGCCGCGTCACTGGGCGCCGTGCTCACCCACGAGCCGGGGGCGACCGACCTCGGCCGGGCCCTGCGGAGGATCTTGCTCGACCCGACCCGGCCCGCGCCGGTGCCGCGGGCCGAGGCCCTGTTGATGGCGGCCGACCGGGCGCAGCACGCCGACGAAGTACTCCTCCCCGCGCTCGCCGAGGGCCGTTGGGTGGTGACCGATCGCTACTCGGGGTCGACCTTCGCCTACCAAGGGTGGGGTCGGGGCCTGGCCGTCGACCAGCTGCGCTCGGTGGTCGACTGGGCCGCCGGTGGGCTCGAGGCCGACCTGTCGGTGCTCGTCGACGTTGCGCTCGACGAGGCCCNNCCCGCCGGCGCCTCGCCACCTCGGCGCCGGATCGCCTGGAGCGGCTCGATGCCGACTTCCACGAGCGGGTGCGCTCGGGCTTCGTGACCCAGGCCCGGTCCGATCCACAGCACTGGGTCGTCGTCGATGGATCGCCACCGATCGAACAGGTGGCCGCCGCGGTCGAAGAGGCCGTACGGGACCGCCTCGGTCGGCCCGAGCAGGGCGCGGCGTGACGGTCGAGAATGCTGTGCCGGTGGCCGGGCTCTTCGCCGGCGTGGTCGGCCAACCCGCCGCCGTCGCCGCGTTGCGGGCGGCGGCCCGCCATCCGGTGCACGCCTATCTGTTCTCGGGCCCTGCCGGTTCGGGCACCCGGGTCGCCGCCCGGGCCTTCGCGGCGGCCCTGCTCTGTCCGCGCGGGGGCTGCGGGGAGTGCGAGACCTGCCGGCGGACCCTTGCCGGCATCCATCCCGACTTCGTGATGGTCGAGCGCACGGGGGCGTCCCTCGGGGTCGATGAGGCGCGCGCCCTCATCGGAATGGCCCAGCGACGGCCGTTCGAAGCGGCGCGCCAGGTATTGGTCGTGGCCGACGTCCACCTGGCCGTCCGCTCGGCCCCGGCTCTTTTGAAGACCGTCGAAGAACCCCCGCCTTCCACGGTGTTCGTGCTGCTGGCCGATGACGTGCCGCCCGAGCTGGTGACCGTCGCCAGCCGCTGTGTGGAGGTGGCCTTCCCCCCGATTGCGACCTCGGTGGTCACGAGCTGGCTGGTCGCCCGGGGGATGGCCGCACCCGAGGCCGCCCTCGTCGCCGAGGGGGCGGCGGGGGACCTCGACCGGGCCCAGCTCCTGGCCGAAGATCCCGGATTCGCCGCTCGTCTCGAACTCTGGCGCTCGGTGCCCGCCCTCTTGGACGGCCACGGGGCGACCGCCGGGCGGCTCGCCCGCGAGCTTCTCGGTGCGGCCGACGCCGCACTCGAACCCTTAAAGGCGAGCCACGTCCAACAGATGCAGTCGCTGAGCGAGGACGCCGAAGCGCTCGGAGAACGCGCCGTGCCGGGGCGCAAGGACGTGACCGATCGCCAGCACCGCGAGGAGCGGCGCTTTCGCACCGACGAGCTGCGGGCCGGATTCGGGGTGCTGGCCCGGGCCTACCGGGACCGCTTGGTCGAGACCGTGTCCGACGGGGCACGGGGGCGACCCGCCCCGGTGCGCCCAGAAACCGGCCGGGGCTACGAGGTGGCGATCGGGTTGATCACCGAGGCGGCCCAGTCGCTCGAGCGAAATCCCAACGAGACGCTGCTGCTCGAATCACTGCTGGTCCGCCTGGGCAACCTCGTCGGGTGAACCTGAGCGGGGGGCGACAGGACTGACGGGGCGGGGGGGGGATCGCTCAGGGCAATGTTGCACCGCCGTCGAGTTCGTCGCCACCGGGCGCCGAGGGCCGGTCCTGGCCGGAGCGTTCCCGCGAGGAACCGGGCCGTGGCCCGGCGACCGGGATCGAAGGGTCGGGTCCGAGCGCGCCGTACCGGGTGACGGCGTCGTCGGGGCACCCTTCGAATACCAGGCGGCCCTGATGGACGACGAGCACCCGGTCGCAGAACACCCGGATCTGGTCGAGATCGTGTGACGCCATGACCACCGTGCATCCCTCCTGGCGCAACCGGGTCACCCGATCGAGGCAGATCTGTTGAAACGCCTCGTCACCGACGGCCAAGACCTCGTCGACCAAGAGCACCGTCGCATCGACGTGGACGACCACCGAGAAGGCGATCCGCAGGCCCATCCCCGATGAGTACACCGAGAGCGGCTGGTTGAGCACCGAGTCGCTCAGTCCGCTGAATGTGGCGATGCTCGTGTACCTCTCTCGCACCTCGGACCGGGTCATTCCCAAGAGCACCGCGCCGAGCATGATGTTCTCTCGTCCGGTGAGGTCGCGGTTCACCCCGGCGGTGAGATCGATCAGCGAGCTGACCCGCCCGTCGATCCGGCACTCGCCGCGGCTCGGTTCGAGGACTCCGGCCAGGGTCCGCAGCAAGGTCGTCTTGCCGGATCCGTTGTGGCCGATGATCCCGACCGTCTCGCCGTCATGAGCGGAGAAGGACACGTCCTCGAGAGCCCACTTGACCGGACTCTTGTGCCGACGGTTCCCGTGGGCTGACCGCGGGCGGAACTCCTGCCAGACGCCGTCGAGCCGGATCCGCTCCACCTTCACACCTCCCGGGGGAGCCGGTCATCGAACCGGCGGTAGGTGAACAGGGCCAGCGCGAAGATCCCGATGCAGATGGCCAGGCCCGACACCATCGTGTGGACGGGAGGAAGGTCTTGATAGGCCAAGATCGACCGGAACTCGCTTACCAAGATGTTCGCCGGATCGATGTAGCGAAGGGGGACCAGGACTTTGGCCTGGTTCTGCAGATACACGATCGGGATCAAGAAGAACCAGATGGTGAGCAGGTTCGCGAGCAGGCGCCGCAGGTCGCGGTTGTAGACGTCGATGAGGGCGAGGAACATCCCGAGTGTGGTCACCAGTAAGTAGAGGGACACGATCGGAATGACGAGGGCGGGAAGTACCGCGTAGTTGAGAGTGCCAACGGCGGCCAGAACAATGACGAAGCCGGCCATCGTGATGAGGAAGTGAAAGGAGAGCGCGGTGACCGACGCGATGGGCAGCAACTCGTAGCGGAAGGCCGATCGGCGGATGAGTTCGGCGTCTGCGCTGATGCTGATGAGCGTGTCGGGGAGCGTCTGGGCCAGGAATGTCCAGGGTAAGAGCCCGGCGAACAGGTAGGTGGGGTAGTTCGTCGCGTGCACCTTGAGGACGCGGTGGAAGACGAAGAGATAGAGCACGAAGAGAAACAGGGGGGCGACGATGGGCCACGCTGCACCGAACCAGGATCGCTTCGACAGAAGCCGGAGCTTGCGTTCCACCAGCGTGATCAAGAGGTCACGCGAAGGGATCCACGTGCCGGCCCGGGTTGTGGTGCTCACGCCAGTTGATCGGTGGGGAACGGAGACTGCACCTCGGATGGACCGCCGAGATGCTGCCACTCAGATTGCGGCGTTCGCCGCCGACGCAGGATTCCCCGCAGTACCCCGGCGCCGTAACAGACGTGGACGGTGGCGGTCAGGCCGGCGCCGATCAGTACCCCGCCCGCTCTCCTGGCGAGCGAGGGGCCCACAAAACCGAGGGCTACCGCCGATCCAGCGGCCAGCAGGGCCAGGGCATAGACGGCCAGTGAGAGCAAATACCAGGGCGACCAGAGCACGGCGACGATAGGGAGGGACACCATCCACGCCAACAAGCCAAGCGGGAGCAGATGGGACACCCGGGTCGAGCGCGGGCTGCGGATCATGACCTGACCGCGGCCGCGGCCGTACTTTTCCATCTGCGTTGCGAAGCCCCGGTAGGTGTTCCGCCGTTCGTGGAACACAATGAGCTCGGGGTCATAGTGCATGGGAACCTGGCGGACGGCGAGTTCGTGGAGTAACGCGTTCTCCTCGCCTCCGGACAATGACGGAGGGAATGACGTCATAGCGGCTCGGCGGACCGCCATGTTGCACAAGGTGAAGAACCGTTCATCGGCCAACCCCGCAGGGTGGCGTCCGTAGCGGCGTCGGACCGGACCTGTCGCGAGTACCGATCCCAAGATGGCGCCTTGCACCTCTTGGAAGAAGGAGCTGTCCGGAGGGGTCAGATTCGGACCTCCGAAGACACCGACATCGGGGAAGTCGTCGGCCAGCCCCGTCAATCTCGAGAGCAGCGCGGTGCCAAATGTGACGTCGTCGTCGAGAAACAACAAGAGCTCGCCCCGGGCCCGGTCAATCAGGAAATTCCGGGCCCCGCCCGGGTAGGCCTCCTCGACGAGTCCGATGGTCGCGTCCGGAAAGTGTGACCGCACGACGGCGGCGGCATCGCCGTCGCCTTGGCAACAGACGAGCAGCTCGAACGGATCGGTGCCGGTCTGGGCATGGAGCGCCGCGAGACACCGGTCGAGCAGCGCGGCGCGCCCCCGGGTCGTGATGCACACGCTGATGCCCAGGCGAACTGACGGGCCCCCCCCCTCCTGGGCCGGGGCGTCGGCGGCGCCCGGTACGGGCACCTGGTGCTGCTCGGATTCTGAGGAAAGAGGGCGCGGCGGCATCTGTCCGAGGAGACATTACCGACTTCCCCCGTGCCCCAGCGTGGCTCACTCCGGTGGGCTCGACGGGCGCTCGACGGGCGCTCGGTGAGCTGACCGGGGAAGAGAAGGACCCGGCTACCATCCCCGGCGTGACCACAGACCCTTCGGTATCGGTCATCGTCCCGGCCTACCGTGCACAGGCGTGCCTGGCGCGCTGCGTTGAGAGCCTGTGTTCACAAGAGATCGGGGGAACCTTCGAGATCATCGTGGTGGTCAGCGGAGATCCCGACGATGATCTCGGCTACGCCGAGGCGATATCCCCGGATCCTCGGCTCGACATCATCGTGCACCGCCCCCGACTGAGCGCGGCGGCGGGCCGGAATCTGGGAATTGGCACAGCCCGCGGGGCCACCCTGGTGTTCACCGACGCCGATGTCGTGGCCGAGCCCGGTTGGCTTTCCGCACTCGTCGGTGCGACCGAAGCCAGATTCTGTGTGGCCGGAGCGGTGGTGAACGGCACCCCGCGGAGCCGGGCCGGGACGACCGAGTATCTCGTCGAGTTTTTGGACCTGCATCCGGACCGCCCGCCCGAGACGATTTGGCACGGGGCTACCTGCAATCTCGCCGTGCCCCGCGTGCTGTGGGAGCGCTACGGGCCCTTTTTCAACTCGTCTTCCGGCAGAATCGGCGTGAGCTCGGAAGACACCACGTTCACCTTGCGGGCGGCAGCCGACGGGTGCTTGGTGTTTTGCGGCGCCGCTCGTATTCGGCACATGAACCGGACTCGGCTGCGCACCGTTCTCGAGCACCAGTTCGCTCTTGGAAGGAGCAATGCGAACCTGGCGCGGGACAACCCCACCTATCCGTACCGCGGCATCGTCTGCCGCCGCTGGGCGGCGCCGCTCGTGGTTGGCGCCCGGTGGTTGTCGTTGTGGCGCCGGCTGTTGTCGTGGCGGATCGGGTTGTCACCGAGGGCGCTCGGGCTGAGTCTGCACGTCGGCTTGGCCCTCGGGGCCTGGGGCTACGGACTCTTCAAGGAGAACCGCCTGCTCGACGAGCTTCAGAGCTGAAGTTCCGCGGTCTGTGGTTCGCGGCACGGACGTGGATTGGTCAGCGGTACCATCGGTCGCCGTGCAGCCCCTACGTACCCGGTTGGCTTCGACTTCCCTTCGCGCCCGAACCTAGTGGCGCACACCGATGGCGATTTCACCGCCAGCTGACCGGGGTGCCTGACATTTCGGACCCGGACCTCACACCCGGCCCGGGCCTCGACGCCGAACTATCGGGATCGCATTTCGGTCGGCATCTCCCAGCGCCTACGATGGCCGACTTCGGTCGACTGGTCGTCCTCGCGAGGTTCGTGGGCCAGAGTCCGCCTGGGTAGCTCAGTCGGTAGAGCAGCGCACTCGTAATGCGCAGGTCAGCGGTTCGAATCCGCTCCCAGGCTCCAGTGCGTATATCAGGTTCGGGTGATCCTGGACGTTTTGTATCGGGTGATGCTTTACAGAGTTCCGGTTGATGGTTGACACCTCTCCCGCCTTCGTTGGCTCTTCGGGGCAAGGAGCTGGCCGAGACCTCGTGGAGCTGTCACCTACAACGCGAAGAAGGGCGGCGACCTCGGCAGCCTCCGCCCTCCGTTCGCCCCGAGCTACGCGCTCAAGTTATGCGCTCCCCCCTGATAACCCAGGATGGTGAAGAGGACGGGTACTGCACAACTCCGCCGTCAGGCGCCCCGCCCTCTCCATCGCTATTTCTACTCATGGCTTGTGGCAGGTACGGGGCTGTAGCGTCGCAGCGTGGTTGCGGTGATTCAAGACGAATCAGGTTCCTGCGGGCCCGACGCCCATCCGCCGCCGCTGCTTCCATCTTTCTCGGGACCTCGCTCTCCCGTTCCCGATTCTCCGCCTGATGCGAGTCCCAGCTCTCCAAAACGGAGTCCCAGTACCGACCATAACGCTGGGCGTGGTCATCCGATGGAGCTGTCGCAGGCGGCCCTGGTCGAGAACAAAGTGAACCGTCGACGGACGCTCCGAGGCTGATGGTGAGAGTCTTTCTGCATGATTACAAGCAGCCACGCCATCATCTATGCCGAGGAACCTGAGACTGCGCGGTCCTTCCTCCGGGACGTACTCGAACTGCCCTTCGTCGATGTCCACGACGGCTGGCTCATTTTCAAGCTCCCGCCTGCCGAGCTTGGTATTCACCCGGCGGGAGGTCCTGGCGACCCAAGCACGGGGCCCCCATCGGGACACCATGAGCTGTACCTGATGTGCGAGGACATTCAGGGCACGGTGGCCGATCTTGCGGCCAAGGGTGTCGAGTTCGCCGGACCCATAGAGGAACAGAGATTCGGAATGCTTGTTCGGGTACGGATTCCCGGCGCAGGAGAGATCGGCCTCTACGAGCCGAAGCACAAGACCGCCTACGACCTCGGAAGCTGACCAGGTTCAAATATTGCCGCGGACTGCCACCGTCGCCGGGCAGCTGACCTGCACCGGATCGCTCGCAAGAGGCCTCCATGCCCGCGATGTTGTTGACTTTGACGCCGAGACCGGTGGTTGGCGAGAACCTTGGAGGCCGCTCCTCGCGAACTCGCTCAGTCAATCCGAGCGCTCATGGGCAGTGACCGGGAGATTCAGTGATAGTTCTCCCGGCTCCCCATGGCGCCCGACCCGAGTCTCGATAGAGTGGCGAGGGCGCTGACGCCCCCGGGGGCAGGCCATAGGGAGGACGCGATGTCCCGTTGGACTCCGATGTACCGGTGCTCGTTGGTGGTAGCGCTGATCGTTTTGGGGGCCGCGGGGGCTCTGCCGCTGCTCAGCTCACCCGCTCCCGTCGGCGCGCTGACCACCGCGGGTTGGCAACTCACCCCACCGCCAACGAGCTCGGGGTCGACCGGCAACAGTCTCAGCGCGGTGTCGTGCGCCAGCCGTGACGTCTGCATGGCCGTTGGCAGTGAGACGAACGGAAACTTCATCACCCCCGTGGCCGAGCAGTGGAACGGGACCGCCTGGACCGAGACCGCGGTCACCTTTTCCACCCCATTAGGTATCGGTCGGCTCAACGGCGTGTCGTGTCCGTCGTGGAACTTCTGCATGGCCGTGGGTTCGTCGAGCGGCACCGTCGCTCTGACCGAGCAGTGGAACGGCTCGGCCTGGACCTCGATCCCCGCCGCCTCGGGCACGGCGGTTCACCCGGTGCTGCTCGGCGTCACCTGCTCGAGCAGCACCGAGTGCACCGCGGTCGGCTCCACCGGCCTGGTCGACG
This sequence comes from Acidimicrobiaceae bacterium, assembly GCA_003161575.1. Taxonomy (GTDB): domain Bacteria; phylum Actinomycetota; class Acidimicrobiia; order Acidimicrobiales; family RAAP-2; genus PALSA-457. The sequence goes on along the minus strand of PMOE01000062.1, from coordinate 29,593 downwards.
GCGACGGTCAGACCCTCATCGAGCACTGGGATGGCACGGCGTGGACGGCGACTGCTGGACCGGACCTCGGTGCGACGTTCAACGACGAGCTCTTCGGTGTCTCGTGTCCCGCGGTCGGCACGTGCCTCGCGGTGGGCCAGGCGACGAGCGTCTTCGCGGAGATCAACTCCCCGATCGCCGTTGGACTCAGCTCGGGGACCTGGAGTCTCGTGCCGACGATGCTTCCGAGTACGTCGGGCCCGGGGGGCAGCGGGCTCCGTTCGATCTCGTGTCCCACCACGACCTCCTGTGTCGCCGTCGGCGCCGGCGTCGGCGGCGTCGGCGGGCCGCCGCTGGCCGAGACGGGCAACCTGAGCGGTTTGAATGTGCTGCCTACACCCGGCTTCAGCGAGGGGACGATGCTGGGCGTCAGCTGTTCGAGTGCCACGAGCTGCACGGTCGTCGGGCGTTCGGCCACGACGGGCCCCGTCGTGGCCGACCTGAACGGCTCGAGCTGGAGTTTGTCCGCGACGCCGACGCCACCCGGCGGCGGTAACCCGGTGGAGAACGGCATCGACTGCTCGGCCCGCGGCGACTGCCTGGTCGTAGGGGACGACGGTCCGGGCTTCCCGTCGAACTTCGCCCTGATCCTGCGCTTTGTGGCCAGCGGGTACTGGCTCGACGGGTCCGATGGGGGGGTCTTCGCTTTCGGTGACACCGTCTTTTACGGCTCCACCGCGGGGCTTACGTTGAACAAACCGATCGTGGGCATGGCCCCGACCACCGATGCCGCGGGCTACTGGCTGGTGGCGTCCGACGGGGGCATCTTCAGTTTCGGCGACGCTGCCTTCTACGGCTCGACCGGCGGGATGACCCTGGCCCAGCCCATCGTCGGCATGACCGCCACCCCCGACAGCAAGGGCTACTGGCTGGTGGCCGCCGACGGAGGGGTCTTCAACTACGGCGACGCCGCCTTCTACGGCTCGATGGGCGGGATGCCTTTGACCCAGCCCATCGTCGGCCTGGCCGCCACCCCTGACGGCTTCGGCTACTGGCTGGTGGCGTCCGACGGGGGGATCTTCGCTTTCGGCGACGCCGTCTTCTACGGATCGACCGGCGGGATCACCTTGGCCAAGCCGATCGTGGGCATGGCCCCCGGATGAACGAGCTGCCCGCCTGACTGACAGCACACAACGAGGAGCGCCCGAGATGCCGCGCACCCAAAGGAGGTGAGCGGATCTCGACGGGGGTGAATTGCCGTCCATTGAGGTCCTCGAAGGAGGGTTTGTCTCTCGAGAGTCGATTCCCCATCCCGCCCTCGGGTTGTTGCCCTTCCCCGAAGCAGCGTCGGGATCCGAGGGTCCATCACCCTCGGAGATTCTTCGACGTCGCAAGCCCTTTGTCCGAGCACCGTTTACCGGCGGTCACCAAGAGCCGGTGCATCCGCCTTGGTCCGGGGCGTTCGGGCTGATCCGCATCGCCACGATGATCTGCTGGTCCTCTGTGGCCTCGGCACCATCGGCTGCGAACTGCTGGCCGCCGTAGGCGTCCCAGTTGGCCCGGCTGATGCCGAGGCCGCCGCTGAAGACGGGCCCATCGGCTTGCCAGTTCCCGCCTTCTTCACAGAGCGCCACCCGCTCCCACGCAGTTCGCTCGGCGTCGGTGACCCCGTCCCCCGCCGCCGGGGGGGCCACCGCAATGGACAGGACAAGATGCGCCCCGCCAAGCGACCCAAAGAATGTCGCGTCGCCGTAGGTGAAGACGCTGCCGTCGTATGCCACCAGCCAGTAGCCCCCTCCGCTTGGCTTCGCGGCCATGCCGATTACCCACTGGTTGCTCGTTTGACTGCCGGCGGCACCATAGAAGGGCGCGCCCCCGAAGGCGAAGACCGCCCCGTCGCTGCCCACCAGCTCATAGCCGGCACCGTCGCCGGCGATGCCGACTACCGGTCCGTTGAGTGACCGCCCGGCCATTGAGCCCGAGAACTTGGCATCACCGAAGGCGAAGACACCACCGTCACGGGCCACCAGCCAATAGCCGTCGCCGTCGCGGGTGGCTGCGATACCCGCAATTTGACTGGCCAACGGTTTCCCACCGGTCGAGCCGAAGAACTGCGCGTCACCGAAAGCGAAGACGCCGCCGTCATTGGCCACCAGCCAATAGCCGCCGCCGTCGGGGGTCGGTGCCATCCCGACAATCTGACTGGCCAAGGTGATCCCGCCGGTCGAGCCGAAGAACTGCGCGTCACCGAAAGCGAAGACGCCGCCGTCATTGGCCACCAGCCAATAGCCGCCGCCGTCGGGAGTCGCCGCCATGCCGACGATGGGCTTGGCCGGGTTGATGGCCGCGGCCGATCCGTAGAACGTGGCGTCGCCGTAGGCGAAGATGCCACCGTCGGCTGCAGCCAGCCAGTAACCGTCCCCGTCGGGGGTAGCAGCGGTCGCCACAATCGGCGCGTTGAGCGTTACGCCGACGCCATTGGCCGTAACCGCCGAAGCGGTACCGCTATGACTGGTGAGTGTGGCGGCGAGTGTGATCGTGAGGGCGAGTAGGACAACAACGAAAAAAGTGCGCGTGGGGGTATGCAAGGTGATGCCTCCTGAGTCGATGAATGACTTTTGGTTGGGCACCACCGGGTCCATTCAGACCGGCACCGGGAGATCAGGAAGGATCGGCCCGGCTCGCTCTCGCATCCGGCGTGGGGTGGTGTGGAATCCCTGGGGTTGGGCGTTAGGCGTCGTTTCTCTAACTGGTCGTGGGTACGGGGCTGTCCGAAGCCGCGACATGCGGGGCTGCAGACGAGCGTGTGATCGGTGCCGACCGAGTGGTCACCTGCCAGAAGTGGGCAGCGTGCCAACAGGGGTGGCGGAGCCGAAGCGGGAGACCCTAGCGCCCGACGGCACCGGCCGGTGGTCACCCCCGGGAGAATCCGGGCCGAAAATGGTCAGCACCGGACACGAAAGGTCGGGTACCCTGCGACTATGGAGACAGACACCGTCCGTTGTGCCCTCGCCGCCGCCTTGCAGGGTCGCCGCCTGCTCGAGCACCCGTTCTACCGGCGCTGGGAAGCCGGAGACCTGGACCCAGGCGAGCTGGCGGGCTACGCCGAGCAGTACCGCCACGTCGAGCGGGCTGTCCCCGCCCTCCTTGGCGGGATCGTCGCAGGCTTGCCCGACGGCACGGCGAAAGACCTGGTCACGGTGGCCCTGGCCGACGAGCAGGGCGTCCCCGAGGCCCACGTCGTGCTGTTCGAATCTTTTGCCGCGGCCGCCGGTGCCCGACCCGACGCGCCGGCGGGCCCCGCGGCCGCCAGGCTGACCGAGCTCCAACTCGGAGCCGCCGATCGGGATCCGCTGGCCGCGCTCGCCATGGTGGCGGCCTACGAGACTCAGGCCGGTGACATCGCCACGAGCAAAGCGCAGGGACTGCGCGACCATTTCGGGTTCGACGAGATGGGAACCAGGTTCTGGGATGTGCACGCGGTGATGGAACTGGACCACGCGAAATGGTCCCTCCAGGCCCTGGCGCTGCTGAGCAACGATCCGGCGGAGATTTCGGTCGCCGCCGGCCTCGCCGCCGCGGCATGGTGGGAGTTTCTCGATGAACGCGAGGCCATGGCCCACGCCGCATAGCGCTCCGGGCGGGACCATCCGGGCCGCCACCAGGTGCTTCTCGCCACGGGGTCCGGGCCGCACGGGAGTAGGCGGAGGGGCCGCCCGCCGGAGCTGGGCCACAATCACCAGGTGACGCCCAAGGCCCACGATCGCATCCCGCCCGGCTTGGCCGACATCGTGGGCCCGAGCCAGGTGCTCACCGAGCCCGACATGGTGGCGGGCTACGTCGCGGACTTCACGGGGCGCTATGTGGGCGCCACACCGGCCGTGGTGCGGCCGGCCTCGACCGCAGAGGTGGCCGCCGTGGTCAGCTGGTGCCGGCAGGAGGGAGTGGCCCTCACCCTCCAGGGGGGCAACACCGGCCTCGTGGGCGGCGGGGTACCGCTCGGCGGTGAGGTCGTCCTCAGTCTGCGTCGGCTCGACGCACTCGAGATCGACGGCACCGCGGGGCAGGCGACCGCCGGGGCCGGTGTCACCCTGGCTGCGCTCCAGGCGGGAGCGGTGGGCGCGCAATGGGCCTACGGCGTGGACTTTGCGAGCAGGGACAGTGCGACGGTCGGCGGGAGCGTGGCTACCAACGCCGGTGGCCTCCGAGTGCTGCGCTACGGCGACACCCGGGCGCAAGTGGTGGGCGCCGAGGCGGTGCTCGGCACCGGTGCGGTGATCTCCCACCTCTCGGGCCTGGTGAAGGACAACACCGGCTACAACCTGGCGTCGCTTTTGTGTGGGAGCGAGGGCACTCTTGGTGTCATCACGGCGGTCCGTCTCCGGCTCGTTCCCCCGGCCCCCCAACGGGTGGTGGCCCTGCTCGCCTTCGACGGTCTCGCTCCGGCGATCGCCGCCGTGGGAGCGCTGCGGCGCGAGGTCGGTTCGCTGTCGGCGGCCGAGCTCTTCTTCGCCCCGGGACTCGAGTTGGTCTGCGACGTGACCGGGCTGCGACCGCCATTCTCCGACCGGCACGCCGCGTACCTCTTGGTCGAGGCGGCCGGCCAGAGCGACCCGGCGGCCGATCTATCCGACGCGGTCGGGAGCCTGGCCGCGGTGGCCGACGTCGCGATGGGTCTCGATTCTGTCCGGTCGGCCGAGCTCTGGCGATACCGCGAGGCCCACACCGAGGCGATCAACACGCTCGGACCCCCCCACAAGCTCGACGTCACACTGCCCGCTTCGGCGTTGGGTGCGTTCCTCGACGCGGCGCCGACGACCGTGACCGACGTGGTGGCGACCGCCCGGGTTTGGCTCTTCGGTCACGCCGGCGACGGGAACATCCATGTGAACGTGAGCGGACTGGAGCCCGACGACGAGCGGGTTGACGAGGCGGTCTTGTTCTTGGCCGCCGGCCTCGGCGGCAGCATCAGCGCCGAGCACGGTATCGGTACGGCCAAGCGCCGGTGGCTCCATCTCAACCGTAGCGCCACCGAAATCGAGACCTTCGCGTCGATCAAGCGAGCGCTCGACCCCGACGGGATCCTCAATCCGAACGTCCTGATTCCCCCGCCCCTCTGAGCGGTTGTCGGTTCAGGGACCTGAACGCCGCCGACTAGGGGCACGACGCCATCGCCTCAGCGAAAGCGGCCGACCGGTGCGTGTAGTTGGTGAACTGGCCAAAGCTTGGCGCGGCCGGCGAGAGGAGCACCACCCCGTCGGGTCGGGCCCACCGGTAGCCCTTTTCGGTCGCCGCCCCGAGGTCGTCGCAATCGGCGACCTCGAGGTGTGATCCCGGCAATGCCGCCAGCGCGGCGTTGATCGCCTGGTGGATGCGGCGCCCGCTGGCCGGGAGCGTGAGCACGAGGGTCGCCGCGTCACGAGCAACGAGGGCCTCGGCGAGGGGGGCGTAGTCGATCCCCCGGTCGAACCCACCGACCAGGAGGGACACTCGGCGGTCGGCGAACGCCTCGAGGGCCGCCAAGGTGGGCAGGACGTTTGTCGAGAGGCTGTCGTCGACAAAGGTCACGCCGCCCACGGTCCCGATCGCCCGGAGACGGCTGTCGAGTGCCTCGAACCCCTCGGCCGCTCCGGCCAGGGCCGCTTCGTCTGCCGCCTCTTCGATCCCGAGCGCCTCGAGGATGGCCCGGGCGATGAGCGCGTTGCGGCGGTTGTGGGTGCCGAGCAGGCCGAGGTGATCGACCCAGCTCCCGTCGAGTCCGGGCGCGTGGGCCCCGACCCAACGCACCTCGGGACCGAGCAGGCCCCGGCGGGACCCGAGTAACTCATTGTCGCCGTCGGCAATGGTGAGGAGCGCGCCGGGCTGGGTGCACGCCGAGAGCTTGTCGTGGTAGTAGGTCTCGGCATCGCCGTGCCAGTCGAGGTGGTCGGGGCTGAGCGAGGTGACCGCCACCACCGGCGGCGACGAGGCCAGGTCGGTCGCCTGGAAGCTCGAGGTCTCCACGACCCAATAATCGACGTCACCGCCGACCTCGGGGTCATAGGGCGGGCGGCCAATGTTGCCGGCGACGAGACAGCGGCGCCCGAGTCCCGCCAGCAGATGGCCGGTGAGGGCGGCCGTGGTGCTCTTGCCCTTGGTCCCGGTGATGCACACCACCCGGTTCAGATCGACTTCTTGCATCCACAGGCCGAGTCCACCGACGACGGGGATGCCACGTTCGGTCAACCGGGCCACCTCGGGGCGGTAGCGACTCACCCCGGGCGTTTTGACCACCACTTCGCACCCCTCGAGCGCTTCTCGGCCGCCCAGCCCCGTCGCCAGGATCTCGAGGCCATCGAGATCACCGGGCACCGGGTCGTCATCGACCAGCACCGGCACGTTGCCCATGGCGCGCAGACGGCGCAGGTTGGCCGCCCCCTCCACCCCGAGTCCCCACAGCCCGACCCGGGCCGTGCGCAGCTCGGACCAGCTAACCCTGGGTCGCGTAGACATCGGGAACGCAGTGGTCACCCATGGGTGCGAGCAGCGTGTCGGTGCCGATCGAGCCGGCGCCCGCCTCTCGCAGCTCGGCCGCCAGCGCCTGGATGATCTTGTTGTGGGCACGGTCAGGCCGGCTCGCCGCAAGCAGGACCGCGGCGCGGCATTCCTCCTCGTCCCCGACGCACTCGAAGGGTTTGACCTCGGGCCAGTTGCCGAGCAGGGCGCGAAAACGTCCCTCGAGCCCCGGGTTGGCCAGGGGCTCACGACCATCGAACACCATGAAGAAGTCGTAGGGATCGAGGAACGGGGCCAGGATCAGGTTGATGAAACAGCACTTGTCGCACTCGCCACACCAGCGGTCGAAACGCTCGGTCCGCTCGATGTGGAAGGCCCGGTTGCAGCTGCGGAATGCCCGGTGGTAACGCCTGAGTTCGGCGAACTGCCTGGCCACCCACAGCTCGGTGTAGGGCCGTAGTAGTGAGAAGTACTCGACGCCCGGATCGAAGGTGTCGCGCAGGATCTCGCGGAAGGCGAGTTCGAATTCGAGGCCCTTGGACCACTGATGGTTGACGGCGCGGCCGTCGACGATCAGGTTCCCGACCGACGCCGACCACTCGTTGGACATCACGACCGCGCCGCGATTGTGCAGGACGGCGGCCATGACGGCGATGGCCGAGATGATCCCGGTCACCGGCACGTGACCGTTCAAGAATCCGAGCTCGGCCGAGGCCAGAACCTGGGGATCGAGTGCCCGCTCGGCCCGAATGATGGGCAATCCGGTCATCTGGGCCGGCCGCTCGATGGCGTCGAAGCGGTCGTCCTCTTTGCTCACGATGAAGATGGCGGTGCCCGGGAAGCCCAGGCGCACCGACTCGACGGTGACGATCGAGTCGATACCACCTCCAAAGGGCACGAGGGGCCGGCTGTTGTCCGGCGCGAACAGGGTCGGCGCACGGTGCGCAAGATCAGGGCCGACCACGGTCAGGCCGGAGAGGTCGATGCCGTTGCGGTAGGCGAATTCGCCCAGGCCCTCGAGGTAGTAGGTCCGCAGGAACCGTCGCTCACGCTCGGTGGTGGCGAGGTCCCCGAGGTCCACCACCGGCGGGGCCACGGTCTTGTAGTACGAGACGCCGACCAGCAAGAAAACGAGCCGGGCCGCGGCGTCGAGGGCCGGCTGCGCCCAGTCGCCCTCGGACCCGAAGGTGATCTGCTCGGCGAACCGGCGTTCACCAAGCGAGTAGCGGCAGGTGAGCCGGCCCAAGATCGGGTCGAACTCGTAGCCGTCGTAACGAAAGCACTCAGCGGGAGCCGGGCCTGGGGTCATCGGTGCCTCTCTTGAGGGGCTGGGGCGCACCCATGCTACGGGCGACGACTGGGATCAGGGGCATGCTTGACCCGGGTGCCACGCCCCCGAGGACCGGTCCGGGCCCGGTTGATCAGGGACGGAACCGGGCCAGGGCGGCGAACCGCCCGCAGGGTCGACTGGCCCGGTCACTGAAAAAGGGCCCCCGCGGCCCGGTCGGCATCGCCGACCGGTGGATCGAGTGGTCGGGCACGCCGGCCTCAACCAGGATCCGTCGGTTGGCCTCGGGGAGGTCGGCCAGCCAGCGCCCGGTGCCGTCGGCTCGGAGGACTCCTTCGGTGGCGCCCCCCAGCGACGCCTGTAACGCACCGGCCACCTCCGCGCCCACCTGGTAGCGATCGGCCGAGACGGCCGGGCCGATGGCCGCTGTCACCTGGCCCGGACGTGACCCGAGCGTGCCCATCGCATGGAGCGCTGAATCGAGCACCCGGGCCGCGGTGCCCCGCCATCCGGCGTGGACGCACGCGAGCACACCGGCGGTCGGGTCGACCAACACCACCGGAACGCAGTCGGCCACGAGCATCGCCAGCACCGGGCCGGGCCCGGCGGTCACCAAGGCATCGGCGCCAGCGATGGCGTCGGTCACCGAGCGGGCTCCACGTCCCCGGTCTCGAGCGGTCACGATGGCGGCGCGTGCCCCATGGACCTGTTCGGCCACGACAAGGTCATCGAGTGTCGCACCCAGCGCAGCGACCGCCCGCCGCCGGTTTTCCACGACGGCGTCGGGATCATCGTCGACGTGCAGACCGAGGTTCAACGACTCGTAGGGCCCGGTGGACACGCCCCCGATGCGGGTGGTCACCGCCACGTCCACCCCGAGCGCATCGAGGGCGGGCCAGGTCAGTACCCAAACGCCACCGACGTGTCGGAGACCGCCGCTGTCGTCACCGAGCGGGGCTGCCGCCCACGTCACGAGACGCCCGATTCGCCGCCGGCCACCGAGGTGGTGGGCGCGTCGGGGGGCACCATCGGGCCAAGCTACTCACGAAGCAAGTCGCCAGCTCGGGCGGCCGCCAACGGACCGCCGGCCCGTTCCCCACGGCCTCGCACGGACAGGACCCGATCGACGAACGCCGGTCGGTTGCTCAGGGCGACGTTGGGTCGCTGACCGGCAGGCCAGCCCGTTTCCAGGCGACGAACCCACCGTCAAGGTCGGTGGCGCGTCGGAGGCCCAATGCCTGGAGACTGGCCGCGGCCAGGCTCGAGGCGTAGCCCTCCTGGCAGAACACCACCACCTGGTGCTCGGGACCGATGATCTCGGGGAGCCGGTCTGCCCCGGCCGGGTCCAGCCGCCATTCGAGGACGTTGCGTTCAATCACGAGCGAGCCGGGGATCTCGCCGAACTGGCGCCGCTGGGCCACCGGGCGGATGTCGACCAGCAGGCCACCGGCATCGAGGATGCTTGCGGCTTCGTCCGGCCCCACCCGGTCCAGCGCCGCCCGGGCCTCGGCCAGCAGACGGTCTACGGCGCTCACCGGGCGCGGCTCCCCCAGGTGACATGGAGGGGCGTGCGCGCCGTCGTAGCCCAACTCGCAGATCTCAGGGTGCCCATGACGGTTCGTCACGGTACTCGGTGCGCTTCGCCACAAAGCCTTCTGGGCCGTGCCGGTAGAAGGTCATCCCCGGCATCGGGGGAGAGTAGGCGTGCACACTGGTGACCGGTGCCGGTCCGAGGTTCACCACGTCGTGTATGTAGTCGGGCCCGAAGGCAACCCCGTTGGACGGCTCCACCCGCCGTTGGCGGAGTCCGCCGTGGCGCGCCAGCGCGCTTTCATGCAGCGAACCGTGGGCCACCCAGAAGGCACCCGACGAGCCTCCGTGGTCGTGCAGTTCGAGCTGGCCACCCACCGGCCAGTGGATGGCCCACACTTCGAAGTCGTCGGTGAGCTCGAGGAGTTCGTACGAACGACTGTCGAACAGCCCCTGATTCGGGGCCGTGACCGAGACGTAGGCCCTCGCCACCTCGAGGAGCGCGGCGGGGGTGAGCGGCGGCCGGCCCGGCCGAAGGCCAACCAGCGCTGCGAGAGAAAGGCCGGACGGCGGGTGGACCACGGCGGTGTGGGGAACCGAGATCGCCGGCCGCTCGGGCGCCTGCGTCGTTTCCTCCGGAGAGGCGATGGTCATCAGTTGGTCGTTGGCGATGGTCACCGCTGGCTCCTTGGTACGGGGGGTATCCCTAAATCAACTATATCCGACCTATTTAGTCAAGTATAGACCGCCCGCCGGGACGGCACGCCAAACCGCTTGGACGGAAGGCGGTCAATCGCCGCTGGCACAGCGGTCGCAGACCCCGGTGATCTCGAGGACGTGCTCGAGATCAGCAAAGCCGTGGCGACCACCCAGCTCGCGGGCCCAGGCCTCCATCTCGGGGGCGTCGAGTTCCACGGTCTGCCCACAGGTCCGGCAGACCAGATGGTGATGGTGGGAGGCGAGCCCACAGCGCCGGTAGAGGGTCTCCCCGCTGGCCGCCCGCACGCTGTCGACCTCGCCCGCCGCGGCCAGGGCTCGGAGCTGGCTGTAGACGGTGGCCAGGCCGACCCGCTCACCCCCGCCCCGCAGGCGGGCGTGGAGATCCTGGGCGCTCGTGAACTCCTCGGTCTCTTCCAACAAGGCACCCAATGCCCGCTTCTGACGGGTCATGCGGGCCCCGTGGGTCGAGTCGAGCAGCTCGGGGGCGCCGTCCTCGGGGTCGCTGGTCATGGTCGATGCACCTCACCGCCGATGGTAGCGGCCCCATCTTGTAACCGTTCTCGATACGGTTTACAGTTCATAACTGGAACCGTTCTGCTTAAGAGGGGAGACCGATGGGGATGGAGAGGAGACGACGGGCCCGGGGCGCAGGCCTGCTGGTCGCCGCCGCGGCCATGGTCGCAGGCCTGGCGGTCTCGACCCCGGCGGGGGCCGCGTCCCGCCGTGGACCGGTGATCGATGTGGTGGCGGCCGAGAACACCTGGGGCAGCTTGGCCCGCCAGCTCGGGGGGAACAGGGTGGACGTGGTCAGCATCGTGTCGGATCCCAACGCCGATCCCCACGAGTACGAGAGCAATCCGACCGACGCGCGGGACATCGTCGAGGCCAAGTACGTCATCATCAACGGCGCCGGCTACGACGGCTGGGCCCAGCAATTGCTCGGGGCCCAAACCGTGCCCGGCCGCAGGGTGCTCAACGTGGCGCGGCTCCTCGGGAAAAACGCCGGCGACAACCCGCACTTTTGGTACGGGCCGGCCTACGTGTACCGGGTCATCAATCAGATCACCGCGACCTACGAGTCGATCGACCCCGGCGACCGGGCGTACTTCGCCGCCCGTCATGGCGCCCTCGAGGCTGCGTTCGCCCCCTACCGGGCCAGCCTCTCCTATCTCCGGACGCATTTCGCCCACACCCCGGTGGCCGCCACCGAGAGCATTGTTCAATACCTGGCCGAGTACCTCCACTTGGATCTCGTGACGCCGCAGCGGTTCATGGACGCGGTGGCCGAGGGCAACGACCCGCCGGCGCCGAGCGTCGCCGCCTTCTTCAATCAGATCGCGGCGGCGTCGTTCCGGGTCCTCGTGTACAACGTGCAGACCGTGACCCCGCTCACCACCACCATCAAGTCGGCGACTGCGCAAAAGAACATTCCAATCGTCGGGGTCTCCGAGACCATCCAGCCGCCGATCGACAGCTTCGAGGAGTGGATGATCGGCCAGCTCTCCGAGTTGGCCAACGCCCTGAATGCCAACACCCTCGGGAAATGACGGACCGGACCGAACCTGTGGTTGCCCCGGGCGAGGGACACTCCCCCCGGCGCTCGGCGGTGGTCGTGGCTCGGGACCTGACCGCCGGCTACGGCTCGAAGGACCCGGTGTGGCACGGCGCCAACTTCGCTTTCGACGAGGGGGAGTTCATCGCCGTGCTCGGCCCCAACGGTGCGGGGAAGTCGACCTTGCTCCGCATGCTCCTCGGACTCCTCCGGCCGCGGGCGGGAACCCTCGAGGTGCTCGGGGCCCCGCCGCGACGCGGGAGCCCGTTTATTGGCTACGTCCCCCAGGCCAGGCCCTTTGACGCAGAAACCGCCTTTCGGGGAGTCGACCTGGTGGCGCTCGGCATCGACGGCCACCGGTGGGGGATTGCCCTCCCCACCCGCCGGCGGCGGGCCGAGCGGGCCCGCCTGGGCGAGGCGATCGAGGCGGTCGGGGCCGACGGCTACGCCGAACGCCGGATCGGTGAGCTGTCGGGCGGCGAGCGGCAGCGGTTGTTGTTGGCCCAGGCCCTGGTCGGTCGGCCCCGCCTGCTGCTCCTCGACGAGCCGTTGGCCAACCTCGACGTCGGCCGGCAGGCCACGATGGCCGATCTGGTGGCGACGGTGGCCCGGGAACGGGCCATCACCGTGGTCCTCGTGGCCCACGACCTCAACCCGCTGCGCCGGGTGATCGACCGGGTCTGCTACGTGGCCGGCGGCGGTGTCCTGATCGGACCACCCGAGGAGGTGGTCACCGGCCCGGTGCTCTCGGGGCTCTATGGCGCACCCGTCGAGGTGCTCATCGACAGCCGCGGCCGGCGCTTCGTCGTCGGTCTCGAAGAAGAGGTCTTCCATCCCCACGGCGGGGAATCCTCGGGCCACGACCACCTCATCGAGGGGCACTGACCGTGCGGCCGAGCGCATCGTTGTTGTCCACTGCGTCGTTCGGTGGGTCCAACCGTTTCAGCTGGAACCTCGTGAGCGACTTCCGCCAGATGTGGTCCTACGCATTTTTCCAACACGGTTTCGAAGCGGGCACGGTCGTGGCCATCGTCGGCGGGGTCATTGGGTACTTCGTCGTGCTGCGACGCACCGCCTTCGCCGGACACGCGCTCAGTCACATCGGCTTCGCCGGGGCCGCCGGTGCGGTGGTCCTCGGCGTCGATCCGATCTACGGGCTGCTGGTGTTCTGTCTCGGGGCCGGTGCGGTGATCGGCGCCCTTGGCCAGCGGTTGGCCTCGCGAGACACGGTGATCGGCATCGTGTTGGCCTTCTCGCTCGGGCTCGGTGCGCTCTTTCTCAGCCTCTACAACGGGAACGATGCCAACGAGGCGGTCTCCATCCTCTTTGGCGAGATCCTGGGGGTCAGCGGCAGCGACGTGATCCTGACCCTGGTGATCGGCATCGTGGCCCTTGCGTCGGTCGCCGTGATGTACCGACCCCTGCTCTTCGCCTCGGTCGACGAGGCGGTGGCCGAGGCCCGCCGGGTCCCGGTCCGCGCCCTGTCGATCGCCTTCATGCTGGCTCTCGGCCTGGCCGTGGCCGTTGCCGTCCAGGTCGTGGGGGTCCTGCTCATCTTCGCCCTGCTCGTGACCCCCGCCGCGACCGCGGCGCGGGTGACGGCGAGCCCGGGGCCGGCCATCGCGGTGTCCGTCGCCGTCGCCCTCGGCGCCACCTGGCTCGGCCTGGCCGTCAGCTGGTATTCCAACTACCCGGTGAGCTTTTTCATCACCACCATCGCCTTTGGCGCCTACGTGCTCGTGCGCCTGGTCCCCTGGGTGCTCGCCTTGTTCAACCGCGCTGCGGACACGGCCCCGGCCTGACGGTAACCGTCACCGCCCGGGCCCCCCGGGAGTTGTCGACCAAGAGGTGCACGTCGCCTGGATGAGAGACGATTCGTCCGCCGCGGGCGGTTGCGCAGTAGCCGGCACGGTAATGGGCGTCGGCCACGAAGACGATCGTCGGGGCCCGAACCCGCCGGCTCGGGGTGTACGTCATCGAGAAGTCTCCCGTGGCCGCACTGAACGAAAACCCGTGCGGGGTGCCGGCCACAGCTTCGGGATAGGTCTGGCTGAGCACCGTGGCGGTGGGTTCGAGGTGACCGGACGGGTTGACGAGGGCTTCGAATGAACTGCCCGTCGGATCGTTGTAGTACTTCCACGACCAGTAGGCCCAGCCGAGGTCCAGCGCGTTGGCGTAGCTGGTGACACCGCCGACCAAACCGACGCTGTGGGTGGCGCCGAACTCGCTCATGTACCACGCGGGCCCGCCGGGCTGGTCGGGGGCCGACTTGATCAAGCGGCCGTTCATCCGTTGCACCATGTGGGCGACCTCGTGATCGAGACAGGTCTTGAGGTTGGTCGGGTCGCCGGTGTGCGGGTTGCGCTCCCCGCAGTAGATGTGGAAGTTGTAGACGAGCCGGGGGTAGTCCATGGCACCGAGCAGATCGAAGCCGGCGTGACGGACCGTGTAGTTGTCGGGCTCGATGAACACGAGATGGTGGGGGTCGGCCGCTTCTATCGTCCCGATGACGCCCTGCGCCGGGTCATCGGGCGGACAGGTGATGGGCGCGTTGTCGGCTCCGAGCAGTCCCGGATGGGCCGAACCGGTGTAGAAGCACTCGAGATTGACGGCGAAGTCGCGTCCGTCGTCGTTGAGGGCCCGCAGGGAGAACGGCTCGTTGTACGGGTCGTAGCCGACGATCCACCGGTCGTTGGAGAAATAGTGGGCGACGGTGCCCCAGACCATGTCGAACTGGCCTTGGAGATCACCGATCACGTCGTTGCGCCAGAAGTGGTTCACCGCCGCGTCGAGCCCGGGGTTGGCGTAGTTGGTTGACCAACGCCCGGGCAGGGCGAAGACGGGTACCAACCCGGTGCACACCGCCCAGGCCGGGGCGCCCTCGCCCCGGAACACCTGGTTGTAGACGTCCTGGTGCATGTCGAGCAACGTGTAGACGTGGTAGCGGCCGAGCAGGTCGACGGTCCGCTTGACCTTGGCCAGGTAGTTTCGGGCCACCGCCGCATTGAAGAGGCGCGGGTCGCCCGGAGCGCCCGGGGCGCACACCGACGGCTGGTTGGGACCGCCGGTGCCCGGTTCGAGGGCCTGCCAGAGGACGCCCAGGCGCACCACGTTGAATCCGAGTCCGGCGATCCGTCTGGCATCGCCGGCGTCGAAGTTCCACGGCTTCGTGGGGTCGGGAGACAGCTCGAACGGCGGGTATTTGTAGACCGCGTTGACCCCGTGGAGGAATACGACACGACCGCTCCGGTCGCGCAGGAACGGGCCGCCCGGCGCCTCGATCCTCCCCGACAGCGTGGTCCGGGTGGGGTTGACCTTCTCGGTGTTGTAGGCCGACCGAGCGCTGAACTGCGCGGTGACCCCGGGCGCGGCCAGCCCGGTCGCCTCCGAGCCGCAGGCCGACGTGAGCACGGTCAGTGTCAGCGCGACGAGCACGACACACGCCGGGCGACCCCGGTAGCTCGGCTGACGGCGGGCGATGCCCTGCGCGCGCTCGGTGCTCACCCGCCGTCGAGCAGCGAGTAGTCCGCGCCGCGTCGCAGGTGGTGACCACCGTCGACGGCCACGCACTCGCCGGTGATCCACGACGACTCGGGCCCGGCGAGGAAGCGCACGGCTGCGGCCACATCGTCGAGGGTCCCGATCCGCCCGAGCGGCATCTGGGCCACGTAGTCGTCGAGCAGGGGACCCCCGGCGGTGACCATCGCCATGAGCTCGTCGTCGATGATCCCCGGCTGCACGGCGTTCACCCGGATGCCGAGCTCGCCCAGCTCTTCTGCGGCGTACCCGCAGAGCGCCTCGATGCCGGCCTTGGCCATCCCGTATGCGGTCAACCAGCGGTGCGGGAAGTGCCCGGCGCCCGAGGACATGAGGACGATCGCCCCACCCCGGCCCTCAGCGGACATCGAGAGGGCAGCGTGTTTCACGCAGAGGAAGGATCCGATGAGGTTCAGATCGACGGTGGCTCGGACCGCGTCCACGTCGGCGTTCACCAGCGGTCCGAGATGGAAGGAACCGCCGGCGCAGGCGAAGACGATGTCGAGATGCCCGGTCGGCTCGCCCGCCCGGGCCACCGCCGCGGCGACCTGGTCTTCGACGGTGACGTCGGCCACGACGAAGTGCTGGGTCGTGCCCGCTGCGGCGTCGGCCCGGATCACCTCGAGCGCCGCGGCCAGCTTGTCCTCGGTGCGCCCGCAGATGGTCACCGAGGCGCCGTCGGCCGCCAGCCGCCGGGCCGAACGGAGCCCGATGCCGCTCCCTCCGCCGGTGACGAGGGCGCTCAGACCGTCGAGTCCCCCGCTCGTCGCCGGGCGCGCGCTGTCGCCCACCTTTGGCACCGGCGTCCTTGCCGTCCGCGCCGGGCCTCAGCGCGCCGGCGCGCCGAGGGGCGCGCTCGGGGTGAAGGTCACGGGCATCGACTCGATGCCCGAGATGAAGTTGGCCGGCCGGCGCGGGGGGTCGCGGTCGTCGGTGAGCGCCAGGTCGGGCAGGCGCTCGAGCAATTGTTCGAACATGACCCGCAGCTCCAGGCGGGCCAGCTGGTTGCCGAGACAGAAGTGAGCCCCGAAGCCGAATGCGATGTGGGGATTGGGGCTCCGGGTCACCTCGAAGCGCTCGGGGTTTTCGAAGACCTCCTCGTCGCGGTTGGCCGAGGGGTAGAGCAGCAGCAGCTCTTGTCCCTCTTTGATCTTCGATCCCCCGAGCTCGACATCTCGGGTGGCGGTCCGAGCCATGTTCTTGATCGGAGTGACCCAACGCAGCATCTCTTCGACCGCGGTCGGGATCAAGGAGCGGTCGCGCCGCAGCATTTCGAGCTGGTCGGGATTGTGCTGCAGGGCGTGCATGCCGCCGGAGATGACGTGGCGGGTGGTCTCATCCCCGCCGATCAAGATGAGCAGTGTCTCGTGGATGAGGGAGGGATCGTCCAGCCGGTCGCCGTCGATCTCGGCCTGACAGAGGATGCCGACCAGGTCGTCGGTGCTCCCGCTCCGGCGGCGCTCCACGAAGACCGGGTTGATGTAGTCGGTGTACCCGACGAAAGCCTCCGCCGCCCGTTCGATGTCGGCGGGTTCGAGCGATCCCTGGGAGGCGAGCATGTCCTCGGACCACCGCAACAAGTCCTGGCGGTCGTCTTCGGCCACCCCGAGCATGTCGCCGATGACCGCCAGAGGGAGCGGGGCGGCGATGTCGGTCACAAAATCGCACCCGTCGCGCTGGCAGATGCCGTCGATGATCCGATTGCAGATGTCCCGGACGTGGTCCTCCATCTCGCGCACCTGGCGAGGGGTGAACCCCGCGCTCACCAGCCGCCGCCGCCGGACATGTTCAGGGGCGTCGAATTCGATCATCATCGGGAGTGCGGGGAATTTCGGTCGGATCCCGAAGGCGTTCGAGAAGGTGTCGGTGTCGGTCGAGGCCGCCTTGACATCGTGGTAGCGGGCGACGGCCCACAGGTCGTTCGGCTCGTCGTAGTAGACGGGGGCGTGGTCGCGCATCCAGGCGAAGGCCGGGAAGGGATCGCCGCCGAAAAAGCTGCCGCTCATGAGGTCGATACCCAACTCTTCGGGCGCTGCCAGCATCTCTCGCCTCCTGGGTCGACCGGCCGCCCCGCAAACGAGCGACGGGCCAAACGGTAGCGCGGTGCCGTGGGCGTCCGTGGGCTGGCTCGGCCGCCCACGACGGTGTGAGCAGACCGGGTGCTCGTCGGCCCGAACCGGCCTGCAAATCGACCCCGGTCGTCGGAGGCGACGCCAGGTGGGTAGGGTGCGGGGCATGGCCGACCAGGCCCAGTTCACCGATCTCGCCATGGAGTACATGCCGCAGCTGTACACCGCAGCGCTGCGGATGACGCGCAATGCCGCCGATGCCGAGGATCTGGTGCAGGAGACCTATCTCAAGGCCTACCGGGCATTTTCGAGCTTCACCGAGGGGACCAACCTCAAGGCCTGGCTCTACCGGATCCTGACCAACACCTACATCAACTCCTACCGATCGGCCAAGCGCCGGCCCCAGGTCTCCGACGTCGAAGACGTCGAAGACCTCTACATGTACCGCCGCCTCACCCCCGACGGGGTCGATCCGGGCCGGAGTGCCGAAGACGAGGTGCTCGACAGCATCACCGATGAGGAGGTCAAAGGGGCCATCGAGTCGCTCCCCGAGGCCTTCCGGATCGCCGTATTGCTGGCCGACGTCGAGGGATTCTCGTACAAGGAGATCGCCGAGATCACCGACGTGCCGATCGGGACGGTCATGAGCCGGATCCATCGGGGAAGAAGGGCGCTGCAAAAGGCGTTGTTTGAATTTGCCCAAGGACGTGGGCTGGTGGGCAGTAGCTCAGGTCCGGCGGAGTGAGGGAGGCAGTGACGTGGTAGCCGAGGGAGCGGAGGTGGCGAGGGACCCCTGCGGCGGCGGGTCCTCGAGCGTCGACTGTGACGAGGCCGTCCGGCAGCTCTACTCCTATCTCGATGGCGAGTTGACCGAGGAGCGGCGCCTGCAGATCAGCGTCCACCTCGACCGTTGCGGTCCCTGCGCCGAGGCGACCGACTTCGAAGGCGAGCTGCGAGCGGTCATCGCCAGCCGTTGCCGGGACCACGTCCCCGAGGACCTGCTGGCCCGGATCGCCCAGGCCATCGACGAGGAGCAGCGCCGACACTCCGGGGCCTCCTAAGGCAGTGGGCGGGGTGGCGACCGCCGGACCTGTGCCCGGACTCGTCGACTGGGCGTTGGCCGAGCGGGTGGCCGAGTGGTCGATCGCCCGCGCCACGCCGCCGCCGTTCTACCGGCTCCAGTCGGTGGCCGACGACTTCGCCGAGCTCACCGTCGAGGCCGAGGGCCTCGTGGCCGAGGCCACCGGGCTGGTCCCGCCGACCCCCGCCCGGGCCCGGGTCATCGACCGGGTCGGCTGGGTGCGGGCCAACGTCGCCTCGATCCAGCGCCTTCTCGGGCCCACCTTGGAAAAGGTCGAAGCACGTCGCGCCGACGCGGCGCTACCCGGGTTGCCGGCGTGGTTCCCGCGCCCGTTGGCCTCGGCCAGCCGCAGCATCGGGGGGGTCCAGCTCGGCCTGGTGCTGGCCTGGATGTCGACGAGGGTCCTCGGTCAATACGACCTGTTGGTCACCGACGAAGGGGCAGAGGACCAAGACCTCGTCTATTACGTCGGCCCCAACGTGGTCGCCCTCGAATCGCGCTACGGGTTCCCCTCGCGCCAGTTCCGGCTCTGGCTGGCTCTCCACGAGGTGACCCACCGCAGCCAGTTCACCGGCGTGCCATGGCTGCGCGATCACTTCGTCTCCTTGGTCGACGAGGGACTCGAACCGCTGGGGGCCGATCCGCGCCGCCTGGCCCAGTCGCTGCGCCGGGCGGCCGACGAGGTGCGGGCCGGGCGGAGCCCGCTCAGTGACGCCGGCGTGCTCGGGCTGGTGGCCACCCCCGAACAGCTCGAGGCCCTCCAGCGGATCCAGGCCCTGATGAGCCTGGTCGAAGGGCACGGGGACGTGACCATGGACCGGGCCGGGGCGGCTGCCGTCCCGGGGGCCGAACGTTTCAGCCGAGTGCTGCGCGAACGGCGCAAGGAGGTGCGGGGCCCGGCCAGACTGCTCCAGCAGATCCTCGGGCTCGAGGCCAAGCTGCGCCAGTACCAAGAGGGCGAGGACTTCGTCCACGCCGTGGAAGAGGCCGGGGGACCGGCCCTGTTCAACCGGGTCTGGCGGGGGCCCGAATGGCTCCCCTCGCTCTTAGAGATCCGCAATCCGGGGGCCTGGGTCGCCCGGGTCGACCCGCACCCCGCCGTCGCTTCATGACCTCGGCGCTCGGGTCGGCGCCGGCCGCCGAGTGGCCCGACGCGGTGACCGACGCCCTGGCCCGCTGCACGTTCCCGCCGGCCGGATCGGCCGTCACCGTGGCGGTCTCGGGCGGCCCCGATTCCCTCGCCCTGTTGGTGTTGGCCGCGGCCCACGGCTGCGTGGTCACCGCGGTGCATGTGGACCACGGGTTGCGGCCGGGGTCAGGGGCCGACGCCGGGGTGGTGGCCGAGGCCGCCCGACGCTTCGGGGCGAGTTTCGTGGGCGAGCGGGTGGAGCTCGCGGCGGGGCCCAACCTCGAGGCCCGGGCCCGGGCAGCCCGCTACGGCGTGCTGCCCGCTGGCGTGGCGACCGGGCACACGATGGACGATCAGGCCGAGACGGTGCTGTCGAACCTCTTGCGTGGCGCGGGTCTCGACGGGCTGGCCGGCATGCGCCCCGGCCCGACCCACCCCCTGCTCGGCTTGCGGCGCGCCGACACCGAAGCGGTCTGTGCGGCGGTGGCTCTGGTGGCCCTGCGTGACCCGTCCAACGCCGACCGGCGCCACCTGCGCAACCGGATCCGCCACGAACTGCTGCCCCTGTGTGCAGAACTCGCCCGGCGCGACCCGGTGCCACTGCTCGCCCGCCAGGCCGAGCTGTGCGGGGACGAGGGCGCGCTGCTCGACGCGTTGGCCGCGGCCCGATACGACCCGACCGACGCCCGGGCCCTCTCCGAGGCCCCGGTCCCGTTGGCCCGCCGGGCGGTGCGCCAATGGCTGCGTGCGGCCGAGGGCACCCCGGCCAGCGGGGGTCGGCCCGGCCCGGCCGACCGTCACCCCCCGTCGATGGCCGAAGTGACCAGGGTGCTGGCCGTCGCCGGCGGCGACGCGGTGGCAACGGAGATCTCCGGCGGCCGACGGGTGCGGCGCCGGGGCGGACGGCTGGTCGTCGGTCCGGCGCCCTCGGGTAAGGTCACGCCGGTGCAGACCGAGGAGGCCGAACGGCTCGCCCCGCCGTGGGCCGCACCCGAGGTCGGCGTCGAATTGGTGAGCGCACGGACCCTGGCGGCGCGGGTGCACGAACTCGGCGCGGCGATCACCGCCGACTACGCCGAAGAGGCGCCGCTGCTCGTCGGGGTCCTAAAGGGCGCCATGATCTTCATGAGCGATCTGTGTCGGGCCATCGAGTTGCCCGTCGACGTGGATTTCATGGCCGTGTCTTCCTACGGCAGCGCAACACGCACGTCGGGCGTCGTGCGCATCGTCAAGGACCTCGACGCCGAACTGACCGATCGCCACGTCCTCGTGGTCGAAGACATCATCGACAGCGGCCTGACGCTCAACTACTTGCGCAAGTACCTCCAGGCCCGCCACCCCAAAAGCGTCGAGGTATGCGCGTTGTTGGTCAAAGAAGGCGAGCAGCGCGTCGAGCTCGATCTGCGCTATATCGGGTTCACCATCCCGTCGACCTTCGTCGTCGGCTACGGCCTCGACGTAGCAGAGCGCTTTCGGAACCTGGCCGGGGTCCACGCGTATGTGGGTCCCCCGGGCGGGCACTGAGGCGATCCATCGTGGCCGTCGACGCCGAGCGGGTGACTCGGGCTGTGAGCGAGCTGCTGGTCGCCATCGGGGAGGATCCCGAGCGTGAGGGGCTGGTGGACACGCCGGTCCGGGTCGCCTCCATGTACGAGGAGCTCTTCTCCGGGCTGGCCGACGACCCGTCGCGCCACCTGACCGTCACGTTCGCAGCCGAGCACGACGAGATGGTGATGGTCCGGGACATCCCGTTCTCCTCGTTGTGTGAGCACCATCTGGTGCCGTTCATCGGGCGGGCCCACGTCGCCTACATCCCCGGCGCCGACGGCCGGATCACCGGGTTGTCCAAGCTGGCCCGGCTGGTCGACGGCTTCGCCCGCCGCCTGCAGGTCCAAGAGCGGATGACGACCCAGATCGCCCAAGCCATCGAGTCCGCACTCGGTCCACGCGGTGTCCTCGTCGTCATCGAAGCCGAGCACCTGTGCATGGCGATGCGTGGGGTCAAGAAGCCCGGGACGACGACGGTGACGTCGTCTGTGCGGGGGCTCTTTCGCTCCGATGTCGCCACCCGGGCCGAGGCCATGGCCTTTATCCACGGCCGCTGATCCGACAACACCGGCCCCCGCGGCCCCCGACCAGGCACGGATCCCGGTCGCGGCCCGGGCTCTCGTCGCGTACGCTGGCCCCATGACCGGGACCGGACCAGTTCGGCCCCTGGTGATGGGGGTGCTCAACGTGACGCCCGACTCGTTCTCCGACGGCGGGCGGTTCCTCGGATTCGAAGAGGCGGTGGCCCATGGGCGCTCGATGATCGCCGCCGGCGCCGACATCATCGATGTCGGTGGCGAGTCCAGTCGGCCCGGGGCCGAGCCGGTCAGCGCCGATGAGGAATTGCGCCGGGTCCTGCCCGTGCTCGCCGCCCTGGCCGGTGCGGTGCGCCTGTCGATCGACACGGTCAAACCCGAGGTGGCCGCCGCCGCCGTCGGGGAGGGCGCAGACCTCATCAACGACATTTCCGGGTCGCTGTTTTCGACCGCCGCCGCGCACAAGGTCGGGTGGGTTTCGATGCACATGCAGGGGACTCCGGCGACCATGCAGCGCCAGCCCCGCTACACCAACGTGGTGGCCGACGTCTCGAAAGCGGTCCTGGACCGGGGTCGGCTGGCCCGGGCCGCCGGGGTACACGAAATCTGGGTGGACCCCGGGATCGGCTTCGGCAAGACCACCGAACACAATCTGGCCCTGCTGGCCCACCTGGGCGAGCTGGCCGAGGCGGCCCGGGCCGAGGGGTTCTCCCTACTGGTCGGCACGAGCCGCAAACGCTTCTTGGGGATGCTCGACCCCGGAGCCACCGAGCCCGCACCGCTCACCGCGCGCCTCGAGGCGTCGCTCGCCACCGCGGTGTGGGCCATGGTGCAGGGTGCGGGCATGATCCGGGTCCACGACGTGGCCGACACGGTGCGGGCCGCGGCCCTGGTCGGTGCGACCGAGCGGACCGGGGTGGCCGCGTGAGGGGCAAATGGGCGGCGGGCATCGCGCCGCGCAATTTCACCTGGGTCATCAAGGACCGGCTGGCGGCCAGTGAGCGTCCGGGGGGCTTCGCGCCGAACCACCGGCGGGTGCGTCGGCAAGAAGAGATCATCTGGCTGCGGGTGCAGGGCTTCAACCGGATCATCTCGCTGCTCCCGTCGCCGCACAACCTGCACGCCTACGAAGACGAGAGCCTGGCCTACGCCCATTATCCGCTGCTGGCCTCGGCCGACCCGCGGCTGGTGCTGGCCGAGTGCTACGCCGACATCGAAAGTTCGCTCGCCGCCGGCCTGCGCCTGCTGGTCCACCAAGACGAGTTCGGGGACCGGGTCATGGGGGTCGTCGCCGGGTTCCTCGTCTGGTCCAAGCGCCTCCCGACCGGGCCCCAGGCCATCGCCTTGGTCGAACGCGTGGTCGGCCACCAGATGGGTGCGGCCGGCCGGGAGCTCGTGGTCTCGGTCGACGCCATGCCCCCCCACCAGCCGGTCTGATGGGCCGGGGAGGCGAGGGGGGCCCCCCCGGGCGCCGGGACCGGATTGAAGTGCGCGACCTGCGGGTCGTCGGGGTCCACGGGGTGCTGGCCGAGGAGCGAGAGCGGGCCCAACCCTTCTCGGTCGACCTCGACGTCTTCATCGACACCGCAGCGGCCGGCGCCTCGGACGCCTTGGCCGACACCGTCGACTATGCCGACCTGGTCGAGCGGGTGGCCAGGGTGGTCGAGTCCCAGTCCTTCGCGTTGCTCGAGGCCCTGGCCACCGCCGCCTGCGACTCGGTCCTTCGAGCCGACACCAGAGTGGCCGCCTGCGCGCTCACCGTTCGCAAGCTGCGGCCGCCCCTCGCCCGTGACGTGGGGTCGGTCGGGGTGCGCGTGCTTCGCCGCCGGGACCCCGATGCCCCGGCGACTGCGGGGTGAGCGGGCCACCCACCCGGGCCTTCGTCGGGCTCGGCTCAAACATGGGCGACCGGCGGGCCGAACTCGCCCGGGCCGTCGATCGGCTGCGGGCCGACGGGGATGTCGTTGCTGTCTCACCGCTCTATGAGACCGAACCGCTCGGGGGTCCGGCGGACCAGGGTCCGTACCTGAACCTGGTGGTCGAGCTGGCGACGGCGTGCGATCCCCACCAGTTACTGGTTCGCTGCCAGGCCCTCGAGGCGGCCGCCGGCCGGGTCCGCACCGTGCGTTTCGGGCCCCGGACCCTCGACGCCGACGTGCTCTGGTTCGACGGGCCAGCGGTCGCCGACGAGGACCTGGTGGTCCCCCACCCACGGATGTGGGAGCGCCGCTTCGTCCTCGCGCCGCTGGCCGATCTGGCGCCCGACCTGGTCTCGGCGGCCGCTCTCCTCGGTGCTGGTGGCGACGTCTCGAAGCTGGGTATGCTCTAGTCGTCTGCAATTCCGATCACTGAAGGCGAACGGCACCCGAACGGGGCTGGAACGCCGAAGGAGGATCCGGTGCACACCGTTCGATTTATCGGCCCGGGGCGGGCCGGCTGCTCGCTGTCCGGGGCACTCGCCGGACTTGGATGGCGGGTGGTCGACATGCTCGGCTCCAACGACGACCCCGCGACCGCGGCGGTCGGTGTCGACCTGTTGGTGATCGCCACCCCCGACGACGTCGTGGCCGAGGTGGCCGCGGCCGTGCGCCCCGAGCCCGACACCGTGGTGATGCACCTGTCGGGTTCGCTCGGACTCGACGTGCTCGCTCCCCATCTGCGCCGGGCGGCCCTGCACCCCCTCGTGCCCCTGCCCAACGCGACCGACGGGGCCCGCCGCTTGACCGGGGGCATCACCTTCGCCGTCGCCGGTGACCAGGTGGCCACGGCCATCGCCGAGGCGCTCGGCGGTCGGGCCGTCGCCGTGGCCGACGAGGACCGCGCGGCCTATCACGCCGCGGCGTGCATCGCGGCCAACCACGTCGTGGCCCTCCTCGGTCAGGTCGAACGGGTGGCCGCCACCGCCGGTCTCGACCTCGACGCCTTCTTGGGCCTGACCCGGGCCGCCCTCGACGACGTGGCCCGCCTCGGCCCCCGTCGGGCCCTGACCGGGCCGGCGGGGCGCGGCGACTTCGCCACCCTCGCCCGTCACCGTGACGCATTGGCCCCCGAGGAGCGCCCGGCCTACAACGCCGGTGTCGGTCTCGCGCTGCGCCTGAGCGATGGCGATGTCGGCGTGCCCGCCCCCGTCGGTCACGGGGTGACCGAGCTGCGCACCGCCCGGGTCGTCCCCGAAGTGGTCCTGTCCGAGGCCTGGGTACCAGAAGAGGTCGAGGCCGCGGTCGCCCCCGAAGCGCTCGCCGCGCTCGCCCGGCCCGCCGGTGCCATCCCCGTGGGGGTGCGGTAGGCCGTGGAGGTCTTCGACACCGCCGCGGGGTTCTCCGCCGCCCTCGCCCGGGCGCGCGCCCACGGCCAGCTCGTCGGGCTGGTCCCGACCATGGGGGCGCTGCACGCCGGTCACGTGTCCCTGATCGAGCGGGCCGCCGCCGAATGTGACTGCGTGGCCGTGACGATCTTCGTGAACCCGTTGCAGTTCGCCGACCCCTCTGACATCGAGCACTACCCGCGCACCCTTCGAAGTGACCTGGTGGCCTGTGAGGGGGCCGGGGCGGTCGTGGTGTTCGCCCCACCGGTCACCGAGATGTACCCCGACTGGCCGGCCCCACCGGCGACCACGGTGTCGGTGGCCGGGACCCACGAGCGGTTCGAGGCAAGGTCGCGTCCGGGACATTTCGACGGGGTGGCCACCGTGGTGGCCAAGCTCTTTTCGATCGCCGGGGCGTGCCGGGCCTATTTCGGCGAGAAGGACTTCGAACAGCTGGCCGTGGTGCGCACGTTGGTGGCCGACCTGTCGCTGCCCGTCGAGGTCCACGGCTGCCCGACGGTGCGCGAACCCGACGGCCTGGCCCTGTCGAGCCGCAATGTCCGGCTCTCGGCGGGCGAGCGGGCGGCCGCGGTGGTGCTGTCTCGGGCCCTCGACGTGGGCGTCACGGCGGTCGCGGGCGGTGAGCGGTCGCCGGGAGCGGTGGCCGACGCCATGGCGGCGGTGATCGGCACCGAACCCCTCGTCGCCCTCGACTACGCGTGCGCCGTCGATGCCCTCACCTTCGCTGTGCCCGACAAGTTGGGTGATTCCCGCCCGGTGCGGCTCCTCATCGCGGCCCGGGTCGGGCCGGTGCGTTTGATCGACAACTGTGCGGCGCGGTCACCCAAGCCACCGGCTCGCGCCTCTTTTGTGCTGGTCGGTGCCGACACCGCGAGCGGAGGGGGATGAAGCCATGCGACGACGGATGATGAAGTCGAAGATCCACCGGGCGACGGTCACCGGAGCGAACCTTCACTACGTCGGGTCGGTGAGCATCGACCCCGAGCTCATGGCGCTCGCCGACATTTTGCCGTACGAGCAGGTGGCCGTCGTCGACATCGACAACGGGGCGCGGCTCGAGACCTACGCCATCGAGGGCCACCCGGGCGAGATCTGTCTGAACGGTGCCGCCGCCCGCCTGGTGGCGCCGGGCGACCGGGTCATCCTCATCAGCTACGCCGACTACTCGTCGGCGGAGCTGGTCGAGTACGTGCCGAGGATCGTCCACGTGGACCGGGCCAACCGGGTGATCGACGAGGCCTCGGCCAGCCTCGACGCCGAGCTGGCGGCAACCGGCCCGGCGTGAGCCCCCCCGAACGGTCGGCCCCCGGGGCGCGATCACCGGGCCCGTTCGATGTGCTCGTGCTCGGCAGCGGGGTGGCCGGCCTGTCCGCGGCGATCCGCCTGGCCGGGACCAGCGGCCCGGAGCGACTGCACGTCGGGGTGCTGACCAAAGGAGAGCTCTCCCAGTCGGCCACCCGCTGGGCCCAAGGCGGTGTGGCGGCGGTGCTCGATGGGGACGAGGACTCGACCGATCTGCACCTGGCCGACACACTCGCCGCGGGGGCGGGGCTCTGCGACGAAGACGCCGTGCGGGTCCTCGTCGACGAGGGGCCCGGTCGGGTCCACGAGTTGATCGCCCTCGGGGCCGAGTTCGACCGCGAGGCCTCGGGCGATCTGTCCTTGGCCCGAGAGGGGGGGCATTCGCATCCCCGGGTGGTCCACGCCGGGGGCGCGGCGACCGGGGCCGAGGTGGAGCGGGCCCTCGTCGAGGCCACCCGCCGCACCTCTGACGCAGTCCTCGAGCGCTGGTTCGCCCTCGAGCTGGTCGTGGAAGACGGACGCTGCGCGGGCGTGCTGGCCCAGCCGCCGACGGGCGACCCCGTGGTGGTGCGGGCCAGCCACGTGGTGCTGGCGACCGGCGGGGCGGGACAGCTGTTCTCGGTGACCACCAACCCCGCCGAAGCCACCGGAGACGGGGTGGCCATGGCATTGCGGGCCGGGGTGGCCGTCGCCGATATCGAGTTCGTCCAGTTCCACCCGACGGCACTCCACCACCCCGCCATGCCCCGGCCGCTCCTCTCTGAGGCGTTGCGGGGACACGGGGCGTTGTTGCGCGACGCCGACGGTCAGCGTTTCGTCAACGAGCTGGCGCCCCGCGACGTGGTGAGCCGGGCGATGGCGGCCCAGATGAGCATCCAAGGGGTCGACCACCTGTGGCTGGATGCCACGGCTCTCGAGCGCTTTCCCCAGCGCTTCCCGACGATCGCCGCGTCGCTGTTCGCCATCGGTCTCGACCCGGCGACCGACTGGTTGCCCATCGCCCCCGCTGCCCACCATCTCTCCGGTGGCGTGCTCACCGACCTTTTCGGGGCCACCACCCTTCCCGGGCTGTGGGCCGCCGGCGAGTCGGCCTGCACCGGGGTCCACGGGGCCAACCGCCTCGCCTCGAACTCACTGCTCGAGGGCATGGTCTTCGGCGCCCGGGCGGCCGAGCGCATCGCCGCGGGCTGCGGCGGACCCGAGCCGAGCGGGGCCATGCGGGCGGTGGCGGCGAACACGAACGATGCCGAGGCCATCTCGGGCCGGGTCATCGCCACCACCTCGACCAGGGGGTCCAACAACATCGAATCCGAGCCCGGGATCGACCTCGAAAAGGCCCGGGACCGGCTCCAGCGGGCCATGACCCTCGGGGCCGGGGTGGTGCGCAGCGCCGATTCGTTAGATGAGGCTCGAGCGAGGGTCGACGAGGTGGCCGACCATGTTGGTTCGGCCGGCGCCGGGGCACAGTCCGGTGAGCTGGTGAACCTGATCGTGCTCGCCCGGGCCCTGCTCGCCTCGGCCCGGGCGCGCGAGGAGAGCCGGGGGGCGCACACCCGGCTCGAGTTCCCCGCCACCGAGGCGGCCTGGCGGTGTCGCCTCGTGCACGCGGCCGTCCGAGGAGCACCCGGGGCGGTGGCCCGGTGACGCCCGAGGCCGAAGACGTCTACCCGCCGCCCGCTGCGGTGCGCGACGCGGTGGTCCGGGCCTTGGCCGAAGACGTGGCGGCGCTCGGGGACCTGAGCGCCGCGTTGGTGGCGCCCACAGCGCAGGGCCAGCTCTTCGTGATCGCCCGCGCCGAGGGGGTGATCGCCGGCCAACGCTGCGCCGAAGCGGCGTTCACCCAGATGGATCCCGAGCTCCGTGTGCGCTGGCACCGCCCCGACGGCACCGCGGTGGGCCCGGGCGACGCGGTAGCCGAGGTGACGGGACGCCTGCGGCCGATCCTCACGGCCGAGCGCACCGCCCTCAATTTTGTCGGCCACCTCTCGGGGGTGGCCACCTTGACCCGGCGCTTCGTCGACGCGGTGCACGCGGTCGACCCCACCGTGCGGGTCTTGGACACCCGCAAGACCACCCCGGGACTGCGGGCCTTGGAGAAGGCGGCGGTGCGGGCCGGCGGCGGCCACAACCACCGGTTCAGCCTCTCCGACGCGGTGCTGGTGAAGGACAACCACCTTGTGGCGATGACCATCACCGAGGCCGTCGCCCGGGCCACCGAACGGTGGCCGGGCCGCCTGGTCGAGATCGAGTGCGACCGGATCGACCAGGTCGAAGAGGCCTGCACCGCCGGGGCCGGGGCCGTGCTCCTCGACAACATGAGCCCCGAAGAGGCGGCGGCCAGCGTGGCCCGGGCCCGCTCGGTGGGCGGCGCCCGGGTGCTGGTCGAGGTCTCCGGCGGGATCACCCTCGACAACGCCCCGGCGTACGCGGCCGTCGGGGTCGACCTCATCTCGGTCGGCGCCCTCACCCATTCGGTGCCGGTCCTCGACCTTGGGCTCGACCTGTCGGCCGACCGGCCACCGACGGGGGCCTGAGGGTGCTGCTCGCCATCGACGTCGGCAACACCGAGACGGTCATCGGCCTCTATACGATGACCGCGGACGAGGGGAAGTCGCTGCGCTCCAACGACGCCGGGGTCGGCTTCGGCATCGGCACCGAGGACCAGCCGACGCGGGGCCTCACCCACCACTGGCGGCTCTCGACGGTCCCCGACCGCACCCCCGACGAGCACGCGGTACTCCTGACCCAGCTGCTCGACCTCGAGGGTCTGGACATCGCGGCGACGGTGAGCGGGATGGCCGTCAGTTCCTCGGTGCCGGCCGTGACCGGCGAGCTGCGCCAGATGGCCAACCGCTGGTTCGCCGACGTCCCGTGCATCGTCCTCGGCCCCGGGGTCAAAAGCGGCATGCCGATCCTCTACGACAACCCCAAGGAGGTGGGTGCGGACCGGGTCGCCAACGCCGTCGGCGCGTACGATCTCTTCGGCGGGCCCTCCATCGTGGTGGACCTCGGCACGGCGACCACGTTCGACGCCATCAGCGAGTCGGGCGAGTACATCGGGGGTGCGATCACCCCGGGCGTGGCCATCAGCCTCGAGGCCCTCTTCCAACATGCGGCCGCCCTGCGGCGGGTGGAGCTGGTCCCCCCGCGTGACGTCATCGGGCGCTCGACCGTCGAATCGATCCAGTCCGGCACCCTCTACGGGTTTGCCGCCCAGGTCGACGGGCTCTGCCGACGCTTCATGGCCGAACTCGGACGCTCGACGGTTGTGGCGACGGGCGGACTCTCCGATTTGATCGCCCCGTACGCCGAGACGATTGAGCACGTCGAGCCCTGGCTCACCCTGCATGGGCTGCGGATCGTCTATGAACGCAATGTGCGGACGGAGCAAAAATGAGCGGAACCGGACAGGACGCCAC
Source organism: Acidimicrobiaceae bacterium (assembly GCA_003161575.1). Lineage (GTDB taxonomy): Bacteria > Actinomycetota > Acidimicrobiia > Acidimicrobiales > RAAP-2 > PALSA-457. The sequence continues at coordinate 83 of PMOE01000062.1, read as the reverse complement.
TCACGAACCCGGGGCGCGAGCGCCCCGGGCGTCGGACCCCGAGATGCCCGAGACGCCCGTGACCGAGACCGAGACCGCCGCGA
>PMOE01000051.1 GCA_003161575.1 Acidimicrobiaceae bacterium | reverse complement strand
CCCGTCCCGGTGGTGACCAGATCGCCGCGGTCCATCCAGACCCGCTGATCCACCCCGCGTCCGACTACCTGCAGCTCACCGGTGTGGCCGGTGCGCGAGAGAAACTCGAGCACGTCGACCAACGAGAAGGTGGCCAGTGACCCGACCAGCGTCGCCGCCGCCGCTTCGGACCCCGACTGGAGCTGGCTCATGTGTTGGGGACCCCCTTGATCCACGCACGTCGCCGTGCACCCGACTGGGGCAGCCTACCGCCGACCCTGGGCGTTGACCATAGAAAATCGCTGGTGCCGGGTGTTCTTCGTCCGAACGGCCCCGGCGAGCGAGGCCGAGGCCTGCCCATGGGCCGAGTCTCAGAAGCTGGCCGGCAGCAGCGGGCTCACGCTCCCAAAGAACAAGAAGAGCAGGACGAGGAGCACGAAGAGGCCGGGCACCCCAACGGCCCAGGGGTGCCGGACCGACCGGGCGAGCAGCCAGATCCCGAAGGCCGCGGCCGCCGTTGCGAGCCCCCAGCCGACGGCGGGGAGCCAATCGCCGTCGCCGCCCTCGCCCAGGGCGTTGGCCGGGATCGCCTGGTGGCCCGGTTGCTCGGTCGGTGCGGGGGCCCGCGAGTGCACCGCAGCAGCCGAAAAGAGCAAGGACCGGAGCAAGGTGGCGTGCAAGACGAGGCGGGTGGCCGCGCTGTATCTCGGATTGCAGGTGGTGAGGGTCAACCCGGCTCCCGGTGTCGGATCGAGCACCGCGACGTCGGTCGGTGCGACCACCTGGGTGGCGCTGGTCGCGTAGACGAAGATGCCCTGGGGCGTGGTGATCACAATCTGGCCTCCGGGTGTCACCGCGTCGAGGCTGTAGAAGGGGTGGGCGTAGGTGGTGCGGTGCCCGGCGATGGCGACGTTGCCGGCCTGTCCGGGCAACGGCGTCCCGGGGTAGTGGCCCGGACCCAGGCGGAGATCGTCGGTGCCCACCCCCTCGACGATGACCTGGTCGAGTCCGATGCTTGGGATCTGAATGACCCCGACCGGCTGACCCGGCTGCGGCGCCGCGCGCGGCGGAGCAGTGGCGGGCGGCCCGGAGTGGACCGCGACATGATGGGTGCTCAGGTGCCGGGCCGCCGCCGGTGCCCCCGGCGGCAGCTGGTGGTCAAGTTCGGAGCGCAGCACCGACTGGCTGTGAGCCTCGACCAGGCCGGTTCCCCACAGCTGGTACGCGGTGAATAAGACGAGGAGCAGTCCGAGCCCGATCAGGATCCGGCCGATCACGTTCACGGCGCGCAGCACGCTCGACAACCTAGGAGCCCGGACCACCCGCCGGCACGGCGCCAAGGATCGAAGGGGTGCCGAGTATCCTTGGCAGATGCGCAGCCCCGCGGTGACAACGGCGGTGGAGAAGGGCCGGGCGGGCCTGGTGCGCCTGGCCGCCGCGTGGGCCCCGGCACGTCGGGCCATGGCCCGGGCCGCAGACGAACTCTCCTATGCGGCGCGGGTCGGCGACGTCGTCGCCGAGGCGCGAACCGTCCGCCCGCACGGGGACAGCTCGATCTACGGCGACGCGTCGTATTTCGGTGAGGGGCGCGATCCCTCGGGGGACCGTCAAGGGCGCTCGGGCTATGCCACCTACGACCGCGTCTCGTCGAACGCGGATATCGCTGCCTTCATGCTGTGGCGCAATTTCGCGGCCCGTCGGACCCTCGACGTGGGTTGTGCCAAGGGGTACCTGGTCGAAGCGCTCCGCGAACTCGGGGTCGACGCCCACGGATCCGATGTCAGCCCGTTCGCGGTCGAGCATGCCTCCCCCGGCGCCCTCGGCTATGTGCGTGTGGGCGACCTCGCCCAGGGGTTGCCCTACGCCGACGCGGAGTTCGATCTGGTGAGCGCGCTCGAGATCCTCGAGCACTTGGAGCCCGACGACGTGCCGGTGGCCATCGCCGAACTTGCTCGGGTCTGCGGCGGGGTGCTCTATGCCACCATCCCGTCGTTCGGTGAGAACGCCTCGGGTCATGACGGCCACTTCGACGGCAAGGTCCGCCCCGAACGGCTCGAGCACTACCGCACCCTTCCCCGACGCTACGAAGGCCCGATCCCCAAAGAGGATCTTGCGCTCGACGCAGTCGGCGGTCCCGTTGAGGGCCACCTGTGCATCGCGTCGTTTCAGTGGTGGACGGCCCGCTTCGCCGACGCCGGCCTCGAGCGCCGGGTGGATATCGAGCGCCGCCTCTACGCCGACATCGCACCGGCCGGTCTCGGGCGATTCTGGAACCTCTACGTGTTGAGCGTTCCCGGTGCGCCGGCCACCCTCACGGAGTCCAAGTGCCCCGGACAGACCCTGGCCCAACTGGGCCTCGTCCACCCGCTCCTCGAACACGCGGCCATGGAGGCGGCACTGGCTGAGGAGGGCTGATGGATTTCGCCGACTACCAGCACCTGTTGTTCGAGCGACGCGGGACCTCGGTGCTGCTCATCACGATCAACCGGCCCGAGGTCCTCAACGCCGCCAACGAACAGCTCCATCGCGAGCTGTCAGAAGTGTGGGCGACGGTCGACGCCGACGACGAGATAGCCGTCTCGGTCATCACCGGTGCGGGACGCGCCTTTAGCGCCGGGGGGGACCTCGAGATGATCGAACGGATGACCGAGAGTTACGACGCCACCGTCGAACAGTGGCGCGATGCTGGCGCCATCGTCGAGGCCATGCTCCGAAGCGTGAAACCCATCGTATCGGCGGTCAACGGGGTGGCGGTCGGGGCCGGTCTGGCGGTGGCGTTGCTCGCCGATGTGAGCATCGTGGCCACCTCGGCTCGGCTCTCTGACGGCCACGCCCGGATCGGGGTGGCCGCCGGCGATCACGCGGCACTGCTCTGGCCGCTTTTGTGTGGCATGGCGAAGGCCAAGTACTACCTCATGACCGCGGAGTTCATCGACGGGCCCGAAGCCGAGCGGGTGGGCCTGGTGACCCGCTGCGTCCCCGATGACGCCGTGGTGTCCGAAGCCCTCGCCGTGGCCGAGCAGCTCGCCGGCGCCAGCCGGAGCGCGGTGCAGTGGACCAAGCGAGTCCTCAACCTGTGGATGCGTCAGAGCGCCCCGGTCTTCGGCGAATCGCTTGCCCTCGAGATGCTGGGGTTCTTGGGACCCGACGCCAAAGAGGGCGTCGCCGCCGTCCGGGAGCACCGCGAACCGCACTTCCCCTCGGCCCACTAACAGGGCGCGCCTGCGGTTCCGGGGTCTTCGCCCCGTCGACGCAGCTGGAGCCCGTTGACCCGCCGGGTTACTGGACGGTGACGAGGGTCCCGATGGGTGTCATCGGCCACACCACCGCGGCGTTGGCCGGGGGCATCTCGACGCAGCCGTCGCTCTGGGGGGACCCGTAACTGCCACGGACGAAGCCGTGCAGGGCGTCGCCCCCGTTGAAGTAGGAGACCCAGGGGATGCCCGGGTCGACGTACTTGGAGCCGTCGGGGTTGGTGCCCCGCATGGTGGTCACCTTGTAGCGGACGAACACCGGGAAGGTCCCATCGGCGGTCGGCGCACCGGCCACCCCGGTGTTGGCCAGGGTCTGGTAGGCAACCGTCCCGTTCTGGTACACCGTCACGCTCTCGGGCGCGGGCGACTTGCGCACGTAGACGTAGCCGTAAGGCTGGGTGTTTACCGCTCCGGCCTCCGCCGCCTCGAGGATTGCCAGCCAAACCTGGGGTCCGGCGATCCCGTCGGGGGTGAGACCGTGCTGGTCCTCAAAGCTCATGACCGCGCCCTTGGTGATCACGTTGTTCGTGCCGAGGGTCCAAAGCGACGTGAGCGAGGCCGGCTGGTTGGCCCAGCGCCAGCTAAAGGTGCCCTGCTGGGGGTCGGCCTCTTGCTGGGGCGAACTGGGCTGGGTGGCCGGGGTGAAGCTGACCGGGAGATAGCCCAGCTGGGCCAAGAGCTGCTGGAGCCGCAGGAACGAGCCGGCGGCCACGGTGAAGGGGATCGTGACGTTCGAGGCCAGGTGTTGGCCCTGGGCGCTCAGCACACCGGCGTCTCCACCGGGGACGGTGATGGTCTCTTGGGAAGAAGGCACGAGCGGTCCGTCGCTCACGAACTGCAGCTCGCTGGGCGACAGGGCCGACCAGCTGCCGGGGATGGCGGGTGAGATCGTCGGCAACGGGCTCTGGGGGTCGAGGGGGGTGGAGAAATCGACGGTCACCGCGGTGCTCGGGGCCACGGCGGACGTGTTCGCCGCCGGAGTGCTCCCGATCACCTCGAGGGGGACGATCTGGGGGGAGAGGCTGGCCGCCGCGGAGGACCCACGCGAGCGCAGGACCAGCGCGGTCCCGCCGGCGATCAGGGCCAAGACGACCACGACGATGCCAAGAGTCAGCCAACGCCCACCGTGGCGCGTCCTGCCTTGGCTCTTGTGTGCGGGAACGCTCCCCATTGCTCCTCCGGCCCAGCGTGCTGGATGAATTATACCAGCAGCTTCTGTGCTCAAACGTTGCTGGGCCCCTAATATTCCTCGTCCCGAAATTTTTTCGGGCCCCGAGCAAGCCGACGGAACCGCAGTGTCCCCGAGCGGCTCACGTGATGGCGGCGGTCACCGAACGGTCCAGCCGCCCGAGGGCACCGGGATCGAGCACTCTGGCGCCGGACGCGTCGCGGACGTAAAAGGCGTCGACCACCTCACTGCCAACGGTCGAGACGCGGGCTGAGACCACGTCGAGATCGCAGTCGAACAGGGCCCGGGTGACTCGGTGCAAGAGGCCGACCTCGTCGGGGGCGCGCACCTCGACAACCGTCGATGAGGCCGAGGCCCCGTTGTCGACCGAAACCCGGGGCACCACCGGTCGGGCCCTCGAAGCCCGCTGACCACCGGCGTAAGCCCGGGCCTTGGCGGCCAGCCGATCGGCGAGGGCCAGGCGGTCCGAGAGAACGGCCTCGAGGTCTTCTCGGAGCTTTGCCCCGTCGGGCCAGGATCCCCGACCGACCTCGACGGTGAAGATCTCGAGGGCGACGGCGTCCTCGCTCGTGACGTCGGCGCTGCGCACGTCGAGCCCGTGGAGGGCCAGGATGCCGGCCACCGAGGAGAGCAGGCCGCGCCGGTCGGGCGCGGCCACCACAACCAGTGGCGAATCAAGAAGGACCACCGGCCGGCCGCTGGTGCGCGCTTCGGCCATGAGCGTGCGGTGACTCTCGTTCAGGCCGCGGCGGGTCGGGGCCTGCTGACCGGCCAGGTAACGGCGAGTGCGCTCGACCAGTTCGGCGACCAGGCCGGCCTTCCACGTGCCCCAGGCCGACGCTCCCGTCGCCACGCTGTCGGCCTCGGTCAACGCGCCGAGGAGTTCGAGGGTGCCGATATCGCCGGCGGCGTGGGCGACCGTCTCGATGGTGGCCGGGTCGTCGAGGTCGCGCCTCGTGGCCGTGTCGGGGAGCAGGAGGTGGTAGCGGCACATGGCCACAAGGGTCTCGACGTCGCCCCGGGCAAAGCCCATTCGTGTGCCGATCCGCCCGATCAGTTCGATGCCGACCGCGGTGTGGTCGCCCGGGTATCCCTTGCCGATGTCGTGGAGTAGGGCGCCGACGACGAGCAGGTCGGGGCGCTCGACGCGATCGGCGAGGGCCGCCGCGTTGGCGGCGGCCTCCAAGAGGTGCCGGTCCACGGTGAAGCGGTGGTAGGCGTTGCGCTGGGGCTTGTGACGCACGGCCGCCCATTCGGGGAGCAGGCGAGACAACAGATCATGCTGGTCGAGGGACTCGAGAGCGTCGATCGCCCGGGCCCCGGTGGCCAGGACGCGCACGAGTGACTGGCGGGTCTCGGCCGGCCAGGGATCGGGTGGCGGGGCCATCTTGTCGGTCAATCGGTGCAGCGAGCCCCGGGCGATCGGCACGTCGTGCTCGGCCGCGACGGCGGCCAAGCGCAGGGGGAGTGAGGAGTCCTCGGCCACTGCCGCGATCGCGCTGAGCGCGGCCTCCCCCCCGACCAGCACGATGCCCGGCTCCACCTCCGTGGTGTCCCCGGTCCCGATCTCGGGTCCGTGGGCCGGGTCCGACGTGGTGGCGGACCGCCGAAACAGGCCGCGGTGACGCCGAGGGGCGTCGGGCTGCCAGAACCGGCGTCGTCGCCAGGCGTCGTCGCTCACCCAGGCGATGCCCCGTCCCGCTTCGGACACTGCCGCCATGAGTGCGTCGGCATCTTGGTAGTTGAGCGCGGTGGCGATCTGGTCCTGCTCTTGGAGCAAGAGCCGGTCGAGCTCGCGTCCGGCGTTTCGGTGCAGCTCGACCCGGACCGTGGTCAACAGCGTGGCCGCTCGGTCGAGCGAGGAGAGGTTGACGTAGTCGGCGAGCAGAGGGGCGTAGGCGGCGACGGCCCGCAGCACATTGACGTCGCGCAGTCCGCCGTGGCTCTCTTTCAGTTCGGGTTCTAAGAGGAAGGCCACATCGCCTTGGGTCCGGTGGCGTTCGGCCATCTGGTCGACGAGGGTGGGCAGCCACTGGGCCCCGAGGCGCGATCGCCACACCTCGACGGTCCGTTCGAGGAGGGGCTCGGCCACCCGATCGTCGCCCCAGACCATCCGGCCGTCGAGGAGGCCGAGCGCCACCCGCAGGTCGCCAGCGGCCGCCTCGAGCACTTCTGCGGGCCGCCGGACCGAGTGGTCGAGGTGGACCCCTTGGTCCCAGACCGGATACCAGATGGCGTCGGCCGTGGCCGCGATGTCCTTGGCGCCGTCGTGGACCAGCACGACGTCGAGGTCACTGAACGGGCAGAGCTCGCCCCGGCCGTAGCCGCCGACGGCCAAGAGGGCCACGTGGCGGCGGTGTCCACCGGTCGCCCGTTCGGCGAGCTCGGAGAACCAGGCATCGGCCTCGGCGGCGTACGCCGTGGTGAAGGCCGTGCCGGTCAGGCTGGCCCGATCGAGGAGTGCCTGCCGTCGATCCCGGAGCGAGACCTCGGCCACGCCCGGGGAACGTAGCATTGGTAGTGCGCCTCCGACAGGGTGGCGCCGGGTGAAGGAGGCACGATGGCATCGGAGACCGAGAAGAAGGGAACCGGCCTGCGTCTGCTCGACGGCGTGGTGCTCGTGGGTCTCGGCGTCGTCGGCGTGCTGGTGGCCTTTTGGATCCTGCACTTCGTGGCCGGCCTTGTGTGGGACGTGGTCAAGCTCGGCGTGGTGATCGCCATCGTGGGCGGCGCACTCTGGTGGCTCCTCGGCCGTTCCAAGTCCTGACGAACCGGCTGCCGGCGGCCCCGGTCCCGGTCCAGGTCCCGGTCCCGGTCCCGTGGACCTCAGCGGGTGGGCAGGGTGGCGCGGAGCCCGGACACCGTGATGACGTACGTCCCGTTGGACGCCCGGAAGTAGGGGGCGTTCGATCCGACCAGCTCGAGTTCGATCGTATCGCCCGGGGCGAAGTGGTACTCGTTGGGGTTGAGTTCGAAGGTGCCTTGTTGGCTGGCCGTCGAGTTGGCCCCGGTCCCCGCCGCCTGGCTGACCGATGGCCGAAAGATGCCCATGGCGACGATCTGGCGGGTGGTCGCCCCCGGGGCTACGTCCCAAAGTCGGCCGATCAATTCGGGGTAGTTCCCGACGATGTGCAGATGGGCGGTGATCTTGGTGCCGCCGAGCAGAGTGAGACCGTCGGGTCCGACCCTCGTGTCGTAGACCGCGGTGCCCGGTTCACGGGCCGCTGGGAGCGGGTCACATAGCGTGCTCGAATACGCCGGGTCGAGATGGGCCGCCGTCGTCGGGTCTCCTCCCGACGACGTCACCGACTGGGCCGGCACCCCCGAAATCTGGACGGTGCTCGGTGCGAGCGCCTTCATGCTCACGCCGGTTGATGCCGGTCCCGAAGGTGCGGTCGCCGGGCAGGTCTGGGCGATGGCGAGCACACCGGTCTTCGGGCGGGTGTGGGTGAGCATCACCGAGTTGACGAAGGCGATGCCCGCGTTGTTCGTCGTGGCCACATCGGCCGCCTTGTCCTGGGCCCAACCGTGGCCGACGTCATCGAACATGAGGAGCATGGGCGGGTGGTCACCGGCGGCCTTCACTGCGTTGGCGTAGTGGAGGCCTTCTGAGACCGGGAAGAGCGAGTCGGTCCAGCCGCTCTGGATGGCGGTCGCCGCCGGGCCGCCCGGCGCCATCGGGATCCCGATGGCCGATTTGTACTCCTGGATGATGTGCAGCGAGCTTCTCTCGGGCGACAGGTAGGGTTCGCCGGCGAGGATCTCGCGCTCCCAGGTGGTCAGGTCCGACTGCGGATCGACGCCGGGGGGCGCCAGGTAGTTGGTCGCGGTCACCCCGTAGAGCAGTTTGTCCCAACTCTCCTTGGCCACTCCGGCCGGATCGGCGTCGGCCCCTGCTGGCGTGTTCTGCACGGTCGACAGGTTCCCATTGGGGTCGAGGGCGGTCACCAGGTCGTCCCAGGGCCACATGGCGTAGGCCGCGGCCACCGACATGGCGACGTGGTGGATCAGGCTCACGAAGGGGACGAAGCGGCCGTCGGGCAGCCGCATCCGGTTTTTCTCCATCGCCAGTTCGAGGGATTGGCCGGCGCCGTAGGAGACTCCGGCGACCGCAATGTTCGCCTTGACCAGTCCCTCGTCGACCAGCAGTCCGGCCAGGTACTGGGTGTCTCGGACCTCGTAGCGCTGATCGGCCAACTGGATCCACCCTTTGTCGCACCCCGCGACACCCGTTCGGGACGCTTTGGTACCACAGGAGTTGCCGAAACCCCGCGCCGTGTACATCAACACTGCGTAGCCCTGATCGGCGAGCGTCACGTCGTCGACGGCGCCGTCGTCGCGCGTCGTCTCGTACTCGGCTTTGGATTCGCCGAGACCGTGGAGGAGAACAATGAGGGGGAAGGGTCCGCTCCCCGACGCCGGCAATGCGACGTCGGCGTCGAGGGGGACGCCGTCGAAACTTTTGACCCGGTGGTCGACGCCCCCGGTCAGCCCACCCACGCATAAGCGGATCCCGTCCTCGGGGGTACAGCCCAGCCCGAAGGGAGCGGGCACAGCTGGAGCGGGTGGTTCGGCCGCTGCCACCGTGGCACCCGTGGCGGCGTCGGCCGCCGGGGTCGATCCGCCCGAGGCCGACAGCGAGAGGCCCGCAGCCATGAGAGCCGCACCCGAGATGATCCCGGCTCGGCGTCCGCTTTGCCAGTTCATCGTTCGCTGACCAGTGCTTCGAACAGTTCGACGTGGTCTTTCACCATGCGCTCGGTGGAAAAGTAGCCCTCGACGGCGCCCCGGCAGTCGGCTCGATCGAGCGTGTCCACCTGGGTCAGGGCTTCGACCATCTCGGCCTCATCGGCGCAGAGAAAGCCGGTCTTTGCGTGTTCGACCACCTCGGGCGCCGCCCCCTCGGGGAAGGCCAACACCGGGGTGCCACAGGCCATGGCCTCGAGCATCACGAGGCCAAAGGGTTCATTCCAGCGGATCGGGAACAGCAGGGCCGAGGCCCCGTCGAGCAATTCAAGCTTCTGTTCGTGGGGTACCTCGCCCAAGTAGACCGCATCGGGTCCGAGCAACGGCTCGACCATCTCGGTGAAGTAGCGGATCTCCCACGGTTCGCGCATCTTGGCCGCCATCAAAAGCCGCATGCCCGCTTTGCGGGCCACCTCGACGGCCCGGTGGGCCCCTTTGTCCGGAGCCATCCGTCCAAGAAAGAGGCAATACGGGCCATCATCATCGCCTAACCCGTCGCCGACCGGGAAGAGCGACGCGTCGATCCCGTGCAGGATGACCTTGGCCACCGGGATGTCGGGAGCGGCTCGGTGCTGGGCCTCGGAGATGCAGATGATGGGCACCCGGTCGCCCAGGGCACCGTAGATGTCGACCAAGTCCTCGTTGAGGGGCCCGTGCACGGTGGTGACGACCGGCGGCCCCGAGCCCCGGGCGGCGGCGAACAGTGGTCCGGCCAGGGTGTGGTCGTGGATGACATCGAAGTCGTCGCTGTGCTCATAGGCAAAGATGACGTGGCGTAGCTCGGGTACGGCCATGCCGATCCGTTGGCCTTCGGCCTCGGGAAGTACCCATCGTTTGGGTACCGGACAGGTCGAGTCTCCGGTGGTGAACAGGGTCACGTCGTGGCCTGCGGCCTGGAAGCCTCGGGCCAGCTCGTCGACCACCAGCTCGATCCCGCCGTAGAGCGGGGGTGGGACCGGCGTCCAAGGCGGTGCGACGAGGCCGATGCGCATCCCCAGATTCAACCATTACTTTGATATGGCAGGAGTAGAGCGGTCGGTAGGGGAAACGGACCTCGGGTCGATTAGGTAGGCTGACCGCCCGTCCGGCGGCGTGGCCGAGTGGTTTAGGCAGGGGCCTGCAAAGCCCCGTACGTCGGTTCGATTCCGACCGCCGCCTCC
>PMOE01000044.1 GCA_003161575.1 Acidimicrobiaceae bacterium | reverse complement strand
TCAGTCCCAGTGTGGCTGGTCGTCCTCTCAGACCAGCTACCCGTCGATGCCTTGGTGAGCCATTACCTCACCAACTAGCTGATAGGCCGCGAGCTCCTCCCGAAGCGGAATCCATTTCCTCACCAGATCATGCGGTCCGGTGGGGATATCCGGTATTAGCAGCGGTTTCCCGCTGTTATCCCGGTCTTCGGGGCAGATTGCTCACGTGCTACTCACCCGTTCGCCACTAGGTCTTCTCCAGTATTGCTACCGGATGGACCTCGTTCGACTTGCATGTATTAGGCACGCCGCCAGCGTTCGTCCTGAGCCAGGATCAAACTCTCCATCGAGACTCCTGCATTGGCCCTCGAAAGGACCTCCGCAAAAATCGAAGAGCCGATCGGGATGGACTCTTCATCCCAAATCGACAACAGACGTCAACTCGCCCCCGAGGGGGCTCCTTGAGTGCCTGCCATTGCGTATTTCATTGACAGTACGGCTCAGGAGCACCGAAGTACTCATGAGCCGCCCGCACTGGCTTTTGGCTCTCGCTCTTCCGTTTTCAAGGAACGACCGGGCACACACCTCCGAAAAGGCGTTGGTGCCGGGTGCTCGAAGAGGTTGGCAACGGTGTTGGCGTTGATCGACTCCCTCGGCCCTGCCGCGCGGGTCAAAAAGGCCCGTTGCGGCGGGAAGGTCATGGTAGCAGGCACTCGCGCTGCCGTCAACGCGGTTCGTGCCTGGACCGCGCCTAGACCCAGAGGCGTGGCGCCCGCCCCGGGAGGCGTCTCGCGAGCCAAGGAGCAACCAGCGGCTCCAATCGGCACGTCGGTTGTTCAGCGTACCCGAGGGGTCGTCGAGACATTGGGATCCCCGGGCACCCAGAATCGCCAGGCCAGATCCACCCCGGCGCTGATGCCCACCCTGGGCCCGATGCCCGGACGTCGGGGCGGGAGTACCCCGTCGTCGGCCAGGGCGATACCCGAGTCTCCGGTCACGAGGTCAGCCCCGTCCAGGGTCCCGCGCACGCCCAGGGCCTGGCAGAGCTTGGCCGGACCGTTGCACAGGTCGCGCTCGCGTCGGGCCGTCGGACGAGCCGCCTGCATTTCAGCGAGACCGGCCACCGGGGCGAGGGCCCGCAGAAGCACGGCCCGGGCGTTCCCCTCGTCCCCGCACACGACGTTGGCGCACCAGTACATGCCGTAGGTGAAATAGACATAGAGGAGTCCCGGCGGTCCGAACATGGTGGCGTTACGGGGGGTTTCCCCCCGATAGGCGTGGGAGGCGGGATCGTTCTCCCCCCGGTACGCCTCCACCTCCACGATGCGCCCGACTCGGCTCCCTCGGACCACCAGCTTGTTGAGGAGCCAGCGGGCGACGGGCAACGAGTCGGCGGCCAAAGACGCCCGGATGATCGGGGCCGCACCCTCGGGCAGGGTCACGCCGATCGATCGGCTCGGGGTCATCCCCCCGAACTGGACGCCGGGCCCGGCACGCCGGGAGCCGGCGATCCTCCCCGGCTACCCGGACGCAGTGCCAGGCGGGCCCGGTCCACCCCGAGGCGCCGCGTGAACCGTTCGAGCTGGTCGGCCACCGGCCCGGGTCCGGCCCCGCCCGGGGTCGTCCGGCGGGTCACCGCCACGCCCGGCTCGAGCAGGCGGGCGGCATCGTCGCCGAGGCTCGGGTGGGCCTCGACGAGTTCGGCCAGGGGCACGTGGCGCTCGAGAGACTCGCGCACGAGGCCTCCGATCAGGGCGTGGGCCTGGCGGAAGGGCATGCCTCGTTCGACCAGCAGCTCGGCCAGGTCAATGGCCGCGACCGCGGGGCCGTCGGCCGCCGCCTGCATGCGGTCGTGGTCCCAGCCGAGCGTGGCAAAGAGCCCCGTGAGGGCCCGCAACGCCAGGTGCACCTGGGCCACGGAGTCGAAGAGGGGCTCTTTGTCCTCTTGGAGATCCCGGTTGTAAGCCAGGGGAAGGCCTTTCAAGGTGACCAACAACCCGGTGAGATGGCCGATCAGGCGGCCGGCTTTCCCCCGGGCTAGTTCGGCCACGTCGGGGTTCTTCTTCTGGGGCAGCATCGAGCTGCCGGTCGCGTAGGCGTCGTCGAGGGCACAAAAGCCGAATTCCTCGCTCGACCACAGCGCCACCTCCTCCCCCATCCTCGAGAGATGGACCCCGAGCAAGGCCAGGTCGAACAGGGCCTCGGCGACGAAGTCACGGTCCGAAACCGCGTCGAGAGAGTTCTCGAATCGTCCGTGAAAGCCCAGCTCCTCGGCCACATAGTCGGGGTCGAGCGGGAGCGAGGAACCGGCGAGGGCTCCCGCCCCGAGCGGAGAGACGTTGAGCCGCTCGACGGTGGCCACCAGCCGGTCGACGTCGCGGGCGAGGGCCCATCCGTGGGCCAGCAGGTGATGGGCCAACAGCACCGGCTGGGCCCGTTGCATATGGGTATACCCGGGCAAATAGGCATCGCCCGCCTCGCGGGCCCGGCCGAGCAGGACGTCTTGGAGTCCGATCACATCCTCGGCGACGGCGCCGAGCGAGCGACGGCACCACAGGCGCAGATCGGCCGCCACCTGATCGTTGCGGCTCCGCCCGGTATGGAGCTTGGCTCCGATGTCCCCGGCCAGCTCGGTGACCCGGCGTTCGACTGCGGTATGGACATCCTCGTCGCCGGGCTGAAAGACGAAGGTCCCGCCGTCGAGCTCACGTCCGACTCGGTCGAGGGCTTCGAGGAGGACCGTCACCTCGTCGTCGGCCAAGATGCCGGCCTTGCCCAGGCCTTTGACGTGGGCCCGCGATCCGGTGAGGTCGTCCTCAGCGAGCGCCTGGTCGAACTGCACGCTCGCGGTAAAAGCGGCAACTTCTTCGGCCATCCCGTCACCGAGACGACCCTGCCAGAGGGTCACGTCCTGTCAGCCTGACGAGGGGGAGGGTTCGGGTCAAGCGGGCGACCGGCGTCGCGGCCGCCCTGTCGGGCCGCCCAGGTGGCAACCCCGAGCCCCCACAGCCGCACGAAGCCCTCGGCGTCTGAGTGACGGAATGAATCGGTCGCGTCGTAGGTGGCGAGGTCGTGGTCGTAGAGGGCCACCGGGCTGCGCCGCCCGTGAATGGCCAGGGTCCCGGGAACTTCGAACCGCAGCCGCACCTCGCCGGTCACGTGGCGCTGGGATTCGGCGATGAACGCGTCGAGAGCGTTTTTGAGCGGCGAGAACCACAAACCGTCGTAGACCAGCTCGGACCAACGCGGTTCGAGCCGGGCCTTTTCATGGTGCAGATCCCGCTCGACGGTGAGGTCCTCGAGATCGGCGTGCGCGGCGATCAGGGCCAGGGCGCCCGGACACTCGTAGATCTCTCGGCTCTTGATCCCGACCCGACGGTTCTCGACCATGTCGAGGCGCCCGAACCCCGTTGACCCGGCGCGCCGGCCGACCTCAGCGATCAGTTCGTCCGCCGCGAGGGTCCGACCGTCGACGCTGACCGGCACTCCCGCATCGAAGCCGATGACCAACTCGAGCGGGTCCGTGGCACTGATCTGGGTCAGGGTATAGACGTCGTCGGGTGGATCGGCCCAGGGGTCCTCGATGATCCCGCACTCGATGGCCTTGCCCCAGAGGTTTTCGTCAATCGAGTACAGCTTCTCTTTGGTCTGGCCGATCGGGATGTCCCATTTGGCCGCGTAGTCCACACATTGTGCGCGCGATAATCCCCACATCCGCGCCGGCGCCAGAACTTCGAGATCGGGGGCGAGGGCCCGAGTACCCACTTCGAAGCGGACCTGGTCGTTGCCCTTGCCGGTACATCCATGGGCGACGGCGTCGGCCCGATGCGCCCGAGCCGCAGCAACCAGGTGGCGCACGATGACTGGGCGCGACAGGGCTGAAACGAGGGGGTACTTTCCTTCGTACTTGGCGTTTGCCGCTATGGCGGGCAGACAGAACTCCTCGGCCATCTCGCGCCGAGCGTCGATCACCAGCGCTTCGACGGCACCCGCGGCCAGCGCCCGTTGCCTGATGGACTCCCAATCTTCGCCACCGGCCTCGCTCCCCTGGCCGACGTCGACGGCGACGGCGATCACCTCCACACGGTGCTCCTCCATGAGCCAGCGCACCGCCACGGACGTATCAAGCCCCCCGCTGTAGGCCAACACAACCCGCTTTGCCATCTGTTCTGCCTCCTCGTCGCGCTAGTAAGAATTGGCCGAGTTTGTCGGTCCTTTGGCTCCGACGGCCGGGGTGTTCAGCCCGGCCAGTGAGGCCAGGCCGGCGGCGAACTTTTTCCCCCGGTGGCCCTCGGCTACGACGATCATCACCGTGTCGTCGCCGGCGACGGTCCCGAGCAGGCCATCGAGCCCACTTCGGTCGAGTGCGGAGCCTACGACATGGGCACAGCCCGGTGGCGTGCGGATCACCACCAGGTTGTGCGAGTGAGTGACCTCGACGGCCCACTCCCCGAGCACCCGTCGGAGGTGGTCCTGGGGGGCGATCTGCTGGGTCGGCAGCTCGGGCAGCGCGTAGGCGCCGTCCCCCCCGGGCAGGCGGACCTTCAACGCGCCGAGTTCCTCTAAGTCGCGCGACACGGTGGTCTGGGTCGCGTCTATCCCTTCGGCCGCCAACAGCTCCACCAACTGGGACTGGCTTGAGACGGCTTGGGTCTCGAGCAATTTGGCGATCCGATGCTGGCGTTGGTGCTTGGTCATGAGGTCACCTCGCAGCCGATCCTCGTGCGGACACCGGCCCGGTGTTGCCAGCCCCGAGGAGCCAGGCAAACAGTCCGCGCATGGCCGTCATCCGGTGCGCCGCCTGGCGCCAGACCACACTTTGGGGTCCATCGACGACACCGGCGGAGATCTCCTCACCCCGGTGGGCCGGCAGGCAGTGAAGCACGACTGCGGTCGGAGCGGCCGCGGCGAGCAGCTTCTCGTCGACGGTAAATCCCCGAAATGCCTTGCGTCGGAGGACCTCTTCTTCTTCTTGGCCCATCGATGTCCACACGTCGGTGTAGAGCGCGTCTGCCCCGTCCACCGCCTCGTACGGCTCGTCGGTGGTGTGCAACGTCCCGGTCCAGTGCTCGTCGCGGCCCAACCAGGCGAGCACGGCCAGCTCCTCTTCGCTGAACGAGAAGCCCTTGGGTGACGCCACCCGCACATCCATGCCGACCGCCATCGCCGCCTTCACTAGGGACCGGCACATGTTGTTGGCGTCACCCACGTAGGCGATCGAGCGCCCGCCCAGCACGGCCGGACCGGCGCTGTCGGGCGCCAATGACTCCCGCAAGGTGAGCAGGTCGGCGAGGGCCTGGCAGGGGTGGGCCCAGTCCGAGAGGAGGTTGACCACCGGCACATCCACGCCTCCGGCGTCGAGGGCGCCCACCATCCGGTGCAACGAGTCGTGGGCGATTACCCGAGCGCACAGCACACGGTGGTAGCAGGCGAGGGTACGAGCCACGTCCTCGGCTGATTCGCGCACATCGAGCCCGACCTCGTGGCCCTGGATGTAGACGGCGTGGCCGCCCAGGGAGAAGACCGCCATCTCGGTCGAATTCCTTGTCCTCGCTGACGGCTTCTCGAAGATCATGGCCACGCCGTGGCCCGAAAGCACGCGGGCCAGCGTGGGCTGCTCGGCCAGGGCCAAAAGGTTGGCCAGCTCGTCGACCGAAATGTCCTCGATGTCGAGGAAATGACGGGTCACGGGGTACGTCCCGTCGCCGTCGCGTTGGCTGAGCGCGTCGATGCGAGCGCACCGCCGAGCAGTTCGACGGCCTCGTCAATCTCGTCGTTGCTTACCAACAGCGGCGGGGCCAGACGAAGTGAGTCGGGCTGCACGGCGTTGACGAGCAGGCCGGATCGGAGGGCGGCCGCGCTGACCGCCGGTGCGATGTCCGCGTCGAGGCGGGCCGCCAGGAGCAGGCCCTCTCCTCGCACACCAAGTACGCCAGGGAGGCCGACGAGACCATCGCTGAGCCGGGCGCCGGCCCGGCGGGCCCGCCCGCATACGTCCTCGGCCTCCATGACGGCCAGGGTGGCCCGCACGGCGGCGAGCGCGAGGGGCTGCCCGCCGAAGGTCGATCCGTGGTCGCCCGGACCGAAGGCCGCCGCCACCTCAGCTCGAGCCCAGCAGGCTCCGACCGGCATGCCGTTGCCGAGCGCTTTGGCCATCGTGACCACATCGGGTTTCAGGTCGCGGCCTTGAAAGGCGAACCACCGTCCGGTGCGGCCGAGCCCGGTCTGGATCTCGTCGAGCATCAACAGGGCCCCGCGGTCGGTGCACAGTTCTCTGACCTTGGCCAGATAGTCCGACGACGGGGCGATCACCCCGCCTTCGCCTTGGATGGGCTCGACGAGCACCCCGGCCACGTTCGATCGACCAAGGGCGCCCTCAAGCGCCCCGATGTCGTCAAAGGGGACGTGGATGAAACCCTCGGGCAGCGGTTCGAAGGGCGCATGCTTGGCCGGTTGGCCCGTCGCAGTCAGCGTCGCCAGCGTCCGGCCATGGAACGACCCCCAGGTCGAGACGACAACGTGGCGTCCCGGCCCGGCCCAGCGCCGGGCCAGTTTCAGCGCGCATTCGTTCGCCTCGGCCCCCGAGTTGCAAAAGAAGACCTGCCCGCCGGCTTGGGTCTCGCCGCCGGCCACCAGCCGATCGATGGTCATCGCCACCTCGGGCGCCAGCTCGTTGCCGTAGAGGTTGGAAACGTGGCTGAGGGTCCTCGCCTGGTTCGCCACCGCCTCAGCCACCACCGGGTGAGAGTGTCCGAGCGATGTCACGGCCAGCCCGCAGATGAAGTCGAGGTAACGGTTCCCTTCCGCGTCGAACAGGCACGCTCCATCGCCGCGGACGAAGGTGACGGGCACTTCGTTGTAGGTGCCCATCAGGGCGCTGCGGTCCGCTCCAGCGGTCTTGGGCCGACGCGCCGCGTTCCCCCCGCTCACGACATCACCATGGTGCCGACCCCACCGTCGGTGAACAGTTCGACCAGCAGAGCGTGATGGACCCGGCCGTCGAGGATGTGGGCCCGGGGCACCCCGCGACCGACCGCCTGGATGCACGCTTCGGCCTTCGGCACCATGCCGGCGGTGGCCGCCCCCGAGACGATCATGGTCGCCAGGTCGTGGGCCCGCACCTGGTGGAGCATCGAATCCGGATCGTCCGGATTGGCCCGCACCCCCTCGATGTCGGTCAAAAAGATCAGTTTCTCGGCTCCCAGGGCCACGGCAACCGCACCGGCCACCGTGTCGGCGTTGATGTTGTAGGCCTGGCCTGCCTCATCGGCCCCGATGGTGGCCAGGACGGGAATGAGCCCCTCGGCCAGTAGCCGTTGGAGGATGGTCGGGTCGACGTGGCCGACGTGGCCGACGAAGCCCAACTCGGCCGAGTGGGGCGACGCCGTGATGAGGTTGGCGTCTTCACCCGAGAGCCCAACGGCCAGCGGCCCATGGACGTTGACGGCCGACACGATGTCCCGGTTGACCTTGCCCACCAGCACCATCCGGGCGATGTCGAGCGTCTCGGCGTCGGTCACCCGCAGGCCGTCGCGAAACTCGCTCTGCTTGCCAAGCCGCGCCAGGAGGTCACCGATCTGGGGACCGCCGCCATGGACGACGACGGGCAGGAGGCCGACCGAGCGAAGCAGCACGACGTCCTCGGCGAAGCTGGACAGCGCCGCCGACTCGTCGCCGCCCGAGCCGAACAACGCGTTGCCGCCGTATTTCACCACCACGATCTTGTCGCGAAATTGGCGAATATAGGGCAGAGCCTCCACCAACAACGCGGCAGTGGCTCGTGGGTCCGAACTGGGCGGGTGGACCGGACTGCTCGGAGCACCGGCAGGGTCATCGGCAGCAGGCGGGGTCACGACGTGGTCCGGTTCTCGTCGATGTAGCCATGCCCGAGGTCGGTGCTCAGCACCACACCCTCGCCATCGCCCACTCCGAGGTCGCAATGGATCTCGACATGGCGACCCGCCATGTGGGCGTCCACGGCCACCGCGTCGTGATCGGCGGCCTCGCCGTCCCGACACACCGTGGTCCCGCCGTAGGCGATGGTGCACCGGTCGAGTTGAAAGGCCACCCCGGCGCTGCCGAGCTCGCTGATAATCCGGCCCCAGTACGCGTCCCCGCCGTTGAGCGAGCACTTCACCAAGAGGGAGTCGGCCACCTTGCGGGCAGCCTGGTGGGCCTCGGTGTCCGAGGCCGCGCCGCTCACCTGGATGTGGGCCACCTTGGTCGCACCCTCTGCGTCACCCACCATCTGGGCCGCGAGCGAGCCGGCGGCCTCACTCAACGCGCCGCTCAGGGTGGTGGCGGAGACCGGTCCGGCCTCCCCACTGGCCAGCACGATGACGGTGTCGTTGGTCGACGTGCAACCGTCCACCGTCATGGCGTTGAAGGAAGACCCCACGGCCTGGCGCAACGCGTCAAGGAGGGCCGCGGGCTCACAGGAGGCGTCGGTGGTGAGCACGGCCAGCATGGTGGCCATATTGGGCGCCAACATCGCCGCGCCCTTCGCCATTCCGCCGACGGTGAATCGCGCACCGCGAATCGTGACCTCCTTGCGCACCGAGTCGGTGGTCATGATCGCCTCGGCGGCGCTGGCCGCGGCGGGGCCGTCCCCGGCCCGGCGGCTCACGATGCCAGCGACCGAGGGCTCGACTGCACCGATCGGGAAGGGCACACCGATAAGGCCGGTCTGACAGATCAAGACCTCGTCGGTGGCGGCGCCGAGACCGATCGCCACCAGCCCGCACAGGTGCTCGGCCGCGGCCAGTCCACCCGATCCGGTCGCCGCGTTGGCATTGCCCGAGGTGAGCACTACTCCTACCGAACGGCCCCCGGTCGCGTGGAGGTGGGCCCGGCTCACCTGCACCGGCGCTGCCGGCGCCAGGTTGGCCGTGAAGACACCGGCTGCGGGCACGGCTCGGCCGTCGGCGGAGGCGACGATGGCCAGGTCGGGCTCGCCGCCGGCCTTGATTCCCACCGCCCCCCCAACGGCCACAAAGCCTTTCGGTGCGGTCACGCTCATGGGTACAGCCCCGTGGTCGGCAGTCCGGTCGCCTCGGGCAGACCGAGGATCAGATTGGCGCACTGCACTGCTTGGCCGGCCGCCCCCTTGACCAGATTGTCGAGGGCGCACAGGGTGAGCACCCACCCGGTCCGGGCGTCCACCCGGGCCGTGACGTGGGCGCAGTTTGAACCGGCGGTGGCCTTGGTCGAGGGCGGCTCGGCGGTGACCACGACGAAGGGCTCCTCGACGTAGGCGGCATGCAAAAGAGCCTGGGCGTCGGCACTGGTCAGCCCCTCGTTCCCCGCCGTCGGCCGGGCGTAACAGGTGGCCAGGATCCCTCGGACCATTGGGGCGAGATGGGGGGTGAAGAGCACGCTCGCCCCGAGGGCCTGCTCGATCTCGGGGGTGTGCCGGTGGTTCAAGAGGCTATAGGCGGAAAAATCCTCGTCCACCGAGCCGAAATGCAGCCGCTCGCTCGGGGCCCGCCCGGCCCCGGAGACCCCGCTCGCAGCATCGACCACGATGCCGCTCGGTTCGATCACCCCGGCCCGAAGCAGTGGCGCAAGAGCCAGGGCGGCCGCCGTCGGGTAACAACCGGGGGCAGCCACCAACCGTGACCCGATGATTTCGGCCCGGAAGAGCTCGGGGAGCCCGTAGGCGAAGCAGCTCAGCAGCTCGGGGGAGCGGTGAGCCTCCCCGTACCACAGTGGGTAGAGATCGGGGTCTTTGAGCCGGAAATCGGCCGCGAGGTCCACCACGACGCCGGTGCGGGCCGCGAGCTCGGGCACCAATTGCTGAGACTGGCCGTGGGGTAGGGCACAAAAGACCACGTCCAGCCCATCGAGCACCTCCGGATCGGTCGTCTCGTAGAACAATGTCGGGTAGGCCGCGGCCAAAGAGGGCGTGGAGGCGGCCACCGATTGCCCGGCGTGGGACCCGGCGGCGGCCACGGCCACTTCAAACTCCGAATGAATGGCGCACAGCCGCAACAGCTCGATTCCGGCGTACCCCGACGCACCGACAACCCCGACCTTCATTCTGCAAGAGTATACGGACACTCGCATACTCATGCAACCAAATGGGCCCGCCTCGGCCGCCGACTCTTCCCGGAGCCGGACACGGAGCTTTGCCCGACTAGCCGGTCGCCTGCCCTTCCCACGGCGCCAAACCAGCCGAAGAAACGAGCAGGAAAGCGGACCGAAAGGAGTTGACGCTCCCGCTCGCTGCTTCCACTCGAGGCGCCGCGCTCGGCATCGGCGACTGGGTCGACCGGAAGACCAGGGTACGGCGCCGTCAACGGGCCACGTGCATTGACGAACCGATGCGGGCCGGCACCAAGATTCCCTCGGATCTTCGGCCATCGAGCTCCGCCTGACGCCCATTCCAAAGACCAGCCCTGGGTGCGGCCGCCGACGTGTAACGGAATCGTCCAGGTATCCCGGGGGACCTCGAGGGGAGAACGAATGAGGAAAGGGCCCGGATCATTTGACGCAGGTCCGGATTTGCGCAACGGTTGCGGATAATTCCGGGGTTCCGATAGTGAAAGCCGTACTGACGACGAGTACGACGACGGGACCGTGACCGGAGACCGACACCGGAGGACGGAGCCGAAAATGAAGAGCGACGGACACAACGGTCACACAGGACCGGCGAAGACTCGAGGACTGCGGGTCATCGTGGGCGTGATGAGCAGCGTCCTCCTCACCACCGGAACGGCGACACTTGCCCTATCCGCACCTGCCGGCGCGACGGTCCGCGGTGCCGTTCCGGCAACGCGCCCGGCAGCGCGGGCGAACCCGCATCTGCAACCAGCGCGCACTCCTTCGGCGCACACCGCGCGGGCTCTCGCCCCCGAGCTTGCAGCGACGCCGAACCTGGTGCCCATGACCTCCGTCGTCAACACCTTCGTCGTGGACACGACTTCTGACACGAACCCGTTGGACCCAACGACCGCGTGCTTGTCGGGCAACGCCAACACCTGCAGCCTGCGGGCCGCCATCGGTGCTGCGAACGCCGACACCGGCAACGTCGACGCCGTCTCGATCGCCACGGGGACGGTCCTTACGCTGAGTCTGGGCTCGATCACCATCAGCAATTCGATGTTCATCAATGGGACCGGGGCCACCGTCAGCGGTGGCAACAGCAGCCAAATCTTCTATGAGGACACCGACTCCGCCGCGGTCGAGATCACCGGTCTCACGTTGACCGGGGGCTCCTCCTCCTACGGTGGCGCCCTCGAACTCGATGCGGGTTCCCTCGTGCTGAACACGGTTGGCCTCTACGGCAATACCTCATCCGACGAGGGCGGGGGTCTTGCCCAGGACGGCGGCCAGCTGTGGGTGGACAATTCGACGTTCAGCGCGAACACCGCAGCCAGCGATGGCGGCGCCATGTACCTCGAAGGTGGTGCCGAGCAGATCGAGAACACGACCATCGTTGCGAATGTCGCCCCGAGCGGGGCGGGGATCTACAACGATTCCGGTGACCTGGTCGTCAGCGACTGCAACATTGAGTGGAACTCCTCAGGCTCTTCGACATACGGCGAGGGCGTAGGCATCTACAACGACGAAGTCCTGACCATGACCGGCAGCACCATCCACAACAACACCGCTACCGACGGCGGCGAAGGCGCCGGGATCAACAATGAGTACGTTGCCGACGTGTCGAACACCAGCTTCGACAACAACTCGATCACCGGCTCGGGCGAGGCGGAGGGGGTGGGCATCTACGGCGACGGAGACACCTTCTTCCTGACCAACGTGACCGTCGACGGCAGCTCCAGCCCGTTGGTCGGGGACAACTCCGTCTATGGCGGTGCGGTTCTCAGCTACGACACCCAGTTCACCTGGCAGGGGGGCAGCATCGACTCCACCAACAACGGCAACGCACCGGCGTCGAGCGACTACATCGAGGGGGGCGCGCTGTACCTCGATGGGACCTCCGCGGATGTGAACGGCGTCTCGATTTCCAATACGACGAACAATGCGGGGACCGACGAGGGCGTCGAGGGAGGTGCCGTCAGCGACGACAGTTCGGACGGCGCGGCGCTCGAGAACCTGTCGATCACCGGCACCTCCAACACCGGTACATACGTGTATGGCGGGGCCATCTACAACGGAGATGACGAAGGTGCGAGCCTGAGCAACATCCAGATCTCCGACCTGAACGACCACGCTTCCAACACGAGTGGCGGGTACGTCTATGGCGGCCTCATCTACTCCGATGGCAACGACTCCACGTACTCCGGCCTCAGCGCCAACAACACCACGGTGACCGCCGACCTCGGCTCGGCCGCGACCCCGTCGTCGACCGAGAGCTACATCGAGGGCGGCCTCATCTACTCCGAGTACGAATCGACCATCGACAACTCGTCGTTCACGAACACCACAGTGACCGCGTCGGGCGGTAACGGCTACATCTACGGCGGTGGCGTCTACAACGACGCCCTGCTGACCGTCAACAACTCCCAGATCATCGGGATCACGGTGACCGCCGACTACTACATCGAAGGTGGGATCTGGGATAACTACTCCCAATCGGTGATGCAGAACGACACGTTGGGAAATGCCACCGTGTCGGTGCCCGGCGGTCCGGATGCCACGGCCGACGAGGCGGACGGGTCCATTCTCTACACTGATTCGTCGTTGAACATGGTGAACGGGACAATTGCCAACGTCACCGCAAATGTCGGCGCGGCGGGATCGTACAACTGGGGCATAGGGGTCGACACCGACGGTGGCGTGCAGTTCACCAACACGACCATCGCGAACGACACCGTGTCGGGGCCGACCGGGAGCACCAACCTCATCTGGGCCTACTCCGGCGAGTCGTTCTCTCTGTTGAACTCGATCGTCGCCTCCTCCACACCGTCGCTCAACTGCGGAACGGCTTCGGGTGGCACGGTGGTGTCCCAGGGGAACAACATCGACAACGGCACCAGCTGTGGGTTCACTCACCCCGGTGACCTCCAGAACACGGATCCCATGGTGGCGAATCTCGCCAATAACGGTGGCCCGGTCCAGACGGCGGCCCTCTTGAAGGGGAGCCCGGCAATCGATGCCGCCAACGATGCCGGCTGCCCGCCGACCGACGCCCGCGGGGTGAGCCGCCCGCAGGGCTCGGCGTGCGACATTGGGTCCTACGAGTTTGTGTTCCCGAAGGTGGTGGTCGGATATTGGACCGTCGCCACCGACGGCGGGATCTTCGCTTTCGGCAAGGCACAGTTCTTCGGCTCCATGGGGGGCAAGCCCCTCAACAAGCCGGTCGTCGGCATGGCTCCCACCGGTGATGGTGCGGGGTACTGGATGGACGCCTCCGACGGTGGCATCTTCGCCTTCGGCGACGCCCAATTCCACGGCTCGATGGGGGGCCTGACCCTCAACCAGCCCGTTGTCGGAATGGCCCCCACCCCAGACGGTGGCGGTTATTGGCTGGTGGCGGCCGACGGAGGCATCTTCGCCTTCGGCGATGCCGCCTTCTTCGGCTCGATGGGCGGAAAGCCGCTCAACTCGCCGATCGTGGGAATGGCGGCGACCCCAGACGGTGGAGGCTATTGGCTGGTGGCAGCCGACGGCGGGTTGTTCTCATTCGGCGACGCCAACTTCTTCGGTTCCATGGGGGGCAAGCCGCTCAACAAGCCGGTCGTCGGCATGGCTACCACCGGTGATGGTGCGGGGTACTGGATGGACGCCTCCGACGGTGGCATCTTCGCCTTCGGCGACGCCGCCTTTTTCGGCTCCATGGGGGGCAAGCCGCTCAACAAGCCGATGGTGGGGATGGCGAGCGCTCCTGACGGCGGCGGCTACTGGACTGTCGCCTCCGACGGTGGCATCTTCGCCTTCGGCGACGCCAACTTCTTCGGTTCCATGGGGGGCAAGCCGCTCAATGCCCCGATGGTGGGGATGGCGAACTTCGCCCAGTAAGAAGGCCGGTGCTCAGGAACCACCTGCACCGAGATTCGAACAGCACTACGAAGTGCGCCGAGCGGCTCGCACCACGTGCGAGCCGCTCGGCGCGTTCGTCCGTAGATGACGGGTCCCGTCGCCATCGCTCGAGCTGTGAACGCAAGGAGCCGCATACTCATGCAATTTGATCGGTTGCGGTTGCCCGGGTCCCTCCCAGGGCATGGTCAGCAGGTGGAGACCCTGCTGGGCGCTCGGTACCGGCTGTCCCGGCGGATCGCCACCGGCGGGATGGGGGAGGTGTGGACAGCCACCGACACGTTGCTCGGCCGATCTGTGGCGGTGAAGCTGCTGCGTCCCGAGCTGGCCGGCGACGAGGCGTCTGCCAAGCGCTTCCGCGCCGAAGCCCAGGCCACCGCCAGCCTCAATCACCCCAATATCGCCACCATCTACGACTACGGCGAGGTGCCTGACGGCCGGGGGGGGCGCTCGGCCTACCTGGTGATGGAGCTGGTGGACGGGGAGCCGCTCAGCGCGCTCATCAGGGGCGAGGGGGCCCTCGTTGTGGCGCGCTCCCTGCACATCGTCGCCCAAGCGGCCGCAGCGCTGCACGCCGCCCACCGCCGCGGCATCGTCCACCGCGACGTGAAACCAGCAAACCTGCTCGTCGGAGCAGATGACAACTGCAAGGTGACGGACTTCGGCATCGCCCGGGCCATGGACGCAGCAGCGCTGACCGAGGTGGGCTCGATTCTCGGCACCGTGCAGTACATGGCCCCCGAACAATTGAGCGGGCACAAGGCGACGCCGTCCTCGGACATCTACGCGCTAGGCGTCGTGCTCTATGAATGCGTGGCCGGGCATCGGCCATTCCCCGACGGTACAGCTATGAGCATGGCGTTGGCCCACGTGCACCGCCCGGTCCCACCGCTCCCACCGTCCGTACCGGCCCCGGTCCGCCGACTTGTCACCCAGATGCTCGAGAAGGATCCCACGAACCGACCAGCTACGGCTGGGGCAGTGGCCGTGACCATCCGGAGCCTCGCGGCGAAAACGAAGAAGGCCCGCCCGGTCGCTCCCCCCTCGAACCCACCTCGGGCGCCCGTGGCAGATCCCGCGCTGACCCAGTTCCGCACCGAGCCGCTCGACCCTATTGTGCACGCGCCGCCGGGCGACGCGACCGAGCATCTCACCATGACGGTGGCGGCGCCGGCCGGCGTGGCCCTCCGACGCCGCCGGCGCGGCCGGACACTGGCCATCGGCTTGATCGCCATCGCCCTGATGGCCACCGGGTCCGCCCTCTGGATCACAGCCCGGCCGGCCCCGGTCACTGTCCCGAGGCTCCAAGGACTGCCGGTCCGCACCGCCACCGACCGGCTCGCGGGCCTGGGTCTGCACACCAGGGCCCGAAGCACCGATGCCGTCGTTCCCGCCGGGCAAGTGATCGGCCAGCATCCCCGAGCCGGGACGCACCTGTCAGATGGCAACACCGTCACCCTCACCGTGGCCAGTGGGTACGTCGACGTCGGACCATCGCGCTTCGATGGACAGTCCTACTCTCAGGCGGCGGCCGGCCTGATCGCCCTCGGTCTCAGCGCCTCACCAAAGAACGTGACGACCGCCGCTGCCACTGCGGGCACGGTGATCGCCGTCACTCCGTCGGGTCGCCTGCGGTTGGCTTCGACGGTGACCGTCGAGCTCGCTGCCGCTCCCGTGCCCCCGACCACGATCCCTCCGACGACAGTCCCCAAAGGGCACAAGCACGGCACACCCAAGATTGGCCCTCTCGGTGCGGGTGGTGCCCCGGGGGCGAACGCCGCAGCCGGGGATGCTCCGGTGTCGCCCCCCTCGGGGCCGCAGCCGGGGGCGGGCAGCGGCGACAATTAGGCCCGGAGCGGGCCATCGGGAACTGAACCGGGTGGGTCCCCCGCCCGGTAACACTGTGGGATGTCCCGACGCGGTTGGCTGCTCTTCGGCGCCATGTGCGTCATCTGGGGCATCCCCTATCTCCTTATCCGAG
The DNA here is from genome assembly GCA_003161575.1 of Acidimicrobiaceae bacterium. Lineage (GTDB taxonomy): Bacteria > Actinomycetota > Acidimicrobiia > Acidimicrobiales > RAAP-2 > PALSA-457. The sequence goes on along the minus strand of PMOE01000044.1, from coordinate 4,883 downwards.
TTGCCATTCGGGAGATCTCGCCTCCGACCCTGGTATTCGCCCGCACCGCTCCGGCCGCCCTCCTCCTCATCCCGCTCGCGCTGCACCGGGGTCAGCTCCGGCCGCTGCTGGCCCAGTGGCGATGGGTGGTGGTCTACACCGTGGTCGAGCTGGCCATCCCCTGGTTGCTGCTGAGCCGAGCCGAACAGCACCTGACGAGCTCGGTGGCTGGGCTGCTCATCGCGAGCGTCCCGCTGATCTCGGCGCTCCTCTACCGGGCGAGCCGCAACACAGAACCTCTGGATCGACGTCGACTGCTCGGACTGGTCATTGGGTTCGCCGGCGTGGCGGCCCTCGTCGGGATCGACGCCGAGGGCACCAACATCGTCGCCGTGGCCGAAGTCGGAGTCTGTGCTCTGGGCTACTCGCTCGGCCCACTGATCATTAGCCGGCGGCTGGCCGATCTCCCCGGCCTCGGCGTCGTCGCCGCATCGGTAGCGCTTGTTGCCGTCGGCTATGCGCCGGTCGCGCTCACCCACCTGCCGCCGGACCTCTCGGCCGAGGTGATTGGCTCGGTGGCCGTACTGGCCTTCATCTGCACCGCGCTGGCATTCGTCCTCTTCTTCCAGCTCATCGTCGAGGTCGGTCCCGCACGGGCCACCGTCATCACCTACGTCAACCCGGCCATCGCCATCGTCTTGGGAGTCACGCTGCTGTCCGAGCCATTCACCGTCGGTATCGCCGTCGGGTTCCCACTCATCCTCGTCGGATCCGTGCTCGCCACGCGTCGATCAACAACCGGCGGGGTCGGCAAGCCCGACCTGACCCTCGACCCGCCGGCCCGCTAGCGGTGTGGCACCGACCCGCGCCGGCCGTAGTACCCGGTGACCAAGGTGGCCACCCCCATGAGCCGGACCGATCACCCTCCCCGCCCCTGTTCGCAGGTGTCCGCCACACGGGCGTCGTCGCTCCCCAAGCACCGTGACCTGTGCATCCGACGCCATGCGCCAGGGCCGGGGGTTGGCGGCGATCTGGGTGGCCAACGCCACGGTTGGCCCGACAACGAGGAGATGTGACCGTCGGATCGATTGTCTTGCCGCCGCGATCCCCGCTGCGAAGAGGGATAGCTGTGCACCGCCGGTCGCGGGGTATTTGCCCTTTCTAGTTTCGACCGGGTGGTACGGCCGACGCCTGAGGCTCGAAGCGCTTCTGCCAGGTTCGAGCCGTTGAGACCACCTTGCAACCGAGCGCCTCGTTGACCGCGATCATCGATTTGTTCTCCTTCGCGTTCATCGTCGAGACCGTGCTCGTCCCCGGAGACGCCTCGGCCAAAGCACCGAGGTTCGCCACCTTGACGAGCGTGCCGAGGCGGTGCCCTCGGTGCTCGGCCAGCACCAGGGTGTCCCACTGATAGGCCTTCTGCGGCGCCCCGAGGGGGATGGTGATCTCGGTGAAGGCCACCAGACGACTGCTCGAGCCGTGCCGAGCCACTGACACCAAGAAACTCCGGTCCATGGCGTGTATCAGGGCTTCGGTGCTGCGCACCCGAGCGACGTCCCATTCCTCTTCGAGATAGTCCATACCACCGGTCGGGGCGTCGGTCGACATTCGCCGCCCGAAGAGCGCCCGATCCTCGAGGTCCTCTTCGTGCCAGCGATCGCGGAACGTGGTGACCGTGTAGCCGGCCGCGTGCGGCCAGCAGGCCGCTTCGAGAGCCGCGAGGCGCGTTTCCTCAACCGGCACGGTCAGGTCTCGTCGGATGTTCTCGAGAACGACCTCGTAGCCATGGTGGGCGGCGAAGAGCCGGCCGGCCGATCGTTCGTCAGCACCGAGCCGGTCCTCTTGCATCACCGCCACCACACCGCGCCCCTTGGCCTGGGCCATGTGCTCGATCTCTTTCACGAGGGCGCTCCCCGCCCCCCGACGGCGGTGCTCAGGATGTACGTCGACCGACGCCTGGACAAGGTGCCGGTTGTCGGTCAGGGAACACTCGAGACCGCCGCTTCCGACGGTCGTGCCGTCACTGTCGACCGCGGCCAAGAGCTCGAAGCGGACCGGTCCTTCGACGTCGAGGGCACGGGCGCGAAGCTCCGAGGGTTGCCACCCCGGCTCTCCGGGCCACATCTCCAACGAGCTGGCACGCAGGGCAGCGAACCACCTCCCGAAGGCCGCGCCGTCGGTTGGGTCGATTTGCTCTATGTTCACGGCTGCCTACCGCAGTCTGGCGCCGAGGTTGATCACCGCCGCCTCAATGCAAGCCTGGCGAAACTGCCCCACCTCTTTGTCGGTCATCGTGTGATCCGGCGCGCAGAAACGCAACCGGTAGGCCAGGCTGCGAGCGCCCGGTTCGATCGCCGCGCCCCGGTAGACGTCGAAAAGGGTCACCGATTCGAGAAACGCTCCGCCGGCTGCCCGAAGAGTCCGGGCCACCTCAGCCGCGGTCACTGCATCGTCGACCACCAGGGCCAGATCGATGTCCGAAGAGGGGAATCGGCTGAGCGGACTCGACTCGGATGGCGACCGGGGCACCCCGTCAAGCAAACCGAGTTCGATCTCCAACCAGCCGACCCGGCGCGACCCCAGCCCGAAGTCGGCCACCACCGCGGGATCCACCTCGCCGACGGACCCGAAAATGCGGGGGCCGTCGTGCGATCCGAGCGAGCGGACAACCAGGTCGGCCGACCGGGTCGGGTGCAGCCCGGGGCGGACGCCCTGTGCACCGGTCGCCACCAATTCGACGTTTCTGAGACGCAGCGCATCGGCCAGGACCAGCCAGGCAGCGACCGCGCTGCGAGCGTCGTCGCTGACTGGACCCCCCGTGTCATTGGAGTCGAAGGCCAAGACGACCGCGAGCAACTCGCGCTCTTTGGGAAGGACCGCCCCGCTCTGACCACCGGCGCCCGACCGCTCGACCGCTCGTCCCAGGCCCTCGTCGGGGTGAGAGAACACCGTTCCTATCTCGAAGAGGCGGATCGACGCCTCCCGGCGGTCAGCGTTGTAGGCGAGCGCCCCAAGTAGTCCGGGCAAAAGAGACCGGCGAAGCACTGACTCCTCGGCGGCCAGCGGGTTGGCGACTGCCACCGCGGGCCCGCTCAGCCCGATGCGCCGATGGTCGAGATCGGCGAGAAAACTCGGCGTCCAGGCTTCTGATGCGCCCAGGCCACACAGGACATCGCGCACTCGGCGGCGCTCACGCTGGTAGGTGGTCAGCGCTCCGGGCTGGGGCCAACTGGGCTGACGTCGTGGCAACTTGGCATAGCCGTAGGTACGCCCAACCTCTTCGATGACGTCGTCGATCCCGTAGGGGGCGGGGCGCACGTCGGGCCGGTTGGTGGGCACAGTCACCACGACAGTGGCCCCGTCGGGCTCGCAACCAAACCCGATCGGCTCCAGCAGCGCAGCCATCTCCTCCCCACCCAGTGTCGTCCCGAGGACCGAGTTCACCCGGGGCACCGGCACGGCGAACCGGTGGGGCTCGGGCACGTCGCCACGGACATCGAGGATCCCCCGAGCGACCGGACCGCCCACCAGCTCACAGAAGCGGGCAGCGGCCCGGTCGATGCCCCAGGGATCACAACCTCGTTCGAAGCGGGCCGAGGCCTCGGTGCGAAGGCCGAGCCGCTTGGAGGTGCGGGCAATCGCCATGGGCGTGAAATAGGCCGTCTCGAGCAGGACCCGGGTGGTGGTTTCGGTGATCTCGGAAGACTCGCCGCCCATGATGCCGGCGATGCCCACCGGCCGATCCTCGGCGTCGCAGATGACGCAGTCCTCGCCCGTGTCACCCAGTCCGCGCCCAGGGGTCCCGACGGCCCGCTCGATGCCGTCCAGGGTGACCACGCTCTCCCCGGGCCGCGCCCGGCGGACCCGAAGCCCCGACCCACCCAGTCGGTCGAGGTCGTAGGGGTGGGTCGGCTGACCCAACTCCAGCATGACGTAGTTCGAGGCGTCGACGATGTTGTTGATCGGGCGCATCCCGGCCAGGGTCAAGCGCCGGGCCAGCCAGCGCGGCGAGGCTTGGACCACGATGTCGGCAAGGACCCGAACCTCGAGGCGAGGACACAGATCGGTATCTTCGATGACCGCTGTAGCCAATTCGGCCAGCGCAGTCGTCGCTTCGGGCACCGGGGCCGGGTCAGGGAGGGTAAAGGCCAGGCCGAGTCGGGCCGCTAGGTCGCGGGCCACCCCGGCTATGGACCAGGCGTCAGGCCTGTTTCCCTCGACGGTGATGTCGAACACCACATCAGGTTCTATTCCGAGGGCTTCTTTCAGGGGCATCCCGGGTCGGGCCCCCTCCACCTCGGTGAGCACGAGGATCCCCTCCTGGTCATCTGAAAGACCCAGTTCGCGCCCGGAGCACACCATGCCGTTGGACTCCACGCCCTTCATCTTCCGACGTCCAATGGCGAAACCCCCAGGGAGAACGGCGCCCACCGGCGCGAAGGGTACGAGGTCGCCGACGGTGAAGTTCCAGGCTCCGCACACCACATCGACGGGGTCACCGCCTGTGTTGAGCGCGACGCGTCGGATCCTGTCGGCCCCGGGGATCGCCGCGATCTCTTCGACCCGGGCCACGACCACGTCGGAGATCCCCTCGCCCACCTGATCAATCGCCTCGACCACCAGGCCTAGGTCGTCGAGGGTGGCGGCCAGGGCGGCGGGGTCGTCCTCGAAAGGAGCGAAGTCCCGGAGCCAGCTGAGCGGCGCGCGCATCAGAACTGCCTCAGAAAGCGGACGTCGTTTTCGACGAGTGCCCGCATGTCAGCGATGCCGTGGCGCATCTGGGCCAGGCGGTCGATGCCAAAACCGAAGGCAAACCCGGACCATTCGGCATGGTCGATCCCGACCGCTGCGAAGACGGCGGGGTCGACCATGCCGCAGCCACCCAGTTCGATCCACCCGGTGCC
>PMOE01000056.1 GCA_003161575.1 Acidimicrobiaceae bacterium | reverse complement strand
ACCACTGGCTGGGACTCAACTCAGGGATCACCCGGCGTGTTCTGGATCATCCGAACACGAAACGTCGGCGACCAGCCGGATTCATACATTTGCGAGTGGGGGTAGCAAGAATCGAACTTGCGACCTCAGCATTATCAGTGCTGCGCTCTAACCGACTGAGCTATACCCCCAACAGCCTATTTACCCTACTCGGCGGCCGCTTGTCCCATTTCTGGCCTACAGAAACGGCTAAGGTCGCCGTCCATGGCACGAGGCGCAGGAAGTATGACGGAGCGTCCGATCGGGTCGGGTACATGGCGCCTGCGAGCATACGCCGGGCGCAACCCAATCAGCGACACGCCGATTCAGGTGCACCGGACGTTCCGAGGCACCGAAACGGCAGCTCGAAAGGCGCTCGCCAAGCTGGTCACCGAGGTCGAAGAACGGAAGTTCGATCGCAACAAGGCGACCGTCGGGCAGCTGCTCGATCGCTGGCTCGTCCACGTCGAGCAGAGCGGCAAGGCCCGGCCGAAGACGGTTTACGAGTATGAGCGGAAGATCGACGGCCGGATCCGCCCAGCCCTCGGCGACGTGCTGCTCGAAAAGCTCGAACCGGACCTGCTCGACGCCTGGTACCAGCGGTGGCTTGGGGAGGGCCTCTCTCCGTCGACCGTCCGGGTGTACCACTCGATCCTCTCGGCGGCGTGCCGGCAGGCGGTCAAATGGGGTTGGATTGACCGGGCGCCGACTGATCGGGCGAGCGCCCCCACGCCACGACCCCCAGTAATGCGGGTACCGACTCCCGAGCAGCTCTCGACGCTCGTGGCCACGGCTGAGTGCAACGACCCGGTCTTGGCGGCCGCAGTCGCCCTTGCAGCGCTCACAGGGGCCCGTCGGGGCGAGCTCGTGGCGCTCCGCTGGTCAGATGTTGACCTCGAGACCGGGACGATCCGCATTGCCCGGGCCATGACCGTCGTGGCCGGCGAGCAGATCGAAGGTCCGACCAAGTCGCACCAGGTTCGTCAGATCGCCCTCGATGAGATTGGGGTCGAGCTCCTCCGTCGACACTGGCGGTTCGTCGGTAATCGTTCAGAGCAAGTCGAGAGCCCCCTGGTCGACGATCCGTTCGTGCTGAGCTACCAGGCCCACTCAGGGATACCGGTCAGCCCTGACACGGTCACTCACCGGTTCAGCCGCCTCTGTAAGGTCGTCGAGAAGGCGGCAGCGGAAGAGGCAAAGAAGGCCCGAAGGAAACAAACGAGTGGCGATTTGTATGGCTTCCACTTCCACGAGCTGCGGCACTTCAGCGTGACGACTCTGCTCGCAGCCGGCGTCGACGTACGAACGGTTTCAGAGCGGCATGGGCACGCCACCGCAACGATGACCCTGAATCGCTATGCGCACGCGCTTCCCGAGCGCGATCGCTATGCCGCCGGCATATTGGGACGCGCTCTCTCGACGTAGCAGTAGGCGACGCAGCCCTACTTATTTCTAGGGATGGTCCTTGCGTCCCATCGCCAACGGTTCTACGGTGAACTTCCGTCGAGCCCTTCGGGGCGCTAGCGCCTGACACAGTCGACGTACGTCCATCCCGACACGGGAGTCACCTGGAAAGGAAGGCCCCGTGTCGAGAGCCTGTCTCGCAGTCAGTCACGACAGCGCGGATCCAGTCATAAGTCGCGAGGGTCGTCGTCATCCAACCCGAGATAAGGATTTAGCCACAGTCCCTGAAATAGCTTCCGAATTGGGCGTAAACCCAGAGACCTTGTACCGCCTGATCCGTACCGGCGGGTTCCCTCCAGCGGTTCGCATTGGAAGCAAGATCCTTATCTCGCGGCCGAAGCTAGAACGCTTCTTACACGCCCCGTGACGCGACGAAAGCGGCCAAAGGCCGCTCCCGACGTCGATCTCGCTCACCAGCTCGATCAGTTGAAGATTAGCACTCGCAGCGGTGCGTGGTGAGCTTCAAGGCGATGGAGTGGGTGGCCGCGTGCTCGAAGTCGAAGGGAACCGCCCGCCTCGTCTTGGTGATGTTGGCCAGGCGCGCCGACAACGAACGCTGGGAGTGCTGGCCCGGCCAAGTCCTACTCGCCAAAGAGACGAACATGACCGCGCGGAACGTCAAGCGGTGCATCGACAGCCTCGTCGCGCTCGGTGAACTCACCATCGTGCGTCTCGGCAATGGCAAGACGTCCACGCTCTACCGTCTCACCCCTGACCAGTTGGTCACCCCTGACCAGTTGGTCACCCCTGACCAGCGTGACACCCCACCCCTGACCAGTTCGTCAGGAGGGGGGGTGACCAGCTCGTCAGCCGAATCGTCACTAACCGTCAATGAACCTGAAAACCCCCCTAACCCCCCATCTGACGATGGGGGGGATTCAACGATTCTCCGCTCCGGCCTCAGAGCGAACGGCACCAATCCGAGAGCCCTCGCTGGCGCTGCCCAAGCGATCGACGATGCAGCGCGCATAGCCCAGGATCACCAACAGGCAATCGTGCGGTTCGCCGAGAAACATGCCGGGACCTCGCTTGACGCCCTCACGGTCCGCGACCTGGCTCGAACGCACTTCGCCGGAGACGAAATCGAGCAGGTCATGGCTATTTTCGACGACGAGCGGGCGAAGGTTGGCGCAGCGTGAGCGCCCATGCAGCTGGCATCGTTCACGGCGGCGCCGAAACCATCGAGGCTGAGGCGGCACGTTTGCTGGCCACAGGTGCTGTCGACTTGACCTTCGTTACTCCTGGGATCACCTCGGCGCGAGTCCGGAGCGATGGCGTCGACCACTCCGTTCGCGTTGCCGGCGGCCGTTGGGAGTGTTCCTGCGGGGCCCGGTTCGGGTGCGCACACCTTGAGGCGGTCGCATTGGTGACCGTCCCGACCGTCTGTGATGCAGTCGGCATAGAGGCCGAACCGTGAGTCGAACGCCAGTACTGATCGATCTGTCCTCTCGCCGCCTTCAAGGGCACCTCCGTGCAGCCATTGGCTTGCACAAAAAGTGGCTGCGCGGAATTGGTCTGCCGGTCCCTCCCGAACTTCAAGAGATAGAGCAATTTCTAAAAAATCAGGTCAGGGAGGGCCAGGAGGGTTCGCCCGTCGACGGACTGCTCGCAGCTTCGTGCACAGTGGAACCGATGCTCCTAATCGACGTGAGCGAGGCAGCCAGGCGGCTGAATTGCTCGACATCCACGACCAAGCGGCTCGTCAAATCGGGGGATCTGCCCTCGGTGATGTTGGGAGGCCTGCGGAGGGTGCGAGTGGTGGATCTCAACAGGTTCGTGGAAGGACTGAGCGAAGGGAACCAGGATGCCGAAACGTGAGACCGGAGTCGATAGTGCCGTCGAGGCCATCGACAAATATGTGAGCACCCTGCTCTCGTACGTCGATTTGGCGCCAAGTCGAAACGGCGACATCGACCTCAATGCCGCGGATGACGAGCTGCGAGCGACCTTCGCCGATGCAGCCGGCATTGATTTGATCATCACGGAGGCTCGGGAAAAGGTTGATCAGACTCTCGAGCGTGCGCAGAGAAGTGGCTTCGGCGACTTGTCCACCCAGATGGCTGCCAACGCGCTCGGAGTAATCTGGTTCAGCCTTTACGAGCTAGTCGAAGGAACGGGCCCCGGTCAGCTCCAGGCCGCCCGTGACGCTCTTGGAGTGGCCGAGAACGCTCTAGAGGGGTGCCGGCAAGAAATGGAGCTGGCGATCGAAGCCGGCGACGTCGACAAGGTGCTCGAGCTGCGAAATTCCCTCGAAATAGTGGTCCCCGCGGCAGCAGCCAGTGCACGCCTGAAAGTCTTGGATTTGGAGGTACAGCACGCCGACAGGCTTGCCGAGCGCCCGGTCGCGCTGGCGGCCGCGGCCAGCGCGAAAGTGGCGTCCGCCGAGGCGGCATTCCGGATGGCGCAGGAAGCGCTCAAGACCACCCAGGAGGACACCCGTGTCGCCCGGAACACTGCGACCCTCCCGGAATCCGCAGCGCGAAGGGCGAGCGCTCAGCTCCAGCGCCTGAAAGCGGAGCGTGACACAGCCCAAGGCGCCGCCGAGCTCGATCAGCGAGAGCGTCTCCGAGCATTGGCTAGCTTGCCCCCTTCACGGACCGTCGAGACAGCTGAGCCGACCAACCTCGAGCCGTGGCGCGTGCTCGTCGGCGAACCGATCCCGGGACTGTCGTGAGCGTTCAGAGCGGAATGGACCGCTATCACGAGCGCCATCCCCCGAAGGTCGATGCCGGCGGCGATGCAGCGGCTGCGCCGCCGGAAGTCCCACCGTCGACCGTCGAGGAATATCGACGGAAACACCCACGAAGGGTGGCACTGACCGATGACGAGCTCCGCAGACGGGCAGAGCGAGCGATGCAGATCGTCGAGGAAATGTGATCACCGCAATGTCGATCAAAGGTTCGGGCCGACTCCCAGTCGCTCGCCATCCGGGATTGATCAGACCCCCAGGGGTGGGAGCCCCCACGCCCACCAGTACGACCCCGGAACGTTCGGCTGATCGCCGTGCGTACGGGTCTGGGAGAAGTGAGCGCACCGTTGCGCCTAGCCCTGACCTGGGGGCTTCCCCGCTGCGTTGTTCGAAATCCCGAACGCAGAACCGGCAAAAACCGGCGCTCATGCTGGCGGCATAAGGAAGACGATGGCCGGTCGAGGCCCGATGCCGAAGGATCCTGTAAAGCGCCGGCGCAAGAACGTCGTTTCTGCGCGGCCCACCTCCAATGTGACGTCTGACGGTCGCACCCGGGGCCCGGCTCTCCCGAAGGGAATGCTCCCCGACGGCGAGGAATGGCACCCTCGGACCGTCGCCTGGTGGGCGACCTGGCGGAAATCGCCTCAGGCCAAGGTTTTCATCGCCACCGACTGGGATTTCCTGCTCGACACCGCCCTGATGCACCACGTGATGTGGTCGAAGGGGCGTTGGGAATTTGCGGCCGAGATCCGGCTCCGGATTGCGAAGCTCGGGGCGACGTCGGAGGACCGAGTACGGCTCCGAATGGAGATCGAAGCGCCAGGCCACAAGTCTGCGGAGCCCGGCGCCAGCAATGTCACCGACATATCCACGACGCGTCGCCGCTTGCTTTCGGATGGCTCGCCCTCCGTCGCCGCACCTCCAATCCGATCCACAAAGCGAAGGGCACTAGACCAATGACGACCAACACCGCCACCACAGGCGCAGGAACCTTCAACCTGGACGTGGTCAAGCGTCCAAAGCCGACCGCGCCGTTCGTGGTCCTCTTCGGAGGCCGCGAGTACGAGCTGATCGACGCGCAAGAATGCGACTATCGGGAGCTGATCGAGGCACAGGTCCAATATCAGAAGGGCGACCCTTCGGCGAGCATCGGCAAGCTGCTCGCCGAAGAGGACGTCGAGGCGTTCTTCGCCAACCAGATCCCGACGTACAAGCTCCGGGCGCTCTTCAGTGCGTACAACGAGCACTACGGGATCGGCCAGGGCGACAAGTAGATGGCCTACTCCGCGGGCCAAGCCTTGCTCCAGATTGTCCCGTCCTTTAAGGGCGTCGCCGATTCGATCGACGCCGAGGCGACCAAGTGGGGTGAAAGCGCCGGTCAGTTCTTCGGCGACGCGTTCAACGCTCAGATGGAGGCCATCACCGGGGAGTCGTCCCCGGGGCCCGACGACGGAGTGGTGGCCGAGAAGGGCGACCGGTCTGGCGCTGAGTTCGCCGACGCCTTCAGCGCCCGGGTCGACGCCGAGCTCCAAACCCTCCCCGATGCCGCGGTCGGGCTCGACAGCACCGACGCCGAGGTCAAGATCGGCGAAGTCAAGGCGTCGCTCCAGTCCATCGGCCACGAGACGGTCAACATCGACGTCAACGAGGGCACCGCGCTCGGCGAGATCGCCGTCCTGAAGACAGCGCTTGCAGACGTCGGAGCGTCCGGCGGCGTGGGGGATCTCGGCATCGGAGCGTCCGAAGCGACGCCGGAGATCGAGTCCCTGTCGAACGCGGCGCTCGGCGCACTGCCTGACCTGGCCGGCCTCTACACCTACGGCATCCTCGGCGCCGAAGGGCTCGAAAAACTCGGCCCCGCCGGAGCCGGGGCAGGGGAGGGCCTGGCCGGCGCCGCTTTGAGCGCCGAGGACGCGGGCAAAGCGCTCGCAGAGATGGGTCTGGCCATCGAAGGCGAGTCGGGGACCCTCTACACGCTGACCGGCAACGTGACGACGGCTGATGCCCTGATGAAACGCTTCGGGCTCACGCTCGACGAGGGATCGATCTCGGCAGCCGACTTCTACTCCCAGATGGACGAGGTCCAGGGGGTTCTCGCCGACGTCCAGGCCAAGGCCGGCGGAGCTGGTGGAGGGATCTCCGGCATCGGCAAGGACGCGACGTCCGCGGCCGGCGACAGCGGATCCGGAGTGGGTCTGCTCCTGGGATCGATCCTCACCCTCGGACCGGCGCTGCTCGACGTGGGATCGATCGGGATCGGCGCCATCGGTGCCATCTCAGCAGCGGCCTTCCTCGGCACAGCGGGTCTCGGAGTCTTCGGGCTAGCGGCCCTCGGCGCTGGTGGTGGTCTGAAAGGCCTCGAAGCCGACGCCAAGAGCGTCTACACGGGATGGGCACAGCAATTCGCCCCCACGATCCACACCGTTGTCAGCGGGCTCGTGGGCGATCTCCAGCCGGCCCTCGAGTCGCTGACCCCGGTCGTCTTCAATATGGGCGCCGAACTCGACACTCTCGGTGGTCAGGCAAAGAGCGCTCTCGACAGCCCGTCGTGGCACAACTTCACCAGTTGGCTCGCCAGCCAAGCGGGGCCCGCGTTCGGTTCGTTCATAGGGATCGTCGGCGGTCTCGGTTCAGGCCTCGCTCACATGGGCCAAGTCGGACTCCCGTTCGTAATCGACGTCGAGCACGGCCTCGTGAATCTGGCCGACAGCTTCGACCGGTTCTCCCAGAGCCAGAGCTTCCAGAACTGGGTCAACTGGCTCGTGGCCAACGCCCCCAAGGCTACGGCCGTCATCGGGGACGTGGGGCACGTCCTGGGGCAGCTCCTGGGTGCAGCGGCACCGGTCGGCATCGCCTTCCTCGACATCGCGAACCCGTTGCTCAAGATCACGTCCGACATCCTTTCCCTCTCGCCCCCGGTCAACTCCCTGGTCATTGGTTTGGTGGCCCTCGGCGTGGCCGGGAATCTGATGGGTGGATGGCTCACCTCAGGCGCCGCAGCGCTGGTGAAGTTCGGCGCCGAGCTCGGGATCGTGGACGCCGAAGCTGCCGCATCAGCCGCAGCCGATGGCGCCGGCATAGGCGCAATGAGTGCCGGGCTCCTGGCATTGGGCCCCGCAGCCGCGGTCGCCGGAGCCGGGATCGGTATCTTCGCCGTCACTGCCGCCATCGGTCGGTCGGCTACGGCGGCCATGACCGCCGAAGTGACCAAGTTGATGTCGCCATTCGAGAGCTTGGCGACCAACAACCTGCCTGAGATCTCGACGGCGCTCCACACCACCAACGCTGAGGCAGCGAAGTTCGCCGCTCAGCTGGGGATCTCCGGCACCTCGGTCGACACCATCAATCTAAAGACGCTCAGCTACGCCGATGCCGTCTCTGCGACGGGACAGGCGCTCATCGGAGCGGTCCTGCACGGTAAGGAGCTGGAGGGGGAGCAGAGCAACCTCAGCGCGAACCTGGTCCTTCTGGCCGACAAGTTCGGGCTGTCGACCGACCAGGCGACGTCGTTGGCTCAGACGTTAAATATCCCCCTCAAAGACGCCCTTTCACCCGGTCAGATCCAAACGTTCGGACTCGCCCTGGCCAAGATGTCCGGTCAAGCGGGAGTCACCGAGTCAACGCTCGAGGCAATGGCACACGGGGTGTCGTCATCGATTCCTCAGATGGTCAAGGACATCCAAGGCGCCGCCTCGGCGACTGCCACGTCCTTCGGAACGGCCGGCTCGCTTCTCCAGGCCTTCTCGGGCCAGACCGCCATCACCGGCACCCAGATCTCGGCCTTCTACTTCGACACCACCGAAGGGGCCAAAGAGTTCACGGCCAATGTGCAGAGCGCGATCAAAGACGGATTCAACCCTCAGCTGATCTCCCAGATTCTCCAAGCAGGTCCCGCTCAAGCCGGGCCGCTCCTGGGAGCGATGGTGGGGAACGCCTCCAAGTCCTTCGTGGATATGGTCAACGACTCGATCTCGTCGATGGGAAAGATCACCCAAGAGGCCGTCGTCGAAGCCCGGCTGCTCCAGGTCGCCATCCGCGCGTCGAACGCCGGCATTACGGCTGACTACACGAACGCCGTGGCCGTCCAGCAGCAGATCATGGCGCAAGGCACGACGGCCACCGTCCAGTCGGTGGCCAAGGCCCTCGGCCTCGGTGTCGATCAGGTCAAGAACGTCGCCCACGAATACGGCCTCGCCCTCCCCGACGAGTTCAACACCAACGCCCCCGCGGCCTACGCCGCCGCCGGCAATCAAGGGTCCTCCGCCGCTGCTGGGATCGCATTGCACGCGGGAGACGTCCACACCTCGGCCAAAGGGCTCACCGATGCAGTCCACACGGCACTTACCGGTGGCATAGGCCTCTCTCTGACCGATGGTGGCGGCCTGGGCTTCGCCTTCGGGTCTGGGCTTCTCGGGACGACCAAGGGTGCCGGCGACTCCGGCACGGCCGTCGCAGGAGCTGCTCTGACGGGCTTTGAGAACCCTCCCCCCGGGACGCCATCGCCTTTTGACCTCGGCCAGGGGTTCGTCAACGGGATCATCGCCGGAATCAACTCGATGATCGGCAATGTGACAACCGCTGCCCAATCTGTGGCCTCAGCAGCTGGGGCAGCCTTCGGGGCGACGCCAGCTCCGCCGGTTCACCGCGCGTCGGGTGGCAGCGTCACCGCTGGCATGCCGTACAAGGTGGGAGAGGTCGGCGAAGAGCTCTTCGTGCCGGACACCTCCGGCTACATCGTTCCCCACTCCCAACTGAAAGCCCCGAGTTTCGACGGTGGCTCGAGTTCGGGTGGCCAGATCGTCGGTTTTAACGGCCCGGTCAGCTTCAACAACGAAGCCGACATCGAAGGGGTGCTGCGCCAGGCAACCTTTGTCGGCAAGTCTCGCAGGCTGTAGGTGGTGCCAAGATCCCCTTGAGGCTATTTCAGGTGCCTCGAGGCGCAGTCCCGTCCCGGCCGAGTCTGTCGAGGGCTCTCAGAACGGCACACCGGCCGAGGACGGGACTTTCTTCCATGCCGACGGCATGAAACTCCGACGCTCGCAGCCCCCGCGGCCGCACCCAGAGGGTTTGTCGTTCTGCCCCCGTCAGGTTGAATCGGTCCCTCTCGGCCAACGCCCCATCTGAAACGGATCTCGACATCCGAGCGGTAGCCCGTTCTCCGCTCAATGGTTCAGAGCAACGAGACCGGCCGCAAGGCCCAAGACCGCTCCCACCCCGTAGGAGACGAGCCCAGCCGTCAGCCACCACCGGCCGCTCAGTTGGCTGGCCACATCGTTTCGGAGATCCCGCAATTTGGCTTGGGCCGCTCGGACTTCCAGGTTCGCTAAGACGGGATCCGCCAATCCAATAGATCGTTGGGCGACCGGCATACTCTCGGATGCTCGCTCATCGTCTTCTAGGACAACCAGGATTCCCTTGGCCACTCGGCGGCCTCGGGCGTAGTTGACGGCCACTGTTGCGGTCCCAAATAGCTCTGCGCCGGCCGACAGAACCAAAAGGACGGTTACGAGCGTCCTATACATGGCCTCCGACCCTACGCGCCGCGGCGCGGTGTAAATGCGGGGGAGCTGGTCGAGCTAAAGCCGATCGAGTGACCGGTGATGCTGGTGGCATAGGTCGGGGACGGGCGCGCGCTAACTCGCGGCCCCCGTGTCTGAGGGGATGGCAGCGGGCTCTGCGGGCTCAATATGCTCACTTTATAATCTGCCCACGTCGTCACCTCTCACCAGGTGTCGGCCACGCCTGGGGCCGTGTAGCGCGGTCGCGGGGGCTTATCTGTCACCTGGGGCGGTACACCTGCCGGCAGCCGGGTGCTGGGATATTCGGGGGCGAATGACGGGCCCGCTCGAGCGCTGCGTTTGACCTACCGTTGGCCAACATGGAAGGACGCACGGCGGGAGGGGTGATAGTCAGCGCCGGTGGTGCCGTCGCTCTGGGGACAGGGGTGCTCTTTGCGATCGTCCAATCGCGCAACCACTCGACGTGCAACTCCTTTCTCGGACAGGTCGCTCAAGGGAGCCAAGAGTTCGCCAACCGGTGCAAGGTCGACGACTTGCTCTACTTTGGGGGCATCGCTCTCGCGGTGATCGGGTTCCTGGCGTTGATCGCAGCGATCGTGTTGTTTGCCACGGTCCCCGGAGCCAACTCGGTGACACCTCGCGGTGTCCCGGTTGGCTGGTATCCCGTTCGACCCGGCATCGTCCGACACTGGAATGGGCGATCGTGGGGTCCCGAGACCCATCAGGGTCCACCACTTTAAGAGAGGGAACCACCGCCGAAAGCACCCTCTAGGCACCAACCGGGGTATAAGCGGCATTTCCGGAGCACTCCCCCCAGTAGTGCGCGAGGCTGCACCGTTGGCCGGGATCAGTCTGGCCGCAGAGCGTCAGGGCGGAGTCACTCACATGGTCAATCCCAGCAACCACGTCGACCAACAAGGGGTCATCTGGAATCAGAACGCCTCAGGCGCCTGGTCCTACCGGGACGCTGGTGGCCAGTGGATCCCGTCACCGCCCCCGCCGGCCGGCTGGCTCACGGGCCCGGCGTCCGACCAGCGAGGACCCCCTGAGGGCGTGATTGTGCCGCCCACCCCCGGCCCGGCCAAGAAACGCAAGGCGTGGCCGTGGATCGTGGTCGGCGCCGTCGTGGTGCTCGTGATCATCATCGTGGCCACCGCTGGCGGCAAGAAGAGCACGCCCCCGGCCGCGTCGGGGGCAACCGCGACCACGGCTGCACCACCGACCACGGCTGCACCTGGTACGCCGGGGCTCAACCAGGTGGCCAAGGACGGCGATTTCGCCTTCACGGTCAAAGGGATGCAATGCGGCGTGACGTCCGTGGGGAACGGTCCTGTCACCGAGGCCGCTCCAGCGGGCTCACAGTGGTGCCTCGTGACGATGTCGGTGACCAACGACAAGGCGACGTCGCAGGACTTCTTCGCCTCGAACCAGTACGCGATCGATAGCAAGGGGCGCCAGTTCTCGGCCGACGACACGGCGATCATCTACCTGCCGGGCAACGACTCCGCTGCCTTCTCGGCGATCAATCCGGGCATCACGGTGAGCGCCGTGGTCCCATTCCAGCTCTCGACGTCAGACTCGATCAAACAGCTCGTGCTCCACGACTCCGCGTTCAGTGGGGGGGTTACGGTAAACGTAGGGTGACGGCGGTGGGAATTCGGATGGCCGCGGTGGTGTTGGGAACTGGTCTTTCCCTGGCGGCTTGTGGGCCGAGCACCACCACGAGCGCAATCCACGCTCCGAAGGGTTATACGGCGCCCCAGGCGAACGGAGGAGGCTCCCCGCTCCCTTCGAGCACCACCACGACAGCCCCTCCACCCACGACGACAACGACCAGCACAACCCTTCCTCCCACCCACGACGACAACGACAGCACCGCCCCAGATAACGCTCAAGATCACTGGTAGTGGAACGGCAGGGTCCGTCTCGATCCAGAACGATGGCTCCGAGAGCCAACACAATGGAGTAGCCCTCCCGTACACCACGACCCTGCCCGCGAGCACGACCCTGGCCGGGATCGGGGCCCAGGACTCGAGCGGGGGCGCTTCCACGACGATCAGCTGTGAGATCGACCCCCCGCTCGGAGGAACGCCAGTAACCAACACTTCGACCGGTCCTTACGCTGTGGTCGATTGCAGCTGGGATGCCGCGTCGTGATTCGCCCCGAATCAAAGGAGGCCAGCGGTGGCCGCACGTGAAAATCGAATGACCCTTCCCGCCCCGGCTCCGTGACCCTCTACCGTCTCCGTCACCCACTCCGGCGCCGATGGCTCCCCGGGTCGGCCCGGAGAGCCCGCAGGGTCGCCTATTGGGGCACTCCGAGAAGGCGTCGTCGACGGTGATGCTGGCGGCATAGGTCGGGGACGGCGCTAACTCGCTGCCCGCCTCAATCGGGCCCGTTCCTTCTCGTTGGTCCCTCCCCACACTCCCGCGAGCTCAGGGCCGTCGAGAGCGTGCTCGAGGCATTCCTGGCGGACCGGGCATCCCCGGCACATCGAGCGCGCCGATGTGACGTGCTCGCCCCGTTCAGGGAAAAAGGCGTCCGTCCCGGTACCGTGGCACGCCCCTTGGGCCATCCACGCGGGCCGAACCCAGATCTGTTCGAAGTCGGGCAGGTACGGCGCTTCGGGGACCATGAGCCAGGAGACAGTCGCTGCGTTCATCTAATCTCGAATCGTAAGGCCCGGGTGTGCCGAGTCGGGTGATCTATGCCGACGGCATACAGCGGCGGGGTAAGTCAAAGAAAAGAGACGTCGCCGGCCGAAATCCGTCCGACCGCCTCAGATGCCCCTTCGATGTCGACTCCGGTGTACAGAGCGGTCGTCACCGGGCTGGAGTGCCCGAGCACCTCTTGGACCAGACGTAGGTCCCGCGTGGCTTTGTAGAGCTCTGTGGCGAACCAGTGCCGAAACTGGTGAGCCGTGGAACCGATCCCGATGCTGTGGAGGAAAGTGTTGATCTCCCGGCTCACCGCCTCCGGTTGGTAGCGGCCGCCGTGGAACCTCCTAAAGACGAAACCCCCACCCGGCATAGGGAGAGACTGAAGGGCCTCAAAAACCACTGGGTGGAGGGGAATGCTCCGTTCCTTGTCTCCCTTCCCGATCACCCGGAGGATCGGGGGGTCCTGGGTGATGTCGTCTCGCCTGACGCCGGCAATCTCACAGCAACGCAGTCCCTGGTAGGCAGCCAAAAGAATCCAGCACCGCATCATGGGATTGGCCACCGATAGGGCGCGTCGCAGGTCTGAGCTGTCGGCCGGCCGGGGAAGACGACGGCGCAGCTTCGGGCGCACGATCCTGACCGTCGGGTCGACCTCGGTCAGGTCCTCATTGATGGCCCACACATAGAAGCTGTGGAGGTGGGAGAGCCATGCGCGGCGGGTGACGGCGCACAGGCCTCGACGGTCGAGAAATTCCTCGATCGTCCTGTTGTCTACGTCGAAGATGGAGCGGTCTCCCAACGATCCGATGAACGCCCGGAGATATTGGTGCCGCTTTGCGATCGAGCCTTCCGAGAGACCCCTGCGTTCTTGGTCGATGCGCGCTCCCCGCAGGAGTTCGTCGATCGTCAACGACCGTCCTTTCTCGTGAGCCATTCAGGTCGATCCGAGGGGTGGTGATCCAGCCATAGGAGCGCATCGTCGGATTCCAAATCGAGCACTTCCATCGGCACGGCAAAGAGATTTGAGAGCAGGAGTCGGACCTCGAGGCCCAACATCGCCAGCGGAATGTCGAAGTATGCCGTCAACACGCCTGGGTCGCCCCAGGGGCGATCACAGAAAAGGCACGGATCCGGATCCACTCCATCCTCCTTGGGGTTGAGACACCCGCAGGGAGGATGGCAGCGGGGATTGACCATGCTCGGTATGTCGGTCGCATAATCTGCCCACGTCGTCACCTGCTCTGTAGGTGTCGGCCATGCCCCCGGGTCGGCTGCTACCGGCGCCGGGGGCTTAACTTTCACCCGGGACGGTACACCCGCGAATGTCTGGTTTGCGCGCTCTTTACCCAGCATGTGTGTTCGCACATTCTGGGCCGAGATCGTGGCGCGGAAGGGTTCCCGCCGAAATCCGTTCGACCGCCTCGAGGGCGCCTTCTCGGCCGATGCTCGTATACAGCGCGGTCGTCACGGGGCTCTTGTGCCCGAGCAGCTCCTGCGTTAGCCGGAGATCCTTGGTGGCCCCCTTGTAGAGCTCGGTGGCCCCTCTGGGAGGTGGGCGCATGTCCGAAGCAGTCCCAACATCGGTCAGCGCCCGACCACGGCTGAGGTCAGAGCGAGCCTTTCCCGGATGATGGCCGCACTAAGAGGTGGTCCTTCGTCTTGATCGCGTCGCCGACGGTCGGGCTTACCACCAGTCGCACCTTCTGTGGCTTGCCCCCCCATTTCGCAGGATTCGTGATGGAGGACGTTTCAACTCCGGCCTCGATCAAATCGAGTGGCACGTACCAGGTCGCTGAACTAAATGGCTCCAGCCGGTACGGCCGCTCTGGGTTGTAGTGGGCACCGAGTTGTTGAAATCCGGTGCCGTCCTCTGCTACGGAGCTCACTCCTTCGATCGAGATGGCATGCCTCCCACGGTTCTCGACAACAGCAGCGAGGAGCCGAGTTCTGTAGCCCTGTTCTGCCGCCCACCGGTCGCCATTGGTGTCACCGACCGGTCCGGTGATGACTGCGGTCCCGTTCATCCAGGCGCGCTTTAACCGGACCTTGAGGCGTGGGTCATCAAGCTGCCGGCTGATGACTTGCCATGCGAAGGAGACGGCTCCGAGAACGAGGCCGAGAACGGCGATGGCCAGAGTCAAGTCGGATGAAACACCGCCGGAATTAACCACCTTGACAACGACGTCGAACATTGAACCAGCCTACGAGTAGTGGACGGTCATTTGCTCTCCTGAGGCACCGCTGCCATCGCCAGGAGCAGGCGGGCGCCGATCCCCGGCGGCTCAGATGTCGGTGGCATGAGTCCGAGCGGTGGATCCTCGTCCCAGGAGAACTCTATGAGCGCCACATCGAATCTGTGTGGAGCCCGGGGCGGATCCCGGTCAATCGGTGGTGGAGTGCAATTGCTCCGTCCTCCGTTAAGGATGCGATGTGATCGACGCAGGCGCGTAGCGCGTCCCCGCTTTCGTTGGCCTCCTCACGTCGGTCTTCTGGCAGGAGGCGCTCGTCGCCGCAGGTCGCGTAAATCTCAAGCAACTCTCGGACGATTCGCTGCTGGCCGATCTGGATCGACGCCAACGCGGGCCTATTGATCACGTAGTACCAGTTCAGCTTTTGCAATAACAGGTTGAGAAATCGGGCCTCGGGTTCAATCACGACAGCGGCGTTGTGCAGGCAAGGAGGCCCCGACCTCGTCCACTTCACGGCGTCAACGAAGTAGGTGATGAGCGCAGAGGACGTCCGGTGAACGGCCGCCTTGCTTAGTCGGTCGTTCCGGAACGGACCCTCGATCCAGATCGTCTGTGCGGCGTCGTTCCAGAGCCTCTTCGCGAGATCGCGGTCCCACGGTACGCTCTCGTTCCAATGGTCGGATTCGATCCAATCGAAGAACTCTGTCGCCGCCTCGGGTTCGTAGTCGTGCAGCGCGACGGCGGCGGAGGGATGCTGGGCCGGGTAAGCGAAGAGCTCATGCAGCGGGATCAGGCCGGCTCGGAAAAAGTCCTCGACATCGTGACACGCGTAGCTGACGTCATCTGACCAGTCCATCAAGAGGGCCTCGAAGGATTTGGGGGCGTCCGGACCAATTGCCGCGCCATGACGCACCCACTCGCCGTATTCGAGGTCGTCGGGGTAGAAGTTCCACTTTCGTTTGGCGCGCCCAACCGACCCGCGCAACCACGGGTATTTGATTGTGGCGTCGAGCGTTGCCCTCGTGAGGTCAAGTCCGCGTGATACGGCCGGCTGCCTTGCGGACAGCCAGACAAGGCATCGAAACGTCTGTGCGTTGCCCTCGAATCCCCCGAACCGGAGCACCTCATCTCTCGCGGCCGTCCGAGCCTTCGAGTCCGTCACGCCCTTTTTGCGGGCCTCCGCGAACGTGCGGAGGTAGACCAGATCGTCGACCGTTTTGTTGAGAGCTTCCTCTCCAGCGTGACCAAATGGTGGGTGCCCCAGATCGTGAGCGAGGCAGGCGGCCTCGACCAGCTCCGGGTCGGGCGCGCCGGAACCCCTGGCTCGCTTCTTGATTCGTTCCGCCAGCCGGCGCCCGATCTGCGCCACCTTGAGACTGTGCGTCATCCGGTTGTGGAATCCACCCAGCTCGCCGGCCGGAAGAACCTGCGTTTTTCCCGCAAGACGGCGGAAGCCGCTCGAGTAGAGGATGCGGTCGCGGTCGCGACCAAACGCGCCGCGGTAGTCCTCTTTGCCCTTTTTGAACCGGCGTTCCTGAGCGTCAGCCCCGTAAGCGCTTGGCACTCGAAACGGGACTACCGGTCAGATGACTGACGTGAAGCTGGGCGTCAGGCCCTCAATGGTGTGGAGGGCGGCGGTGCCGGCACCGGTTACGTACAGGCCGGTGAGGTCTTGGCGAAGCAGACCCATGTCGACGAGGTCTCCCAGAATCTCCAGCAAGGCTCCTTGCCTGGACCGAGGGCCGAGCGCATCATCGAGGGCTGCCAGAGAGCCTTCCGGGTCAGAGGTCCGCGGGGCGTCGTCCGCCACCCAGCGGAGCGCTTCGTGTCGTACAGGTTCGTCGTACTTCGTTTTGAGGTCGCCTACGAGTCGGAGGACGAGCCCGTGAGGCCCCCTCGGAGTGGCGACGACCTCTGCCTCTTCGAGGAGCTGGGGCATTGGTGTCCTTTTGCTTGCTTGGCGCTCGTGCGCCCCTTCGTGCAGGGTGAGCATACCGGTCACCTCCATCTCCTGCCTGTGGATCGTGGTCGCGCGAAAAATCGCGCGCTTGAACTACACGTCTGTATCTTGACAGACTGGTGTTTACCGATGTGTGACCCCTCTGAACAGGATGAATACCGGTGAATTCCTTCGGCGGCTACGTCGACAACCCTCGCGCAGAAACGCAATTTATCGCGCGGCTGGACGAAGCCGCGCTCCTGCGGATGTCTGAGCGGCTGACGGCGCTGATGGCGGACAAGCAGCTGTCGGGTCGAGGCCTCGGCCGGGCCTCCGGCGTTCCGGTGAACGCAGTTCGGCAGATCATTAGGGCGGAGCACAAACCTTCGATCGGCAAGCTGATCGCTGTGGCCAGCGCCCTCGATGTCAGCCTGGACGCGCTCCTCGGGGACGGAGTCCCGCGTCGATTCGCGGAGGAGGTCCGAAGAGCCACGGACGAGGAGTCCTAAAAAGGTTCCGCCGCTGGCGACTAAGACCCCCCCTGCCGCCTCCCGTCTGGCCTACAACTTGGCCTACAACTGGCGTCGTCTCTTGTCGTCGGCCCTCTCTGCGCCCTTGCATCGTCGCAGCTAGCGCCGTTTTTGGTGGCCTGGCGCCGTCTGTTATGGCGATTAAAAAAGCATTATCAGTGCTGCGCTCTAACCGACTGAGCTATACCCCCGAGTGCTCATTGACTGACCCCACCAAGCGCCTGTCGCATTTGTGGCCTCGGACCAGCGAATGTGACCCGGGATGGCCCGAGGCTAAGGGAGCATCACTGAGCGGCCGGCAAGGTCTAGTACATGGCCCCGAGAGCATACGCCGGACACAACCCCTCAGCCACACGCCGATTCAAGGCCATCGGACGTTCCAAGATTCAACAGACAGCACAGGCGATGTGCTGGCGAGGTGCTGGATCGGGGAACTAATTCGTTGCTCTGTGTCACGGAGTCTCCTCACTCATCGCTGGCATCGTTCGCTGCGTGCCCCTTGATGAGGTCGGTTAGGTCGTCTGCCTCCTTCTGAGTGAGCCCTCCATCCACCGCTACGAACGACGTGGGAGTGATCGTGATGATGACTCGGACATCGGCATCAAAGACCGGTGTTACAAAGTGGTATCGCTTCTGGAGACTTTGATAAAAGACCGCCTCTGCGTCAGGGAGCATCGACTCGACTCGACCCGACCGCGAACCTCGAGTGTCCGATATGGATTTGCCGGGTCTTGGACATGGAACGAAATCCGTCGGTCGTTTTCGAGGTTGCGGTACTTCTGACGGTTCCGGGTGTGCGAAAACCGGATTCGCTCTCCGTCCCAGGCAAACCACATGACGCTGCTTTGGGGACTTCCATCCGGACGAAGGGTGGCGAGATGGGCGAAGAGTGGTCTCTCAAGTAGGTCTCTGTGGCCTTCGGGAACCTCTGAGCTTGGCATCTGTGGAATCCTCTCTCACTTCGCATTCTGTCCAGCGTCGCGAAACGCGGGTGGCGCTGGCCCGGGTTGAACAGAGACTCAGCGTTTCCCGGGGCCGATTCAACATTGTTAGGTCGGCCTGGACGGTGGACTCATCACCGCGGGAATGATTCGAAAGTCAGCCTGGAAGACGAGATTGTGCAGATCACTGGTCGCGATTGCCCGGAGGATAGGTAGTTGGTCGCTCGAGTCTTGGACGCTGAATACGTTGAGCGGCCAGTCGTGCACCGTCCCACCCCGCAGGTGCGGGCGGTGAAATCCAGCGCCGTAGAGGGCGTAAAGCCCGACCGGAGGCACGTCCAGCTCCCCGCTGTTCAGGCCAGCTGAGCTCCCAAGCTGCGCTCACTCCCCCGTCCGCTAAGCGCGTGATACCAGTCTCATTGATCGTCCCAGATTTGAGCAGAAGATAAGCATCCATTTCGCGAGGCACTTGCAAGGCAGTGGGGGACAAGAGTTCAACTTCGGATGCGAAGCGCTCCTCTTTGTCACGGCGGCTCATTGCGCCGCCGTGTGTGCGGTCTCGGAGATCAATAAAATGGCGGAAGAGGCCGGTCAAGTGCCCGGGAACGGGCTCACGTTCGGCCATTGTCGTCTCCCTCTCGCGGTGCCAAGAGACTAGGTGTCACCTGGCGTTGCTGTCGGCTCCCGCTCTCGACATTCGTGGAGGTGAGCCGACCGTCATGGCCACATGCGCCTCACGAGATTTCCGATCTGCTGAGCTATACACCCATACGAGGGATCGAGAGGACACGACCCTCCGAATCGGACTCACCGCCCCGGTGGTCCTTCGCCGGGCCACAGTCGGACACCCATGGATTGGCTGGCAGTGGCGAGCAGCTCCCCGTCTTGTGACCACAAAAAGGCGTTTCCTTGGGCGTAGCCGTCGATGATGGCGTGTATCCGGATGTCGCAGAGCACCCACTCGGTGGGTCGCAGCTGAGCTACCCGAAGCGTGTTGTCGAGACTCCGTCCCATTACCCGCAGTCCAATGGGCTGGGAAACGCTGCCTGACACGTAGTCGCCGAAGATTGCCAACGTGGCGGCCGACGGCGCGAGGTGCCCGGGCACGCGAGCCCACAGCGCGGAGTCAGCGTCGCCTTGGCTGCCCTCGAGGTCCTCGAACATCCGTCCTTTGGCTACCCGCACGTCGATGGTGTCGAGGATGCTGTTGGTAAACATCTCGGGCAGTCTGCGCCGAGGACAATCTTCGGGCGCCGGAACATTGGGCCGGTTCACCCAAACGCCGCCGATCCCCGTCTGCCCGGACCCGAGTGCCGAGTTGACGGTCAGGATCTCATTACCATCCACCCGGGCCGTGGCCCGTGCCTGGGTCACATGACCGCCGATCACGGCCAGGGTCACTTCGTAATCGACCACGCTGTTGGTCGGTGCGTAAGAGAGGTACTGGGCGGTGGCCCACACCGTGGGGCGCCCCGCCGCCGCTTCTAGGGCCACGAGCCCCGCTCCGAGGCCGCAGCCCCCGAAGAGGAACTTCCCCGGCGTCGAGAGTTCGGGAGTGGCCACCAGCCGCCAGTGCAGGTCATCGCCGATCGGCTCCATGCCGAGGAACTCCCGGGCGTCCATCGGTGCAGGTTAGTTCGACCTCCGAGCTAGGCCTTTTGGGCGATGAGCGTGGCCAACGCCTGAGCTCCCTGACCGTCAATTGGGAGATGCGTGCCGTCGGAGTAGACCCACGACGGGTTCTGTGTGGCCAAGGTGTTCCAGTCAGCCAGAACCGCCCTGGGGTACCGCCTCACCCCGGCGGCGAGTACGCCGTTGTTCGGGTCCTGCCATGGACGATCGACGTGGACCGTGACGAAGACCACCCGCGAAGCGCCCGAGAGGGTGGTCATCATGGCGTCGAAGTCGGCGTCGGTGATCGGTCCGTTGGTCCCGAGCCCGACGATCACCACGGCTCCGAGCTGACCTGCGGCCTTCAGCTGTTGAAGAATGGTCTCCCCGTCGGACCACTGCCGGCTGACTGCTGCCTCGACGTTGATGCCGGGCACCGCCTGTTGCAGGGGGGTCTGATAGTCGAGCATCACCGAGTCACCAACGGCGGTCACCTGTCCTTCGGCGAAGCCCAGCCCCGGAGCGGGGAGGGGCGGAGAGGTGATCGGTCCGTGGGTCGACGGCGCCGTCGTCGTTGTGGGAGCAGGGACGGTTGTGGGCGTACTCGGGACCCGTGGAGCGCCCGAACCTCGCGCCCCCCGGGCCTTCCCCGGGAGCTGCGTGTTCGAGGCGCCGACACGGTGCGGTGATCGGCTCACGGCCAGCGCAATCCCGGCCGCCACGACACCAACGAGCACCACCGCGATGACTCCGACCAGGAGCCGTCGGTGCCCAGTGGGCGCGGCGGCGTGGCGCCCCCGGGCCGTGGCCGTGGCCCGTTTCGGTGGCAAGGGGTCAGTGGGCGGGTCCATCATCGTCAGAACGCCGGGGTGGATCGATATGGGCCCCGGATCGGCAATTGTCCCATGGGACGACCGGTCGGTACCTGCGTGGCGTCACCGTGGGCTCATCGGGGGGATGTGGGAACATCGCTTGGGTGCTGACCTCACAGCTCTGCAAGCACGAGACGCTCATCTCGCCGGCGCTGCTCGGCTGGTCGGATCGATTGCGGCCCACCTGGGACCCCGACGGGAGCGACCCCAAGCCCCTCATCGTCCACCGCAAGATGTGGGAATGGCTCTTCATCGCCGAGGCCCTCTCGGAGCGAAACATGCTGGTTCGGGGTCGGCGCGGGCTCGGGTTCGGTGTCGGTCGGGAGCCCCTGGTCGCGCTCTTCGCGTCGTTCGGGCCCGAGATCGTCGCCACTGACTTGGACCCGGCGCGGGCCCTGGCGGCGGGTTGGACCGACTCGGGTGGCGAATACGCCGATGGCATCGAAGGGCTGAACGACCACCACCTGTGCCCCCCCGAGCAGTTCGCGGCCCGGGTGACCTACCGCAATGTGGACATGAACCAAGTTCCCTCCGACCTCGGTGGCTTCGACTTCACCTGGTCCTCCTGCGCTTTCGAACATCTCGGTAATCTCGCCGCGGGCGCTGATTTCGTGGTGGAACAGATGCGGTGCCTTGCGCCGGGGGGAGTGGCCGTGCACACCACCGAGTTCAATGTGTCGTCCAATGATCAGACGGTCGAGAGTGGGGCGACCGTGCTCTACCGGCGTCGGGACATCGAGGCTCTGGTAAAGCGCCTTCGGAAGCTTGGTTACGCCATCACCTGTGACTTCACCGAGGGGAACACGTCGGCCGACCGCCACGTCGATGTGCCGCCGTTCAGCGAGACCCACTTGCGGACCACGCTCGGGGAGTTCGTGACGACCTCGATCGGACTCATCATCGAAAAGCCCTCTGCCGGCTCGGGCCGCCTGGGCCGGTTTCTCGGCCGCGGCGAGCGGTCCGTAGGGTGAGGCCGTGGACCGGACCCCGACCGTCATCCTGACCGCCCATGCCGAGGTGCAGCTCGACCGGCTAGGCGCTCCGGCCCGAGCGGCGGTCGACTGGCTCGAGACGATGGGCCTCGACGAGATCCGGTGGATGGCCGAGTCGTTGCCCCCCCAGCATGGGCGTGAAATGTGGTTGCTCTGGGCCGATGGCGTCCGGGTGCTCTTCGACATGGAGGACTCGGACGTGACTGTCCACGGCATCGGGCTACGGCCGACCCGGCACTCCCGCCGGCGCCGTAGCGAGACTGGTTGAGTTGCCGCTCGGTGCGGGTCGGTGTTCGCCCAAGAGACGACCGTTCAACCAGAAGTGGGTCGGCAAGTCACGCGTCGTGCCCGCCAGGTCAGCGGGCACCAGCTCTGCCAGCCGGTAGTGGCTCCCGATACCGGCGGGATTTCGACGACGCAGATGGCGACGCACGACTGGATCGACGAGCCCGTCCGACGGGCGTTCCGGCAGTTGATCGGTCCCGGCGACAGGGCTCGATTTGGTCTGCGACGTCGGGACGTCCACACTGGCGTTGACCGTGAGCGCCACCGAGCCTCCAGCGGCGTGCTTGGTGTCGATCGGTGTTGGGGGCCGTCCGGCGCCTTTGGCCGCGCTGAGTGGCAGGCGGTCTCAATCCGGCCTTCCCGGAGACCTCCTCAGAGTTCGAAGCGCGGCACTTGCGGCGTCGATCGCCCCGAGCGACTTTCGCGCCGAGAAGCGCCGAGGTCGACCCTCCACAGAGCGCTAGATTCAAGGGCGCGGGGACGTAGCTCAGCTGGCTAGAGCACCTGCTTTGCAAGCAGGGGGTCGTGGGTTCGAGTCCCATCGTCTCCACAGTGTGATGTTCCAGATTTTCTGGGACAAGTGAACCCTCAGACGATATCTCTGTCTCGTCGCTGGTAGTCGACCGAGGGGTCCAGCTCGAGATGTCGAATCGTGACGCCGTCCTCGTCGATCACCCGGACGTCCAGGTCAGCCACCAGGATCAGCACGCGCTTGGCCCGGTGCTCTCGCCCGACTCCGACGTGGTGGAGCTTGGATCGATAGCGCAAGGTGAAGCAGCCGGTCTTGTCGATTCGGTCTCGACGGACCTTGGTGTGGGCCAGCAACGGCTGTCCGTCGATCTCGATGGTGGCTTTGTCGAGCGCGCGCCAGGCGCGCATCGGCGGACACCCGCGGGCGGTGTGCGGACGCTCCTCGTTGTAGATGTGGATGAAGCGGTCGATCTGGGCCTGGAGCTCGGCCAGGGTGGCAGCGGCCGGCCGCTTGCGGAGCCACTTCTTGAGGGTGAGGTGGTAGCGCTCGACCTTGCCTTGGGTCTGGGGATGGTAGGGCTTGCCGTGCTTGAAGGTGATCCCGAGGGCGGCGAGCTCGATCTCCATGCCGGTGTGGCCGCCTCGGTAGGCCGCGGTGTAGATGGCGCCATTGTCGCTGAGCACCGAGGCCGGCAGCCCGTAGACCGCCGCTGTCTCGAAGAAGATCCGCACCACCTCGGCCGCCGTGGCGACCGGCACCGCCACGCTGGCCAGCACGGCGCGCGAGTAGTCGTCGATGAAGTTGATGATCTCGACCGGCCGTTCGTCTTCTAAGTGCCAATGGGTCATGTCGGACTGCCAGGTCTCGTTGGGGAGCGACGACTCAAAGCGCATCCAGCTCGAGCGGGGGCGCTTTTGGGGCTGGGGCGTGACGAACCCGCGGCGCCTGAGCACCCGGTGGATCGTCGACAGCGCCGGCGCTGATACCCCGCTCTGGCTCAGGTGCCACAAGATGGTCCGGGCTCCGGCGTCGAGGCCGTCGCCGGCCAGGCGCTTGCGCCAGGCCACGATCTCGTCCTCAAGCGCCGCCGAGGTGAGGTTGGCGGGCACCTTGGGTCCCCGCTTCAGCGGCGTCAGGGCCTCGTCGCCACCGGCTCGGTACAAGGCAACGTGGCGGTGCACCCATGACTTCGAACGACCGGTTGCCGCCGCCACGCCACGCACCGAGCGTCCCTCCACGAGCACGGCATTGACGCAGTACTTGGCCAGATCCATGGGACCACCTCAGAACGGTTGTCCCAGAATTGCTGACACATCGTGTCCCAGAAACTATGGATCCTCAGACCATCGTCTCCACAGACCATCGT
>PMOE01000011.1 GCA_003161575.1 Acidimicrobiaceae bacterium | reverse complement strand
CACCACTGGCTGGGACTCAACTTTTTTGAGCGCCCCCGGCAGGACTCGAACCTGCGACGCACGGTTTAGGAAACCGACGCTCTATCCTCTGAGCTACGGGGGCACGCTGGACTTTTAGATTTCCACTAGGGGCTCGGTCCTATAAATTGTTCTACAACCCTGCGCCGCCATTCTCCCATGGCGACGACACGCCCCCAACGACCAGGCACCAAGCGAGAGCGACCGCCGGGTTCGGGCGAGTGGCAACTTCGCGCGTATCTCGGTCCCGATCACAGGCAACGGCGATCGCTCCAGATGGCGGGGGCTAGCAACCCTGGAGGACTCCTCGAGTGGCCTCGGCGCACTTGGTACTTGATTCACCGAACAGTCGACCGTGGCGTGTCGGCCGAGCAGAACGGCAAGAGATGGGCTCGCCCCGAGCTTCACGACTCGGCGGCCAACAGATCGCTTTGATCTGTGTCTCGCCCGCGAGATCGGGTGGCAAGCCACCGTCGGCGTACCAAACGACGGTTCGGCGATTCGTCTCGCGCAAGCTCTCCCGCCTTCTTCATTGCTCAGTGAAGTTGGCGCTCCCAGTGCGGCGGCGCCGGGCCTGCCGGGCCCGGCGCTTCTTGGATTGAACGGCGGAGGTCATGTCCGGTTCCGGGGCGTAGTCCGCTGGAAAGACCGGCCCAGGGCGGGGATGCTGGCGCCGCCAGTGGAGTCAGCGGTGTTGCCGATGCAGTCGACGTTGACAGTGCGGGATGCGCCAGCGATGGTGAGCACTCGCATCCAGACTTACGGCGGAGCAGTTGGGCCGGTATCGGGCCTCTCGCCCGTGTCGACCAGGTTCTGAGCTACTTCTCGGAGCTTCACGTTGAGGTGCTGGGAAGCTCGACGCAAAATGTCGAACGCCTCATCTGCGCCAATCCGCTCGCGCTCCATCAAGATCCCCTGGGCCTGGCCGATCACCTCCCGCGTAGTCAGGGCGGCGTGGAAGTTGTCGGACCGGCGTTCCTCGTCTTCGTAGACGTGGGCGGCAGAGAGGGCGAGGGCGGCCAACGAGGCCAGGATCGCCCCTTTGGCCCGGTCGACGACCCCGAAGGCAGCAGGGTAACGGGCGTAGAGGTTGATAGCCCCGAGGGTGCCATCAGCGACCAGGGGAAGGGCCAACACGCTGCGTATCCCAGCCGTCGTCGCCTGCGGCGCGAAATGAGGCCAGCGGGTGTCATCGGCCAGGTCTTCCGCGTAGAAGATGGCCCCTTGGCTGATGGCGTCGAGGCAGGGGCCCTCGCCGGTCTCATGCTGCAGAACGTCGACCAATTCGACGATCCGGTGAGTGTGCACCGGGGTGGTGACCACGTCCCCATCGATGAGAAAGAGGCCAGCGAAGTCACAGCCCTCGACGGTGGCGACGGCCAACTCCACCACTTGACCCAAGGTGTCGGTGACGCTGCCCGCCGAGAACAGACTCCGGATGGTCTCGGAAAGGTTGACCGTGAGCTCGGAAAAGGGGTCCGAGTCGATGGAGGTCTGGTGTTCGGTTGCGCCCATGGCCCGCTACCCCCTTACCTCCAGTATGGCGCCTCAGAGCAGGGAATGTACCGGGGGATCGAAGTCCCTGGTAGATCGAGAGGGAAAGGGTGTAGGGTCCGAGGCACCTTCGACAGTGAGGGTACGGAAGGGCTGGCCTGGGCCGCCCGCTGCAGCCTTGGAGGCAACGACCCCTCGTGTCGGGTTCCTCACTGTCGATCAAAGACGTCGCTCGCGCTCTTGTTGGGTGTCCCCCCGCCCTCAGACGCTGATCGAACCGTCGGTGATCGTCCATGGATGCTGCGGGCGCCCGCCCCCTTCCGGTGAGCTCGTCTTTGGGCGGACGTGAGGCGACGCCTCGCGTCAGCTACCTTCGCTCTGACGGTACAGGAGCTCGGGTCGGTGTTTTCGATACCGAGGCCTCGATCATCCTGAGCGAGCTTCGTCGAGCTGGGTGGGAGCCGTCCCGTCCCTGGGTTCGGGACGAGGCGAAGCGAGAGGATGAGGAGTAGGGCGAATTCAACGGGAGCAGGAAGCCTGCGTCCGAAAGTACTCTTGGTAACGGCGCCGAGACCGTCCAGCGACACGCCCGGGAGAAGAAAAACCAGCGCCCACCGGGCTGCCCGTTATCCTTGACTCCCGCCAGTCCGATCCACCACCAAGGAGAGCAGATGACCACCGCCCCCGACCAGCTCCCGTTCAAGGTCGCCGACCTCTCGTTGGCCGCCTTCGGTCGCCTGGAGATCGAGCTGGCCGAGCACGAAATGCCGGGGCTCATGGCCATGCGGGCCGAGTACTCGGCCAGCCAGCCGTTGGCCGGGGCCCGCATAACCGGATCGCTCCACATGACCGTCCAGACCGCGGTCCTCATCGAGACCCTGATCGCCCTCGGCGCCCGAGTGCGCTGGGCCAGCTGCAACATCTTTTCCACCCAAGACCATGCAGCCGCCGCGGTGGCCGTCGGACCCGAGGGAACCGCGGCTGACCCCAAGGGGATCCCGGTGTTCGCCTGGAAGGGCGAGTCCCTCGAGGAGTACTGGTGGTGCACCGAACAGGCGCTCTGTTGGCCCGCAGACGGTGGGCCAACCATGATCCTCGACGACGGCGGGGACGCAACCCTCCTCGTGCACAAGGGCGTGGAATACGAGAAGGACGGCAAGGTCCCCGACCCGACAACGGCGGAGTCCGAAGAACTCGCGGTCGTCCTTTCGGTTCTCGGGCGGAGCCTCACTGAAGACTCCCAGCGCTGGACCGTGATAGCCAACGGGATCAAGGGCGTGACCGAGGAGACGACGACCGGGGTGCACCGCCTCTACGAGATGCAGCGCAGCGGCGAGCTCCTGTTCCCGGCCATCAACGTCAACGATTCGGTAACGAAATCCAAATTCGACAACAAGTACGGCTGTCGGCACTCATTGGTCGACGGCATCAACCGGGCCACCGATGTCCTCATCGGTGGCAAGGTGGCGGTCATCTGCGGCTACGGCGACGTGGGTAAGGGTTGCGCAGAGTCGCTACGGGGCCAAGGAGCGCGGGTCATCGTGACCGAGATCGATCCGATCTGCGCCCTGCAGGCGGCCATGGACGGCTTCGAGGTAAACACCCTCGAAGCGGTCGTCGGCCAAGCCGACATCTTCGTCAGCGCGACAGGGAACAAGGACATCATCACGGCCGACGACATGGCCCGAATGAAGCACCAGGCGATCGTCGGGAACATCGGCCACTTCGACAACGAGATCGACATGGCCGGTCTGGCCAAGATCGACGGCATCGAGCGGGTGAACATCAAGCCCCAGGTGGACAAGTGGGTGTTCCCTGACGGCCACGCCGTGATCGTCCTGTCCGAGGGCCGGCTGCTCAACCTGGGCAACGCCACGGGTCACCCGAGCTTCGTGATGTCCAACTCCTTTACCAACCAGACCATGGCCCAGTTGGAGCTCTACACCAAGGCCGAGCAGTACGACACCAAGGTGTACGTGCTGCCCAAGCACCTCGACGAGAAGGTCGCCCGCCTCCACCTCGACGCCCTCGGGGTCAAGCTCACCACCCTCAGAGCCGATCAAGCGGATTACATCGGCGTACCGGTCGGTGGCCCCTACAAGCCCGATACCTACCGCTACTAGACGAGCGACGCGGCCACCGGGGCCCGACGCCATGATGACGTCATGGACGTAGCGGTCGTCGGCATGGGCCGGATCGGTCGGGCGATTGCCCTCCGGCTGTTGTCGGCCGGCCACAAGGTGACGGTCTGGAACCGAACCCCCGGGCGGGCGTCCGATGTGGTGGCGGCCGGGGCGAAGGAGGCCGGGTCGCCCGAAGAGGCGGCTGAAGGAGCCCGGTCGGTCCACCTCTCGCTGGCCGGGGACCAAGCCGTCGATGAGGTCGTTCTCGGCGGGTCCGCACCCGACAGCGCCGGGTTGGCGGCCGCCCTGGGCGACGCCGCCCTTGTCGACCACTCGACGGTGGCGCCGATCACCAGCCGGCGCATCGCCGACGCGGTCCCCGGCGGGCGGATGATCGCCGCGCCGGTCCTTGGCGGCCCCGAGGCGGTCGAGAAGGGAACCGCCTTCTACCTCCTCGCGGGCCCCCCGAGCGAGGTCGAGGCCCTCGACCCGCTGTGGCGGGCGCTGTCACCGTCCCACCGCTTCTGCGGCGAGGACCAGGGGGTGGCCACCACGCTCAAGCTGCTGGCCAACTACCTGTTGATGAGCGGTCTGGCCACGCTGTCCGAGACCATCGCCACCGGACAGGCGGCGGGGATCGACAACGGCACCTTGCGCGAGTTCTTCACCACCATCCCCCTGATCGCTCCGGGCCTCGTGAACCGGCTCGACGCACTGATCGCCGGCGACCACGACGGGTGGTTCTCGGCCAGGCTCGGAGCGAAAGACGTCCGCTTGACCGCGGAATTGGCCGGGTCGGTCGGGGTGGATCTCCCGATTGCCGCATTGATCCAGCGTCGCTACGAGGAGTTGGATGCCCACGGTCTGGGCGACGCCGACATCAGCGCCATCATCGAGCTGTTGCGATAACCACCAGGAGAGTCTTAGCCGAGATGGGCAGCCAGGAAGGAGCCCATGCGCTCGGTGGCCGCGGTCGACTCGGGGGCGCTGGCGATGGCGTGCCAGACGTGGGGCAGGCCTTCGGCCACTTCGAGGGTGACGTCGACACCGGCCGTCCGGGCTGACTCGGCAAAACCCACCGAGTCGTCAAGCAGGATCTCCTCGGTCCCCACCTGCACCAGAAGCGGCGGCAGCCCGGAGAGATCGGCGAAGAGCGGTGAGACGGACGGATCCTTCGGATCGGTAACACCCACATAGTCGCGCGCCGCCTCGGCCAGGTTCGCAGCGCTCAAGAGCGGGTCCGCCCCTTCGCGGGTGCGGATCGACTCCCCCGAGACCGTCATGTCCGTCCAGGCCGACATCAGCGCCGCCGCCGCCGGCGCAGGGAGTCCGGCGTCGCGCACCGCGAGGAGGGTGGCGGCCACGAGGCCGCCGCCGGCCGAGTCGCCGGCGAGCACGATCGAGACCGGGTCGACGCCCGCCTCGTCGAGGAGCCATCGATAGGCGGCAACCGCATCGTCGAGTGCGGCGGGGAATGGGTGCTCGGGAGCCAGCCGGTAATCGAGAACCAGGGCCCGGATACCTGCCGCCCGGGCGATGCGGGCCGCCAGCTCCGCATGGCTGTGCGACGAGCCGCTCTGGTAGGCCCCGCCGTGTAGGTACAACAGGACCTGGCCCTCGGCGCTGTCGGGAGTCCGGAGCCAGACCGCGGGCACCCCGCCCGCGCTGACCTCGGTCCGTTGGACGTCGGCGGGTAGCGGGAAGAAGTCGGCCATTGCTTCGAGGACGGCGCGACGCTCCGCCATGGTGGGCTCGGAATGCCCGCCCACGGTGGACCTGGCTCCCGTCTCCTTCATCGCCCGCATCCAGTCCATGGCGCCCTGCATCTGTTCGCTCAGCATGGGGTCAGGTTAGAGGCAGCCTCGGGCGGCTAACCGGTGAAGTCGGCGGTGGCCAGAATCGTCCCGCCGGGACCGACGACTTCAGCGGAGCGGACCTGATCGGCGGGAACGGGCAGCGACGCGCCCCAGGCGCCATACCCGGCGGCCGAGAGCCAGAACGTCCCGACATCCAAGGTGGCCCCGGACACGGTCGAGATCTCGCAGGTCACCTTCGCGGCCGAGCCGGAGTCGGTCACGGTCATAAACATCCACGGGGGCCTGCCGTCATAGAGCATCACCCGTCCCCTGTTCTGGCTGCCGGCGCGCAGCACGGCCGAGGTGAGCTGCCCAGTGGGTCCGGTCGCCAGATGGTGGCCCCGCGAAGACCCCGGCCCGCTGAACCATCCGGCCCCGAAGGCCACGGCGAGCAGCAGCAGCGCGGCAGCGACCGCGAAGATCATCGGACCGCCGCGGCCGGCCCAGGCTTTGGACCGCACCACCTTGTGGTCGGGCGCCACGGTCGGGGGATCAACACCCAATCGCTCGAAAAGCCGGACCTCGAAACCGACCGGGGGCTCGATCTCGGCCGCCAGGTGGACGAACGAGTCGGCAACCACGGAGAGTTGCTCGAGTTCGGCGCTGCAGCGGGGGCAGCCGGCGAGGTGCTCGAGGACAACGCTCCGCTCGCGCCCGGTCAAGATCCCGAGAGCCAGCTCGGCCAGGCCCTCACTCACGTCGTCGCACGACGGCGTCCTTCGCTCGTCGGTCACGACTGCTCCTGTCTTGCTGCCATTGCCACCCGGAGCTTGGACATCCCGGCCCGGATCCTCGTTTTGGCCGTCCCGAGCGGGATCGACTCTTCGTCGGCCACCTCGGCCGCCGTGCGCCCATAGACCGCGGCGAGTACCAGGGCCCGACGTTGTTCGGGTGGCAGCGTGCCCAGAGCGGACGCCAGTTCGGGCCCCGCGTCGGCCAGCATGGCCCGATCCTCTGGTGACCGCTCGTTGCTCACCAGCCCGAGGGCGACGAAGTCGTCTGGGTCCGTCGGGATGGACCGACGCATCCGCAAGGCGTCAATCGCCAGGTTCCGGGTGATGGTGAGCACCCACGTGGTCACCGAACCCCGTCGGGCGTCGAAGACCGGGGCGTGGCGCCAGACCCGGATGAGCGCCTCTTGTGCCACATCCTCGGCCGCACCGGCATCCCCGATCATCGAATAGGCCAGTCCGAATACCCGCTTTTGGTAGCGCCGAACGAAGGCCACCGCCGACCCGTCGTCCCCGTGGGCCATGCCCGTGAGCAGCGCCTCGTCGGACAACCCCGGAGTTGCCATGCCAGATTGTCCCATCAACAGGTATACGGGCGGAGGCCGGGGCGGGATTGGCGGCGCCCTCGTCCGCTCCTCTTCTGGGCAATCCGTCCAGGCATCTCGCCCGTACAACCGTGCAGCGAGCCGGCAGGCAGGCAGATATTGGAGGTGGCCGCGGTGCGGAACATCCTAGGGACATCCAACAGAAGTGGCGGCTCCGAATGGTCGTCATGAACCAGCAGACCACGGCCGTGAGGACCGAGCCCGACCGGGCCCCTTCGCTGCTTCTCTCGATCCTCGTTTCGGGGGGCTCGGACAACACCTTGGTCACCAACCTCGTGTTGTGGGCGGGCGCCGCCCTGACGGTCGTCACCGCCGTGATCCACTTCCATCTGTGGTCGGACGGCTACAAGACGATCCCGACCATTGGGCCTCTTTTCCTGCTCCAAGCCATCGTCGGCGTCGTGCTCGCCCTGGGGGTGGCCGCGCTGCGTCGCTTCTGGACGGCCGTCATCGCCTTCGGTTTCGTCGCTTCGACGATCGGCGGCTTCCTACTTTCCGTCACCATCGGCCTCTTCGGTTTCAAGGACAGCTGGAGCGCCCCGTGGGCGGGCGGCGCGTTCGTCGTCGAGATCGCGGCATTGGTGCTGCTCGCGGTCGGAGGTTGCCTCTGCGCCCTCCGATCCGTGCCGGGGCGGCGGACCGGGCCCCCGGCCGGTTCGCCCTCCGGCTAAATCGGGTCCCGACCTGAGCGCGGTTCCCCCGGATTCCGCTCAGGCCGGGCCCGCGTACGCGAGCCCGGCGAAGAGATCATTCTCCGGCGTCGGCGCACCGGTTCGGTCACGTCCTCGGACGAACGCCTCGATGGAGAAGATCTGGCCGAAGAGCTCACGCCCAAGGTCGAGGAAGAAGGCGTTGTCAAGCTGGCTGGCATGGGCGGCCAGGGCCTCGTACTTCTGCTCGACGACCGCCGAGCAGTCGACGTAGGCGTTGACCAGCTCGTCATCGGTGCCGAAGGGCGGATCACCCTCGACCCATGCGGGCAACTCGAGTCCCGCCTCGTGGGCCAGATCGACAAAGCCAGCGAGCGAGGTCTTGGGCAGCGCCACGAAATACACCTTGGCGGGGATCCCGGTGCCGTCGGCCGCGGCGACGGTGATCCGGTGGGCCTGGATATGGTCGGGGTGGCCGTAAAAACCGTCGGCGTCATAGGTCACCACCACATCGGGACGGTACCGCTCCATCAAGGCGGCTAATCGTCCCGCCGCCTCGTCGACACCCGCATTCCAAAACGCCTCTGGGGCGGCGTTCTCGGTCCACCCCATCATTCCCGAGTCGTGGTAACCGAGCCGCTCGAGGTGATCGACGCCGAGAGCGGCACAGCTCCGCTCGAGTTCGGCGCGCCGCTCGAGGGCGACGGACGTCGGGTCGTGACCCGATGTGTGGGGCCCCGAACCCTCGGCGGAGTCGCCCAGTTCGCCGTTGGTGCAGGTGACCACCACCGTGCGCACCCCGGCGCCCGCGTAGCGGGCCAGGATGCCGCCGGTAAACAAGGCCTCGTCGTCGGGATGGGCGTGCACGGCCATCAGCGTGGGCGTCGTGTCAGTCACCGGCCCAGGCTAGACATTTGGCGGTGCGCGCTCGTCGGGCCCGGGGGCATCATGCACCGGTGACCTCGAACCGGCTCAGCGCACTGCGTGCCGCGGCCGCGGTGCGTGCGCTCCCCTACTGCTGGCCCGGAGCACCCGAGGCCGCCGCCGTTGCGTCAGGCACGGGTACCTGCGCATCGAAGCACGCCCTGCTGGCCCTCGAGCTCGAGCGCTGCGGCGTGGGATCGAGTCCGCTGCTCGTCCTCGGGCGCCTGATTCCCGCGCAATTGGCCAATGAACCCGAGTTCGCCGACGGCGCAGAACTCCTCGAGGTGCACGAGTGTCTCACCGTCCACACCCAGTGGGCCGGGCCGCTGCTCGTCGACGTCACCTGGGACCCGCCCCTCGTCGAGCATGGGCTCACCGGGGCCCCCTGGGACGGAAGCAGCGATACCCCACTCGCGCTCGAGCCGATCGGCGCGGGCTGGTCGGTGCCTCGAGCCATCGTGCGCCAACAAAAAGAGGCCCTGCGCAGCCGCATCTACGGTCCGACCGAGCGCACCCGCCGCGACGAACTGCTCGCCTCGATGAGCGCCCGATTCGCTGCGTGGCGAGGCTGAACGTCAGGACTGGAGGCCACCGACCGCATCAGCCAGCACTTCGAGCTCGTCGCGCCAGGCGGTCGGGGCCAACACCGGGCGGACCACGAACTTGGAGAACCCGACGTCGATGAACTGGCCGAGCAGCTCGGCCAGCGGTGCCAGCCCGGCCGGCACCAGGCCCTCGAGCGGGCGCCCCTTGGAAACAGCCGAGAGCGCCGCGGCGACTCGGTCGTCGAGTGGACCGGTCGAATAGGCGATGCTCACCCCGAAGTGCTCGGGACTGATCGAACGGCCGGCTCCGCCGGCCGCCTCTTCTATGACCGCTCGGCCCGCGACCGCCTCTTCGGGCGTGCACATCGAGGGCAACCATCCGTCGGCGAGCCGCCCGCAGCGGACCAGGGACGCCCGGGCGGTCCCCCCGAGCCAGACTTCGAAGGGCTCCTGGGCCGGCCGGGGCGACAAGGTAAACTCCGAGAGTTCCCAGTTCGGCCCCGACGAGGTCACCGCCTCGCCGGCCCACAGGCGGCGCAACAGCGGTAGCAGCTCCTCGATGGCTGCGCCCCGGGCCGACGGCTCGACGCCGACCGCCCGGCGCTCGGGACCCCGGGCCAGCCCCGGGACGAAGGTGACCAGTAACCGTCCGCCCGAGAGGACGTCGAGCACCGCTATCTGTTTGGCCAGGCGGAGCGGGTGGCGTCCGGGGAGGAGCATGGTGGTGCCGATCTTGAGGCGGGGGTTGTGGGCCCCGGCCCAGGCCAGGCCGATCAGCGGGTCGAGAGCGGAAGCCGTGAGCACCTCGGGCAACCACAACGAATCGAAGCCCAGCTCGACGAGGTCGTCGGCCACTGCACACAGCGCCGCGCCCGAGAGTTCGCCCGGACCCATGCTCACCCCGATGCGTATCTTCATCGCCGCATTCGGGTCACGTCGTTCATGGCGCCTTGGCCAACGCACAAACGGCGCGTTCGGTCGCCTCATCGTCGATGTCGTGGTGGGTCACCAGCCGGACCACCCCGGGCGCGATCATCCCGGCCAGGACTCCCTCGCCGCGTAGGTGATCGAGCACCTTGTCGGCGGAGGGTGGCGAGAAGGTGACGATGTTGGTGCGCACCGCCGCGGGATCACAGCCCGCACCCGGCCAGCGGTCGGCCACCGCGTCGGCCAGGCGCTTCGCCCGGACGTGGTCCTCGACCAGCCGTTCGACCAGGTCGAGAGCCAGCAGTCCGGGTGCGGCGAGAACTCCGGCCTGTCGCATCCCCCCGCCCAGACGTTTGCGCTCGACCCGCCCGGCCGCGATGACCTCCGTCGGGCCGGCGAGCAGCGAGCCGACGGGAGCGCACAGGCCCTTGGAGAGACACGACATGACCGTGGTCACCGGGGCCGAGAACCGCGCCGCGTCGATGCCCGTCGCCACTTCGGCGTTGAACAGCCGGGCACCGTCCATGTGCACCGGGAGG
This sequence comes from Acidimicrobiaceae bacterium, assembly GCA_003161575.1. Lineage (GTDB taxonomy): Bacteria > Actinomycetota > Acidimicrobiia > Acidimicrobiales > RAAP-2 > PALSA-457. Next base: position 14,018 of record PMOE01000011.1, on the reverse strand, counting down.
CCACCGGCGGCCTGGCACAACGCCTCGAGCGCCCCGAGCGACCACGGCGCGCCGGCGGCCGCCATGTGGGTGTTCTCGATGCACACGAGCGAGGTCGCCGGCTGGTGGTACTCGGCCGCCTCCCTGGCCCAACGCACCTCGTCGGCTGCAATGGTCCCGTCTTCGTCGTCTACCGCGTGGAACTGGACGGACGCGTTGCGAGACGCCGCGCCGTACTCGTAGGCGACGACATGCTGGCGGCGACCCGCCACCACCATCGTCCCGGCCTCGGTCAGCACCCGCAGCGCGATCTGGTTGGCCATGGTCCCAGACGGCACGAACAGGGCGGCGGGTTTCCCCACGCGCTCGGCGTAGCGCTCCTCGAGGGCGTTCACGCTCGGGTCCTCGCCGTAATCGTCGTCACCCACTTCGGCCGCGGCCATGGCCCGGCGCATCTCGGGGGTCGGCCGGGTGACCGTGTCGCTGCGCAGGTCGACCGGGCCCGAACTCATAGAGCGATGCTAACCGGGGGGCACCTGCTCCCGGCCGTGGGACTGGTCAGCGGCGCCCCCCGAGGATGCGCAGCAGGGCGAGATACACCATCACCACCGCGAACATGATGATGAAGGCGGCGTACCACTCCGCGTCGGCCGAGATACCGGCCTTGGCGGCCCGGTTGACGAACTCGAAGTCGACGAACAGATCCATGACGGCGACCACGAGGTACAAAAGACCGAACACCACCAGGGTTGTCCCGTTGGATCCGAGCCCGGGGATCTGCAACCCGAAGATCGTCACCAGCATGGCGGCGAGCAAACCGAAACTCATGACGACGGTGATCATGATGAAACGGTTCGTCACCCGAACGAGGCCCGTGCGGTAGGCGACCAGCGTGCCGAGGAAGATCGCCGCGGTGGCAACCACCGCGATCGGCACGATCCCGTGGCTGACGTCGTTGTACAGACGCGAGATCACCCCGAGTGCGAGGCCCTCCAAGACGGCATAGATCGGAGCGAGCACCTTGGCCATGTGGGGGACAAAGAGTCCCCACATGGCAACGCCCAGGGCCGCCAGCACGCAGGGGAAGGCCACCGCCGTCGACACCGGGACGAAGAACGTGACCGCCCCGGCGATCAGCGCAATTACCGACAGAAAGGCCACCTTGTTGTAGACCTCGTTGGCGACCAGGGGCCGGACATCGGAGACCGGCGGGAGGTTGTCTCGCTGCCCGAGCGCGCCGGTCGGTGCGCCATAGCCCGGACCGTCGGACCCCGACGTGACGGTGGTTCCGATGCCCGGAGCGCGCGGAGCCGAGACGGTGCCGAATTCGCTGGCCATCCGGCTAAATCCCCGTCGCACCCCCCACGAGCCGCCGCCGACGCCCCGCCGGCCCGACGTGGTGGGCGGGCCAAACTGGCCGGTCGGTCCCCCGGGCGGCCGGTTCTGAGGCGGCTGACTCTGTGGTGGCTGTCCCTGTGGTGGCTGTCCCTGTGGTGGCTGACTGTTGAAACCGCCGTCACTCATGCGACGCTCTCCGTTTCTTCTTCGTCCCGGATTGGGATCGTACCGCCGGTCCGGGGTGCTCCCGACGTCCCCGGCGGGCTTCAGTCGTAGAGCAGCAGGGCCACCGCCTCGGGCACGGTGGCCACGATGGCGTCGGGACGGTAGTCGGTCCGTTCCCACGGGCGGTTCCGGTGGATCCAGGCGGTCTGCAACCCGGCGGCCCGTCCGCCGCCGATGTCGGGTCCCGGGGCGTCGCCCACCATCCAGGCCGGCTCCCCGGGCGGCGGGAGACCACCCGCCGCCCGGATCGCCTCGGTGAAGATCCCGAGGTCCGGCTTGGCCAAACCGAGCTCCTCGGAGACGCAGCACGCGTCGATCAGCGGGCCGAGACCGGCCCGTTCGACCTTTTCGTGCTGGCTCGGGGGCCCGTTGGTCACCACACCGATCCGCCAGCCGGCCCGTCGCAGGCGCACGAGCGCCGTGTTGATCTCGTCGTCGGGCCGGTAGAAGGTCGGGTACTCCTGGCGGTAGGTCGCCACCAGCTCGGCCACCGACTCGGTCAGCCCGAAACGCTGACGGGCTTCGACAAACACGTCATCTCGGTCGGCGAAACCGTCGGCGTCGGCCACGCAGAGCCAGTCGAGCGCGTCACCGGTGAGCTTGTTGTGCGCCACGAACCCCTCGGCCCACCGCCGGTAGGCCGCCTGGCGGTCGATCAGGGTGTTGTCGAGGTCGAAGAGGGCGAGCGGCACGCAGACATTCTGGCCGCCCGCCGCAGGTTCCGGGCCAATAGGCTCCGCCGATGACCACGGACTCACCCGATGCCAACATGTTCTCTCACCACGACATCCACGAGCTGCTGGGCGTGACGGTGGTGGAGGCGACCACCGAGCGCGTCGTCCTCAGCTTGCCGGTCACCTGGAAAGTGCACCAAGCCTACGGCATCCTCCACGGCGGCGTGTCGGCCCTTTTGGCCGAGTCCGCCGCCAGTTTCGGGGCCGGGATCTCCGCCGGGGCCGATCGACGAGTGGTCGGCATCGAGCTCAACGCCAGCCACTTGCGCGGCCTGCGTGAGGGCACGCTGACCGCGACGGCGACCCCGGTGCGCAAGGGACGCACCGTGCAAGTGTGGGAGATCCTGCTGACCGACGACGCCGGCCGGGAGATCTGCATCTCCCGCTGCACCCTCGCCGTCCTCCCCCCCGACGCGGCCGGCGGCCTCGAGGTCCCCGAGCGGGGAACCGAGGGTTAAACGGATTCGGCGGCCCGCGCTTCGGCGCGGGTCCGGCGCTTCACCATCGTCGCCGCGGCGTCCTCGTCGTGGAGCCACAGGGCGATCACCGCACCGAGCAGGGCCATCGCCGCGGCGGTCAAGAAGGCGGCATGGAACCCGGTGACCTCTGCTGCACCCACGGCGCCACCCATCGGTGTCCCCGGCGTGAAGCTGGTGTACACGGTGGCCAGCACGGCCACCCCGAGGGCGGCCGCCATCTGGCGTTGCGCGTTGAAGATGGCCGACGCCTGCCCGGTGTCGGCCGGCGTCGTCCGGGCGAAGGTCGCGGCTTGAAGCGACAGGAAGACGAAGGCCATGGAGAACCCCATGGCGAACATGAGCGCCCGCACGACCCACAAGTTGGTACCGAGACCGACCAGGGCCAGCAGCGCCATGCACACCGCCACCCCGCTCAGGCCTCCGGTACACAGCCGACGCGGTCCGACCTTCGGGTAGACGCGTGCGACGAGTTGGGACGAGACCAACACCCCGATCGCCTCTGGAAATGTGGCCAGCCCCGAGGTGAGGGCCGAGACGCCCCGGGCCTCTTGGAGGAATTGGGGCATCACGAAGAGGATGCCGAGGAAACTGCCATAAGCGAAGACACTGAGCAGGTTGGTCGTGGCGAACAGGCGGTCTTTGAGCAACGAGAGGCGCAGCATCGGGAAGCGCCGGCGCAATTCCACGGGCACCAACAAGACGAAGCAGGCCAGACCGATGAGCCCGGTGACGAGTACCTGCGTACTGCTCCAGCCGGCGAGCGGACCCCGGCTCAACGCGAAGAGAAGAAGGGCCAGTCCGCCTCCCGACATGACGAAACCCGCCACGTCGAATCGGCCCTGCGCCGGCTCTCGGTGCTCATTGAGGTAGACCGCGCCGAGAATGAACGCCGCCACGCCAATGGGCAGGTTGACATAGAAGACCCACCGCCATGAGAGGGTGTCGACGAGGAGCCCGCCAATGACCGGCCCAGCGGCCGGGGCCACCACGGTCGGGACGATCAGGATCGACGCGGCTCGGGCCCGCTGTTCGGGCGGGAAGGCCCGAAAGAGCATGGCCGTGCCGACCGGCGCCAGCATCCCGCCGCCCATCCCCTGGAGGAAGCGGCATGCGACGAGCACTCCGAGGCTGGGCGCCAACCCGCACAGGGCCGACGCGGCGGTGAAGACCGCCAACGCCACGAGAAAGACCCGCTTGGTCCCCACCCGGTCCCCGATCCACCCCGACGCCGGGATGAACACGGCGAGACTCAGCAGGTAGCCCGTCACGACCCACTCGATAGACGAGGTCGGGACGTGGAAGTCCCGGGCCATGGTGGGCAGGGCCACGTTGACGATCGTGCCGTCGAGAATGGTCATGAACATGGCCACCACGAAGACCGCCCCGACCACGATGCGCTGGTCAGGTCGCCGACGCTTCGCTCCGGCGTCGAGCGGCCTCTCGGGTGGCCCCTGGTCCGGCGTCACCCCCGGAAAAAGACCGGTCGCCGCGGTCGGGGGTTCGTCGGCATCGGCCGCCTCGGCGGCGCGCAAAGGGTGTGGCTCGGGGTGCGCAAAGGGTCCTCGTTCGTGGGTGGTACGTCCTCCGAGGGGTCGAAGGGCGCGCCGGGCCAACCTTAGAAGGACGGCGGCGGCGGCCGGGCCGGGCCCGCCCGGAGCGAACGTGCTGCGCCCCCCCGGCGGCTCTGCATAGAATGGCGGCGTGCCCGTGGTGCGACCCATCGGCAAGCTCGGGTCTCTAGGGCTCGTCCTTCCCACCGCCCCGCAAGCCGATCTCCCTGCTCACCCCGGTAGTACTACTGGTACTACCGAAGGTGGTACCAGAGGTAGTACCGGCGCCGCGGCAGCCCTGGCCCGCGTGTGCACCGACGCCGAGGATTCGGGGGCGGGGGCCCTGTGGGCCGTCGACCATCTCTTCTGGCCCCGCCCCATGCTCGAGTGCTTGACCACCTTGGCGGTGGCGACGACGGCGACCCGGCACGCGGTGGTGGGCTCGTGCGTCCTGCAGCTGCCATTGCGCCGGGCCAGCGCCGTGGCCAAGGCGGCGGCCAGCCTGCAGGTGCTCTCCGGCGGGCGGTTCGTGCTCGGCATCGGGGTGGGGAGCCACCCCGGCGAGTACGCCGCGGCCGGGGTCGATTTCGCGAGCCGGGGACGCCTGGTCGACGAGGGCCTGGCCGAGCTTCACCGCTCCTGGGACAGCGCCACGGACCGGGGTTCGGCCTACCGCCAAGAGCCCCAACCGTCCCCGATCCCGGTGTGGATCGGCGGTTCGAGCCGGGCCGCCCTCCGACGGGCCGCGACCGCCGCGGACGGCTGGGTCCCCCTCTTCATGTCGCCCGCCGAATACGAGGTCGCGCTCGGGCATCTCGGCGAGGCGTCGGTGGCGGCCGGACGGGCGGCCGACGAGGTCCTCCGAGCGGTTGTCGTGATGGTGTCGGTGGGTCCCGAACCCGCCCAAGCGACCGATGCGGGTACCCGGTGGCTCTCCTCGCTCTACGGCATCCCGCCCAAGGCGTTCGAGCGGCACCTGGTCGCCGGTCCGGCCGAATCATGTGCCGAACAACTACAGCGGTACTTCGCCGCCGGGGCCGAGCACGTCGCGGTCATGGTCACGAGCGACCAGCCCGTCGAGGCGTTTGCCGAACTGCGGGGGTCCCTAGGTGCCGGTGCGGCCGAGCGGGCGGCACCGGCGGGGTACCGGCCCGAACTGGTGGAGGTGGCGACATGAACACGCAACCCGTGGCGATCCTGGGCATGGGCATGACCGACATGAGCCGGCGCGACCTTTCCCCCGATGCCATGGCCCATCAGGCCGTCAGCGAGGCGCTCGGGGACGCCGGCATCGAGGCCCACCAGCTGACCCTGGTCGTCTTTTCCAACGCCATGGCGGGACGGCTGTGCGATCAGGGCTGCATCCGGGGCCAGTCCTTCCTCCGCAAGTCCGGCCTCGGCGACGTACCGGTCATCAACGTCGACAACTCATGTGCCGGGGGCACCTCGGCGGTGCACCTCGGGACCATGGCGGCCCGGGCGAACGACGGACCGGTGCTGGTGGTGGGCGTCGAAAAGATGTGGACCGGCGACCGGGCGGCCACCTTGGCTGGCATCGAGGATGGATTGCCCGCCGACTACCGCGCCGACATGCACGCCCGGTTCCCGACCGGCGACAGCCCCGGGGGGAGCACCCTCATGCGGCTCAACGACGTCTGGGCCCGCCAGTACATGGATGAGCGGGGTGGCACCACCGAGCAGATGGCGTCCGCCGCGGTCAAGGCCCGCCGCCACGCCTCGGTGAACCCGCTGGCCCAGATCCACCAGACGGTCACCCTCGAAGAGGTCCTCGAGTCTCCCCAGGTCGCCGGAGTCCTCACCCGACTGATGTGCAGCTCGTTCACCGACGGGGCCGCCGCGCTCGTCCTGTCGGGCCCAGGCGGTGGAGCACCGTCGGCCGCTCCCCGTATCATCGGGTCCGTGGCCCGCTCGGGAAACGGCGAGATCGACTACCACGATCGGCTGCAGCGAACGTCCGACGCCGCCTGGGAGAGCTTCGGTTTCGGCCCGGCCGACGTCGACGTGGTCGAGCTGCACGACGCGACGAGCGCCGAGGAGCTCTACGCCCTCGAGTCCTTGGGCTTCTTCGGCCCCGGGGAGGCCGGGCCGGCTACCCTCGCCGGCACGACGGCCATCGGCGCCAAGGGCCTCACCGTGAACCCCAGCGGCGGATTGGTGGGGCGGGGTCACCCGCTCGGGGCCACCGGCATCGCCCAGATCGTCGAGCTGGCCACCCACCTGTCGGGCCGGGGCGGCCCGCGCCAGGTCGACGGGGCCCGCCTCGGGGTCGCCATAAACACCGGCGGCATCATCGAGGGCGACGCCGCCTACGTCGGCATCCACGCCGTGGCCGCGGGATCCTGAGTCGTTGCCGGGCATCACGGTCAAAGGCTGGGGCATCGCCGTACCCGACAAGGTCGTCACCAACGACGACCTTTCGGTCAGCCTCGACACCTCGGATGCGTGGATCACCGAACGCACCGGCATCCGCGAGCGCCGGATAGGCGGCACGACGTCCGAACTCGCCACCGAGGCCGGGCGCCGGGCGATGGACCAGGCCGGGCTCGGTGCGGGCGATATCGACGTCGTCGTGCTCGCCACCACCACCCCCGATGCTCTCGTCCCGGGCACCGCCGCGACCGTCCAGGACGCCCTCGGGATCGACGGGGGGGCCTTCGACGTCAACGCCGCGTGTTCGGGATTCGTCTACGGCCTCGTGGTGTCGGCCGGGCTGGCCGCGATCGGTTCGGGACGGGTGCTGCTCATTGGCGCCGACACCCTCAGCCGCATCACCGACTGGGACGATCGGTCCGTCGCCATCTTGGTGGGTGACGGGGCCGGCGCGGTGGTCATCGAACCGGTGGAGGGTCCCGGTGACCTGCTCAGCTGGAACATCCATGCCGACGGGTCGCTGCGCCACCTGCTCAAGTGCGACCACGGCGGCTACCTCTACATGGACGGCAAGGAGATATTCCGCAAGGCGGTCCGGGTCGTGGTCGATTCTGCGGCCGAGGCGCTGGCCGACGCCGGGCTCACCGCCGACGACGTCGATCTGCTCGTGCCCCACCAGGCCAACCTGCGGATCATCCAGGCGGCCTGCCAGCGACTCGGCATCCCCGAGGAAAGAACATCGGTGGTGATCGACCGCTACGGCAACACCTCTTCTGCGTCCATCCCCCTGGCCCTCGACGACGCGCTCCAACGAGGTCGGATCACCCCGGGCGACCGGCTGCTGCTCACCGGGTTCGGTGGGGGGATGACCTGGGCCAGCGCCGTCCTACGCTGGGGTGGATGAGCCCGACTGACCCCAGCCCCGTCCTGGTCATCTTGGCGGCCGGGCGGGCTCGCCGCTACGGGGGGTGCAAACCGCTGGCCCCGGTCGGACCCGGCGGCGAGCCGGTCATCGACCTGTTGGCGGGCGACGCGGTGGCGGCGGGATTCGGGACCGTCGTGCTCGTGGTCAGCCCGGCCACCGGCCCGGCCATCCGCTACCACGTCGAGCACTGCTGGCCCGGCCACGTCGACGTGCGCTTCGCCATCCAAGACACCCCGCTCGGGACGGTGCACGCCGTGTTGTCGGCGGCCGACCACCTGAAGAGTGACGACCCCTTTGCCGTGGCCAACGCCGACGATCTCTACGGCTATGAGGCGCTCTTGCTCCTGGCCGAGCATCTCCGCGGCGGCGCCCAGAACAACGCCCTCGTCGGCTACGAGTTGCATAACGCGGTGATCGGCGAGTCCCCGGTGACCCGGGGGGTCTGCCGGGTGGGCCCGAGCGGCCTGCTCGAGGCGATCGACGAGCGCCGCCAGGTCGTCGCCCGCCCCGACGGGAGCTTTGTGGTGAACGACGGCCGGGAGCCCGCCGTGCTCGACGGAACCGCGCTGGTCTCGATGAACCTGTGGGGCTTCGGTCCGGCCATGCGCCGGGCCCTCGAAGTGGCCATGGAAAAGGCCAACCATGCCTCAGAAGACGCCGAGGTGCTCCTGCCCGAGGTGGTGGGTGAGGTGGTCGCCGGACACTGGCCCGACGACACGCCCCCCTTCGAAGTACTGCGCGCCCCGGGGCGCTGCCTCGGGGTGACCCACCCCGAGGACCTCGCCCTCGTCCAGGCCGAGATCGCCCGGCAGGTGGGCTCGGGGATCCGCCCGGCGACCGCCTGGGCCGGCCCCGGGGTCGGGGGGTCGGGCTGATGTCGCGCACGACCCGGCTGATCATCGCCCTGGCGGTCAACCTGGCGCTGGTGGCGGGGCAGGTGGTGGCGGGCCTGGCGGCCCACTCGGCCGGGTTGTTGGCCGATGCCGGGCACAACCTGACCGACGTTGCCGCGGTCGCGATCTCCCTGGCCGCCGTCCGCTGGGCCCTCCGGCCCCGCAGCGCTGCCCGGTCCTTTGGGAACCACCGGGGCACGATCCTGGCCGCGCTGGTCAACGCCGGGGCACTCGCCGTGGTGACGGTCGCCATCGTGGTGCGAAGCGTCGGCGACCTGATCCACCCCGAGCATGTCGACGGCACGGTCGTCGCCGTGGTGGCCGGCGCGGCCATGGTGGCCAACGCCCTGGTCGCCCTGGTGCTGCGAGACGGCACGACCGACCTCAACATGCGGGCCGCCTTCACCCATGCGGGGGCCGACGTGCTCTCCTCTTTCGCCGTCCTCGTCGCCGGCGTGGTCATCGCCCTCACCGGTGCGTGGGACCGGCTGGACCCGGTGGCCGCACTCGTCGTGGCCGCGCTGATCATGTTCGAGGCCTACCGGCTGCTGCGGGCCAGCGTCGACATCCTGCTCGAGTCCACCCCCGCCGATCTTGATCTCGGCGCACTGTGCGACGAAATCACCGGCGTCGACGGAGTGGGTGACGTCCACGACCTCCACGTGTGGAGCCTGTCGAGCGAGGTCCGGGCGTTGTCGGCCCATCTGGTGATGACCGGGCACCCCACCTTGGAGCAGGCCCAGGAGGTCGGATGTCTGGTACGCGACCGGGTGACCGGCCGCTTCGACATCGCCCACACCACGTTCGAGCTCGAATGCGAGCGCTGCGTCGACGACCAGGACGACCCCTGTGGGGTAGAAGAACGCACGGCGGTCGGATCACGACAGCGCGCACCACGGCCGAGCACGCGCTGAGTCGCATCCGGGCTCTGACGCGACGCAACCCCGAGTGACCGTCCGGCCTAAGCCGTCCAGCCCCTCGGGGCCACGTCTCGACAACCCGTTGCCACCTGCGGCAAGGGCCGTGTCGGACAACCCTCACCCGGGGCCCGAACCGACGAGCTCCAGGGAAGCCGCCGATCCGTTTCACGGGCAATCATCGCACGGGCACCTCTCCCCGCCCCGACCGAGAACACCTGAGTGCTCCCTGCCGTTCTCTGGTTCCGCCTTGCGGCTTCCCCTCGGACCCCCTCGGTTCGGCCTTTCGGCCTCCCTTCGGTTCGACTCCGGTTCCGCCTTGCGGCTTCGCCTCGGCCTTGCGGCGGACTTCAGCAACCCGAACTAGTCGACACAATGCGCCTCGTGATTTGCAAGGTCAAGAGCGGGTGCGGAAATCCAGATCTTCTCCCCACAAAAACTCCAACCGTCCCCAGTACGGACCCCGTCGTCCCCAAACACACACCTCGATGTCCCCAGGCAATCCCCAGGGTCGGCCCGGGGGACCGGGCGAAACGTCGGTCGCCACGAGGCCTCGGATCACCCGGACCCGGCTCGAGAACCCCCGATATCTACAGGGGCGTGACGTAGGCGGCCGAGATCCCGCCGTCCACCAAGAAGGTCGACGCGGTGATGAACGACGCGTCGTCCGAAGCCAGAAACGCCGCCGCGGCGGCGATCTCGCGGGCCTCGCCGAAGCGCCCCATCGGGATGTGGACCATCCTGCGGGCGGCCCGCTCGGGATCCTTGGCGAAGAGCTCTTGGAGGAGCGGGGTGTTGATCGGCCCGGGGCACAGCGCGTTCACCCGGACGCCCTGCCGGGCGAACTGGACGCCGAGCTCGCGCGACATCGACAGCACCCCGCCTTTGGACGCGGTGTAGGAGATCTGGCTGGTGGCCGCCCCCATCAGCGCCACGAACGAGGCGGTGTTGATGACCGAGCCCCCTCCCCGCTCGAGCAGGTGGGGAATGGCGTACTTGCAGCACAGATAGACCGAGGTCAGATTGACCTCTTGGACCCGCTTCCAGGCGTCGAGCTCGGTTTCGAGGATCGAGTCGTCGTCGGGCGGGGAGATGCCGGCGTTGTTGCAACAGATGTCGATGCCACCGAACTCGGCGACAGCGGTGTCGTAGAGGGCGCCGACAGCGGACGGGTCGGTGACATCGGTGCGGACGTAGATCCCGCCCACGTCGGTGGCCAACGCCCGGCCGGCCTCGTCACTGACGTCAGCCGCCACCACGGCGGCCCCTTCGCCGGCCATGCGTTCGGCCATGGCCCGCCCGATCCCGCCGGCCGCCCCGGTGATGACCGCCACCTTCCCTTCGAGGCGCCTTCCCCAGCGCGCCCGGTCAGCGTTGTCCTGGCCACTGGTGCTCACATCACTCCTCAGTCGAGATGAAGACGTTCTTTACATCGCTGAACGCGTCGAGGGCGTCGGGCCCGAGCTCGCGCCCCATCCCGGACTGCTTGAAACCGCCGAACGGCGTCGAGTAACGAACCGAACTATGGGAGTTGACCGACAGGTTCCCGGTGTCAACGGCCCGGGCCACCCGGATGGCCCGGCCGACGTCTCGGGTCCAGATCGATCCCGAGAGCCCGTACTGCGAATCGTTGGCGATCCGGATCGCCCCTTGTTCTGTGTCGAAGGGCACGACGACGACCACCGGCCCGAAGATCTCCTCGGTCGCCGCCCGGTCCGTGGGTGCGACCGGGGCCAGCACCGTCGGGGGGAACCAGAACCCGGGACCCCCCGGGGTGCTCCCCCGCAGGGCGATCGGGGCACCGTCGGGGACGAACGCCGCAACCTCTTGGCGGTGGGCCTCGGTGATGAGCGGGCCCATTTCGGTTGCCGCGTCGGTCGGGTCACCCACCACGACACCGGCAACGGCCGGCTCGAAGAGCTCCATGAAGCGGTCGTAGGCACCGCGCTCGACCAGGATGCGCGACCGGGCGCAGCAGTCCTGTCCGGCGTTGTCAAAGACCCCGTAGGGGGCCCGGGCGGCCGCCTGCTCGATGTCAGCGTCGGAAAAGACGATGTTGGCGCTCTTGCCCCCGAGCTCGAGGGTGACCCGCTTCACCTGCTCGGCACAGCCGGCCATGATGCGCTTGCCCACGTCCGTCGAGCCGGTGAAGCACACCTTGCGCACCGCCGGGTGGGTGACAAAACGCCAACCCACCACCGAACCTTTGCCAGAGATGACCTGGAAGACGCCCGCGGGGATCCCGGCCTCGAGGGCCAGTTCGCCGAGGCGCAGGGCGCTCAGCGGGGTGAGCTCGGCCGGTTTGAGCACGACAGTGTTGCCGGCGGCGAGGGCCGGCGCGAAGCCCCACCCGGCGATGACCATTGGGAAGTTCCAGGGCACGATGATGCCGACCACCCCGAGGGGCTCGAAAAAGGTGAGGTCGACCCCGCCGGCGACGGGAATCTGGCGCCCGCTGTGCCGCTCGGGGGCCGCCGCGTAGTACTCGAGGACGTCGCGGACGTTGCCGGCCTCCCATCGGGCGTTGGAGACCACGTGGCCGGCGTTGGCCACCTCCAGCTGCGCCAGCTCTTCGCCGTGGGCGTCGACCACGTCGGCGAAGCGGCGCAACAGGCGGGCCCGGTCGGCGGGGGCGACCGCCCGCCAACGCCCGAAGGCCGCCGCCGCCGCCTCGATGGCCGCGTCCACCTCGGCCTCGGTGGCCGAGCTCACGGTGGTGATGACCGCGGCCGTGGCCGGGTTGATGACCGGCACCGGGGTGCCGACGGCGGACGCGTTCACCCCCCGATCATGACGCGTCGGGGTCCCGGCGCGACACCCGGGCCCGGTGGCGCAGACTCAGACCCGCTCGAGTTCGAGCTCGATGGCCGCCAGCTCCTCGGGCGATCCTTGGATCTTCGGCCCGTGGAACCAGTTCTTGGCCGAGATCAGCCACCACCCGCCCGAGAGGATGAGGACCACCCCGACGGCCACCGGCGCGTAGTTGAAGGTATCGACGGTGACCGGATAGGCCTCGGGCAAGACGAACATGATGCAGATGATCACCACCCAGATCGTGGCAATCCACCCGATGACATAGGTCTTGCGGCCGAGATTCCACGGCCCCACCTCGAAATTGTCCTTGGCCCTCAAGCGGAGGAAGATCGGGATGATGTAGGCGATATAGAGGCCGATCACCGCGATCGAGGTGATGGCGCCGTAGGCGACGGGGCTCCAGAGGTAGGGAACGCCGAGGATGAAGGCGAACACCACGGCGAACCAGATCGGGTTCGTCGGCGTGCCGGTGCGCTTGTTGATCTTGTGCCAGTTGGAGAACCCGCCCATGCGGCGCCGCAACTCCTGGGCATAGCCCATCGCATGAAACTGCTGGCGGTCGGCCTCCTCGCCGTCGGCACCCGCACTGCCGGCCCGTGGAACTTGGACCTGGTCCACCTGCACCCCCTCTTTCGGCCGACCGGGATCCGCCCCGGCGCGGCGCTGCACCTCTCGCGTTCACGCGCCGAATTCAGCGAATGTCAAGCGTTTGTGGGTACTCGAACCCATTTGACATCGTGGCTGGCACGACGGATTCATGCGCCCGGACCGGACATGTCGCGAGGAAGATCCCCGCCGACCGCCACATTGATTAGCCTCTCGGCGTGCCGTCCTCCGAGGTCCCCCCGACCACCGAGTTCAACCTCGCTCTCACCTTCGAAACGGTCGCCCGGGTGCTTGCCGACCGCACGTTGGTGGTCTGGAGACAACGACGGGTGACGTACGGCGAGCTGGCCGAACGGTCCCGCCGTCTGGCCTCCTATCTCCATGACCAGGGCCTGGGAATCCACACCGACCGCAGTGCTCTGGCGGGACACGAGTCGGGCCAGGACCACCTCGCGCTCGCCCTTTACAACGGCAACGAGTACCTCGAGGGAATGATCGGCAGTTACCGGGCCCGGGTGGCGCCGTTCAACGTGAACTACCGCTACACCGGTGAGGAGCTCCGTTACCTGTTGCGCGACGCACAGGCCAAGGCGATCATCTACCACGCCTCCCTCGCCCCCACCCTGGCCGCGGTGCTCGCCGACCTGCCGCCGATGGTCGCGCTCCTCCAGGTAGCCGATGAATCGGCAAACGCGCTCCTCGAGGGCGCCGTCGACTACGAAGACGCGCTGGCCGCCGGATCGCCCGAAGGGCCGCCGACCGAGCCTTCCCCCGACGACCTGTACATCCTCTACACCGGGGGCACCACCGGGATGCCCAAGGGCGTGCTGTGGCGCCAGCACGACATCTTCGTGGCCGCCATGGGGGGTCGGCGCATCGGGACCTGGGAGCTGGTCAAGAGCTACGAGTCGCTGGCCCAGCAGGCCGCGGCCGGCTTCGGCCTGAAACTGATGCTGTTGCCGCCCTTGATGCACGGGGCGGCCCAATGGGCCTCGTTCATTCTGATGACCGACGGCGCCAGCATCATCCTGCCCGACAACCCCCGGCGCCTCGACCCGGCCGACGTGTGGCGCACCGTGGCCCGAGAGGGCGCGAACACCATGTCGGTTGTCGGCGACGCCATGGTGCGACCGCTGCTGGCCGAGCTCGACAAGGCCACCTATGACA
>PMOE01000029.1 GCA_003161575.1 Acidimicrobiaceae bacterium | reverse complement strand
ACGTCGGTGACCGCGGCGGACTTCACGATGGTGAGTCCCGAACTCTGGTTCACCGGGGTGGACGTGGACGAGGGGCCGGAGCTGATCGGGGTCCCGCCCGGCGGGGTGCCCTGGGCCGTCGCGGTGTTGTTGACCACACCGGCGTCGACGTCGGCCTGGGTGATGGTGTGGGCCGTGGTCGCCGTGCAGGTCTCGGCGGCGCCGGGAGCCAGGGTGGAGCTCGGGCACGTCGTCGCCCCGGCCGTCGGGTCGGTCACCCCCACGCTCGTGAGGGTGACCGTGCCGGTGTTGGTCACGAGGTAGGACCAGGCGATGGTGTCCCCGAGGTCGGTCACGCCGTTGTGGTTCACGTCGGTGACCGCGGCGGACTTCACGATGGCCAGCATCGGGGACTGGTTCACTGGGGTGGACGTGGACGAGGGGCCGGAGCTGATCGGGGGCCCGCCCGGCGGGGAGCCCTGGGCCGTCGCGGTGTTGTTGACCACACCGGCGTCGACGTCAGCCTGGGAGATGGTGTGGGCCGTGGTCGCCGTGCAGGTCTCGGAGGCCGCGGGGGCCAATGTCACACTCGGGCACGTCGTCGCCCCGGCCGTCGGGTCGGTCACCCCCACGCCCGTGAGGGTGACCGTGCCGGTGTTGGTCACGAGGTAGGACCAGGCGATGGTGTCACCGAGGTCGGTCTTGCCGTCACTGTCCACGTCCGTGACCGCGGCGGACTTCACGATGGTGAGTCCCGAGCTCTGGTTCACCGGGGTCGCCGTGGACGAGGGGCCGGAGTTGATCGGGAGTGATGTCAGTTCCCCGGTCGGAGGGGGCGGGGTGCCCTGGGCCGTCGCGGTGTTGTTGACCACACCGGCGTCGACGTCAGCCTGGGTGATGGTGTGGACCGTGGTCGCCGTGCAGGTCTCGGCGGCGCCGGGACTGAGATTGAGGCTCGGGCACGTCGTCGCCCCGGCCGTCGGGTCGGTGACCCCCACGCTCGTGAGAGTGACCGTACCGGTGTTGGTCACGAGGTAGGACCAGGCGATGGTGTCACCGAGATCGGTCTCGCCGTCGCTGTTCACGTCGGTGACCGCAGCGGACTTGACGATCGTTATTGACGGGGTGTTACCGGCCTGAATAGTCACCGAAGACGTGTCCGTGACGGCGGGTCCAACCGGTGGGGTGCCAGAGGCGACCGCAGTGTTGGAAATGCTCTGTGCGTTGACGTCGGCTTGGGTTGCCGTGTAAGTCGCCGTGCAGGTCTCGAGGGCACCGGGAGCCAGGGTCGAACTCGGGCAAGTGATCGCCGAGAGCCCGGTCATCGGGTCGGCAACTCCCACGCTCGTGAGGATCGTCGCCCCGGTGTTGGTCACGAGATAGGAGTAGGTGATGGGGGTGCCCAAGGCGTAGCCCGTCACGCTGGCGGACTTGACGAGTGAGATCGCGGGGCCCGGAGGTGCGATGATGTTCAACGTTGTGTTCACCGCGGTACCGGGAATGTATGTCCACGTGTCGAGGCCCTTGACGTCCCCGAAGGAGCCATTGCAAGGAACATTGGCATTGCCGCTATTCGAGTTCTGCCCAAACGCCCTTTGATTGCCCGAACTGTCGAATCCGTTCACCGGGTCACTGCTCGGGGTCGTTGGCGGATCGATTCCGCACAGGACCGAGTTCGCGTTGAAAGGTCCGACAATCCCGGGACCCACAGCTCCACCACCGGGTCCCGTCGCGACGTAACCACGGTCGTCGTAGAAGGCGGTTGTGCACTTGATGTTTCCGAATGGGCAGGTGCCACCAATGGGGTTTTCCAGAGTGACGGTCGGGCCGCCGAGCGTGTCGTTCTCGACGTCGATCATTGGGAAGTGGTATTCGCCGGCTTGGATCTCGCCTTCGACCATGTAATTGGACCCCACCGGGATGGGATTCCCCGAGTTGTCGTTGCCATCCCAATGGACGATATTCGTACCGGAGTAGCCGACTCCGCGGAGTACACGATTGAGTGGATTGGTGGGATCAAAGTTGACACCGTCACGGCTGATGATGATCTGGTAGACGCCGGCTGTCCCGGTGTAGGAGAAGTTGCCGCCCGCCGCGACCAGACTCGTGTTCCCCCCCTGGGTGCCCAAAAAGCTCAGTGCGCTGAAACCCGGTGCCACTGGGGTTGTCGGGATCCCTAACGCCAGCAACACGGAGGGCTGCAAGGGAGTGAGCGAGATCGGGTACTCCACCGAGGAGAGGTTCGTATTGGCGGCAAGCGCGGTGAGCTGCCCAGAATTCGTCGTGCCCAAGACATCGTGGTCCAGAATCGATCCATCAGGGTTCAAGAATCCCTGCTCACTGCCGTAGAAGACGAAACCGTTGGGGTCGAGCCCAGGGAAGTCCGTCTTGTAGACATAACCGTCCAGGGTGGTCGCGTACACCGTCGAGCTCACTGGAGCGCCGTTGCTGGCGGTAAATCCGTCCAAGGCGTAGGTGAAGACCAGGCCGTTGTCGTCCGTGGTCGTGGTGAGATTGTCGCGAACTGTGATATCCCATGCGGCGGTGGACGACCCTTGCACCGCGCTGGTGTCCGCGGGGCTGGTCAAGGCAACGTCCGCGCCAACGGTGCCGTCGGCGTCGTTGTTGTTCCCGTTTGGACCGTAAAAGGCGACGTTGTAGAGACCGGTCGTCGGCGCGACGTAGTAGCAGGGGACGTAGCCGGTCGGATTCCCCCCACCGGTCACCGCTTGGGGCCCAGCGAGTTCTTGAGTTCGCGTCGTGAGCTGCCCCTGCCCGGCCGGAGCCCCCGCCGAAGCCGCCTGGGCGTCACACGAAAAGCCGTTGGCACCCGCTCCCGAAGTGACGAGCGCAGGAAGGGGCGACTCGTCGAAGCGCGAAATGACGCCCGGGTTGTAGACCACCGCATCGCCCTCGCTCGGGCCGTTCATTATCCCTACAGCCGAGGATCCCAACAGAACAACCTGACCGGCCGTCATGGAGACGTAGAACAAGTCACGGCGCGGAATTCTTGTCCCACCAGGAGTCAGGGGGCCATACGCGCTCGTACGCCACTCGATGTTGGCCCGGCAGCTCCCAGAGATTCCAGGAAAGGGGGCCAGAACGTTTGGCGCGCACGTTGGGGAGGCGGGACCGGGGTAAAGCTGGGCACTCCCCTCGCCGAAGGCTGGAACCGCGGAGAACGCGAAGGTTGCCCCGCTCGCCGTCAGTGCTATTCCAACTAACCCGAGCACCCGACAAGCGCTGACTCGACGGCGCGAACCGCCCGCCCCGCCAGCACTTCTCTTCTTCGTTCGAGGTCCGCCCTCAGCTCTCACGTGTCAGTCCCCTGGTCGCGAAAACCTCGGACAACTTCCGATCAGGAGTGCGACCCGCCGCTAGCCCGAGTGTCCTGCACGCCCGGGCAGATCTTCCGCCATGGCGAACTGACCGCCTGTCAGTCCGCAACGCCGACAGACTACTTCAGGCCGAGCATCTGTTTCCGGGGAGTGAGTCGGTTTTCTAACCCTCTACTACAGGCCGAGACTCGGTACTGCCGCCCAGAGCCGAATACGACAGTGGACTTCGGCGCTGAGTAGAGGTCTTAACCCAAAGGACTGACCGTGGGGCCCCGTGGTCCGGCTAGCTCGCCGCCGTGGGATGGTCTTTGGGGTGGAAGCGCCAGATATAAAGCCCGAAAATGATCAACCACACCGTTTCAGGGTAGGCCGCGATCCGCTCCATCGTGCCGGCGCCGACCCCGAAGTACTTGTGGAAGGCGAACAAGAACAGCGCCGTAATGGACACGATGCTGAAGAGCAGCATGTACCTGCGCATCTGCTCGGGCAAACTCAGAACCGCCCCCAAGATGAATATTCCGACATTGCCGATTCCGATTGCCAACCCGGCGCCAGCAACGTGCAATCCGCTCACCGTGTTTTCTGGAAACGCGCCGACGAGGATGGCGCCCACGCCGCCGATTGCCATGCAGGCGAAGCCGACAAATGCGGCGATCCGCTCCGCACGGGGTTTCTCGGTGAATTCGTGGTAGATCAGCATTGAGCCCAGAACCATGACAAGCCCCAGAAAAATGAAGGCGGCGTTCATGAGCCAGTGGCGAGGTGAACAGACGACGTGATCGCCATACCGTCCGCAAGCCGTATTCCCTAGGTCACTGATGGCGTTGCCGACCAAGCTGTAGGGCGGTTGAAAGACCCAGGCAACGGCGATTTGCGCGTAGAAGTAGAGACCGCTCGAGATAAAAACAAGTGGCCCCACCCACGGGTGGTCGTTGTGAAACGTACCCACCCGCAGCCCAGCCCGGTGGGGCACATTCCGAATCGCCTTCCACCCCATCGGGTACTCCTTGCGTCGTTCGCTCCGCCGAATGCCCTCGACCGCGGACATTAACGCTATCGACGCGACAATGCTCTGGAGACCAATCTGCGTTCGCTCGGCTGATGACCCTACGCTGAGTCCTATGGCCATTGGTCACAATCCCAGTACAAGTAGCTCCGGCCCGTCGGATCACCCTTGATGAACGACGTTCGCATCGAAGATCTGCGTTCGCCGCGGCGTGACGCTGCGGAACAGGCGCTTTTTGAATTGGCGCTCACGATGAGCGTCAACCTCGACGGCGACGAACTGATCACACAAGCGCGCGCTGACACCGGCTTATCTGACTTCGGCGACCCCACGCTGGCCGAACGGCTCGAGGCGCAGATCGAGGCCGTGGAGGCGGACGCGGGACTGTCCGGACTGGGTCGGTACATAGTGCGTGATCGGCTTCTCGGGTTGCTCAGGGCGCGCTTGCGCTTCGAGGACTTCCTGGCCCGGCACCCCGAGGCCCGCGATGTCCCACTCGAGCCACCCGTCATTGTGGTCGGGCTACCCCGGTCGGGCACGACACACCTGGTCAATCTTCTGGCCGCTGATTCCCGGTTCCGCTCGATGCCGTGGTGGGAAGTGGTCGAGCCGACCCCGGTCCTCGGCGACGGTCCCGGACGCGACGGACTGGACCCCCGCTACCTCCGTTGCTTAGCCACGTACGAGACCACCCAGAAAGTGTCCCCACTGACCTCGCTGATGCACGATCGTCCACCATGGAGCATCGAGGAGGAATGCGAACTGGTCGATCTCGACCTGTGCTCCTATGTCCTCGAGTGGCATGCGCGGGTTCCTTCTTGGCGTGACCACTACCTGGGCCTGGACCAGCGGGTCCACTACGCGTTCTTGCGGCAGGAACTGCAGGTATTCACCTACCTGCGCGGCCCGAACCGATGGGTCCTGAAGACGCCGCAGCATCTCGAACAACTCGGACCATTGATGGCGACGTTCCCGGACGCGACCATCGCCTTCACCCTGCGGGATCCCGTCGCCGTGCTGCAGTCGGCAATTACCATGCTCGCCTATGGTGACCGCCTCCGCCGAGTGCAGATTGAACCGGACGAACTCGCCGCCTACTGGGTTGACCGTATCGAGCGACTGCTGCGGGCGGCCGTCCGTGACGCGCACCTCATTCCCACCAGCCAGCGGGTAGACGTCGAGTTCGGAGAGTTCATGGCCGGCGACCTCGCCATGGCGACGAAAATCCTCGCCGCCGCCGGCCTCGAGTTCACCGACCGGTGCCGGGCCGAGCTCACGAGCTACCTCGCCGGGAACCCCCGGAGTAAGGAGGGCCGCGTCATCTACGACCTCCGAGGAGACTTCGGTCTCGAACCCGACGATCTCTACGACCGATTCTCCTTCTATTTCGAGGCATTCCCACAGATCACCAGGGAGGTTCTTTGACCAGGTCAGGCATCCACAGGGAACGACCTGGCGCCGAATCCATTGCGCCGTCGAGCGGCGGACCGGCCGTCGACCTCGGCGACGGCATCTGGATGTCGCCTGGACTGTCGAACAGCTACATGCTCGGGGCCGACGACGGTCGGATCGTCGTCAATACCGGCATGGGTTTCGAAGGCCCCCTCCACCGCCGGGCGTACGACGCCGTCCGGGCTGCACCGACCCGGGCGATCATCTTCACGCAGGGACATTACGACCATGTAGGTGGCGCCGAGTCCCTACGCGACGAGGGCACCGAATTGATCGCCCAGGCGAACTTCACGTCGTGGCGGGCCGACAACGAACGGTTGGAGGCGTTCCGGTCGCGCAATGCGGCGTTCGCATGGATCCGGGCCATCCTGGCAGCCATGGAACACGCCGGGTCGCTGGGCGCCGGAGCCATCGCACAGGCACGGCCTGCGCCGACCACCACCTTCGACGACCGGCTCGAGCTCTCCCTCGGCGGCCGTGAGCTCGTGTTGCTGTCGACGCCGGGGGGCGAGACGACGGATTCGCTCGTGATCTGGCTTCCCGAAACCCGGACCGCCTTCACCGGTAATCTGTTCGGGGCGCTGTTCGGACACGTGCCCAACCTCGTCACAATGCGGGGCGACCGTTACCGCGACGCATTGACCTACATCGAATCCCTCAACCTGCTTCTCGAGCTCGCCCCGGCACGGCTGCTCACCGGCCACTTCGACCCCGTCGAAGGCGCCGACCGGATCGCAGAGGAGACCACCGCGATGCGCGACGCCATGCAGTGGGTACACGACCGCACCGTCGAAGGCATGAACAGCGGTGTGGACGTACACACCTTGATGAGAGAAATTCGCCTACCCGAGCACTTCGACGTCGGCGAGGGCTACGGCAAAGCCTCGTGGAACGTGCGCGCCATCTGGGAGAATTACGCCGGCTGGTTCCACCATCGCTCCACTACCGAGCTCTACGACCTGCCGCCGACCGCAGTCGCACCTGACCTCGTTGCCCTCGCCGGGGCCGACGCCCTCGTGGACGCAGCCCGGGTACGGCTCGACGCCGGCGAGCCGGTCGCAGCGCTCCACCTCACCGACATCATCCTCGCCGCCGATCCCGGCGACCTCGACGCCCGGGCGGTGGCGGCCAACGCCTCCCGGTCGTTGCTCGATGCCAGTTCGAACTTCTGGGAACGGGCGTGGCTCACCCGGTCGATCGACCTGTTGGAGGGAAAATGACCAACCGGATCAGCTTCGACTTTTCGAGTGCCCGTGTCCTGGTCACCGGGGGCACCAGCGGGATCGGCCACGCGATCGCCACGGCGTTCGCCGACGCCGGGGCCACGGTGACAATCACCGGCACGCGAAATGGACCGGGTAACTACGAGGTGGATCTCACCCGCTTCTCGTACCAGCAGGTGGAGATGACCGACGTGGCCACGATCGACGCGCTGGTCGCTTCGCTCGGCGAGCTCGATGTGCTCGTCAACAATGCCGGTGCCAATTTCCCCGGTGGCAAGGACGAGTGGGAGCCGGACTCCTTCGCCACCGCGCTCACCTTGAACCTGGTCGGCCCGATGCGCCTCACGACCGGCGTCAGGGACCGGCTGGCCGCCAGCACCATGCACGGTGGAGCGAGCGTGGTCAACATGGCGTCACTCGCTGCGTTCCGCTCCATACCCATCGTTCCCGGCTATGGGTCCGCCAAAGCCGGACTTGTCACGCTCACCCATAACCTCGCACGCCAGTGGGTGCACGACGGCATCCGGGTCAATGCCGTGGCCCCGGGCGTTATCGACACACCGATGACGGCACCGATGGCGCACTTTCCCGAACTCCTCGATCCCGAGCTGGCGCACACGCCGATGGGTCGGCTGGGCACGCCCGAGGAAATCGTCGGTGCTGTGCAGTTCCTGGCAAGCTCCGCCGCCAGCTTCATCACCGGACACGTCCTCGTCGTCGACGGCGGCTACCTACTCCCATGAGTACCCGACCGCTGTCGCCGTACTACCACGTGGGTATCGTCGTGCCGGACCTCGCTGCAGCCCAGGTGGCGTTGACAAATCAACTCGGTGTGACCTGGGGACCGATCCTCCACCTCGACGCAGCCGACTACCGGGAAGGCTCGGGCGGTGACATCGTGCTGCCGACCACGATCTGCTACTCAGTCGAGGAGCCACACCTGGAGCTGATCGAAGAAGTGCCCGGCTCGGTGTGGGTCTGCAACGACCACTCGAACCTCCACCACATCGGCTTTTGGAGCGACGACCTCATTGATGACAGCGCCGGTCTGACCGGCTCGGGCTGCCCGATGCAACTTTGTGGCCGTGCCGGTGATGACGCCCCCGCGTCATTCGCTTACCACCGTAACGACCTCGGCGTTCGCGTCGAGATCGTCGACGCCGCCATGCGCGAAGCGATGGCATTCCTGTTCCAACCAGACGAGAACTGACCAAGGCTGCATCGATGCTGCAAGTGCGCGTGCATGGGCCCGATGATGTCCGGGTCGACGACGTCCCCAAGCCGAACCCTGGACCCCGCGACGTCGTTGTGCGGGTCGCTGCTTGCGGCATCTGCGGGAGCGACCTTACCTACATCAAGATGGGGGGCGTCGCCGGACCAGCCAGCGCCCCGATGTGCCTCGGCCACGAGATGACCGGCGTTGTCGACTGGATCGGGCGGGACGTGGCGAGCGCCCGGGTCGGCGACCGCGTCGTCATCCAACCGGGTAACGACGACCTGGCCCGTATTGGTAATGGGGCTCCCGAAGGCGGACTCACCCCCTTTCTCCTGGTAACCGAGGCTGATCGGGGCCGCCTGCACCCGGTTCCCGACGATCTGCCACTTGATGTGGCCGCGTTTGCAGAGCCGCTGGCCGTCGGCATGCACGCCGCCGACCAGGCCGACGTCCAGCCCGGCGACGGTGTCGCCGTGTTCGGATGTGGGCCCATCGGCCTGGCCGCCATCGCCACTCTGGTCGACCGTGGCCACGAGCGGGTAGTCGCCATCGACCTCAGTCCCACCCGCCTCGGACTCGCGCTGGGACTCGGTGCGCAGGCTGTCCTGAATCCCGCCACGACGGACGTCTGGGAGTCCTTGGCCCACGTGCACGGGACAAAGCCCTTCATGTTCGGCCCAACGCCGGCCACCGCCGCCTTCATAGAAGCGTCCGGATCTGCCCGCGTCATCACCGACATCCTCGACCGTGGCCCCGTCGGTGGCCGACTCTCCATCGTGGCCCTCCACTACGAGGCGATCCCCACCAGCTACCTAATGGTGCTGATGAAGCAGTTCACGATCCGCGGATCGATGGAGTACCCGTCCCGATTCGCTGACGCGATCGACCTCCTCGCCCGTCGAGACCTCACCTCGCTCATTACCCACCGGTTCCCGCTCGAGCAGTTCGGCGACGCCTTGGGCCTGCTCAAAAGATCCAAAGACTGCGGGAAGGTCCTCGTGACCGTCGATCCGATGGTTGGGTGAGGGCCGTATCGACCCGGGCCACAAGCCGCCCCTCCCCGAGCGGGCAAAAACTCATCCAGCGGCAGGCGCAGTTTCGGTCGACGTGTCCGGTCCGGCAGCACCGCCGGCGGAGGCGACGGCCAGTCGGTCGAGGTAGTGGTCCCAACCCTGGGTGTGGTCGGCCACGGCGTCATCGGGCAGACCCCGGTGCACGAAGCGCACCCTGGTCTTGCCGCCGTCGGGGATCAACGTGATCTCCACCTCGGTCGAGCCGGCGGGTATGGGGTGGTCGGGCTCGTCCCATCCGAAGGTGAACACCACCTTGCGGTCGGGCACCACCTCCACGAATTCGCCCACCGCCGGGTGCTTCCCTTGCACCAGTACGCGGTAGGTGCCGCCGACCTGCGGGTCCAGCTCGGCCTCGGTGCCCATCCATAGGACATGCTGGGCCGGATCGGTGAGGAAGGGGAAGATCGTGGTGGGACTGGCGTCCATCACGACCTCCCGAGTGAGTTCAGCCATCGGTGGTTCCTTTCTCTCGTTCGGCCGATTCGGCCAGGTGTTGCAGACGTTGCAGACTGCCGGTCCAGTACTCGTCGAGGAACTGGCGGAGGCGGTCCATCTGGGTGTGATTGGCCCGGTAGAGGCGACGGGTTCCATCCCGGCGTTCGACGATCAGCTCGGCCGCCTTGAGGACGCCGATGTGTTGGGAGACGGCCGACCGGGTGACATCGTCGAATCGGGCGGCGATCTGGGCTGCTGGGAGCTCCTCGGTCCACACCAGTTTGAGGATCTCCCGGCGGCGGGGTTCCGCCAAGGCCCTGAACGCGGTGTCCATCGCGACAACGTTAGTACTAACTAACGTAAGTGTCAACTAACTAAATGGTCGGTCCCAGGGCATCCTGCGCGGTTCAGGTCCGGGGACTTCCTTTGCCCGATTGCACCGGGATCTCTGACGTAGCCCGTTGGGTACTCGCCTCATCGTGCAGGGCCCTGCGCCGGGCCCAGACAATCACCACCTGAAGAACGATGAGGTAGATGACCAGGCCGAGGGCCGTGAACCAGACGCCACTTACGGAGAGATTTCCTCCGAAAATGATGATGACCCCGGCGACCGCCAGGCCGGTGATCCGCAGCCCCGAGCGGTGGCCGAACACCCAGGCGGCAGCCGGTGCACCTTTCGACGACTGCTGGTGGCGCTCGGGACCGGTGAGCTCCTTGCCCTGTTGAACGAGCCAGCGGGCCGCCCGAATGACATGAGCCCGGATCCAACGGGCCCAGCTGGCGGGGCCGACGAGCCACAGGGCCACCGCCAGGAGCAGGCTGATGAGGAGCTCGACTCGCAGCCAGTGAGTGAGGAAGCGCAGCACTGTTTGGAAGACGGCCTGGCTGACCGCCGGATCAATGG
Source organism: Acidimicrobiaceae bacterium (assembly GCA_003161575.1). Lineage (GTDB taxonomy): Bacteria > Actinomycetota > Acidimicrobiia > Acidimicrobiales > RAAP-2 > PALSA-457. The sequence continues at coordinate 26,578 of PMOE01000029.1, read as the reverse complement.
TCTTTGCCTCATGACTGGCGAAGAAGTCCCTCCCGATGAGCACACCCGACAAGATGAGCACCGTCACCAGAGCCGCCCCCACGAAGACACGCAACAGGGTCTTGCGCCGGTCGACCGCCACGGCACCGGCCACCACGACGATCAGCAGCGTCCCCAGTGGGACAGCCCATCCGAGGTCGGATAGCACCCGGAAGAGGCTCCGGGCCTTCGCGACTTGTTTGCCGTTCGCCAAATCGAGGCTCAAGGTGTTGGCCTTGGTGAGTTTTTCCTTCGCGCCGTCGAAAATGGTGATACCACGGGCGTCGAGTTTTGCGATGCCCTTCTCGAGGACCGGTGTGACGTCGAGCACGATGCCGCTGGCTTTCTTTACCCTGGGGTTCGGCTTGCCGGTCAGAACGGCCACCATGGTCGCGTGGGTCCTTCTGTTGATCTTGTCCCAGAGTTGGTGGAACCAGGTGCTCGAAAGCAGAGTGGTCAACTGCTTTTGCACGAAGCTGTGGAGTTCCTGAGTAATCGCTGGGGCAATGAACGCGGCGCGCTTGGGCAACGAAGAATCGAGCTTTTCTTGGACAGGGATCACTTCGAAGAGCTTGTCGGTGGCCCGCACGGCGATGTGATCGGTAATTACCCGATTCCGGGCCAAAGGAGCCATCGTTTCGACGTACTTGTCGGTGTTGGTCGTGAGGTTGATGGCCCAGACGCTCACGACCGAAAGTGGGATGAGAAGGGCGCTCAGGACGATGAGGATCCAAGCGATGACTCCACGAATTCTTGACAAGCGCCGTCGCCTTGGCGAAGTTGGAGAGCCGCTCTCCGGGCCCGGGGTGGCCTGTAGCTCGGGAGTCGCACCGATCTCGGTCACTTCGGACCACCACTTCCGGGACTAGCGGCCACACGTGAGTGCTCGCCCGTCAACCTCTCATCCCGATAAGGCACCATCCGTAGGACCCACCGCTCGAGATGAATTGGTCCGCGTCCAAAGCGTTCCGGACCATCGACATTCGGGCTCTCTCCCGTCGTGAGCAGAAACTGACGGGCTTGAAAAATTGCACATCCCGTCGCGTTCGGTCTGGAAGCGAAAGACCGGCGTACGTACCCTCGTGAGCGCGGCACTCCTGGTGATTCTCGACTCTGCGTTTCCGATCGGGCATTGAGCCCGTCAGTCCGTTGCCCGGCGCATGGGGGTGGCTCTGGCATTCTTCGTCGCCTTCCCTTGCCATCGAAGTTCGACTTATCTCGAACCACGATCAACCGATGAGGGCGGCAGTGGCTATGGCCACCGTCATCCCGTTATTCGTTGTCCCGTTCGCTGGGATCTACTCGACGATGTCACACCTAAGGACGCGCCGTGTGGAGGCGCCGACAGCTCAGCCAAGAATCTTCGCCTTCTGCGCGGCAAACTCCTCATCCGTGAGGATGCCCTCTTCGTGGAGCTTCCCGAGCTTCTCCAGCTCTTCGTAGACTCCGGAATCAGTTGGCGCTGGAGCAGGTGCAGCCTGCTGGGGCTCTTGTGCCGGAGCTTGCGACGCTTGTTTCTGGGCCATGTGGTTGCTGACCGCGCCTGCCGTACCGGCCACAACTGCCGTGCCGACCGCCAAGCGCGCAATGGGACGTCGTCTCAACATTTTGGGGTCTCCTTGTCCGATTAGGAACGCTACTTGCTCAACGCCTCTTCCAGAGCGCTGACGAGCTCGAATGGAACACGGGCGCCCTCGATCAATACGCCGCCGGCCTCGCGTACAGCCGTGGCGAACGGTGCCGCCCAGAGGTCCTCCCAGATGAGCAGGGCGGCCGATGAGTTTGGCTCGAGGAACGACGCGGCATGTTCGATGTCCTCGGCACTGAGAATGCCGCCGATATCGGCGTCGAGTGCATTGAACGCCTCGATCTCGGATTTGGCGAGTTGATCGAACTCGAGCGTCACGATTGAGCCGTCGACATCCTTGGCCAAAAAGACCAGGTCCAGGACGCGAACTGTTCCACTTTCGATCAGGTTGGCGAGTTCTGGGGCGATCTTGCCCTGGAAATTGTTCTCCGGGAAGCCAACGATGATGTATTCGACAGGTCCGAGTGCCATGGCTATCTCCTCTGGATTCTTCCGTGTGGCATTAGATTCGCATCTTGGACGTCGGACTTCGTCATCCTCTTCGGGTGATTGGAGGGCGTTTGGCGCGACGGCAAGTGGCCACCACCATAACGAAGAATTTGCATTTCGGCGAAGACGCCTGAGTGGGGATCACCTATGGGCGTCATTCCCTTGGTCTGCGCCTCGGGAGGTACCGTCGGCGCTCTTTCACCGGAGAGGACCACGCTCTCGGACGGAACTACGAATCCGTCGGCTTCCAGGCCGTGGACCGTCAAGGTTCATCCACTCTCTGGTGACCGTACCGACCCGCTTTATCACCCTCTATGGGTGATTAATGGAACAGCCCTGGAACGACGCGAAGCACCGGGCACCGGGCGTCGGACGCCGAACGAGACTTCATCGGATGGCTGAAGTGGTACTTGCATGCCGGAGTCTCCAAGGAATGGCGAACGCAGCTTGCAGTTCTCAAGCCTTCTTGGGATCGACCACTTCGGGGAACAGGTCGCCTTGCGCAGCGCCGGACCCCGACATACCCCCAGCCCGTCCGCGAAGTACGAACGCAACGGCCACCGCGACGACTGCGCCGGCGATAGGTCCCGCGATGTACACCCAGTAATGGGTGAAGTTGCTGCCGACCAGGTCTGGTCCGAACGTTCGGGCGGGGTTCATCGAAGCCCCCGAGATCGGGCTTCCCCACAATCCGGCGAGGGCAATATAGCCACCGACTCCGAGGGCGCCGAATATCCCGATATTTTGCGCGCCCGACGCAGTGCCGAGGATCACGCTTACGAGGCCGAGGGTGAGGATGAACTCCATCCAGAACGCAGCCCCAGCGGAGTAACCCGCGGCGGGGTAGTTCGATCCGTACATGGCGGAGACGTTGATGACGTTATGGAGGAACAGGGCGGCCAGAGTGGCTCCTGCCAACTGAACAACGATGTAGCCGGGGACCCGCCACCAGGGAAAGTCGCGGCGCAGCGCAAAGGCGATGCTGACAGCCGGATTCAGATGTGCACCCGAGACCTTCCCCATGAAGAGGATAATGGCCATGACCATGAGGGCTGGTGCGACGACAGCCGCCGTACGGCTGATCGTGTTCGGAAAGGCATGGCCCATCATGCCCCCGCCAGCGGCCACCAGCACTAGGAAAAACGTGCCGAGTAGTTCGGAAAAGAGACGGCGCCACTCCTGCCTGGGGTCTTGGAAGTCCGCGATCCTACGGACGACACCCTTTTCGTATTGCTCGACAATACCTAGTGCCGTGTCGTTCTCCGGGCTCATTGTCGTCCTCCGTTCGGCCACATCAATATTCCCCTGTTGCGTTACGGGTCAATGATCACGGGATCCCAAGAACGCAGTCGCCTACCGGCCAGCGCCCAACCAACGGTGCCTTTGCTGAGCCTTGACCCACTGGGCAGGCGGCTACTGGATCGCCGTCGCGACGCGCATCAGCTCCTCCGCGCTGATGAGGTGATCATGGCTGTCATTCCCGATCTCGAGCTCTACCCAGTTGACCGTGCCGGTGAATCGGCTTGTCGTTCCGGTGTAGTCCTCACTGACCGGCGTGCCCGTGTCACAGCCGACGTCGCATGTCTCATCGCCTGAGTAGATCATCGGCACCGTCGCGTTGATCCGGCCGTCCCCGACCTTCTCCCCGTCGACGTAGATCGACGCCGTTCCGCCTTTGGCGAGACCTCCACCGTCGTACGCAAATTCCATTCGCACCTGGTGCGTACCAGCGGGTACCGGAGTGTCCCCCTCGACATAAAAGCGCATGAGTCCGGCAAGATTGTGGCAGTACTTCGGGTGCCCATCATGGAGGTAGAAGCTCCAGCCGGCGAACGAGCCGCCTTGGGCGATGATCACACCGTTCGCGCCGCCCTCGGGCACTTCGACTTCGGCGGTCACCGTGTGCGATTTGTTCTTCATGTTCAAGACGGAGTTCTCGCTGAGCCGACTCATCCCGTCGTAGAGGAGTTGTGTCTTTCCCTTCACAAGCACCGGTCGGCCCGCGATATCAGAGTTGAAGCGCTCGATACGTCGATCGTCGAGCGGGAGGACGTTGTACTTGACGGCCTCGATCAGCCAGAGCCGCTGCAGTTCCATCAATTTGTCGGGATGGTCCGCCGACAGGTCGTGGGATTGCGACCAGTCGGTCGCTGTGTCGTAGAGCTCCCACACGTCGTCGTCGAGTGCTGGGAGTTGCGCACCGAACAGCCACGGGACGCTGTGGCGGGTTACCGCAGTCCAGCCCTTGTGGTAGATGCCGCGGTTGCAGGCCACCTCGAAGTATTGGGTCTCCCTCCCTTCAGCAGCATTTCCGTCTCCAAAGGCGTACGCCATCGAGACGCCGTGAATCGGCATCTGCTGGATCCCATTGACAAACGTCGGCTCGGGGATTCCGGCCACATCGAGGATGGTGGCTGCGACATCGATGATGTGGTGAAACTGGGTCCGGAACTCTCCACGGGCGTCAAACCCGTTCGGCCAGTGGACGATCGTCCCGTTTCGGGTACCTCCAAAATGTGATGCGACTTGCTTGGTCCATTGGTACGGCGTGTTCATGGCATGCGCCCAACCGACCGCGTAGTGGTTGTAGGCGGTGGGAGTCCCGAACTCATCGATTCGTTGAGCCATGAACTCGGTCGTCTCGAAGTCGGACGCGCCGTTGAGCGAGATGATCTCATTGAACGTGCCGTTTGGCGTACCTTCGGCGCTGGCTCCGTTGTCGCCGATGATGAGGTAGATCAAGGTGTCATCAAGGATCCCCAAGCTCTCCATTGCGTCAAGGAGACGGCCAATGTGATGGTCGGTATGCTCGAGGAAGCCGGCGTAGATCTCCATCTGGCGGGCCAGCACGGGTTTCAGATCGTCAGCGATCTCGTCCCAGGCTTGGATCTCTTCGGGCCGGGCCGACAGCACGGTGTCTTGAGGCACAACACCCAGTTCTTTCTGACGAGCCAGTGTCTCTTCTCGGAGCACGTCCCATCCCCTATCGAACTGCCCCCGGTACTTGTCGCTCCACTCCTTGGGCACGTGGTGCGGTGCATGGGTCGCGCCCGGCGCGTAGTACATGAAGAAGGGCTTGTCGGGCATAAGCGCCTTTTGATGGCGGAGCCAGGAAATGGACCGGTCGGTCATATCCTCGGTGAAGTGGTACCCCTCTTCGGGTGACTTGGGAGGTTCAACCGGCGTGATGCCGTCATAGATGGCCGGATACCATTGGTTCGTCTCTGCGCCGACGAATCCGTAGAAGTGTTCGAAGCCACTGCCGGTCGGCCACTGCCCGAAAGGCCCCATCGGGCTCGTCTCCCATACCGGGACCTCGTGGCATTTTCCGAATTGAGCCGTGCTGTAGCCATTGAGCCGCAGAATCTCAGCGATCGGAGCGGCATTGTCAGGACGGATCGAGTTGTAGCCGGGCGCCGACGTGGCGATCTCGGTAATGCCGCCCATTCCGACGGCGTGATGGTTGCGGCCGGTCAGCAGGGATGCCCGGGTCGGCGAACACAGTGCCGTGGTGTGAAAGCGATTGAATCGCAGCCCGCTGCGTGCGAGACGCTCCGCATTCGGGGTGTTGCACGGACCGCCAAAGGCAGTTGACGCGCCAAACCCACAATCGTCGATCATCATGACCAGGACGTTTGGCGCACCCGTTGGTGGTCGAAGCGGCGCGATCGGTGGATATTTTGTGTCGGGATCCTTGGCGTCGTAGGTGGTCAGGCCGACGTAGCCCAATTGCGGGATCGGCAGGTTGTTTCTGGCCTGGTCAGCCATGGGCGCCTCCTTGTGATTGGCCATTCTCGGGCCGGTCGGCCGGCATAGCCTGGCAGAGAACGGGATTTATCGAAGCCAATTCGATATTCAGGTCCTGGAGGAGCCTGAGAAGTCCGTGCAATCGCGCCTGGTCCGGCACCCATCCGACGAGGGTGGTCATTCCTTGCTCGCAGCGGTCGACGTGGAATCCTTCGATCGCCGCCACCAGCGTCGGGCTGAGCCTGCCCCGGACCACAATTTCGAACTGCTGGGAACCCACCGCGACCCCTCTCGATCGAGCGGCATTGCCGAACGGTCTGCCAAAAAGGCTGTTCGGTCCGATGATGTGGCACGGCAACGCTCACCGCCGTGGAGTAGCGACGGCTGCAGAACCGGGAGGAGCCACCTCCCCAGCGGGACGGAACCGACCATCCTTGATCCATGCCTGAAGGTTCGGACATGCATGAGGTTCACCATGCACCAGCGGTTTCGCGAAGTCGTCACCCTCCCAGGGTGATCGGCCCCCTCTTGGAAAATAGTGGCGATCCGGGCGGTCCAGCTGACCCGTCCGACTCAGAACACGAGTGGCGACCGACTCACGGTCGGAACAACGGGTCTGAGCAGTGACCCCCTGGGGCAGGGCGATCATCCCGTCACGGCCCGTGACAGATCTTGGCCTTCCGACCACTGCCGCATGGGCAAGGCTCGTTACGGGCCGCTCGAGCGAGCACCCCCTTGACTTCGTCGGCGTATCGGCCTTGGCGCAGCAGGCCCGCCATCATGGCCATAAGAACGTCGATGTGGGTGAAGAACTTCTTGTAGCCGGCGCAGAGGTAGTTGAGACCGGGATCGCCGCTGGGTGTGAGGGTGAACCGGTTCTTCGGGCATTCGCCGTTGCAGGCGAACCGAACTTCGCAGATCATGCAAAACTCGGGAAGACCATCTCGTTTGGCGTCGCCGAAGGCACGCTGTTTGGGTGAGGCCAAAAGCTCCACCATGTGGCTCTGTCTGATATTCCCCAGCAGGTAGTCCGGCTCGACGAAGTGGTCGCACGAATACAGGTCGCCGTTGTGCTCGAGGGCCACGGCGTTCCCGCACGTCTCGCCGAAGATACACAGTGCCGGTTGAATCCCGAGCCACGAGGCGAGTGCTGCGTCGAACTGAGTAACAAATACCGTGCCGACATCCAATCTGACCCACTCGTCGAACACATCAATCATGAACTGGCCCCAGGCGCCAGGGTCAACTGACCGGTCGGTCACCCGATCGCCCTCTTGGAAGCCGCTCTCGTTGTCTCTCTCGACTATCGGGATGAACTGGATGTAGCGAGCGTTGAGAATGTCGCGAAAATACCGGTAGACCTCGAGGGGCTGGTCCTGGTTCGCGGCGTTGACAGTGCACAGAATGTTGAAGTCGACCCCGTGCTTGCCGAGGAATCCAAGGCCTCGGAGAACCCTGTCGGAGGTCGGGTTACCCCGCTTGTCGACGCGATAACGATCGTGCACCGAAGGTGGGCCGTCGATGCTGATCCCGACTAGGAAGTGATGCTCCGCCAACAACTCGCACCATTCGTCTGTGAGCAGGGTGGCGTTGGTCTGGATGGTGTGGTGTACCACCTGCCCGGCGCGGGCGTAGCGGGCGGTGAGGCCGACCGCTCGACGGAAGAAGTCCACCCCCATCAGGGTGGGCTCACCACCCTGCCAGGCGATGGTGACCTCAGATGCTGTGGCGTGCGCCTCAAAGAGCTGGCGCACATAGGTCTCAAGCAGGTCGTCGGCCATTCGGAATCGGTCGCCGGGGTAGAGCGACTCCTTCGATAGGAAAAAGCAGTACTCACAGTCAAGATTGCAAATCGGTCCAGTGGGTTTGGCCAGCACGTGGAAGGATTCGGGCGCACTCAGAGGCCGCGGGTCGGGCATGGGGGGCGCAGCGGGAGCCTTCGTGGTTAGCGAAACTGGCACACTAGGCACGATCTGGATCGTACTCGTACCGTCTCGAAATATGGGAGGGGCATCCGGCGTGGGCACGTAGAGTACCGAGTGGCAGAATTCGGAGATCTTCAGCCGGGGGGCAAGGAGAAGGCATGCTTGGGCTTCCGTCAGCCCCAGGTCACGAGGTCGACCGCCCCGCCCTTCGCCGGCGCTTGGACGAGGCCCTACGCCAGTCGCTAACCATCATTATCGCTCCCGCCGGTTCCGGGAAGACCGTCCTGCTCGCCCAGTGGGCCGCTGCCCATCGCGAGTTGGCCTTCGCCTGGGTCTCGGTGGACGCCGGGGACGACGACGCAGTTCGCTTCGCCCGTCGACTTCTGGGCGAGCTCGGTCACATCAAGCCCGATCTGTCAAACCTCCAATCAGAGATATTCCTCGGTGGCGAACAGTTGGGACTGCCATTTCTTGAGGCGCTCGCCGACCAGATGGCTGAATTGTCAGAAGTCATCATCATCCTTGACGACCTTCAGCACCTGTCCAACGCCCAGCTGATCGCTGATCTGGGGAGGCTCGTGGAGTTACTCCCGGCCAATGTCCACCTCGTGCTCTCGACACGGGTGGATCTTCCCATCGCGTGGAGCAGACGTCGCCTCCGACACAACCCCGTTGAGCTCCGTCAATCGGATCTGGCTTTTGATGACGCTGAGTCCGCCGATCTTCTAGAGCACATCACCGGGCGGCGTCTCGCGAATGACAGCGTGACCGCATTGGTCAACCGCACCGAAGGTTGGGCTGCCGGCCTCCAATTCGCAGGCGTGACGCTGCGGCTCCACGATGATTCCGACGCCTTCATCTCCCAGTTCCAAGGCAGTGACCGGCTTGTTGCCGATTATCTGAGCAGCGAGGTGCTGCGGGCACAACCAGAAGCCCGGCGTGACTTCCTATTGCGCGTCTCGGTGTTGGACGAAATGTGTGCAGAGCTGGCCGGACTCATCACTGGCGAGCACCATCCGCAGTTGGTCTTGGACCAACTCGAACGCGACTCGATGTTCCTGGTGCCGCTGGATAGCCACCGAGAATGGTTCCGATTTCACCATCTCTTCCGGGATCTGTTGCGCTTCCAACTTCGGGCCCAGCATCCCGGCGTTGAGCGGCAACTGCTGCAATCGGCGGCCGCCTGGCACCTCGGTCGCGGCGAGGTGAATCCCGCAGCCGAATATCTGTTGCGTGCCCAGGACTGGGAGGGCGTCCTGGAACTGATCCTCAGCCGCGGTTCTGATGTGTACGAGAAGGGCGAAATGGCGACCGTGATTCGGTGGATCAGCGAGATCCCGGTCACCGTGCGCGCGGGGAGACACGACGTCGACCTTCTGCTGGGCGCCCTCCTTGTCACGGATGGGCAAGCGGCGGTCGCAGAAGACACGCTGCGGCGGGTCCTCACGCACCCCACGTCGTCATCGGGAGATCGGGCGTGTGCCCAGACGATTCTCGCGGCGCTGGTCCAATGGCGACACAACCCCCAGGTGTCCGTCATGACGGCCGAGCGTGCACTCAACGACCTTGCCGATGCGGATGGTGTTGAGATCCCGATGGTGCTGAATCTGACCGATTCCCAGTCGCTCGAGACGATCGCCTTGATTTCAGGTGGTCGAGCCCACTTCCTTACTGGGGACTTCGACGAGGCGAGAGCCTGGCTCCGGCGGGGGCTCGCCTCCGCGGGAGCGGCATACTCGGTCTGGAGGGTGAGCGGGCTCGGCTCCCTCGGGTTGCTTGAAGCGTGGTGCGGCAATATCGATTTCGCGGAAGAGTTGGCCGCCGAGGCGCTCACCATTGCCCAAGAGACCGGCACCTTGGCACATCCCGCGATGGCAGACGCCTATCTTGCGAGGACGCTGGCCCTCCTCGAACGTGGCCAACCTGCTCGGGCCGCATTGTCGTTGCACGAAGGCACCCTGCGAGCCGAGAGGAACCGACGCGTCCAGCTGATGTGGATCAGTCGCCTTGAGCTCGCCTTGCTCCAAGCCGCTTCTGGTAACTCGAACGAGGCGACCGCGACGATCCTCGACTCACAGAGCGAAATAGGGGGGCCTCCACCACCGGTGGTTGCTGACCGGATGCTCGCCCTTCGTGCCCATCTTCTGCGTCTCAACGGCTCCGCCGAGCGGGCCCGTCGCTTCGCACAGGACGCAGAGGCTCTGACCTCAGCAACGTTCGAGGGCGCGGCTGCAGCGCTCACGTTGGGGGAGGTCGGCCTTGCCCGCAAGCTTGTCAATGAATCACCAACAATGCTCGACTCCACCGAACCACTCATCACGGTGGAACGTCTGATTCTGTCCGCTTGGGCATCCGAGGTCGAAGGTCAAGAAGACGACGCAGTAGGACATCTCGCTGAGGCGATGGTGGTTGCCGAACAGCACTCGTTGGTGGAGGTATTCCTGCGGGCCGGTCCCGCCATCGTCCGCCTGATGATGGGCCTGACGGACATAAATTCGGGATTTCGCAACGTCGTTTTGAAGCGGGCACGGGAGGCAATGTCGCCATCGTTGGGTAACGACCTTCCAGACCCGCTCACGAGGCGCGAGCTCGAACTTCTCTCGTACCTCCCGAACCGCCTCACCCACGCCGAGCTGGCCGAGCAGTGTTTCGTCTCAGTCAACACGATCAAGACTCATATGGCCCGGATCTACCGCAAGCTTGATGTTGCCAACCGCAACGATGCGATCGTACGGGCTCGAGGACTCGGGTTGATCTGACCGTTGTGAGCTCTCGGCCGCGATGCGGATCCTTGGAATGAAAGGCCAGTGAGGCACACTCCGGTGAAGTCACCCGCCGAGGGTGACGACCAGGTGGTGCGCTGCATGGTTGGATTCCTGTGTACCACCCGCGTGGTGCCGACATCAGAGGTGACGGACCGTCCTGCACCTCCCAGAAGTGACAGACCTCGGACTGAGACGCCCCGAGGCAGACACCCATGAGGAGCAGACAATGACCGCTTATACCTATCCCCTCTTCGACCTGTTCGGGACGATGCTTGGCTTCTTCGTCCTCGTCATCTGGTTCTGGCTCCTCATCGTGGTTTTCGGTGACATTTTTCGGAGCCACGACATGGGCGGAGGGGCAAAGGCCCTCTGGACCATCTTCGTCATCGTGCTGCCGTTCCTCGGCATCTTCATCTACCTGATCGCTCGCGGCGGCAAGATGCACGAACGGGCGGCCCGCCAAGCCGAGCAGCAGAACCAGGCGATGGATGACTACATCAAGCAGGCCGCGGGGACGCCGGATACCGCCGAGCAGCTTGCCAAGCTCGCCGACCTCAAGAGCCAGGGAGTCCTCTCTCAGGCTGAATTCGACAGCCAGAAGGCCAAGCTCCTTACCTGAGACTCAGGTAGGCAAAGGCGAAAGCGAAGCTGATCCCATGACAAATCCAACGTCCACCCCGTCGGGCCGCCGCTCAAGCAAAGAACCCCCTGTCGTCCATCTGTCCGTTGAGGAACACGTGGCTCTTGGCAAGGCAGCGCGCACAGCGGTGCCGCGGTCGTCCCATGCGGACTTCGAGCCGAGTCCGACCCGTCCTGACCCGGTGGCGCTGCTCGAAGAACAAGCGACCTCTCGGGTCCAAGAGTTGGTACCGATCCGCTACGGACGGATGCTGGTCTCCCCGTTCACCTTCTACCGGGGTGCCGCGTTGATCATGGCGTCTGACCTCGCCGGCACGCCACGGTCGGGCCTGACCGTCCAGGCGTGCGGGGACGCCCACCTGAGCAATTTCGGGGTGTTCGCCTCAGCCGAGCGGACCTTGGTGTTCGACGTGAACGACTTCGACGAGACCTTGCCGGGCCCTTGGGAATGGGACCTCAAACGTCTGGCGGCAAGTATGGTCGTCGCGGGAAGAGAGCGCGGGTTCTCCGACACTGAACGCATTGGGATCGTTCGGGGCACAGCCGAGGCCTACCGGACGGAGATGGCCAAGCTCGCCGAAATGAGCGACCTGGACGTGTGGTACTCCCGTATGGACATCACAAAGGTGCTCGCCGACCTGGGACAGCAACTCAAACTAGGTGGCGACAAGGGCATGACCAAGGCCAAGGCCCGCGCCGAGAAGCAGATCGCCAAGGCCAGGACACGTGACAGCATGCAGGCGCTCGACAAACTCACCCGGGTCGTCGATGGCGAGCCACGCATCGTGAGCGATCCGCCACTAATAGTACCCGTCGAGGAACTGTTGTCCGAAGGGCAGAGCGATCTGTTGACCGAGACGATCCACGAGCTCTTGCAACGCTATCGGCGTACATTGCAAAGCGACCGGCAACACCTCCTCGAGCAGTTTCGGTTCGTCCAAATGGCACGCAAGGTGGTCGGTGTCGGCAGCGTTGGTACACGGGCCTGGATTCTGCTGCTTCTCGGTCGTGGCACGCGGGATCCGCTGCTCTTGCAGGCCAAAGAAGCTCAGTCGTCCGTATTGGCAAGGTTCGTCGGCAAGAGCCGCTATGCCAACGAAGCAGAGCGGGTGGTGTCTGGCCAGCACCTCATGCAGGCCTCCAGCGACATCTTTTTGGGTTGGGAACGAGCCGAAGGCATCGACGGCGTGCGCCGAGATTTCTACATCCGCCAGCTGCGCGACTGGAAAGGCTCCGCCGAGCCGGAACGAATGATCCCCCAAGCTATGGCCGCCTACGGCCAACTCTGTGGGTGGACTTTGGCCCGAGCCCACGCCCGCTCTGGAAATCGAATCGCCATCGCCGCATACCTCGGAAACGGCAAAGCATTCGATCAGGCCATCGCTTCATTTTCCGAGGCCTACGCCGATCAGAACCAGCGCGACTTCGAAGCCCTGCAGGCGGCGGTGGCTCAGGGGCGTGTCGTTGCCCAAAGCGGGCTTTGAGGATCTCAAGGCAGGTCGCTGAGCATGCGATACAGGTCGGCTTGGTCTACCGCTAGGCGGCTGCCGCGCAATCACCCAACGTGGGTGACGCAGGTTGCCCGATTGTTCCGTACCCTGTCCACAAGTGGGGCGTGCCTGAGCCCCCCACGGAGACCCGGTAGGGGGACTGTGGCCGTTTCGACAACAACGAAGGTGCGCACGTCCGGCACTTCTGACGGATTCACCCAAGGTTCAGCTCTCCCATGACGCTAGATCTCATTCTGATCGGCCTAGCGATCACGCTTGAGCCGATTCCCCTGACCGCATTCATTCTCGTGCTTGCGTCAAAGGGGGGCGTGCGCAAGGGCGCTGCGTTCATCTTCGGTTGGTTGGTTTCGCTTGCGATTGTGGTCGCCATCACCCTTCTCGTCACGGGCAACAATCCTCCAAAGCCCAATACATCGCCATCCCTGGCAGCGCTCGCAGCGAAGATCGCCATCGGACTGGTGCTCGTGTTCATCGCAGTGCGTCGGTGGCGGCGCATGAACCTGCCGAAGAAGCCAAAGAAGACGCCAAAATGGCAGACGGGCATCGACACCATGTCACCATGGTTTGCCATGGGCCTCGCTCCCCTTGTCCAGCCCTGGGGCCTAGTCGCAGCGGGCGTTTCAACCATTGTCGGGGCCAAGCTGTCGTCCTGGGAGAACTATCTCGTCCTCGTTCTGTTTTGCATCGTAGCGACGTCCACGTATCTCGCGATGGAAATATACGCCGGCTTTTGGCCCAACCAGGCTCAAGCGTTCCTCGCCCGAGTGCGGGCCTGGATCGATTCCCATACCGATCAGGTCATCATCGTTGTGTCGTTGGGGCTGGGGCTCTGGTTGATGGGAAAGAGCATCTACCTCATCGTTAGTTGATCAGCGAACAGCAACGGCACCGAATCGAGAACCGGCCGGTCACTTTCACGCGTCGTTCGCTTCCCATCGGCCTCCGGAGCCCCGCCCACGTGCGGTGTCACCCGCCGCGCGTTCCATGGAATCGGCACCCGAGCGCGCCCTTCGGGTTAGGTACCCGATGTGTCTCAACGTCGTGAGGATGCCCGAGATGCACTGGCTCGAGCGATGAGGGCCAGCAGGCAGCGCGAAAGCGCGGCACTAAGGACAGCGTTGTTACGGTTGAACTCGATCGAAGTAAGCGTGTACCGTCACCCAGCTCTTGGTCGAGGTCGCTTTCTTCCATGCCCAGGATGCTCTTGGTGATCACGGCCTCGGTGGAGAGGGTCGCTGACTCCCCCGCGATGCCAACCTCGGCGAGCAGCGTGAGCGATGTCAAAGCGCATTGGCGTGGTCGATGTTGTGGGCATCTGCAGGCGTCGAAGGTCGGTAATCATCACGCGCCGCCGCTCGATTCCCAGCAACTGAACACGCCGCGACCGACCGCCGTGGCGGAACGGCGCCGACCATGGTTCGAGTGTGCATCGGCCGCGGTCTTGCAGAGGCCAGCGCTACCACCATGTGGACGGATTGGGTTCGTGAGCGCCTCTCTTGAACTGGCCAAGACCCGTGTACCCATAGACATATACGTATTATATCTTCGTTCCGGCTTAACACACATTTTTATAATAGTTATGCTCCGCTACTTGACTTTCAGCTAACAAGTACTATTTGATGTGTAGATAGCTAAATCATCTCTAATATGGAGAAGTATGGCAGTTCAGCGCACCCATCAAACGATCGAAGAGTGGGAGACGCTGGTCGGCGAGCAGGTCCGGGCTATGCGGATTGCGAGCGACCTCGATCAGACCCGCCTGGCGGAGCTGGCGGACGTCTCGGTAGGCGCGCTTTCCAACCTGGAGCGCGGCAAAGGGTCGTCGCTCAAGACGGTGGTGGCCGTGGTCCGGGCTCTGGGGCGCACGGATTGGCTCGAAGCCCTGGCGCCCCCGGTGACCGTCTCGCCGATCCAGATGCTGCGGGCCAAGCAGAAGTCGCCGCGAATGCGCGTCCGGGTGCGAACGAGCGATCCGCAACCAAGCCGGGTCCGCTGATGCCGTACCAGCCGATCGACGTCATCGAGGTCCGGTGCTGGGGCTCCCGTGTTGGCGCCGTGGCCCTGGACGAACGGTCGGGCTTCTACGTCTTCGAGTACGAGCGTGCATGGGCGAACACCGGCGTCGAGCTGGCACCCACGACGATGCCCACCAGCGGGCCGGCGCGGCCTTTCGTCTTCCCGACGCTGCCGCCCGCCACATACCACCGGCTTCCGTCGATGGTGGCCGACTCGCTACCGGACGACTTCGGCAACGCTCTGACGACCGCCTACCTGGCGAACGAGGGAGTGACGCCCAGCCAGATCACCGCGCTGGACCGGCTGGCGTATCTCGGGACGCGCGGGATCGGCGCCCTAGAGTTCCATCCCTTGCGGGGTCCACGCACCCGCAAGGCGACGGCGATCGAGTTGTCCGAACTGGTCGTGGCCGCTCGCAGCGCACTCTCTGGAAGGACGGCATCAGGGGACGGGTTGACGGATGCGATCTCGCACCTGATCGCGGTGGGCACGTCAGCGGGCGGTGCGAGGGCCAAGGCAGTCGTCGCACTCAATCCCGACACGGGAGAGTTGCGGTCGGGTCAGGTTCCCGCCGATCCCGGCTTCGAGCAGTGGCTCTTGAAGCTGGACGGTGTCGGTGCCGATCTTGACCTGGGTGCATCCGGCCACTTCGGTCGCATCGAGTACGGCTATCACTTCATGGCCACCGCAGCCGGTATTGAAATGACGGAATGCCGTCTACTGGAAGAGGGCGGGCGGGCGCATTTCATGACACGCCGTTTCGACCGCGTTCCCGGCGGCGAGAAGGTGCATACACAAACCCTCTGCGCCATGGCACACCTCGATTTCCGGCAAATCGGCGCCCACGATTACGCGCAGCTGTTTCTGCACATCGAGCACCTCGGACTCGGACCAGAGACGCGTGCCGAGGCTTTCCGCAGGATGGTCTTCAATGTCGCCGCCGCCAACTGCGATGACCACACCAAGAACCTCTCCTTCCTGCTGCCCCAAGACGGCCGGTGGCGCCTGTCCCCCGCCTACGACGTCACGCACGCGCACGCCCCGGACAGCCAATGGACCCGCCAGCACTTGATGGCCGTGAACGGGCGCACGACGGGAATCACGCGGGCGGACGTCCGCGAGGTCGGCGATCGCTTCAGCGTTCCCGCCGCTTCCGACATCATCGAGCAGGTCCTCGACGCGGTCGCCAAGTGGTCGACTTTCGCGGACCAAGCCGGAGTGCCCGAGGCGACCACCGACCACATTTCCCGCGACATCGAGGTCTGGTCGTCACCGCTGCGCTAACAGCAAGAGCGACCGAGCGCTCGATGACTCCCTCCGGGTGGCCTGGACCTCAACGTAGACGAGCTGCGAGCAGTGGCCGGGAACTGACCGAGCATCGCGGCTCGTCATGGTGTTCCGAACCAGGTAGTCAGGGCGTCACGCAATCCCGTATCTGTGCCGTCCCCCACCCAAACGACATATCCGTCGGGCCGGATCAACACGGCAGTGGGAGCGGTGACCGCGCCACGTACCGGAAGCTCCCACAGGCCGACATCTTCAGCATCGATCAGCTGGACCCGGTCAGCCCATGCAGTGACGTCAAAGCCGCCGGGCTCACCGAGGTTGAGCAGTACCGGTTTGGCGCCATGTAGCAGGGTGAAGACCCGCAGCGGGCCGTCGGCGGTCACGAGGTCTCGATCGGGCATACGGCGTCCGAGCAGGGGATGACCCTCGCCGAGGTCGTAATGAATGTCGAGACCAGACAACATCGCGGCGAACCGCTTGCGAGGCTCGTCCATGCTCAGCAGCTCGGTCATGGTGTCGCGTAACGCATCGGTGCGCTCGTCAGTGCCCTTGAGCGCCACCTGCGCCATGGTGTTGTGCAGCACACGGGCACCAACCGGGTGCCGCTCGGCGTGGTAGGTGTCCAGGAGGTCGTCTCGTGATGTCCCGTTGACCACCTGGGCCAGCTTCCATCCGAGGTTCACGGCATCCTGCACACCGGTGTTCAGGCCCTGTCCACCTTGCGGGGGATGCACGTGTGCAGCGTCGCCCGCGAGCAGTACACGTCCCTCGCGGTAGGACGCCGCCTGCCGGGTCATGTCGGTGAAACGGGAGATCCAAGTAGGGCTGTGCACCCCGTAGTCTGTCCCGTCGACGACGATGAGTGCCTCGCTGAGATCCTGAAGGGTGGGCTCGCTGGTCTGTTCGAGGTGCTGTTCGGTCAGTACGACCCGTACTGACCCTCCGTCCCCCCGGCCGATGCCACCACCCTCGCGCATGCCGATCTCCGGCTCCTCGTCCATCTCGACCTCGGCGATCAGCCAGCTGGTCGACGGATCCCACCCGGGGAACTCGATGCCGGCCGCCTTTCGGATCACACTGCGTCCTCCGTCGCACCCGACGAGGTAGTCCGCCCGTAGCGACTGGCCGTCGGACAGCTCGACGTCGACGCCGGTGTCGTCCTGCGCGAAGCCCGTCACCTCACGTTCGCGAGCGATCGGCACCCCCAGCTCGCTGACCCAGGCGCCCAGTATGCGCTCGAAGTGGCTCTGCCACAGCGCGAGCCCGTAGTTGTGGCGGGTGGGAAAGTCGCTGATGTCCAACGGGACCCCGGCGAACGCCTGGACCTGCATCGCCTGCCCCTCCGCGAGGAACCGATCGGCGATGCCGCGCTGATCGAGCACCTCGATGGTGCGCGAGTGCAGACCGCCGGCGCGCGAGCCGTCGAGCTCCTGGCTTGCGCGCCGCTCGACGATTGCGACATCAATCCCCGCAAGCGCCAACTCAGCCGCCAGCATCATCCCGGTCGGACCGCCTCCGGCGATCACCACCGCATGCTTGGCCATACGCCACCCTTCCACTTTCCGTAGGTTCTGGTTCGGGATGGAGATTCTGCGCAGCAAACAAAGCCTTGCCGCAAGCGCCCGGTGCGCGCTATATTCAGAATGGCAGGGAGTGAGTACTCTCCTTTCCTTTCCTTTCCTTTTGTTCGGTGCGGACGGACAAGCCCTTTGCTACGCGATGCGTATGGCGGCACCGTGGACCCGCCCAGGAGGATCTCCGTGGTCCACGGATGGGAGCGCCACGGATCGCCGAATCGATGGATCACGAAGACCCAGGCTTCGCTGGTGATGCGGCTCCCCTGACCGCTACCGTGGCCCCGTGAGCAGCCCGCGAGTGCCCGGTGGAGTGGTCCACAACCTTCCAGGGGACCTGCGAATGGCGCTGATCGCCAACCCCACGGCGCTCGATGCCTGGAGGGACATCACGCCTCTGGCCCGCAACGAGTTCATCTGCTGGGTCGAAGATGCCAAGCAAGAGATGACCCGGGAACGCCGCATTCGCCGGACCGAGGAGGAGCTGGAGGAAGGCCAGCGTCGGCCTTGCTGCTGGCCAGGGTGCAAGCACCGCGAGCGCACCGGCAGATAGCAGTCGGCTGGGTGCCCCCTTGTAGAGTGAGCGAGATGACCCAGACGTATTGGCGGAGCGCGACTGCGGACGAGGCAATGCAAAACGACCACGCGTTCATCTGGAAAGCGATGCTAGAGACGATCGATGTCGACCTCGTCGACAAGCGGGTCCTCGATGCCGGCTGCAACCAGGGCGGGTTCCTCCGGCTGATCGCAGATCGTTGCGGCGTCATCGAAGGATTCGGTTACGACCCGGCCTCGAGCGCCATCGAGGACGCCCGGCAGCTCGCCGGGCAGCGGGCGCTCAAGTTCGAGGCCGCCGACACGGTACCCGTCGGCTGGCGGGGCTTCGACGTCGCGTTCAGTCACGAGGTGCTCTACCTGCTCCATGACCTCCCCGACCACGCCCGAGCGATCTTCAGCGCGTTGGTACCCGGCGGTGTGTACTACGCGGTCATGGGTGTTCACGCCGCCAGCCCGCTGATGGCGGAGTGGCATCGCGCCAACGTCGAGGAGCTGCATCTACCCAAGCTTTACGACCTCGACGAGGTGGTGGCCGCCTTCGAGGCGACAGGGTTCGACGCAGCCGCCGGCCGGCTCGCGATTCGCTTCGTACCCACCTCCGGCAACGGGCACCATGGCGACGGGCGCCTGCTCGACTGGCTGGACTATTACAGCGACCAGAAGCTCCTGCTCCGCTTCAGCCGCTAAGCGCTGGCCATCTGACACGCATTCCGCCGGGTTTCCCGCGCTGTGGGTGGCCGAAGATCACGACCGCATGAAATGGAGTGCCGTAAGCTCGCCAACGCTGAGAGACTTGCGAGATGAGCTCATACCAAGTGCGCGATGCTGAGGAGCGCGACCTTGAAAAGCTACTCGGTCTCTATGGAGAGCTAGCCGAGGGTGACTTCTCCCGCATGCCGGCTGACGTTGAGGTTTCTCGGGTAGTGCTGGCCAGGATCATCAGCGACCAGCGTCGCCATTTGTGCGTTGCAGAGAACGGCAACGAGGTTGTCGGTTCGGCCGAACTCATTGTCATTGAGGGCCTAACTCACGGGGCCATGCGGTGGGCCGTGATTGAGAATGTGATCGTCAGCGGGGAGATTCGTGGTAGTGGAGCGGGTACTGCTCTTCTGGAACATCTCCTCAACCTCGCTCGGGCCAGTGGGTGTTACAAGGTCCAGCTCCACTCCGGAAAGCAGCGGGCGGATGCTCACCGCCTGTATCGGAGACTCGGTTTCAGGCCCGTCGCGGAGGGCTTCAAGCTGTACTTTGATGACACTCGCTCGAACCTCGACAACGAGGTCCCGGAGAGGCCGTGATCTGAAGGCTGGCTTCATCCCGGGCCAGGGCTCTTGGACCTCGCGTGGCGGCGAGCGTCCAGGGTATGCAAGGAACCCGTTCCGATTGCGGATCGGTCTTTGAGACCGTGAGAGCTGCGGCAAGGGGCCGTGCTTGCAAGAGTTGCCTGCTGCGGTACGGCACGAGTTCGGCAGTGGAACATTTTGGGACACTCTCGCGGTCTTCGGCGAACCCTCTGCCGTAGCACCGCCTTCGAGGTGAGGGCCTGAATGGGCTGCCTCCTCTACGGAGTCAACCGCGTGAGATCACGAGGGAAAAGTGTGACCTCTCGGACGTTCTCCGCGCCGACAATGCGGGCCATCCACCGCTCGAGTCCAATGGCAAAGCCGCCGTGGGGTGGCATCCCATGGCGAAATGTAGCGAGGTAGCCGTCGAGCGGAACAAGGTCCACCTCAGATAGTGCCTCGAGGTACTCGTCATATCGATGAAGTCGCTGCCCACCGGTCACCAGCTCCATCCCACGAAAGAGCAGGTCGAAGCTGTTGGAAAACTCGGGGCGCTCCGGGTCGGGGTGTGTGTAGAAGGGACGCTTGACCATGGGATAGCCGTCGACGAACACGAAGTCCGAGCCGTGCTCACGAAGAGCCCACTGGCCAAGCCATCGCTCGTCACTTGGGGAGAGGTCCGGTTCCCCAACTACCTGGTTTCCCGTTGCCTCTTCGATCATTACCTGTGCCACGGAGAAGTGAATCGATGGGATGTCAACGGGGACTTCTGGCAACTCGAGATCGACGACTTCAAGATCGTGAGGACACCGGTGTGCCACCTCTCGAACCATCCCGCTCAGAACCTGTCGTAGTACCGCCATGACGTCGGACTGATCGTCAATGAAACCCATCTCGACGTCGAGCGACGTGTACTGCGCCAAATGGCGTGCCGTGTTGTGTGGCTCGGCCCGAAAGACTGGACCCACCTCATAGACCCGTTCGAGCGCCCCAACCATCATCTGCTTGTAAAACTGCGGACTCTGAGCGAGGTAGGCCGGACGCCCGAAGTAGTCCACTTCAAAGACATTGGCACCGGTCTCGGTGGCCGAGCCCACTATTTTGGGGGTGTGGATCTCGGTGAAACCGAGACTGTCAAGGGTGGAACGAAACCCTCTAACCGAGGCCGCTGCGATGCGGGTGATCGCCTTGTGGCGGGGATGACGTTGCGCAAGAGCGGCGTTGTCGAGGAGTGTCGGAAGCTGCGCGTTCAGTCTCGGCCGTCGAAGTTCAAACGGAGGTGGCTCCGTGGGGGCCGAGAGGACCCGAAACTCGGGTGCGTGGATCTCTACCCCTCCAGGCGCTTGCTCGGTCCGGACCGCCGTGCCGACGACCACCAGGACTGTCTCGGGCACCATGGCCCCGACTTGTTCACGAATCCGGTCGTCTTCGATCACCACCTGGGCAATGCCCTTGGCGTCACGGATGAGTGCGAAGGTGACCCTGGCCAGCCGGCGTTGATGGTGCAACCAACCGGCAATCGACACCTGCTGGCCATCCTTGGCCAAAAGGTCGGTACTAAACGTCCGCTCCATGAGGGCACTCCTTGCTCGACACGACTCCCCATGTCGTGCGGGCGAGGGGGTCCCCGCGGTGCCACCGCACTTCGCCGCCCGTTCGATAGCGACCTCTCGGCCCGTCACGTGGGCAAGTCGGCGAGGCTTACAAGGCCGAGGCCGTTCTTCCTCGCAGCTCGGGAGGGTCCATCTCCGTCAATGCTGTTGCCACAAGACTAGAGCACCAGCAGGGGCAAGGTGTCCCCAGATGTCGAGCTTGGGCAGTCGGCCCGGGCCGACGACATCCTTCTGTCTGGGAGTATGCGGATGGTGATCGAGGCAGTAAAGCACTGAGATGCACGATCGAGGATTACAAACAGCAAGTTGATCTACAGCTCGGCTAGTTCGTGCAGCACTTCGGAGAAATGGTCAACAAGGCCGAAGTGACCCTCTGAAGGCCTTATGGTCAACCTCGCGTTGAAGAGATTATCTTTGAGCCATTGCCCATGAGCCGGGGGAGCCATCAGGTCTTGCTCACCGTACCAAAGCAACACGGGACACCGAACCTTGGAGATTTCAAAGTCCCAATGACCAATCCATGCCACATTGTCCCAACCTCCGCCGAGGACGCTCTTAGACAGGCCTTCTCTCATCGAGCCGATGACCTTCGATCCGACCACTTCATCGCTCATCAGGACCCGATCGCGTGCACTTAGGGCAGGCGCGAACTCAGCAATAACTGCGTCGTCGTCACCATTGCGCAACATCTGCGCCAACTCCTCGAAGCCTGAGGCGAATCCCAGTGCCGCCGTTTCGGGATTTGCGGGAAGGTGGGAGTAGGCCTCCTTATCAATGTCGCTCAGTTCGTCGAGTGCATTTGGCACAAACTCGAACGGTCCCGCTCCTGACGCCACACCCACACCAGTTACGCGGTCGCCGCCAACCGCCGCGGCGGCCAACGCGAACGGGCCCCCACCCGACAACCCCAAAGTACTGAAGGCACCAAGACCCAATGAGTCGGCTATCGACAGCGCGTCTCGGGCAACCGAAGAGAGGCCGAATGCGGACTCGGTCGATCCTCCGTAACCTGGCCGATCGAATGAGATTATTCGGACACCTTGCGGGCTCACAAGCTCCTCTCCGAACGCGAGATCGAGGCGTGACCCCGGCGTCCCGTGGAAATAAACAATGGGAGGGGCGTGGACCTCACCCGTGTCGCGGATTCGGAGCACCCGGTTGCCAACAGCCAATTCCGTCTCAACTGGTTCCATGGAGCCCATCTTTATCGAACTCCAAACCACTTCCCCGCAAATCACTTGGTCCGTACCCGAAACAGGATTGGCCTATGGGGCGGCGAGAGCTGTCGCGGCGGGCGCCGTCCTCGCGGAAGTTGCCCGCAGGCACATGTGGGCCACTCCAGATACATAAGGAGTTACTTGACTATGGTGCCCACAGGTCCGTATACTCAAGTATATGCTTGACCAAACAATCGACCTGGATCGGACCTTCCAAGCACTTGCCGACAAGAGCAGGCGCTCCATGGTGGAGCGACTCACTTTGGGACCCGCCTCGGTCAGCGAACTGGCAGAACCCCTCGTCATGTCCCTTGCCGCTGTCGTCCAGCACGTGCAGGTCCTCGAGGCCTGCGGCGTTGTGAAGACCGAGAAGGTCGGGAGGACACGCATGTGTTCGATTGATGGTGCGGCAATGACCGCTGCTGAACAGTGGATCACCGATCGGCGCCGGGGCTGGGAAGTCCGTCTGAACCGACTGGGCGACGTCCTGAACGACGTTGCCACTACCGAGGAGAAACCATGACCCTATCCACCGTTGCCCATGACACCTTCGTCATCGAGCGGATCTACAACGTTCCGGTCGCTCAGGTCTTCGGGGCTTGGGCCGATCCCATACTCAAGGCCCGCTGGTTCGCCGGCTCCGCCGATGCACTGGGAGCTGGTTACGAACTCGACTTCCGGGTCGGGGGCCGTGAGGTCAATCGCGGTGGGCCTCCGGGCGGGCCGGTCTACACCTACGAATCGCAGTTCCACGACATCATTCCCGAGCAGCGGATCGTCTACACGTACGAAATGTTCGCCGAGGAGACTCGAATGTCTGTGTCAGTCGCCACGGTCCAGTTCCACAACCACGATGTCACGACGCAACTGATCCTGACCGAGCAGGGGGTGTTCCTCGATGGTCACGACACAGTGGCCCAGAGAGAAGAGGGAACCCGGTCCCTTCTCGACTCGCTGGCTGCCGTCTTGAACGGTGCCGGATCGTGAGGAAGCTCTTTCTGCAGCTCCATGTGTCGGTGGATGGCTACTTCGATGGGCCGAATCAAGAACTCGACTGGTTCGTCTTGGACGACGAGTTTTTCGCCTACGTGGACACGATGTTGGGGTCGATCGACGGCATCCTCTTGGGCCGCACCACCTACGAAGGGTTTGCTGCCCATTGGCCGAATTCGACTCAGGCCGAGGCGCCGAGGATGAATACCCTCCCGAAGTTCGTCGCCTCGACGACGCTCAACAATGCGACATGGTCCAACACGACCATCATCGCCGATGATGTTCCGAATGCTGTGGCTCGCATGAAACAGGGGCCCGGCAAGGATCTTGCGATCATTGGAAGCTCAATCCTTGCGTCAACCCTGGCGGCCCACGGGCTCATTGACGAGTACCGATTCTTCGTCGTCCCGGTACTCCTCGGCCGTGGCAAGCGATTCCTCGACGGCTTGCCCGACCGGCTCGACCTAACACTTCAAGAGACGCGTGTCTCAGGGTCCGGCGGCGTGGCCAACTACTACACCCCGAAAGGCACAATGGCCTGAGCGCGGTCACGCCCGTCGATAGGACCGTGATCGCGATGGAACGATTCGGGAACCACCAGCTGGGGAATTCGGCTGATCAGGGACTCCAAGGCACTCCACCCACTTCACCGGTTTCGTGACACGCCTTCGCGGCTGTACGAACTGGATCGCTGCCTTTCGCGAGCAGGACTCAGACTCCGCCTCAGTCGCCGTTTTCCGGTCCGCCGATGATTCCCGCAAGCCCAACGGTGAACGCCCGGGGTCGGCCCCGCAAGGGGATCGGCTTGCGGGACGGTGAGAGCTGTCGCGACGCTCGCCGTGCTCGTGAAAGTTGCCTGCTGCGGTACGGCGCATGGGTGGCAATGCCTCAGGTCGATGTGCGGATGCGTTTTGGGGCCAGGTGCGGGTTCAGTTGCCGAGCCCGCCGATACTCGAGCCATGGGACGTACGTTCAGCCGCGCTCGGCTCATCGATGGCGGAGTTGGACCGCTCCCGAGCGGTCGATCGGAGCACGATGCTCCGGGGGCGTGTTCTGCGTGGTGGCCGACCTGCGACGGTCTTGGGGTGGCCCAGGGTTCTGGTTGAGTGCTGGTCCTGTCCGCTGCGGTTCTGCTCTCCGTTGCCTTGAGTTGTGTGGCGCAACGGATACCCGGTCGACGCTCGATGGCCTCGGCCGTGACTGAGGCGAGCGCCTTCCCGACCGGGCCGCAAATCGTGTGTCGAGGCCCCGCGCCCTTTTTGACAGGGGGTGATACCTTGAAGCCGGTGGGCCCTTGCTCATTGGTGGCGCGGTCGCTCGACTGACTCGATCTTCGCCCGAAAGCGGCCGGGAGACGAAATGACAGCAGGGGTGAAGTGGCGGGACCGTGTGGTGCGTTCAGTGGCCGGCATGGCCCTGTGCGCCGGGTCAATGGTCGTCGTCGTCGTGGCAGCCCAGCTGGCAGGCGCCTTGGTGGTATCGGCCAATGGTGTCGCCGCCAACACCTACAAGCTCTCGGGAGCGGTCACCGGCACGTTGCGCGACGGTCCTAATGCGGGCTGTCCCTACGGGGGGATCAACAACAACGGCTTCGTCGAGCTCAACGATCTCGTGGGTTCCGTCTCCGGGATCAAGGGCGTGGCCAGTTGGAGTCTGGACGTGACCGTGAAGAAGAACGGAACCTACTCATTCCAATCCCTCACAGGTCGAACCTCGACCGCCATACTGGGCGTGGACCTGAAGGGCAAGAACATCACCGATTCCATCCAGAAGGGTGAGCAGGACAACTTCTTTGCCCATAGTGGCACTGTCACCGTGAAGGGCGAGGCTGGTTCGATTGACGCCTCCATGAGCCAGATAAACGGTAAGACGCTCAAGATCGTGGCCCGGTGGAACTGCGGCGCTCCGGCCGCGACGGCCGCAGTGTCGGGCCACGGATGGAAGTTGGCAACATTAGTGGCATCCAACAAGGAAGGCTCTGGTCCGGGCATCGCGACGCACACTGCCAACTTCTCGAGCGTGTCATGCACCAGTACCGGGTTCTGTGCCGCCGTCGACGACACGGGTGACGCATTCACCTGGAATGGAAAGGTGTGGTCCAAGGGCGTGGACATCGACGCGACTGCCGGATCCAACTCGAATGACCAGTTGGTTTCGGTCTCATGCGCTTCGTCGTCCCTGTGTATCGCCGGGGACGATCTCAGTGATGTCTACACCTTCAACGGTTCGACCTGGTCTGCGGTCGACCAGTTGAACCCGTCGGAATCGTCGGCGTCCGTATCCTTCTCCGTCTCGTGTCCCACCACCTCTTTCTGCATGGCGGTGGACGGCAACGTCAACTACTACACCTACAACGGAACCTCATGGTCCCAATCCGAGGTGCTCAACTCGAGCACCTTGAACCCGACCACCATCGGTGAGGTGTCGTGCGCCAATCCAACCTTCTGCGAGGCGGTCTACAACGACCAATCGGTCACCTACAACGGGAGCGGGTGGGCGGCTCCGCAAACTCTCCCGCTGCCTCCCGGAAGCACATCCGGTTCAAATCCCGAAGTATCCGTGGTGTCCTGCCCGGCTGCCACGTTCTGTGCGGTGGGAGGCACCACCGGAGCCAACGTGGCCTATCTGAATACGTTCAATGGCACCTCGTGGTCGAAGGGGCTAGCCCTCACGACATCCCTCGGTCCCCAATCATTCAATGCGCTCTCGTGCCCCACACCCTCGTTCTGCATGGCTGGGGGTCTGGACGGCTGGGTCACCTACAACGGCGCCTCCTGGTCGAAGCCTCAGACCTTCGCCAATGCCGGTGGCCCGATCGGAACCGGACCGCTGTACGCCAACTCGATCTCCTGCCCATCGATAACGTTCTGCGAGGAAGTTGAGGCTAACGGCTACGCCGACTCGTGGACGGGTTAGGGGTTGCCGCTACCTGGCAACTCCGAAGCGGAGATTCACCACCGAGCCGCGTGATACTCCATCGTCGACACGGATGTGCGCGGTGACTCACGAGAGCGAAGCCGACCGTGCCGCGCCGTCACCTAGGAAGCCGCCTCCTTCAGCACACCCGGATCCCCGGCCGGCTCCCCGCTGATCCCGAGGCGACCCGACGGACTGCCCCAATAAGGCCTGTCGTGGCTTGTTTCGCGCTAGTTGTCGTTCTCATCCTCCACGTAGGGAACGGGATGGTCCCCGCCTAGCTCGGTGAAGCGCTCGTTCAGGGTGTGAGCGATCACGTCGTGGTCGTGGGCGCTCGGCCGGAGAGCGCCGTAGAGGAAGGCTTCGAGTTGGAGCCCGGTGCTCATGCCCCCGAGCTCGAAGTAGCGCAGCCACAACTCGCCGTGGGAGAGCTCGGCGT
>PMOE01000046.1:24266-37763 GCA_003161575.1 Acidimicrobiaceae bacterium | reverse complement strand
GCTTGGGAAGCTGATGTTCTGCCTCTGAACTACGCCCGCGAGCGCCCGCCACACTATCGTCTGGCCGCCATGGTTCTTTCCGACGCCACGATCCGCGAAGAGCTCGATGCCGGGCGGATTGTCATCGACCCCCTGGACGATGGCTGCATCCAGCCATCGTCGGTGGATCTCCATGTAGACCAGTACTTCCGGCTCTTTCGGAACCACACGCAGCGGGTTATTGACGTCCGTGAGGATCAAGAGGACCTGACCGAGCTGGTCGACGTCGGGACCGAGGATCCCTTGGTCCTCCACCCCGGCGAGTTCGTGTTGGGCTCGACGGTGGAGCGGGTCGGGCTCCCCGATGATCTGGTCGCCCGACTGGAGGGCAAGAGTTCGCTTGGGCGATTGGGTCTGCTCATCCATTCGACTGCCGGTTTCGTAGACGCCGGCTGGGACGGCCACTTGACCCTCGAGCTCTCAAACGTGGCAAACCTTCCCATCACCGTCTATCCCGGCATGAAGATCGGGCAGATCAGTTTCCTCAAGATGACCACACCGGCTTCCCGCCCCTACGGTTCTTCGGGACTTGGATCCAAGTACCAGGGCCAGTGGGGACCCACCCCAAGCCGTTATGCCGACAACTTTCGCCAGTGACCACCCCACCGGTTCTGAGCCCACAGCTCGTTTCGACCAGCATCTGACCGCCTGACATCGAGCTCGAGGAGGACCCGTGCCCGTCAGGATCGCCATCGGCATGGCCGTAACGGTCATCGCCTTCGCCATCGCCGGCCGCCGGTTCCACTGGCTGTCGCGGCTCATCCGCTCCGGCCAGCCGGCCCCGAACCGCACCCGGGGAAGCATCATCCCCAAGGCCGAGGCGGAGCTGACCGAGGTCGCGGGTCAAAAAAAGCTCCTGCAATGGACAGTGCCGGGGTTGGCCCACTTTTTCACAATGTGGGGCTTTACCATCCTGTTGCTGACCATCATCGAGGCCTACGGCGACCTCTTCAACCGGTACTTTCACATCCCGCTGATCGGGACCTGGTCCTGGATCGGGTTCGTGGAGGACTTCTTCACCGTGGCCGTGCTCGCGGCCCTCGTCGTATTTGCGGTCATCCGGCTCAAGAACGCGCCGAGTCGCGAGGAGCGCAAGTCCCGTTTCTACGGATCCCACACCGGCGGCGCGTGGCTCATCCTCGTCATGATCGCGAGCGTCATGATCACGTTGCTCCTCTATCGCGGAGCCCAGGTCAACACCGACCCGACCCAGTTCCCCTACAACGACTGGGCCTTCGCCTCACACCTGGTGGCCCAGGCCCTGCACCCGCTCGGAAGCGGGGTCAACAGTGTGCTGGCGACGGTGTTCCTGATCCTCAACATCGCCGTTATCACCGGGTTTTTGGTCTTTGTCTCGTACTCCAAGCACCTCCACATCTTCATCGCCCCTATCAACGTGGCCTTCTCTCGCCGACCCCGTGCCCTCGGGGCACTCGACAAGACCCCGGACATGGACATGGAGAATGTCAGCGAGGACACGGTCTTCGGGGTCGGACTGGTGGAGCAGTTCACCTGGAAGCAGATGCTCGACTTCGCCACCTGCACCGAATGCGGCCGATGCCAGTCGGCGTGCCCGGCCTGGAACACCGAGAAACCGCTCTCTCCCAAGCTCGTCATCATGGGGCTGCGGGACAATATGTTCTCCTCCTCTTCCCGTCTGCTCGCCAAACCGGTCGTAGCCGCCGACGGTAGTGGCGGGCAGACGGCGTCGGCAGAAGACCCTCAGACGCTGGTGCCTTTCACCATCGACCCCGACGTGCTCTGGTCGTGCACCACCTGCGGTGCCTGCGTGGAGGAGTGTCCGGTCGATATTGAGCACATCGACGCCATCGTCGACATGCGCCGCTACGAGGTGCTGATGGAGTCCCGCTTCCCCTCCGAAGCCGGTCTGATGCTCCGCAATATCGAGAACCAGGGCGACCCGTGGGGGCTCGGCCAGTCCAAGCGCGCCGAGTGGATCGAGAGTCTCGACTTCGAGGTCCCCGTAGTGACCGGTACCATCCCCGACGACGTCGAGTACCTGTACTGGGTGGGCTGCGCCGGAGCACTCGACGAGCGGGCCCGCAAGGGCGTGCAGGCCACCGCCCGCATGCTCCACCGGGCCGGCGTGACCTTCGCCATCCTCGGGCCCAAGGAGTCCTGCACCGGTGACCCCGCCCGCAGGTTGGGCAACGAGTACCTCTACCAAGAGCAGGGCAAGGCCAATATCGCCACGCTCACCGCGGCCGGGGCCAAAAAGATCATCGCCACGTGCCCCCACTGTTTCAACTCCATCAAGAACGAGTACCCGGCCCTGGGCGGCGACTTCGAAGTCATCCACCACGCCGAGCTGCTCAGCCATCTCATGGCCTCGGGCAAACTGGTCGCCGGCGACGGATACTCGGGCAAGGTCACCTACCACGACCCTTGCTACCTGGGCCGGCACAACCGGATCTTCGACCAGCCGCGCTCGGTTATCGACGCCATCCCCGGAGCCGAACAGATCGAAATGAAGCGCTGCCGCGAGCGCGGCTTTTGCTGCGGCGCTGGCGGGGCCCGGATGTGGCTGGAGGAGAACATCGGGACCCGGGTCAACATGGACCGGACGGCCGAGGCGATCGGGACAGGGGCTGATGTGGTCTCCACCGCCTGCCCCTACTGCATGATCATGCTGGACGACGCCGTGCGGGCGAACGCCAAAGAGGACGAGGTCCGGGTGCTGGACCTCTCCCAGCTGTTGGAAGAGTCACTGCTGGCCGGGGCGGCCGAAGAGGGCGGCTGAGCTCATTGTCCGAGCTGGCCGTAGGCGTGCTCGGGGTGCAGCCGGATGACCAGACGCCCGTCGTCCACCATGGCCTGGCGGAACTC
The DNA here is from genome assembly GCA_003161575.1 of Acidimicrobiaceae bacterium. GTDB lineage: Bacteria > Actinomycetota > Acidimicrobiia > Acidimicrobiales > RAAP-2 > PALSA-457. The sequence goes on along the minus strand of PMOE01000046.1, from coordinate 34,877 downwards.
GTCCCAATCGGGGTGCTCCCCCTGGGCCTCGCGGTACATGGCCACGAGATCCTCAACGACGGCGTCGTGTGAGTCGGTGGCCACCGGTGACAGCTCGGCCGCAGCATCGAGGACCACGTAGGTCCAGAAGTTCTCTCCCACCACGTAGAGGGAAGCCCGGGGGTCGCGCCCGAGGTTCTTGGTCTTGGCCCGCGACTTGGTTGTCGAGATGCGGATAACCCCGCCGCCGACGAGGTACAAGATGTTGGAGAGCTGCGGCCGGCCGTCACGTCGAAGGGTCGTGAGGACCCCCTCCCTATGGGATGCAACGAAGGTGAGGGCGTCGCTCAGTTCCACACAAGCCAGCGTAGAGGCCCTGCTCCGATGCCGAAGCGGTGGCCGCCCGCACGGGTCGCCGACGCGGTCCGGCCTGCGCAGCAGCCCGGTCTGAACGGCCCGGCCTCGGCGTTCAGTGTGAGATGACCGACGAGGCCCGAGAGTCGGCCTCGCGCAACCGGGTGGCCATGGCGGCCAACATCTTGCGGGAGAGGGCCGGGACCGCGTCGAGAACGCCGTTGAACTGGCGCTGGCCGAGGACGAGCAGGAGCATGTCGGTCTCCGAGATCACCGTGGCCGATCGGGGGCGCCGATCGAGCAGGGCCAGCTCCCCGAAGTACTTTCCCGGACCCAGGGTGGCGATCCGACGGCCCTTGCGCCGCACCGACGCCTCACCCTCGACGATCAGGAAGAACTCCCGACCGATGGTTCCTTCTTCACACAGCACTCGCCCGGGAGGAACCGATACCTCCTCGAGTGCCTTGCGGATCGTCCGCAGCTCGCGCGATGAGCAGGTTGAGAACAGCCAGATCTTGGAAAGGTCGATGCTCTGAGATCTAGGAGCCATGGCGAAAGGGTAGCCCGACGTGTGGCCGTCCGGCGGGGCTCTGCCGAGTTCACGGACCCGAAACACTCGCGTAGCAACGGCGAAACCACCCCCCTGCATACTCGCACCGGCAAGCGTTGGCCGGCCCTTCGTAGCCCCTGTTGTTTTCGGACTTCACGGGTGCGGGGGGCTCCCGGCGGGAACGAAAAGCGTGAAAGGAGCCCGAGGAGTGCTAGAGGCAGCAAGCTACATTCCGTACCCCCATTTCGTGAACGCCGGGGACAACACGTGGCAGTTGGTGGCCGCCACCTTGGTCGGGCTCATGAGCCTGCCCGGGTTGGCCGTGCTCTACGGCGGCCTGGTCCAGCGCAAGTGGGTCGTCAACACCATGCTGATGGCCTTCGCAGGGTTCAGCCTGGTGCTGCTCGTCTGGGTGCTGTGGGCCTACAACATGGGGTTCTCGAGCGCCACCTTCGGGCTCTTCGGAGCCAAAGGGACAGGGTTCTTCAACAACCTGGTCGGCAAACCGTGGCCCATCACCAGCCATTTCGGTGAACAGGACCAGGCCACGTCGTTGGCCCAGACCCTGGTCCCGTTCCACTTCCCGAATGCCACGTTGGCCTATTTCCAGGTCGTCTTCGCCGCCATCACCCCGCTGCTGTTCTTGGGCAGCATCATCGGGCGGATGAAGTTCAGGGCCTGGCTGCTGTTCGTCCCTCTGTGGATCACCTTCGTCTACGCGGTCAACGCCAAGCTCTTGTGGGGTGGCGGCTTCTTCGCCATCCACGGGGCGGTCGACTACTCGGGTGGATACGTCATCCACCTGGCGGCCGGGGTGACCGGGTTCGTGCTGGCAGCCATAGTCGGACCCCGCCTGAAGCGGGACAAGGACCATGGGGTGCCCAACAACCTCATGCTGGTGGCCGTCGGGGCCGGGATTCTGTGGCTCGGCTGGAACGGCTTCAACGGTGGTGACCCGTTTTACGCCGGTGTCGACGCGGCCTCCGCCGTGCTCAACACGAACATCGCCACCGCAACGGGCCTGCTCACCTGGATGTTTTGGGACATGTTCGCCTCGAAACAGAAGAAGCCCACGTTCTTGGGGGCCATCAACGGCATGATCTGCGGACTGGTGGCCATCACCCCGTCTGCAGGTTGGGTGGACGGCTACGGCGCCATCTTGGTGGGCCTCATCGCCTCTTCGTTCGTCTGGATCGCCTGGAACTTCCTCTCCAAGGTGAGGCCCTTCTCGCAGGTCGATGACGCTCTCGGGGTGGTCTACACCCACGGCATCGCCGGCCTGACGGGTGGCCTGTTGGTCGGGTTCCTCGCCGATCCGGGGATGATCGAATATCTCGGGGTGGGAAAGACGCCCTCGTTCGTGGTGGACGGAGTCTTCTACGGCGGTGGATGGCACCAACTTTGGGAACAGTTCCTGGCCGCGGTCTGGATCATCGTGTTCACCGGCATCATGACCGTGATCCTGGCCTACATCACCAAGTTCATCTGCCGAGGTCTCCGAGAAAAGGACGAGGTGCTCGAGATCGGCGATGTGGCCATCCACGACGAGGAGGTCTACCCACAAGAGACCTTCGCAGAGCGGGTCTCGGCGATGTCGAGCGGTCAGGCGATGTCGACCGGGCAACAGTAGCGATCGGACGGGTACCGTGACCACACAGCAAGAATCGGACGTGATGTCAGTGCAGCATCGATCGGAAGGAGTGCAGGCGTGAAGCTCGTCGTGGCCGTCCTCAAGCCATTCAAGCTGGACGACGTCAAAGAAGCCCTGAAGAACATCGGGGTGCAGGGTCTCACCCTCACCGAAGCCCAGGGCTTCGGGAGACAGCGGGGCCACACCGAGGTGTACCGGGGAGCCGAGTACGAGGTGGACTTCGTCCCGAAGATCCGCCTGGAAGTGGTGGTCGACGACGCTCAGGTCGACGACGTCGTGAACGCCGTCGTCGCTACCGCGGCCACCGGCAAGATCGGCGACGGCAAGGTCTGGGTCGTCCCGGTCGAGTCCATCGTCCGGGTCCGCACCGGCGAGAGAGGCACCGACGCCATTTAAGGACCCAACGAACCGAGAGTGACGACAGGATCGGGGCGTGGCGCGCGCAGTTGGGCGTGCCCGCCCCGATCCGACGTTTAGCCGGCCTGGTGCCTGACCGCTTCGGCGCCCGCGGCGGCGGCGGCGGGGTCGAGGTAGGCGTCGTCGAGCACCGAGAGATCGTCGGCGAGCCGGAACCGCCAGGGGACTCCGGTCGGGATGTCGAGTTCGGTGATCTGGTCGTCGGGGATGGCCTTTAAGTGCTTGACCAGGGCCCGCAGGCTGTTGCCGTGGGCCACCACGAGAACGGCCCCGCCCCGGGCGCCCTCGGCGAAGAGGTCGGGGGCGATGACGTCGTCGAAGTAGGGCAGCAGCCGTGCCACCACGTCGGCCAGGCACTCGCTGAGAGGGAGCGCGTCGGCCGGCACGTCGCGGTAACGCGGATCGCCGGCGGGGTCGTACTCGCTGCCCCGTTCGACGGGCGGCGGTGGCGTGTCGTAGCTGCGCCGCCAGATGTGGACCTGGCCGGCCCCGTGTTCCTCAGCCGTGGCCCGCTTGTCGAGACCCGTGAGGGCCCCGTAGTGGCGCTCGTTGAGCCGCCAGTGCCGGCGCACCGGCAGCCAACTGCGGCCCGCCTCGGCCAGGGCCAGATCCGCGGTGTCGATGGCCCGGGTCTGCAGCGACGTGTGCAGGACTCGCAAGTCCAGGTCGGGCTGGTCGGCTAGGAGCCGACCGCTGCGGCGGGCTTCCGCCATACCCTTCTCGGTGAGCCCCACGTCGCACCATCCGGTGAAGAGGTTCTGGGCGTTCCAGGTGGATTCGCCGTGGCGGAGGAGCACGAGATCGGGCACCGCCGAAGCGTAGCGCCGGCCCCAATTTCCGAATGACCGTCGGTCCCGAGCTCCGAGCCCCGAGCCCCGACGCCCGACGCCCGACGCCNNACGCCCGACGCCCGACGCCCGACACTCAATCGGGGCACGATCTTCGACACCGAGCGGCCGGTTCGCTGTTGCGGGGACAACGCCACCCCGTCTCACTACGATGCTCGAGCAGAGAGATCCAAGGGGGGTTCGCATGGGGCCACAGTTTGACCGCCGGTCGTTTCTTGTTCGCAGTGCCGCCATCGCTTCGGGCCTGGTCGTCGCTTCCGAGGTGGTCGGCTCGGGAGTTGATCCCGCCGGAGCGGTGGTGACCAACGGTGCCGGACTCAACGGCCTCTCGACGGCCAAGCCCCGGCGGGGGGGGAACCTGGTCATCGGGGTCGACGCCGAAGAACAGGGTTTCAACCCGGCGACCACCCGGTTCGACACTGCCGGGTTCATGTACGGCCGGACGGTCTTCGACCCGCTGATGATGGTCACCGCGACCGGCCAGGTGGTTCCCTATCTCGCCCAGTCGGTCACCCCGAATGCCAACTACACCGTCTGGACCGTGACGGTGCGTCAAGGCATCAAGTTCCATGACGGCACGCCGCTCAATGGGGCGGCGCTGTTCCAGAACATCGACGCGGTGTACAAGTCGTTGCTGACCGGCATCGCTCTCCAACCGCTCATCGCGAGCTACGCCCAGTCCGGGCCGTATTCGGTGGCCATCACGATGAAGGCGCCGTGGGTGACGTTCCCCTTCACCCTCGCCGAACAACAGGTGTGCTTCGTCGTCGCCCCGTCGATGCTCAACGCCCCGAACGGGGGAACCAACAACCCGGTCGGTACCGGGCCGTTCAAGTTCCAAGAATGGGTCCCGAACAGCCACTTCACCGCCGTCGCCAACCCCGACTACTGGCGGCCCAATCAGCCCTACCTTGACTCGGTGACCTTCAAGCCGATCCCCGACGCAGGTGCCCGGGCCGAAGCGCTCCAGTCCGGAAGCGTCGACATGATCCACCTGTCCGAGCCCCAGCAGATTCTCCAGTTCCGGGGCAACAAGTCCTACGCCTACGTCGACAACAGCGGGAAGATGGTGGGCTCTCCCAATGTCAACTGTCTGATGCTCAACTGTGCCAAGCCCCCGTTCAATGACCCCGATGCCCGACGCGCCGTCGCCATGGGCACAAACCGCATTCAGTACGCCCGGATCATTGATCAGAACGTGAATGCGCCGGCCACCGGCATCTACCAACCCGGGTCCGCTTACTACGCAAAGACGAGTTATCCGGCGTACAACCCCGCCGGAGCCAAGGCGCTCGTGAAGAAGGTGCAGCAAAAGACCGGCCAGCCCTTCGCCTTCACCATGAACTCGGTGGCCGCGCCCTACACAGTCCGCATCGCGGCGTACACACAGCAGCAGCTGCAGAACATCGGGGTCAAGGTCACGATCGCGCCGCTGGAGCAGAACGAGCTCATCAACGACGCATTGTCTGGTGATTTCGAGGCTACCGAGTGGAGCCAGTTCGGTGGCATGAGTCCCGATCTGAACTACGTGTGGTTCTCCACGAAGACGGCGAATCCGAATGGCCTGTCGATCAACATGGCCCGCAACGTCGATCCCCGGATCGAAGCAGCCCTCCAGACCGGGATGCAAAGCGCCAGTCAGGCGACTCGAATCGCGGCGTTCCGGCAGGTCAACGAGCTGTTAGGCCAGGACATCCCCTACGTCTGGACCGACCGCATCGTCTGGGCCCTCACCTCCAAACCGACGGTGCGGAACTGGAACTACCAAACGTCCCCGTCGGGGGTGCCCGCCCTCGGCAACGACCAGGGCATCTGGTGGTTGAACCAGATGTGGCTGGCGTAGGCGGACGCGGAGACAGCCCGGACGCTCCGGGCCCCCGAGGTTCCCTGCGGGCCCCTTGGGGCCGCCTGGCAACGGCCACCGAGCACCCGGTTCCCCCCTCAAATGCGGGCCGACGAGTCCGCGGATCGTCAGAGGGGCTCCTCCATCCCTGGTCAGCGTCTTTTCGACGGCGTCGGCCGCCCAGGAATGAACTTGCCAATCAGGGACTCAACTTTGCTATACTGTCCACCAGGAACCAAGTGTGACGGGGGTGATCCCCCAAGGAAGGCAGGAAGAGCATGGCGAAGGCCGTAGGAATCGACCTCGGGACCACCAACTCGGTCGTGAGCGTGCTGGAGGCCGGCGAGCCGGTCGTGATCCCCAACGCCGAGGGAGGCAGGACCACCCCGTCGGTGGTCGGGTTCTCCAAGACCGGGGAGGTGCTGGTCGGCGAGGTGGCCAAGCGCCAGGCCATCACCAACCCTGAGCGGACGATCCGCTCGGTCAAGCGCCACATGGGCACGTCGTGGAAGATCGATATCGACGGCAAGGACTACACGGCCCAAGAGATCTCGGCCCGCATTCTCGGCAAGCTGAAGAGGGATGCCGAGGCGTACCTCGGCGATACGGTCAGCCAGGCGGTGATCACGGTGCCGGCGTACTTCGACGACGCCCAGCGCACGGCCACCAAAGAGGCGGGACAGATCGCCGGGCTCGAGGTGCTCCGCATCATCAACGAGCCGACGGCCGCCGCTCTGGCCTACGGCCTCGACAAAGAGGACAAGGACCGCACGGTCCTCGTCTTTGACCTCGGCGGTGGCACGTTCGACGTGTCGGTGCTCGAGATCGGCGAAGGCGTCTTCGAGGTCAAGTCCACGTCCGGCAACACCCAACTCGGTGGCGACGACTGGGACGACAAGGTCATGAACTGGTTGGTCAAGACGTTCAAGGACACCGAAGGGGTGGACCTGTCCAACGACAAGATGGCCATGCAGCGCCTGAAGGAAGCGGCCGAGAAGGCCAAGATCGAGCTGTCTTCGGTCCAAGAGACCCAGATCAACCTGCCGTTCATCACGGCCACCTCCGAGGGTCCCAAGCACCTCGACGTGAAACTCACGCGCTCGAAGTTCAATGAGCTCACGGCCGATCTCGTCGATGACCTGAAGGGTCCGTTCGAGGCGGCGATCAAAGATTCGGGCCTCAAGACCTCCGACATCGACCACGTGGTGATGGTGGGTGGGTCGACCCGTATCCCCGCGGTGCAAGATCTCGTCCAGTCGCTCACCGGCAAGGAGCCCCACAAGGGGGTCAATCCCGACGAGGTCGTGGCCATCGGTGCTGCCGTGCAGGCCGGAGTCTTGAAGGGTGAGGTGAAGGACGTTCTCCTCCTCGACGTGACGCCCCTGTCCATGGGCATCGAGACCAAAGGTGGGGTGATGCACCGTCTGATCGAGCGCAACACCACCATCCCGACCAAGCGGAGCGAGGTGTTCACGACGGCCGAAGACAATCAGCCCTCCGTCGAGATCCACGTGATCCAAGGCGAGCGCGAGATGGCGATGTACAACAAGACGCTCGGCAAGTTCCAACTGGTGGACCTTCCGCCGGCCCCCCGGGGTATTCCCCAGATCGAGGTCACCTTCGACATCGACGCCAACGGGATTGTCCACGTGGCGGCTCAGGACAAGGCCACTGGTAAGGAGCAGTCGATGACCATCACCGGGCAGTCGTCGCTGGCCAAAGAGGACATCGAGCGCATGGTCCGTGACGCCGAGTCCCACGCCGAAGACGACCGTCAGCGCCGGGAGGAGGCCGAGGTCCGCAACGCCGCCGACACGCTCGTCTACCAGACCGAGAAGCTGCTGAAGGACCAAGGCGAGAAGTTCGAAGGCTCCGAGAAAGAGGACGTCAGTTCCGCCCTCCAGGGGGTCAAGGACGCTCTTTCGGGCACCGACATCGAGGCCATCAAGACGGCCACCGAGAAGCTGATGACTGCCAGTCAAGGCTTCTCCCAGCGGCTCTACGAGCAGGCTTCGCAGTCGGACCAGGGTGCAAACGGCTCGGAGGACACCGATTCGGCATCGGGCGAGTCCGACGACGAGGTGGTCGACGCCGAGATCGTCGACGAAGCGTGACGAACCGCCCAGACCCCGGTCTCGGGAACCGGGCGGGCGGCGGGCGCGGTGACCGTTGGACCACCCGGGAGGACGACATGCCCGACGCGGTCGACGACGGGATCGCGGTCGGGGTCCCCCCGGTTCCCGAGGACAGGGGGGACCCGGCGGCTGAGCCGCCGGGCAGCGCCGTGACCGACCCGATCGCCCTGGCCACCGAGCGTGACGAGTACCTGCTTGCGCTGCAGCGTCTGCAGGCCGACTTCGAGAACTACCGCAAGCGGGTGTTGCGTCAGCAAGAAGAACAATCGGCCCGGGCCGCACTCGACCTGGTCGGCAAGCTCCTTCCGGTCCTCGACACCCTCGATTTGGCCCGGGCCCACCGGGACAGCGCGCCGGACGGCGAGGAGAACCAGGAGGCGAGCGCCCTCGACCAGGCGCGGGGCCAACTGCTCGATGCGCTGGCCAAAGAGGGGCTGGAGCGGGTTGACGCGGCCGGCGTGGCCTTTGACCCGGTCGTCCACGACGCGGTCGCCGCGGCTCCGGCTGGAGACGCCGATGAGAACGGGTCGGCTGAGGGAGCCGGTGAGGCGAAGATCGACGAGGTCCTGCGCGCCGGGTACCGCTGGCGTGGGCAGGTGTTGCGCCCGGCCATGGTCCGGGTGCGCGCGTGAGATGGCTCCCCAACGCGAATGGTTTGAAAAGGACTACTACCAAGTTCTAGGGGTCTCTTCCACCGCGACGGACAAGGAGATCACCAAGGCGTACCGCAAGCTGGCCAAGCAGTACCACCCGGACGCCAATCCGGGTTCCGAAGACCGTTTCAAGGAGATCTCGGCGGCCTACGACGTCCTCGGCGACCCGGCGCACCGCAAGGAGTACGACGAGGTCCGCCGGCTCGGGCCGATGGCCGGTGGTATGGGTGGTGGCGGTTTCGGGAACCCCGGTGGACCCGGAGGAACATTCCGGGTCGAGGACATGGGCGATCTCGGCGACCTGTTCGGCGGCCTGTTCACCGGTGGTCGGGGTGCCCGCCGCCGGACCCGTGGTCCGCAACGTGGTGCCGATCTCGAAGCCGAGCTCCACATGTCGTTCGAAGACGCCGTGCGCGGGATCACCACGACGGTCAGCCTGCCCGAGGACGTCCGTTGTCGCACCTGCAAGGGAAGCGGCGCCGCCCCCGGGACGGCGACGCACGCCTGCGACCGTTGCGGCGGCAAGGGCACGCTCGATGACAACCAGGGCCTCTTCTCGCTCAGCACCGTCTGTCCGAAGTGCAACGGGCGGGGCACAATTGTCGACACCCCGTGTCCGACCTGTCACGGGACGGGCACCGAACGACGGACCCGGCAGGTCAAGGTGCGTATCCCCCCGGGAGTGGAGAACGGTCAGCGGATCCGAGTGAAGGGCCGCGGCGCGCCGGGCCAGGGCATGGCCCCGCCCGGCGATCTCTACGTGGTCGTGCGGGTGGGCAAGCATGCGCGGTTCGGGCGGCGGGGTTCGAACCTCACGCTGACGGTGCCGGTGAGTTTCCCCGAGGCCGCCCTGGGTTCGACGGTGACCGTCCCGACCCTCGAAGACCAGGTGACACTTCGTGTCCCGCCGGGGACCTCCCCGGGCACCGTGCTGCGGGTCCGTGGGCGTGGCGTGCCGGCCGGAAACGGGAAGAACGGGGCCAAGGCGGGGGATCTGCTGGTGAAAGTCGACGTCGAGGTCCCCAAAACCCTGACCGACGAGGAGCGCGCCGCGGTCGAGGCCTTGGCCGACGCCTCGGCCAGTGCGTCGAGTGGCCCACGAGTCGAGAAGGAGAATCAGGAGGTTGGTGACTGATGGCGACGGTACCGACGCCGACCTCGAAGCCAGGGGGCATCGCCGGTGATGACGCCGGCCGGGCCGTCTACGTGATCTCGGTGGCGGCGGAGCTCGCCGGCGTGCACCCCCAGACTCTGCGGATCTACGAGCGCAAGGGTCTGGTTGATCCATCCCGGACGAGCGGGGGAAGTCGTCGGTTCTCTGAGCGCGACCTGGCCCGCCTCCGGCACATCCAGACGCTGACCGCCGCCGGTCTCAACCTCGAGGGGGTCCGACGCGTCCTCGAGCTCGAGGCCGAAGTCACCCGGTTGCACGCCGAGCTCGAGGCGGCTCACATCGAGGCCCGCGACGCGCTCGAGCGGACCCATCGCCACTACCGGCGTGACCTCGTCCCGCTCAATCAGTCACCGATTCCCTGGGTCCGCCGCGCCCGGACCAGGAGGTGAGTGCGATGGCCCTCGACCCCGAGCGCTGGACGGTCAAGACCAAAGAGGCGTTTTCGGCCGCGACCCAACAGGCCACCGCCAGTCATCACGCGGAGCTGACACCGGCCCATCTGCTGACCGCGGTGCTGGCCCAGCCCGACAGCATCTCGCACCCCCTGCTCGAAAAGGTCGGGGTCGAGCCGTCCCAGGTGGCCCGGCGCCTGGGTGAACAACTGGCCACGCTGCCCCGGGCGGTCGGGGGATCAGAGCCCTCGCTCGGACGGGTCGCCCGCGACGGGCTGGAAGCGGCCGACGCGCTCCGTCGGGACATGGGAGATGACTACCTGTCGGTGGAGCACCTCCTTTTGGCCTTCTCCGAAGACCTCGGGGTGTCGCGGGACCAATTGCTCGAGGCGTTGCGCGACGTGCGCGGGAGCCACCGGGTCACCTCGCCCACCCCAGAAGACACCTTCCAGGCCCTCGAGAAGTACGGCCGCGACCTGACCGAGCTCGCCCGTCAGGGCAAACTCGACCCGGTCATCGGGCGGGACGAGGAGATCCGGCGGGTCATCCAGGTGCTGTCGCGCCGCACGAAGAACAACCCGGTCCTGATCGGTGAGCCCGGCGTCGGCAAGACCG
>PMOE01000046.1:0-24261 GCA_003161575.1 Acidimicrobiaceae bacterium | reverse complement strand
GCCGGGGCCAAGTACCGCGGCGAATTCGAAGAGCGCCTCAAGGCGGTATTGAAGGAGATCACCGACGCCGAGGGTCAGGTCATCACTTTCATCGACGAACTCCACACCATCGTCGGTGCCGGCGCGGCCGAAGGCGCGATGGACGCGGGGAACATGATCAAACCGCTCCTTGCCCGGGGCGAGCTGCGGCTGATCGGGGCCACCACACTCGACGAGTACCGCAAGTACATAGAAAAGGACGCCGCCCTCGAGCGCCGGTTCCAGCAGGTCTTCGTCGGCGAGCCCTCGGTGACCGACACCATCGCCATCCTGCGTGGGTTGAAAGAGCGCTACGAGGTGCACCACGGCGTGCGGATCCAAGATGCCGCCCTGGTGGCCGCGGCCGTGCTCTCGGACCGTTATGTGAGTGGTCGTTTCCTCCCTGACAAGGCCATAGACCTGGTCGACGAGGCGGCGAGCAAACTGCGTATCGAGATCGACTCGTTGCCCACCGAACTCGACGTGGTGACCCGGCGGATGCGCCAGCTCGAGATCGAGAAGGTTGCACTCCAAAAGGAGTCCGACGAGGTCTCGCGTGAACGGCTGGCCAAGCTCGATGCGGAGTTGGCCGAGCTGAAAGAGCAGTCCGACTCCATGACGGCGCACTGGCAGGCCGAGAAACAGGCGATCGCCAAGATCCAGGCGCTCAAAGGTGAGCTTGAGGAGCGCAAGGTCGCCGCGGAGCGCCTCGAGCGGGAGGGGGATCTCACCGGGGCCTCGGCCATCCGTTACGGCGAGGTTCCCCAACTCGAGCAGCGCATCGACGAGGCGACCAACGAGTTGGCCGCACTCCAATCCCGACGCCGGTTCTTGAAAGAAGAGGTTGACGCCGAGGACGTCTCCGAGGTGGTGAGCCGTTGGACCGGGGTACCGGTCACCCGGTTGCTCGAAGGCGAGGTCGAAAAGCTGGTCCGTCTCGAAGACACCCTCCACACCCGGGTGGTCGGACAAGACGAGGCCGTGCACGCCGTGGCCAACGCGGTGAGGCGGAGCAGGGCCGGCTTGTCCGACCCCAACCGACCGATCGGTTCGTTCTTGTTCCTCGGGCCGACCGGCGTGGGAAAAACCGAACTGGCCAGGGCCCTGGCCGAGTTCCTTTTCGACGACGAGCGGGCGATGGTCCGTATCGACATGAGCGAGTACATGGAGAAGCACACCGTCTCCCGATTGATCGGCGCCCCCCCGGGTTATGTCGGTTACGAAGAGGGCGGCCAACTCACCGAGGCGGTTCGCCGCCGGCCCTACGCGGTGATCTTGCTCGATGAGATAGAAAAGGCACATCCCGACGTGTTCAACGTCCTCCTCCAGGTGCTAGAGGACGGCCGGTTGACCGACGGGCAGGGCCGGGTCGTCGACTTCACCAACACCGTGCTCATCATGACGTCCAACCTGGCCGGCGACCCGAACGCCTTTTTCAAACCCGAGTTCATCAACCGCATCGACGAGATCGTCCGCTTCGGTCCGCTGACCGAGGAGGACCTGTCGGTGATCGTCGGCATCCAGCTCGGTCGTCTCCGGGCCCGCCTGGCCGAGCGGCGGCTCACCTTGAGCGTGACACCGTCGGCCGAGGCGTGGTTGGCCCACGCCGGCTACGACCCCAACTACGGGGCGAGGCCCCTGCGCCGGGTCATCCAACACCAGGTGGAGGACCAGCTCGCGTTGGCGTTGCTCGAGGGGCGCTACCTCGAGGGATCGACGGTGACCGTCGACCTCGAGGGCGACACGATCGTACTCCGCTGAGCAACAACGAAGCCGTGAATGCCCAGCCGCCGGCGCTACGGCGCGGACACGGTGAAGAGCCCGACCCACCGCCGCCCGGCCACCCGGGGCGAGGTAGAGTACGGCGTAATCCGCAGCCCAGACGGAGGATTTGGCGTGCCTGCAACCGTGGTCGTCGGTACCCAGTGGGGTGACGAGGGCAAGGGCAAGCTGACCGACCTGCTGGCCGGGGAGTCCGATGTCGTCGTGCGCTACCAAGGCGGCCACAACGCCGGTCACCGGATCGTGGTCGACGGCGAGGCCTTCGCCCTCCAGCTGGTGCCGAGCGGGATCCTCTATACCCACATCACCCCGGTGATCGGCAACGGCGTGGTGGTGGACCCCGCGGTGCTCCTCCAGGAGATCGACACCCTCGGAGCCAAAGGGGTGGACACCAGCCGGCTGGTCGTGAGCGGCAACGCGCACCTGATCATGCCGTATCACCAGGAGCTCGATCGGGTGACCGAGCGGTTTCTCGGCAAGAACTCGTTGGGCACGACCAAGCGCGGGATCGGTCCGGCCTATGCCGACAAGGCCACCCGGGTGGGCCTGCGGGTCCAAGACCTCCTCGACCCGAAGATCTTCCGCCAGAAACTCGACGTGGCCCTGAAGGAGAAGAACGCCGTCCTGGCCAAGGTGTACAACCGGCTCCCGCTGTCCGCCGAGGAGATCGCCGGGCGCTACCTCGACGAGTACGCCCCGCGGATCGCCCCCATGGTGGCCGACACCGTGGCCATCGTCCACGATGCGCTGGCCGACGGCCGCAACGTCCTGCTCGAGGGGGCCCAGGCGACCTTCCTCGACCTCGACCACGGCACGTACCCCTTTGTCACCTCGTCGAACCCGGTGGCCGGGGGGGCGTGCACCGGCACCGGGCTCGGCCCGCGCGACATCGACCGGGTGATCGGGATCGCCAAGGCGTACGTCACCCGGGTGGGCGCCGGACCGTTCCCGACCGAACTCGACAACGACGTCGGCGAACTGTTGGTCGAGCGGGGACATGAGTTCGGGACCAATACTGGTCGTCGGCGCCGCTGCGGCTGGTTCGACGCGGTCATGGCCCGCCAGGCGGTCCGGCTCAACTCGCTGTCAGAAGTGGCGCTGACCAAGCTCGATGTCCTCGACACCTTCGAGTCGGTGAAGGTCTGCGTCGCCTACGAGGCCGGGGGCGAGCGATTCATCCATCCGCCGTACCACCAGTCGACGTTCCACCAAGTCACCCCCGTGTACCACGAGCTCCCGGGATGGCGGACCGATCTGACCGGGATCACCTCGCTCGCCGATATGCCGCCCGCCGCCCGCGACTACGTCGCCTTTTTGGCCGAGCAGATCGGAGTGCCCGTCGGACTGGTGGGCGTCGGTCCGGGGCGCGAGCAGTTCGTGTCATTCGCAGTCGCGTGAGTCTGCCGGGTTTGTCGTGACGGTCTGCGTGGTCGGCGCCGGCGGGCGAGAGCACGCCCTGGCCCGGGTGCTCGCCCGCAGCGACGACGTCGTGGTCACTCCGGGGAACCCCGGGATGCCGGGGGTGACCCCCGAAGGGCACCGCATCTCGGTCACCCCCGCACCGCCGTCTGAGATCGCGGCCGACCTGGTCGTGATCGGCCCTGAGGCGGCGCTGGTGGACGGTGTGGCCGACCGACTGCGGGCCGTGGGACGCCGGGTGGTCGGCCCCGGAGCCGACGGGGCCCGCCTCGAGGGCTCGAAGGCCTTCATGAAGGGGATCCTCGACGAAGCCGGGGTCCCGACGGCCCGTTTCGGGACCTATGACCGGGTCGACGAGGCCGTCGCCTTCCTGCGCACCCTGCCAGGCCCGTGGGTGGTGAAGACCGACGGGCTGGCCGCCGGCAAGGGGGTGCTCGTCGCCGACACCTTCGCCGCGGCGGAGGCCGATGTGGTGGCCAAGCTCTCCGGCGCCTCATTTGGTGGAGCCGGCCGGCGGGTGGTGGTCGAAGAGTTCCTCGAAGGAGAGGAGTGTTCGCTCCTGGTGCTGTGCGACGGGCGCCACGTCGTCCCCCTCGCCCCGGCCCAGGACTTCAAGCGGATCGGGGAGGGCGACCGGGGGCCCAACACCGGGGGCATGGGTGCGTACTCGCCCGTTCCCGAGATCGACGACGGGTTGGTCGACCAATTGGTCTACGGCGCGGTCGAGCCACTGGTCGCCGCCTTGCGGAAACGGGGGATCGACTACCGCGGGGTGCTCTATGCCGGCCTCATGATGACCTCGGATGGTCCGAAGGTCCTCGAATACAACGTCCGCTTCGGAGACCCCGAGACCCAGGCCGTCCTGCCCCGGTTGGCCGACGATCCCGTCGAACTGCTGATGGGTGTCGCCGAGGGGCGACTCTCGTCTTTCGCAGAACCGCCCCGCTTTGTCGAGGATCCGGCGGTGTGCGTGGTGCTGGCCGCAGCGCGTTACCCCGGGCCACCGCAAACCGGTGACCCTATCGAGGGACTCTCCGACGACGGCCAGCTCGCCGAGCCGGTCGACGGGGTCAGTGTGTTCCACGCCGGCACCGCCCGGGCCGTTCCCGCCGGCCCGTTCACCACCGCGGGCGGGCGGGTGCTTGGGGTGACGGCGCTCGCCCCTTCGTTGGCCGAGGCGCGCCGCCGGGCCTACCGGGCGGCCGGTTCGATCAACTGGGACGGCGTGCAGGTCCGCGGCGACATCGCCGAGCGGGCCGCGTTGAGCAGAGCCGGCGGGGCGACGTCGTGATCCCCCGGTACTCGCCACCCGACATGGCGGCACTGTTCGACGATGAAGCCCGTCTGGCGATGTGGTTGGAGGTGGAACTCCTCGCAGTCGAGGGTCTGGCCGGGCTCGGCGTCGTCCCTGCCGCCGACGCCGCCGCGTTGCGCGCCCGGGCACCGGCCGTCGACAGCGCCCTGGTCCGCGCGGTCAACGAACGCGAACGGGTGACCGACCATGACGTCGCCGCCTTCGTCGACATCGTCCAAGACCGCATCGGCGGACCCGAAGCGTCGTGGATCCACTTCGGGCTCACCTCCTCAGACGTGGTCGACACTGCCCTGTGCGCCACCCTCACCCGGGCGGCCGACCTCTTGCTGGCGGCCTCCGGGGAGCTGGTGGCCGCGCTGGCGGCCCGGGCCTCCGAACTCATCGCGGTGCCGGTGGCCGGGCGCACCCATGGGATGCACGCCGAGCCCACCACGTTCGGGGCGAAGTTCGCCCTCTGGGCCCTCCAGGCCGACCGGGACCGCCAGCGCTTGGCGGCCGCCCGGGAGCGGGTGGCCGTGGGCAAGCTCTCGGGGGCCGTGGGCACGTTCTCCAACATCGATCCCGCCGTCGAGGCCCACGTCTGCGCCGCCCTCGGGTTGCGGCCGGTCCCGGCCACCCAGGTGATCGCGCGCGACCGCCACGCCGAGTACCTCTACGCCTGCGCCTCGATCGGCGCCACCATCGAACTGATCGGCACCGAGATCCGGCACCTGGCCCGCAGCGAGGTGGGCGAGGTCGAAGAGCCCTTCGCCCCGGGCCAGAAGGGCAGCTCGGCCATGCCCCACAAGCGCAACCCGATCCTCTCTGAGCGATTGAGTGGGCTGGCCCGGGTGCTGCGCGGCTATCTCGGTGCCGGATTCGAAGACATCGCCCTCTGGCACGAACGTGACATCTCTCACAGCTCGGTCGAGCGGATCGTCCTCCCCGACGCGTCGCTCCTCACCGTGTACATGCTGCGCAAGGCCACCGGCTTGGTGTCGGGCTTGATCATCCATCCCGAGCGGGCGCTGCTCAACTTGACCGAGGGCTCCTACGGGCTGGTCTTCAGCCAGTCGGTGCTCCTCGCGTTGGTGGGTTCGGGGATCACCCGCGACGAGGCGTACCGCATCGTCCAGCGCGACGCCAGGGCGGCGTGGAGCGAGCGCAGAGCCCTGCGCGGGCTGCTCGAAGAGGATCCCGAGGTGACCCTTTCGCCAGCAGAACTCGACGCGGCCTTCGACCTCGGCCGCTCACTCCGCCACTCGGCGCGCTTCCTCGAAGCGCTGAGTGACCTCGACGTGGCCCACCCCGACCGGTGAGCGGTCCGGGGACGGCCGGGTTGGCCCACGTCCATTCGGGCAAGGTCCGGGACCTGTATGACGCGGGCGACGGCCTGCTCCTCATGGTGGCCTCTGACCGGATCAGCGCCTTCGACGTGGTCTTCGCCGAGCCAATCCCCGACAAGGGGCGGGTACTGACGGCCATGACGGTGTTCTGGTGCGACGAAATGAAGGAACTGGCACCGGGCAGCCTGGTGACCGCCGACCCAACGGCGATCCTCGACCGCGTACCCCAGGCGGCCGCGCTCGGGGACATCGCCGGCCGCTCGATGCTCGTCCGCCGAGCCGAGATGCTCCACCTCGAGTGCGTCGTGCGCGGCTATCTGGCCGGGTCGGCCTGGAGCGAATACGCGGCGAATGGGACGGTCCACGGGTCCCCCATGCCCGCCGGCCTGCGCCTCGCCGATCGTTTGGCCGAACCCCTCTTTACGCCGTCGACCAAGGCGGCCGAGGGTCACGATCTCAACATCGACTTCGCGGCGGCCATCGACCTGGTGGGCGCCGAGGCGGCGCTGGCCGCCAAAGAGCTCTGCCTGGCCCTCTACGAGCGGGCCGCCACCCGGGCCGCCGACGCCGGTTTCATACTCGCCGACACCAAATTTGAGCTCGGCTACGTCGACGGCCGGCTCAGCCTGTGCGACGAAGTGGTCACCCCGGACTCCTCGCGCCTGTGGCCGGCCGACCAGGTCGAGCCGGGCACCACCCCGCCCGCGTTCGACAAGCAGCCCTTGCGGGACTGGGCCGAGACCCGGGCCTGGGACAAGCAACCACCACCACCGCCGCTCCCCGACGACGTGGTCCGGTCCACCTCACAGCGGTATGTGGCGGCCTACGAGCGGGTCACCGGCCGCGCGCTGCACGACTGGTACGGTGCCCCGCGATGAGGTTTGTGGCGCGCGTCGAGGTCCAATTGCGTCCGGGGATCGCCGACCCCGAAGGTGCGACAATCGAGCGGGCCCTCCCGGCTCTCGGCTTCGACGAGGTCCACGGGGTGCGCGCTGGTCGGTCGTTCCGCTTCGAGGTGGAGGCGGACACTGAGGCAGCGGCTCGGACTCGGGCCGAAGAGCTGGCCCACCGTTTGCTGGCCAACCCGGTGATCGAAGAGAGCCACCTGGAGCTGGTCGCCGCCACCTCGGAGGTGCGGTGATGGCCGCCCGGGTCGGCGTCGTCGTGTTTCCGGGGACCAACTGCGAGCACGATGTGGCGGGCGCCCTCGGGCGTCTCGGCGGGCGCGCCGAGCTGGTCTGGCACGCCGATTCGAGCATTGATGGCCTCGATGCGGTGGTGATCCCGGGCGGCTTTGCCCACGGCGACTACCTGCGTCCGGGCGCCCTGGCCCGGTTCTCCCCGGTCATGGAAGCGGTTGCGCTCTTCGCGGCGGCCGGTGGGCCGGTGGTCGGCATCTGCAACGGCTTCCAGGTTCTCACCGAGGCCGGACTGCTCCCCGGGGCCCTCCAGAAGAACCGGCGACTGCGCTTCCTCTGCACGACGGTGCCGTTGCGGGTCACGTCGTCGCGCTCGGTGCTCACCGGCCTCGTCCCGGTCGGCACCGAGCTGTCGATGCCCATCAACCACTTTCTCGGCAGCTACGTCTGTGACGACGTGACGCTGGCCGAATTGCGCGATGAGGACCGCATCGTGCTGCGCTACGAAGAGAACCTCAACGGTTCGGTGGACGACATCGCAGGCATCAGCAACCGGGCCGGCAACGTGGTCGGACTCATGCCCCATCCCGAACGCGCCTCGAGCGAGTTGTTGGGCTCCACCGACGGGGTTGTACTGCTCCAGTCACTGCTGGCGGCGGCGGCGGCCCCCCGGGCCGCCTGAGCGCCCCGCCTCGGACCTAGCTTCTTGCCCGGGACACGCCTGCTCGCTGGAGGACGGCCGCGCTCACCCCGGCGGCGCGCCAGGTGCCGTAGCTGATGCCCTTGCGCTGGCCGTAGGACTTCGCCACCTTCACGAAGCGCTTCTCGAGGTCCGAGAGATCATGCACGTCGCTCGATCGCGTCAGTTCCTCTTCGAGGTTCTTCTTTTCTTGGAGAAGATGCAGACGGGTCAGCGGGTCCGCCGAGCCGAGCTGGCTGTCAATGGAGCCGACCTTCTTTTCGATCGAGGCGGGAGTCCGCCGACGCCCTCGGCGCGGGCGGGAAGACTCGAGTGCCTCGAGGTACCGGCGGACGATCAGACCTTCCTCGCGGCCCTTGGCGAGGGCGGCCTTGTGCTCGTCACTCATGGCTTTTCTGGCGGAAACCTTTTTTGCGCTTGACATGGATTCATTGTAGGTGACATTTGAGTTGAAATGACACCGCGACCCCGTTGCCATTTCCACAAAAGGGCCCGTGTTCCACGTGTTGCCATGTGTCGCGTGCGGCCCGGCCCGGGGGCGGCCATTGGCGCAGCCATCCCGATCGCCGCCCGCCGCGTTTGGGTTTTGGGGCCAGCAACGCTCATTGCGTTGCCGGGCCCGCTACTACGGTGGCGCCCATGTCCGGCGCGTCGCAAGGGAGCGAACCCCTGCACCGGGCACTCGGTTTGACCGACGACGAACGGGACCGGGTCGTCGAGATCCTCGGTCGGGCGCCCAACCACCTCGAGCTGGCGCTGTATGCGGTGATGTGGAGCGAGCACTGTTCGTACAAGTCCTCCCGCGTCCACCTGCGCCGTCTGCCGACCGAAGGTCCCGGGGTGCTCGTCGGCCCGGGCGAGAACGCCGGCGTGATCGACGCCGGGGACGGGATCGCCGTGGCGATCCGGATCGAGAGCCACAATCACCCCTCGGCCATCGAGCCCTACCAGGGCGCGGCGACCGGAGTGGGCGGGATCCTTCGGGACATCTTCACCATGGGGGCTCGTCCGCTTGCGGTCATGGACCCACTGTTCTTCGGCTCGCTCGACGACCCCAAACAGCGGTGGCTCTTTGAAGGAGTGGTGGCCGGTATCTCGGGCTACGGGAACTCTGTTGGTGTGCCGACGGTGGGCGGTGAGCTCACCTTCGATCCCTGTTACGCCCAGAACCCACTGGTCAACGTGCTCTGCCTCGGCGCCCTGCCGGTCGATCGACTGGTCCTCGGGCGTGCGTCGGGGGTGGGCAACCTGGCGGTGCTGCTCGGGTCGAGCACCGGGCGCGACGGCATCGGCGGGGTCAGTGTGCTGGCCTCGGCCGGGTTCTCGGGCACGGAAGCCGCGGCCGACGACGCCAAGCGGCCGAGTGTCCAGGTCGGCGACCCTTTCGAGGAGAAGCGCCTCATCGAGGCCTGCCTGGCCCTGTTGGACGAGGGTCTGGTGATCGGCATCCAGGACCTCGGGGGGGCCGGCCTGGCGTGTGCGACCAGCGAGACGGCGGCGCGTGGCGGCGTGGGCATGGACGTGGACGTCACCGCGGTGCCCCGGCGCGAGGAGGGGATGGAGCCTTGGGAGGTGATGACCAGCGAGAGCCAGGAACGCATGCTGGCCATCGTCACCCCCGAAGCGCTGCCCGCGGTACTCGAGATCTGCGGGCGTTGGGAGGTGCGCTCGGCGGTGGTCGGACGGGTGACCGAGGCCGACCAGGGAGGCTCCGCCGGGCGCCTCCGCATCCGGGAGGGATTCGAGGGCCCGGTCCTGGCCGACGTGCCGGCTGCCTCGCTCGCCGACGAGGCACCGCTCTGCGAGCGTCCGCTCGGTAGGCCCGGCGATCGGGCCGCCCGGCGGGCCGACGATCCGACGGGGGACCCCGGACCGGGGGACTGCGGCCCCGATCTCGTGTCCATGTTGGGTGACCCGTCCTGGGTCTATCGCCAGTACGACCACCAACTCTTCTTGAACACGGTCGTCGGCCCCGGTGGTGACGCCGCGTTGCTGCGCCTGGCCGGGCCCGGACTACCGCCGAGCGACCGGGGGATCGCGGTGACCACCGATTCCAACCCCGCGTGGTGCTCCATCGACCCGCGTGCGGGTACGGCGATGGTGGTCGCCGAGGGACTGGCCAACCTGGCCTGCGTCGGGGCCCACGCCGTGGCCGTCGTCAACTGCCTCAACTTGGGCAACCCCGAGCATCCCGAGGTGATGTGGCAGCTGTCCGAGGTCATCGACGGCCTGAGCGAGGCCTGCGCCGCCTTCGGGCTCCCGGTGATCGGCGGGAACGTCAGCCTCTACAACGAGAGCGCTGGCGTCGACATCGCCCCGACACCGGTCATCGGGCTCTTGGGCCTGGTCGACGCGTTGCACGCAGCGCCGCCGGGGATCGGCTACACGGCTGGCGCGTCGATGGTGCTGCTCGGACCCCGAGACGGCGCCACGGCCCCGTTGCACCCTCTCGGCGGCAGCCGTTGGGCGGTGGAACGGCATGGGCGCCGGGGGGGCGCACTGCCCTTGCTCGATCCGATCGCCCACCGATCGGTGGTCGACCTGGTGGCCGAATTGGTCGGCACCACCGTGCGCGGGAGCGACGGCCTTTTGTGCGGAGTCCATGACGTGTCGGGCGGTGGACTCGGGGTGGCGCTCGCCGAGATGGCGGTGGGTGCGGGGATCGGTCTGCGGGTGTCGGGCCTCGCCGATCACGCCGAGCTGTTCAGCGAGTTGCCGTCCCGGGTGCTGGTCGCCACCGACCGGCCCGGTGCGGTGATCGACCGGGCCCGAGCGGCCGGGGTCCCCGCCGTGGTCATCGGGGAGTCCGGCGGTGCCCGCCTGGTGATCGACGGGCTGGTCGACCTGTCCGTTGCGGGGTTGCGCCGAGGCGCCGCCGAGGCGCTCCCCAAAGCGCTGCACGAAGAAGACTGACCGGCAGAACACCGGGCGCCTTTTGGACGACCGACCGCTTGAGCCGTTCAGCGGGCCCGGCGGGCCAACAGGTCGTCGAGGGCGCGCCCGGGGACGGCCAGGTCGCCGCGCCCGGTGCCGACCGCGAGGTCGGCCTTCACCGTGCCGTGGTAGTCCGAGCCGCCGGTGGCGACGAGTCCGGTCCGCTGGGCCAAGGTGGCGAGAGCCGCCCGTTGGTCGGGCGAGTAGCGGCCGTAGAAGACCTCGAGGCCGGCGAATCCCGACTCGGCCAGCTCGCGCACCGCCTCGGCCAGCCCGGTGGCGCCGAGCCCGAGCGTAAAAGGGTGGGCCAACACCGCGACGCCGCCCGAGGCACGGGCGAGCGTGGCCACCTCGCCGGGGGTCAGCCGGGCCTTGGGCACGTAACCCGGGCGACCGTCGCCCAGCCAGCGGTCAAAGGCATCGGGGATCGAGTTGGCTACGCCACTGGCGACCAGGACGGCGGCCACGTGGGGACGCCCGACGGCCTCCTCGCTCGCCGCTTCGGCCAGCACCTCGTCGTAGGTGATCGGGATCCCGAGTTCGCCGAGCCGGGCGATGAGGCGCCGGTTGCGGGTCACCCGGTCGGCTCGAAGGCGGACCAACTCGTCTTGGAACGGGCCGTCCCCTCCCTCGACGAAATAGACCAGGACGTGGGCACTCGCTCTTCTGAAGGCACACGCAACCTCGCAGCCCGAGACGAAGCCGACGCCCAGCTCGGCCGCCCGGGCCCGAGCCGCGGAGAGCCCGGCCAAGGTGTCGTGGTCGGTCAGGGCAACCGCCGTGCAGCCGGCGGCGGCGGCCAGCTCAGGGATCCGTTCGGGCCGGTCGGACCCGTCTGAGCAGGTCGAGTGGGTGTGCAGGTCGATCACGTCGACGGGCAGGTTAGCGGTGCGCCCCTCGCCGGGGCCTGTGAGAGACTGGGCCCAAGCGACGAGGGGTCATTGCCGGTGCGCGCCCGGTGCATCGAATGCGATGGTCCACAGAGCAGAGGCAGAGGGGCCTGTGAAGGAAGCCTGCGGGGTCTTCGGTGTCTACGCACCAGGGCGTGCGGTCGCCCAGCTCACCTTTGACGGCATCTACGCCCTGCAGCACCGCGGCCAGGAATCGGCCGGCATGGCGGTGAGCGACGGCGAGACCATAACCGTCGTCAAAGACATGGGTCTCGTGACGGCAGTGTTCGACGAGCGCACGCTGTCGTCGCTTCCCGGACACTTGGCCATCGGCCACACCCGGTATTCGACCCATGGGTCCTCGGACTGGGCCGCCGCCCAGCCGGTCTACCGACCGGTCGGCCGCTCGGGCTTCGCTCTCGGACACAACGGGAATTTGACCAACACGACCGAGTTGGCCGAACGGGCGGGGATGCTGCCGGGCATGGTGGGCACCGACAGCGACGCGGTGGCCGAGCTGGTGGCCCGCGAGTACCCCCTGGACAGCCCCGACCCCGACGCCGTTGCCGTCGACGACCTGCGCGACGCGTTGCGGGTGGTGCTGCCGGGGGTGAAAGGTGCCTTCTCCTTCGTCCTGCTCGACGCCAACCACCTCTACGGGGTGCGCGACCCGCAGGGGTTCCGGCCGCTCTGCCTCGGGCGGCTCGGTCCGGTGGACCGGCCCGAGGGCTGGGTCCTCGCCTCTGAGTCCCCGGCGCTCGACGTGATCGGCGCCGCCTTCGTGCGCGAGCTCGAGCCGGGCGAGCTGGTGGTGATCGATGAGACGGGCGTGCACTCCGAGCAGCTGTACCCGCCCGAACAGGTCGAACCCCACCTGTGCATCTTCGAGTTCGTCTATTTCGCCCGACCCGACTCCAAACTCTACGGGCGCGAGGTGCACGGCACCCGGCGCCGCATGGGCGAGCTGCTGGCCGAGCAGGCGCCGGTCGACGCCGACCTCGTCATGGGGGTTCCCGACTCGGGGGTGCCGGCGGCCGAAGGCTACGCCCGGCAGAGCGGCATCCCCTACGGCCAGGGCCTCGTCAAGAACCGCTACATCGGCCGCACATTCATCGATCCCGACCAGCAGGCCCGGATGAACGCGGTGCGCCGCAAACTCAACCCGCTGCGCGACAACATCGCCGGCAAGCGGTTGATCGTGGTGGACGACTCGATCGTGCGGGGGACCACCACCCAGGCCATCGTGGGCATGCTCCGGGATTCAGGAGCGGCCGAGGTGCATCTGCGGATCTCGTCGCCCCCGTTCCAGTGGCCCTGTTTCTACGGCATCGACACCCCCAACCGCGACGAGCTGCTCGCCGCCACCAAGTCGCTTCCCGAGATCGAGCGCTTTCTCGGTGTCGACTCGCTGGCCTACATCACCATCGAGAATCTCAAGGCGGCCATTGACACGCCAGGGGCGGGATTCTGCGACGCCTGTCTGACCGGGCGGTACCCGGTGCCCGTGCCGGTCTTCATCAACCGCACCTCTGGCCCCGAGGAGGCGCCCCACGGCGCACCGCCGGTCGTCGCCCTGCAAGCGGCCCTGCCCGGGGTCTGACCCCGGCGTGTCCTCCGCTCCGTTGCCCGGCGCGTCAGAGATGGGAGCCCCGGTTCGGCCAACGGCGGGGGGCGCCACCTACGCCGCCGCCGGCGTTGACATCGCGGCCGGCGATGACGCGGTCGAACGCATCAAAGACGCCGTCGCCACCACGGTGCGCCCGGGGGTGCTCGGCGGCATCGGCGGATTCGGCGGCCTGTTCGCCCTCGACACCGAGCGCTACCGTCACCCGGTGCTCGTGTCGTCGACCGACGGGGTGGGGACCAAGCTGCTGGTGGCTCGGGCGACCGGACGCTACGAGACCATCGGCATCGACCTCGTGGCGATGTGCGTCGACGATCTGGTCTGTGCCGGCGCCGAGCCCCTCTTCTTGCTCGACTACATCGCCGTCGGGCGCCTCGTGCCCGAGCGCATCGAGCAGGTGGTGGCCGGCGTGGCCGAGGGTTGCCGGCAGGCGGGCTGCGCGCTGCTCGGCGGTGAGACGGCCGAACATCCCGGGGCCATGGCCGACGACGACCTCGACCTGGCGGGCTTCGCCGTCGGGGCCGCCGAGGCGGGCGAGCTGCTCGGCCCCCAACGGGTGCGACCCGGTGACGAAATGGTCGGGTTGGCCTCGCCGGGGCTGCGCTCCAACGGGTACGTGCTGGCGCGCGACGTTCTGCTCGGCCGGGCCGGTCGGGCGCTCGACGATGCGGCCTGGGCCGGGGCCGACCACACCCTGGCCGACGAGCTGCTCCGGCCTTCGGTCATCTACGCCCCGGCGGTCCTCGCCGCGCGGGCGGCGACGCGGACCGGGGTTCACGCTTGCGCGCACATCACCGGCGGGGGCATCGCGGGCAACCTGGTCCGGGTACTTCCCGCAGACTGTGACGCCGTGCTCGAGCGCCGGGCGTGGGCGGTCCCTCCCATATTCGCCGAGATCAGCCGCTTGGGCGAAGTCGAGCCCGAGGAGATGGACCGCGTCTTCAACCTCGGGCTCGGCATGGTCGTGGTCTGTGATCCGGCCGCGGTCCCCGAAGTGCTGGGCGCGCTCGAGGGCGCGGGCCAGACAGCGTCGGTCGTGGGCCGGGTGGTCCTCGGCTCGGGTCGGGTGCGGCTCACATGACCGCTCTCCCCCAGACCGTCTTTGACGCCCTGCGGGACCACCTGCTGGCCCATTCGGTCCGACGGGGGGACTTCGTCCTCAAATCGGGTCGGCGGAGCAGCTGGTTCATCGACGCCAAGCAGACGGTGTGCCGTCCCGAGGCGATGGTGCTCGTCGCCGACGCCGTGTTGTCGGTGGCCCCGCCTGAGGCCACGGCCATTGGCGGCCTGACCATGGGAGCCGACCCGGTGGCGTTCGTCACCGCCGCGGTGGCCGCCACCCGGGGACGGCGGCTCAAAGCCTTCAGCGTGCGCAAAGAGGCTAAGGACCACGGCGCCGGGGGACGGATCGCCGGCGCGCTCGACCCCGGGGATCTGGTTGTCGTCACCGAGGACACGGTGACCCGGGGAACCTCGCTTTTGGAGGCGGCCCTCGCCATCAAACAAGCGGGGGCCGATCCGGTGTTGCTGGTCGCGGTCGTCGATCGCGGTGGGACCGCCGCGGCGATGGCCGCGTCGGAAGGCCTCCAGTTCCGGGCCGTTCTCACGGCCCCTGACCTCGGCTTCGACTACGAGGGCGCCTGAGGGCTCGCTCGGCGCGGACCGGCGAAGGCGTCGACCATGGCGGCCCGCCAGGCGATGAGATCGGGGTAGTGCTCGGCCGGGGTCGATCCCAGTCGGACGACGACCAAGTCGAGAGCCGGGCAGACGGTGATCGATTGGCCGTTGTAGCCGGCGCAGCGGAAGGTGCCGTGCTCGTCGCCGACGACCCACCAGTGGGCGCCGTAGAGGGAACCGTCGGACGGGTCGACCGAGCGGGGCTGGCGGCCGTAGTCGACCCAGCCCTCGGGGAGTACCCGTTGGCCGTCCCAGACACCGTCGCGCAGGTACAAAAGTCCGAACCGGGCGAAGTCACGGGCCGTCGCGTGGACGTAGGAGGACGCCGTCCAGGTGCCGGCGTCGTCGAAGCCGGGCCGGGCCGAGCTCATGGCGATCGGACCGAAGAGCCGCTCGGCCAGGTAGGCCTCATAGGGCTCACCGGGGCCGAGCAGGCGGGCCACGATGCCCGAGATGATGTTGGTGGTCCCGCTCGAGTAATTGAACCGTTCGCCCGGAACGGCGGCGAGGGGGCGATCGGCGGCGAAGTGGGCCATGTCGGGGCGCCCCGGACCGAAGAGCATCTGGATCACGTCGGAGATCTGGTCGTCGACGTAGTCCTCGACGAATGCCAGCCCGTCGCGCATCAACAACAGCTGGTCGACGGTGATGACCCGCCGCGGGTCGTCTTTGACTCCCCACTCGGCCACAGCCGCGGCGTCGGTGATCGACAGCCGCCCGTCGGCCACCAAGGTGCCCACCACGGCGTGCAGCATCGACTTGGCCATCGACCAGCTGAGCAGCGGCGTTGCCGGGCCGATGTCCTCGGCCGGCCGGTCGAGGTGCTCGAGCCGGCCCTGGTACCGCTCGGCCACTACCCGGCCGCCAGCCACCACCACCACGGCGAAGGTCGACGCGAGGGGCCCGGAGTCATCGCAGACCGCCTCGAGTAGTCCGTCGAGTTCGACCCCGGCGGGGACGTCACCCTCTGGCCAGTCGTCGGTCGGCCACGCGGTGCCAGTCGGCTGCGCCGGCAGGGGAACGAGCGGATCGGACGACGGTTTCGCGCGCAGGTCTCCAGCATTCCATGTGGGATACGACGCGCGCCCACGGTCTCCCGGGGCGGGCGGGCTCCGGCGCGCAACCGTTGAACTTGGTGGTGACACAGCGGGTATGGGGAGTCCGCGCAACCCGTCGGACCGGGGACCGGCGGACTTCGGTGGTCGGGACCGGCGTCGATCCGGTGACCTCGCGCTTTTCAGGCGCGCGCTCTACCAACTGAGCTACCCGACCGTGTGGGCGGCCAGGCTACCCGTTGGCGATCCGGGCGGGCCTGGTGGCGGACCTGACGGGATTTGAACCCGCGACCTCCGCCTTGACAGGGCGGCGTGCACTCCAGACTGCACCACAGGTCCTCGACTCCCCGTGCCCTCAGTCCCCCAGTAGGAACCCCCGGCGTGGGTCGCGCACCCACTATAGGCCACGCCTGTCGGCTGCCCCACGGGCCGGCGGAGTGGCGCCAGAACCGCTCGATCGTCCGGCAAGGCATCCCCGTCGGGCCCGTCCGCCGCCACCGAGGGTGGGCGTGAGAAGCGCCGGCGAAGACCCCAGCCCCGGCGCTTCTTTCCACGGGGACACACACCGGTGGGAGCCTGTCGAGATGACGAGGGTCTCGGAGGTGTGTGGTGATCGAACGAACTGAGCGGCAGCCGCTCCCGCCGGGATTCGCCGCCACCCGGGCGTCGTTGCACGTGGTGGCGGCCCGGGTCCTCGGCGCCGCCCGTTACGCAGCAGTTGGCCGTCTCGGGTTGGAGGTGGTGCCCGGAGGTTTCGGCACGCCGGACTTTGGCGATCGCCGCCTGCTTGTCATCGACGGCATGCTTTCGGACGGAGAGCGACGACAGCCGTTCACAACGCTTGCCGACGCCTGTGGCTTTGCCGGTGTCGACCCCACCGCCCCGACCCATCCGGCACTCGAGATTCCCCAGGACCTCGACGCTGCCCTGACGGTCGAACCCGACGCAGCCCGGGCGCTCGCCGACTGGTTCTGGTTCTGTCAAACCGTCTTGGAAATACTCACCGTGCAGTTGGAACCACCCGAGGGCCCCAGCCCGATCACGCTGTGGCCGGAGCACTTCGATGTGGCCGTCGTTCTCGGAGCAGCCGGCTCCCGGGCCAACTTCGGGGGATCGCCCGGAGACCTGTATGTGGACGAACCGTACTGTTACGTCGGGCCCTTTGAGCCCCGGACGGGCCCCTATTGGAACGAGTCGTTCGGAGCGGTGCTTCGTTACAGCCAGATCCTCTCTGGATCAGACGCGCGTGCCTTCTTCCAAAAGGGCACAGAGCTACTGGGCGAAGAGTGACACCGAACAGTTGACGGATGCGGTGTGAGCGGCCCCAGTTGGCTGGGGTGGACTGGCGGCTGGCGCCGCCCCTACTTCCGCTTGACATGTGACTAAAAGGTCACATATTATTTGGACGTGGACGCAGTGTTCAGATCCCTCGCCGATCCAACGCGGCGGAGCCTGCTCGACGAGCTCTTCCGCGAGGACGGGCAAACGTTGAGCGCCCTCGAGGAGCGCTTCGCAATGACGCGTTTTGGCGTGATGAAGCACCTCAACCAGCTCGAGGAGGCAGGGCTCGTGGTGACCAAGCGGCAAGGCCGCGAGAAGCTCCACTACCTGAACCCGGTCCCGATCCGGCTCGTCCACGACCGTTGGGTGAGCAAATACGCCGAGCCATGGGCGGCTGCGCTCACTGGCCTCAAGCACAGACTGGAGAGTCCCATGGAGAAGGTATTCGAGATCTACATCCGTACGACCCCCGAGCGCCTCTGGGAGGCGATCACTGATTCGGAAATCAGAAGCAAGTACACCTTCGGCGCCCGTATCAGCTCTGACTGGACGCCCGGCTCGCGCTTCGAAATGGGCGCCCCAAACGCGCCGGGACTGCTGGGGGAGGGCGAGAATCTCGAAATCGACCCGCCGCGCCGGCTTGTCCAGAGCATGGTTGCGCTCTGGAGCGACGATGTGAAGAGCGAGGGTACCTCGAGGGTCACCTGGGAGATCGAACCGATTGGGGACTCCTGCCGCTTGACCGTGACCCACGACGAGCTTCGTGACGGCGCAAACGCCGAGCTTTACGGCGGCTGGCCGATGATCCTCTCCGGCCTGAAGACGTGGCTCGAGACGGGCGAGTTGCTCACCACGCCGGGATCTCTGATGTACGGCTAAGACGGACTTCGCCGCACGGCCGAACCCTCTTGGATTATTCAACCGGCTGGTGGGGGCAAGTCCGCCAGAGGTGACTTGGGTTGCCCCTTGTCTAAAACAACATCTCATTATTCGACGCGAGCCGAACAGGAGTTTTCGCCATGGCACACGGCCGAATTGGTGGAGCGGATCTCGTCCTCGTCACCGTTGGCGGTGATCATGGGAGGAATTAGCGACAGTGTCGCTGATGTTGCATCATGTTCGTCGAGTCAGGTTCGTTCCGCCATCCACGCCGGAGTCCCGGGAACGCGCCCCGGCGCCCGCAAAGGAGCCCTCGATGTCCCCCCTTGCTGCCACGCAACCCGCTTTCTCCTCCGGCACGTTCCGTTTCGCAGACTTGGAAGTTCATCGCCTCGGATTCGGTGCCATGCGGATCACTGGCCCCGGTGTCTGGGACGAACCCAGAGACCGCGCCGAGTGCATCCGGGTGCTGCGCCGGGCCGTCGAGCTGGGAGTTGACTTCATTGATACGGCCGACTCGTACGGCCCCTACATCAGCGAGGACCTGATCCGCGAGGCGCTTCACCCTTATCCCGACGGTCTGGTCGTCGCGACCAAGGCCGGACTGACCCGCACCGGGCCCGGCCAGTGGCACCCGGTCGGTCGTCCCGAGTACCTACGCCAGGAGTGCGAGATGAGCATGCGACGCCTGGGTGTCGAGCGCATCGACCTGTGGCAGCTGCACCGTATCGACCCGAAGGTGGCCGCCGACGAGCAGTTCGGGGTCATGAAGGAACTTTTGGACGAGGGCAAGGTCCGCTCCGTAGGTCTGTCGGAAGTGTCTGTGGCCGACATCGAGGCGGCGCGCAGGATTGTGCCGGTGGTGACCGTGCAGAACCTCTACAACCTGACCAACCGCCAGTCCGAGGAGGTGCTCGAGTACGCCGAGCGGGAGCAGATCGGATTCATCCCGTGGTTCCCGATCGCCTCCGGCGAGCTGGCCAACGAGGGCGGCCCGGTCGACAAGATCGTCAAGGAGACGGGTGCGACCCCGGCGCAGATCGCCCTGGCGTGGCTGCTGGCCCGCTCCCCGGTGATGCTGCCGATTCCCGGGACCTCGAGCGTCTCGCATCTCGAGGAAAACTGCGCGGCCGCCGCGGTGAGACTCACCCCCGAACAGGTCGACTCCCTCAGCGCCACCAATTGAGAAGCCCTCCGAGGAGCCGTCCGAGAACCTGTTAGCCCTGTTCTCCAAGCGTCGCCTCGATGCCGCGGACGTCATCGTCTTCGTCCACGAGAACGGTAACGTCGATGTAGCCAAGACGCGCGAGGTCGTCGCCGAGCGCGTCGGCCTGCTCACCGCCGAGCTCGAGCAGGAGCGCACCGCCGCGCCGGAGGAAGCGGAGGCTCTCGGTCAGGACGCGCCGGAGAATTTCGGTGCCGTCCCGACCTCCGTCGTAGGACAGTGGCGATTCGAACGCGAGGGTGTCGCGAGGCAGGAGCGCCAACGCGAGGGTCGGCACGTATGGCACGACGCCGACGACGACGTCGACGCGTCCTTCGAGCGTGAGCGGCAGTGGTGCGAAGAGATCGCCGCAGTAGACTTCCACGCCGTTTGCATCCGCGCATGCAACGGCGCGCTCGTCGATGTCGGACGCCGCGACGCGTGCGTCAGGGTGGTCTGTGATCAAGGTCACGGCCACCGCTCCGGCCCCGGTGCAGAGATCGATCGCCACACCGTTCGTTGGGAGCCGCTCGGCGGCCCGACGCGCGAGCGGCACGCTCTGCCAGCGTGGAACGTAGACGCCGGGATCGACGCGGATCTCCAGGCCGCAGAACCAAACGCGGCCGGTGATCCAGGCGAGTGGTTCGCCCGTGAGGCGACGCCCGACGAGCGAATCAAGGAGCTCGTCATCGCCGGCCGCGCAGTCCAGGAGTTCGTCTGCCTCCTCTTCTGCCGCGACGAACCCGGCGCCCGACAGCAGCGCGGCGAGTGCCACTAGATCGTTTGGCGCGGGCACGCTCGCGATTAGATCATGCGCGAGCCGGGTGATGCCTAATCGCCGGCGCTGTTGGGCTGAGTGGGAGCGACGCCGTCAGGCTGACGATCGTCGCCATCGTCGGCAACGGGTTGTCGACTGGCTGATTGACCGCCCGTCCAGGCCACAAAAACGACCAGCTCGCAACGAACGGAGTGGATTGATGAACTCAGTTGCTGCCTCAGGTGCGCACCCGAACTCGGGCCACCGGAAGCTGAGCAAACAAATCCACCTGCGGTTTCGGTACTGTCGTTAGTCGCCCGTCAGAATCATGGCCGGCCGGCGATTCAGTTCGTCTTGACCGGCTCCGGCTCCGGGTCCGGTGGAACGGGCCTATGCGACTATTGACTCATAGGCACGGGTGTCGGCCCTAGTCGGGTACTCGTCTGCGACTCGGAGAGCAACGACCGTCGCCGCCGTGCGCTGACTGTGTGCCATTGTCCACAAAAGCGGGACAACTGCGATCGCGATGCCGACCAGCATGAGTGGGATGGAGATGTAGAACAACGTCATTGGTTCACGGCGGCTCAGATGCAGCTGCCGTACCCGTCCTTTCCTTGGTTGATTCGTCGGTGGCTTCCGACTGCGCCCAAGGATGCGACACCGAACTGAACACCGATGATGTGCCGGCTAGGAGCCGGCTGAGAAGTCTCGCTCTCGGAGGTCAGGGGCCAAACTGGTTGGCACGGGGGAATCCGATCCCGGCCGCGCCGTGGAGCCTCGTCTGGCCGTAATCCCAGCATTCCACTGATTCTGAACTGCCTTCGCCCAATGGAGTCGATCTCTCAGATCCACGCTTCCGGGTCCTGCTCGGAGCGGACAGATCGGACGGCTAGAGAAGCGGCCATCCATCGCTCAGCCGGTAGGGATGGTGAGGCTGGGCACGGTGGTCTTTGGCACAGTTACCGGCCCCGGCGTCCCTCCTCCGATCGAGGATGACGGTGAAGGTGATCCGGTCGCCGGGTTCCCGGCGCCCTTAGTCAGTTGAACCAACACCTCCAGTGTCCCCGAACTTTGGGTGGTAACAAATCCCCCAATACTCGGGTTGGCGATATCCCACTCGGAGAACGTAACGGGCACGTCCGCCAATACGACGATCCCTTGGGTGGTGCGCTCGGCAGACACCGGGAAAGTCACTGATCGGGTGACGCCGTGCATCGCGAGGGTTCCGGTTGCCGTGTAGGTCGCCTTGGAACTTACCGGCGGCACGGTTCCGAGCTCAATCGGTTTCGTCAGCGTTAGCTTTGCCGTCTGATACTTCGCTACGTCCATGATCCGGCTGTCGAACTGCGAATTTCGCTCGCTCTGATCGCTTGTCACACTCGCCATGTCGACCGAGAACGTCCCAGCGGTGACCTTGGTTCCAGAAATGGTGATCGCCCCCGAGATCTTGTCGGTGCGGCCGACGGCCGTAGAGTTTTGCCCGACCAGGACCTCGTTGACCCGGTAGCCGGCTTCTGATCCCGACCCCACGGAGTACGTTCCAGCGACACCGGTGGTGTCAGTAGCGCCAGATGTCGCCGCAGTGGAGGTTGGATGGCTCGTAGGCAACGCCAGCTTCGGTGGAGGGGGCCCCTCAATGAAGTGAATGTACACGAAGGGCCCGCCGACGGCGAGCAGGAGTACCACTGCCGCCACGCCCACGATCCACCAGCGCCATTTTCGCATGGCGCCCATAATCTGCTGCCATCCTGTGTCCCCGCTGTGCGTCCACTCCAGAATAAGCTGAATGTCCCGTATTGCTCAGGGTTAACCCCGTGACATAGCCGGAGGCGATCTCGTCCGAAGTCAGCGGCTCGAACCATGATGCGAGGCCTTGCCCCGCACCCAGGATCAACTCCGCTTCCTTAGGCGGAGTTTACGAACTTCCATGGGGGCTCTCAGCGTGTCTTGATCTTGCGGGGCTTGCATGGTGCAAAGACAAAGAGTGTGACGGTCCATCAGGACCGGCAGAGCTCACAACCAAGAGGCAAGAGGAAGGAATCAAATACTCATGCGATCCCCCATAAGAAGGATTCTGGCGATAGGCGTTGTCGGCGGGGCTACGGTGCTCGGGCTAGGCGTAAGCTCAGCCATATCGGGAGCCGCGACAAGTGTTCCGACTGGCTCCGCGTCGCCGTCAACGACACCGAGTTCGCCGTCAACGACACCGAGTTCGCCGCCATCCCCGTCTACCGCTCAGCACCCCGCGTCTGGTGGCACCGCGAACCATCCGTGTCCCAACATGAATGGCAGCTCCGGCTCGGGCACCTCCGGCTCGGGCACCTCCGGCTCGTCGGGCAGCTAACGAATAGGGCTTCCGGTAGAAGATCCTCGGTCTGCCCATAATCAATACCCTCCGCTGGGCGCCCTGCGGGGATGGGCGCGGTATCCGTGGCCAGCGTAGCGATGCCACTCGGCGCGAGTGGGACGGTTGTCCAACTGGGCGCTCGTCGCCACCGTTTGAACTCGGTTCGCTGCGCGCATCGATCGACGGCTCGGTGTGTTGTCAGCGGGTCGACTAGCCGCGCCAAGCGCCCATCCATGATGCTCGACAGATCATTCGCTCGAGATGTCACCGACCATCATGATTGAGTCGCGACCCGCCATGTGCCGACGGCACAGTGAGTCAATCAGTATCCCTATCGCTGCAACCCTCGCGCGTTCTACAGCGCGATCAGAGAGGGCAGTGGTCCTGGAATCGGACCCGCGTCGTACGGGTGCGGCAGCCGAGGGATCCTTGCCTTGGGAGGACCATGGCACTCTGGTTCCCAGGGTGCCATGCAAGGACGTGCGTAAATCCGTAGGCGGTGTAAAACAGCCATCCTGTTCTTGACCAGCTCGCACCGAATGCGCCGAAGTTGGGGTTGGGTTTCTGTTCAGAGCCGGGGAGCACCATGACGGCCAGCGTGCGGAGATCGACCAGCACCAATGCGGTGGGATGCCGCCCCGGCCAGGTGCCCCCAAGCCCGACCGGAACGGCAAGCGTGGTGCCGTCTGGCGAGGATGAGCCTTCATCGATGCTCACGGCCCCAGTGGGGAGAATGACATTTTGCTCGATCCCCGTTTGGACGTTCGTGAGATGCATCGTGCGTTTCGGTGGACAGGGTCTTCCGGTGATTGACGCGACGAGGTGGCCGCTGGCCGCGATTACTGAGGCGTCATGAGGAAATTCGCGTATCACTCGGTTGGAGGTAGGTTCCCAAGCCTCTTCGTATTTCGCAAGATAAATGGGAGCGAGAACGAGACCGCCGTCCAAGACATCACCCGTTGGGAACCAAGCGGAACCCGGCGTGCCCCTTGGCGCTCCGGCAGGCGACGAGCCGAATGGCAGCGCAATGGGAGCGCCGATCTGGCGCCCCGAAAAATCGACCAGCCGGACATCGCCCTGGCCATAGTCCCTCTCGGGACTCGAGCATCCAGGAGTTTGGGCGGGGGATTCGGCGCACGGGTCCGTCCACAACCACACCTCGTTTGGAGTGGGTGTCGTCGGCAACGATGCCGACGGGCTGTGGACCGCAGTCCCGTACCCGCCGTTTGGCCTAGACCTTGCTCCGGGGGACAATCAGCGGCCGGACATCGTGCGAACTTGTCTGCCGGTAAAGGAAATCTGCGGGTGATGCGAACGCACACGAAGCCGCTATCGGGTGTTCGGACGTTTACGAGCGCGTGTTTGCGGCATACGGGGGCTGGAGGATGAACAATGAGCCGCCCGTCAGAGTGGCCTGACCGTTCAGCAACCCCGGTTCGCCGTCGGGAGTTGATAGGGGAGGAAGCACGCCCGCAACGGTCTCGCTTCCGGTATCTGGATCAGCGACCAAATCTTTGTAGATGGGATTAGCCCGCGGGGACGGCCCGGGAGCAACCTGGCGGAGGGTCGCTCGCCGGGAACCGTCCCCGGGGCACCCCCCGTTGCTCACAGTACCGGCAGGGCCCCTCATATTTGCATCGCCCCTCTCGTCGGGACGATTCAGCGGAGAGCTGTGATGAGTCCCCAGCCCACAGCCCCAGGAACCCGGGATTCGGGGTCCCGGCGGCTGCCTATCGACGACTCGGCGCTCGCCGCCGAGACCGAGTGCTGTCGCCACATCTGGGCTCTGGGAACCAGGCTGATCTCGGTCGATTTGCGACCGTGCTCTTGCGCTCACCGTGGCCAGCTCTAGCCGCACTCTCAGAGCGGCCCGCCCAGAACTGGTCAGACAACTCTCAGATCCCGGACTTTCAGG
>PMOE01000054.1 GCA_003161575.1 Acidimicrobiaceae bacterium | reverse complement strand
GAGGCCACGCCACCGCCTAGTGACGTAGCCCCACCCGGGCTTTTGGTGGAAACCCTCTCGCCGACTGACCCTCCTCCTGCTCCACCGTCGCCGGGGGTTGGTGACCCGCCCACCCCCCCATCAGCGCAATTCGCCCTCACGGTTCCCGAAGTGCCGAGTCGGTCTGATCTGTCATCTCCGGATCTCGTTGCACCGGTGCGAGCGGACCCGGTCGACCCAGAGCCAGGTTCCACGCCCCGGCACGCCAAGCCGGCGCAGAGGCAGAAAACGAGTACCTCGCAACCAGACCTCAGATTTGGCGGGGTCTACCTCCTCGCGA
The DNA here is from genome assembly GCA_003161575.1 of Acidimicrobiaceae bacterium. GTDB lineage: Bacteria > Actinomycetota > Acidimicrobiia > Acidimicrobiales > RAAP-2 > PALSA-457. The sequence continues at coordinate 9,716 of PMOE01000054.1, read as the reverse complement.
ACGGCCCCGACGGACCGACTGCAATTCCGGACCTTCAGTTGGAGTTCGGTGAGCGCGGCGTCACTCTTTCTAAGGACGACGACACGATCGTGTGGGCCGCCCCGTGGGCCGAGATCGCTCAGCTGGCCACACCCGAGCGATCAAAACTGCCCGATGGGGCGAACGGTGTTGTGCTCGTGATCACGCCCCACGCTGCACGGGCCCACCGGTTTGTCGTGCCCGCGGATCGGCCGGCTGCCCTTGAAGCAGCGCTGAATTCGTTGGCTCGACGTCAACACATCGCTCCGGACCGCCCCGAGCGATCGCAATCCGTCGTTCTCGTCACTGGCGTGATCGTCGTCGTGGTTGCCGTGGTCGTGGTGCTCTTGCTGGCAGCCGACCACCTCATCCACCTCCGATAGCTGCTCCAGACCACCCCGGAAGCGGCGGCTGGAGCTCAGGAGCCGTGGCGCTCGAGGCGGGCCGCAGGCTCAGCCGAAAGACGCACTGCGGAGCTCGTCGACGGAGAGCTCGGCCGTTGCCTCGCCCCCGCATTGGGGGCAGTGGTTCACGTGGCGCCAAGAGCGGAGCAAGCGCGTCCCCTCTGGATTGAGCAAGACGACGAAAGACTCGGACACGGGATCGAGTTCGAGGCCGAAATACGGGCGCCACGCAGTCGACGCGTTGCGCGCGTCGAGGTCAAGTCCCTTGAGTATGCGGCGAAACCGCATGCGGTCAGTGTCGAAGAGCCACGTGCTGTGACAGGATTCGAGCACCAGGGGAGCTTCTGGGGCGGATGTCTCCACTTCTGTGATCATGCCCCACCAAATAAAAGAATCAACATCTGAAAGATTGCGGTTCCATGACGGTCTGTATCGCCGCAGGTCAGAGTGGAATAGATCGAAATCCATTCAAATGCACGGTCGTTACAGCGGGCCGACATCGTGTTTTCGTCCGACGAGCGGCTCACGCTTGGTGGAAAGGGCCGAAAGAGCCGCTGCGAGAACCGTGCGGGTTGCCGCCGGATCGACGACCTCGTCGACGAAGCCGCGCTCGGCCGCCGGCCAGGGAGTCAGGTAGCGCATGCGGTAGTCCTCCTCAAGGCCCGCTCGATCGGCCGCCTCTTCCCGGCGGTGCAGGATCTGCACCGCCCCGGGCGCACCCATGACGGCGATCTCGGCGGCGGGCCACGCAAGACACAGATCGTTCCCCAAGCCTTTGGAGTCCATCACGATGTACGCGCCCCCGAAGGCCTTGCGAAGGATCACGCACACTCGGGGCACCGTGGCTTCTGCATAGGCGAAGGCCAGCTCGGCCCCGTGGCGAATCATGCCCCGCCATTCGAGGTCTTTCCCCGGCAGGAATCCAGGCGTGTCGACAAGCGTCACGATCGGCAGGTTGAAGGCATCGCAGAATCGGACGAATCGGGCGGCCTTTTGTGACGCGGCGATGTCCAAGGTCCCCGCCAGCGATCTCGGCTGATTGGCCACGATGCCCACCGATCGTCCGCCGATCCGGCCCATCGCAGTTACCAGCTGGGGTGCCCATCGGGCCCACAACTCGTACACGATCTCGTCGTCGACAAGAAGCCGGGCGACATCTCGGACGTCATAGGAGGCACTCCCACGTGCCGGCACGACGGTGCGCAACTCAGGGATCAAGCGATCAACCGGATCCATCGTCGGTGCGATCGGTGCCTCTTCGTCGCCATGCCGGGGGAGGAACCCCAAAATCTCGCTGACGGCCTCGTCTGTCTCGTCGGCCTCCACGGCGCACAGCCCACTGGCGCTGGCATGCACGGCGACACCACCCAGGGCCTCGATCCCCACCCGTACTCCGGTGAACTCGGCGACCATCGACGGCCCCGACACGAAGGCGACAGCCGACTGAGTCATCACCACGATGTCAGCCAACCCGAGCATCAACGCCGGACCTGAAATGACCGGTCCAGTGGTCACAGCGATGATTGGCACAACCCCCGAGCAGGCAGCGACCGCTCCTGCCGCTCCGCCCCACCCGTGGAGCGCATCGATCCCCTCCGAAACGTCGGCGCCGCTCGAAGCAAGCTCGAGAACGAGGGGAACCCGGAGGTGCAGGGCCATTCGTGCCGCGGCAGCAAGACTGTCCCCGTCCCGTCGTGCCAGCGCGCCACGTCGGCGATCCGACGCCGTGCGTGCCACGACGGCGATTCGACCGCCAAAGTCTCGCGGACCGATCTGAACCGTGCCGTCGACACCGGATCGCACTCTCAAAGAAGTGATCGGTCCCGATGCCATCGTCATACATCCTACGAGAATGTGAGAAAATAGGCTCGCCTCGACGAAAGTGACGCAGTAGAGTTCACTGCGCTTGTACTGAAAGCTGGCGCACCGTTCGAGATACGAACGATGCGCCAGTGAGAGTTTTGGATAGCGGGGGCTCTGACCCCGCCGACAACCCGAGAGTGCGACGGGAGACGGGGACTAGGCCGGATGGCACAACGGATCGTCGGACTCGACATCGGAACCAGCGCCATTCGGGCCGTCGAGCTGACTGTTGGCGACGGTTCACGTCCCATCCTCGAGGCGTTCGGCCAAGTCGGCCTGAACCCAGGCACCGTGGTCGACGGCGAAATCCGCGACCAGACGCGGGTCGTCGAAGCGTTACAGCGCCTGTGGCACGAAGGCGGCTTCAGCGAGCGTCGAGTGAACGTCGGAGTGGCCGGTCTACGGGCCATCACCCGCGAAGTGGACATGCCACCGCTACCGCCCGATGAACTCGACGATGCGGTCAAATTCCAAGCGGACCAGGTCATCCCCTTCCCGCTTGAGCGTACGGCCATGTCGGCGAAGGTCATCGCCCAGTACAACGATGCCGATGGCGCACCCCAGATCCGTGTGCTCGTTGCCGCCGCCCACCGCGACCTGATCGACAGCGTCGTAAGCACCGTTCAAGCCGCGGGTCTTCAACCGGTCGGCATGGACCTCGACACGGCGGCCCTGGCCCGAGCCCTCTATGACCCCAGCTTCTCGGGTGGCCCTGAGGCAATCGTGTCGGTGGGCGCGGGCCTCACAATGGTGGTGGTCCATCAGGGCGGCCTCCTCCAGTTCGTACGCACAATCGATCTCGGAGGGGAGAGCATCAGCAAGGCGATCGCCAGCGCGCTCGACATTCCGCTCCCCGACGCCGAAGAGGTCAAGCGCAAACTCGGCGAGCCGGGCCTTCACGACAGCCGGGCCGAGTCTGCCGTTTCGGGCGCGGTGGACGAACTGGTGGGCGAGATCCACAATTCGATACGTTTCTTTTCTTCGCTCCCCGGTCGAGGAGCGCCCTCGCGAATTCTCGTCACCGGCGCGGGTGCCAGAACGGCGGGATTCCTGCCCAAGCTGCAGCAGGGCATCGACACCCCCGTCCAGCCTGCATCGCCCCTCTCCCTAGTCGACACCAGTCGACTGCCCATTAGTCCCGAGCAAGCAGCAGCCATCAACCCCACAATGGCCGTCCCCGTCGGTCTGGCCCTACCAGATCCGGGCGGCAAGCCATTCAATCTCCTACCCGACGAAATCGCTGCCAAATTCGCAGAGAAGCACGCGCGCAACGTGCTCGCCATCAGCATTGCGGTGGTTGTGGTGCTCCTCGCTGCGCTCACGGTGTGGCGGGTCCTCGCCGTTCACGACAAAGAGAACCAGGTAGCGACTCTTACCTCACAGCAGAACTTCATCAACAACGTAGAGATTCCCAAGTACGACAAGCAAGTGGCCCTCAAGACTAAGGTTGTGGCCCAGCAGGCCGCGTTACGCCCGCTGGTCGCGACCGAGACCAACTGGCTGATCGTGCTGAACCAGCTTGCCCAATATCAAACGACCCCTGCGGTCCTCGCGAGCCTGACGCTCACTGAGAGCGCCGCCGCGCCGGCTGCCGGCGCGGCGCCGGCTGCGGCCGCGCCGGCAGCCGGCGCGTCGCCGCTCCCTTCGGCCATCATCGCCACCGCTAACGGATCTGTGACCGTGAGCACCCTTCCGCAGGTCACGCAGTGGGGTCTCACGATGAGCCAGTCCCCGGCCTTCGTCAACGTGAGCTTGGGTGGAAGCACGCTGTCCCCAGGGAACACGCTCTCCTTCTCGGGGACCTGGGAGATCAACGGGAACGCCCATAGCCAGCGACTGAGCCTCTTCACAAAGCCAGTTCCATGACCGACACCACCTCGCCCACCAGCCTTTTGAAGAACCGGACGGTGATCATCACCCTCGTCGTGACGATCGTCGTCATCCTCATCTGGCTGGTTGCGTTCTTTCTCCCTCAAGGAAGCAAGCTTTCCAAGCTGAACACCCAGGAACAGAGCCTCCAGCTCAAGGTGAAGGCCGGACAGGCCAAGGTCGCACAACTGAAGTCGGAGGCCCTTCATACCCCGCAATTGCAAGCAATGTCCCGACAGCTGAACTCGTACGTGCCCTCGAGCCCAGGCACGTACACGTACATCACAACCATGTCAAATACTGCCGCCGCGGCCAAAGTCACTATTGTCTCTCTGGGTCTCGGAACCGAGGCGGAGACCGCCGGAGCCACTTTCTCGTCGATCCCATGCAGCGTGTCAGTGACAGGCACCTATGACCAACTCCTTGCCTTCATTCAAGACATCTACGGCCTTCCCCGGTTAACTCAGATCAATTCCGTCTCCTTCTCTGGCGGCGGCACGGGCACCAACAGGGGCACCGTCCTGAGCATGAGCGCCTCTCTGACGATCTTCACCTCCGCCAAGATCACGCCGGCAGCGTAGGGGTCACAGCCATGAGCACATTTTTCCTCCAACAGCGGGACCAAACGAAAAAAACTGGGGACAGAGGACGCTTTGTGCCCGGACCCCGCCGAGCCCGTAGATCCGGTATTGCCCTTTGCGGACTCCTGCTTGCCGGCGGCCTGGCAGCAAGCTGTGGTGGCGCAGGCAGCGGTGCTGGGATTGGTGTGCCAGCAGACCACGGCGCACTTACTCAGACCACGGCTGCGTCGACAACCACCACCAGCACCACCGCCAGTTCGCCGACCACTACGACGACGACTGTGCCCGTAGTTGTTCTTCCTCCCTGTGGCCAGGCTCGGGACCCGTTCGACCCGACGCTGGCTGCGCCGCCAGCGGGCTCACCGACGATCTGTCCCTGATCGAACCCGGCCGGGCACACCACAGAGCGATCACCAGCGCCAGCATTATTGGCCCGTACCACACCCATGGCCCGAAGTAATGCTCGGCCCAAATCGAGGCGAAGACGCCGGCCGCCGCTATAGCGGCCATGCGCCAACGTGGGGCGAGGCCTCCTCCTGCGAGGAGCAGCGCCAGAGCCGGCCAGGGATAGTAGGGCGTCATGACCGGTTCGAACGCACACCACACGCAGAGCACCAGCGCCGACAACCACAGTGTCTGAGCCGGATCGGAACGCCGGCGCCACACCCACACACCAACGAGGACCGCAAGAGCTACAGCAATAAGGCGGCCAAGACCCGGCGCCACGACGACCGCGCCGCCCGGGTTGGTCACGGTGACAAACCTCCCGACAGTGCCTTGGCGGAGAAAGAGCGCCCGTGTGCTGGCATCAACGTGCCCGATAACCGGAGCAAGAAAGAGGAGCGGCGTCTTGTGATTGAGAGCGGGGAACGTTGGCTGTTTCACCAGCGCGTACGTGACGGCACCCCAGGACTGCACCAGTGGAATGATGAGGAGCACCGCCGAGGGCGATACAACCCGTACCAGACAATAGAGCCGTTGCCGCGTACTCGGAAACAATGCGAACGTGATCGGGAGCATCAGAACAACCAGGGGCTGGAAGAGCACCGCCAGCCCGAAGAGCCATCCAGTGGCGCGCCACCGCCGCTTCCAGGCTGCGAGCAATCCGTAGAGCGCGAAACCGAGCGCGATGGCATCCTCCGGATGGCCCCAGATCACGAGCACCGGCCACAACAGAACCATCTGTCCCCAGCAGAGCAGGATCCGGACTCCCCGGGAGGTTTCGAGATACTCAACCACTGCGTCGAGGGCGAAGAACGGGAGCACGCCAACGGCGAGAGAGACCGGGCAGAGAACGAGCCACGCCGAGGGATGGGGCAGAGCATATGGAAACGACGGACTCAAACCGAGATGATCGGCGAGGATCGTCATGGGTGCCAACAACACGGCAATTCCCGGAAGTGAGATGAACCCGGTGCCGCCCTGGTAGATGTCGCCAATGTCTCCCCACCCGACGTACTGGGCAGCGCGATAGGTCCCCCAAAGATCCCCCGGTTGGACCCAACCCGTTTGGTGTCGCACGATCGGGCTCCAAAGAAAGCAGAACGCGACCCCGCTCACCACCAACACGACCGAGGTGAGGAGAGGCCACAACCGGGTCCTCAGGCGATTGTTGGGAATGCAAGCGGACATGGTGGGCTCGGGCACGGTGGGACCCACCGCGCTCATGGGGGCTCGAGTTGGTCTGCCGATGCCACGCCAGGCGCAGCTGCACCGTTCTCCGTCAGCGCGTTGGGGGCGGGGGCGGGAAAACCCAAGGCCGCCAAGAGCCCCAAGCCGAGCACCATCAGCGCCCAGAACGACCATTCGCCGAAGTGCCCACGGGTCAGTAAGCCTAATCCAGCGGCAAACGCCAAGGCCGCCATGGCCCGCCACCGTTGCCGGGCAAATGCGGCCAGAATCAAAAAGGCGATCGGCGGGACGATGTAGTACGGAAAGAGCACCGACTCGAACACGCATCGCAACGACAAGGAAACTCCCAGTATCCATGTGATCGTCACCGGTGTGAAAGAACTCGCCCGGCCCCATCGGCGCATGGCCAGAATGGCCACCACCACAGCTAATATGACCGCGAGCGTGCGGGGCCAACCAGCGTAGACGACGCCCGGTATCGGGCGAGGAACCACCCCGATCCACGGAGTAAGGTGCGCAGACTTGTTCAGCGGATACGTTGGTTGCTCGAGAACCTGTCGAAGGGTGTCGTGAGGGTCGCCCACTAACGGGATGGCAATCGCCAGAATCGACGGGACTGCAACGCGTACTGCCATTCGTGGCCACCGTCGGATACCCGCCAAAAGGAAGAGGATCGGTGCACCGAGCAAAGCGAGGCTTTGAACCGCGACACCGAGACCGAGCAGCCATCCTGCGGACTTCCACCGACCATCGATTGCACCGAGTGCGGCCCAGGCCAGGAGGGCAATGGCCGCTCCGTCTTCTGGATGGCCCCACGTCACGGTTGCCCACCACAGCGCCGTTGCGATAATCATCATCAGGACCATCCGCCGTAGACCGCTGATGCCACATCGGCGCCCCAGCGCGTCAAGCGGAAAGATCGCTGCGAAGGCCGCCGCGTAGGCGATCGGGACGATTACGAGCCAGCCGGTCCCGGCTATGTAATCGGCGACCTGCCTGGTGCCCTCCACCCTCGCAAGCCCCTCGGCAGGGGCAGAGAGTCCAAGGAGCGTGACCACACGCGTGACTGCCACCAGCACGAGCTGAAATCCCGGCAGCGCCACGAGAACGGACCCGTCGCCTGCGTACATATGGGTGAGCCCTCCGTGTCCGACTTCCGAAGCAGCGCTGATGACCGCCCAAAAGAAGTCGGTGAATCCGCGGAAGTGTCGGATCTCTTCGCCCTTAGAGAATGCCCACAACGTCCAGGCGGACCCTGAAGCCATCGCGACGGCCCAGGTCACGACGGGGAGCGACCACGTTTGTGCCCAATGAGAAGCGACGCGACGAGAGGCCCCGCTTTCGGGGGGCCTCTCGTCTGCACCGGACTCGGCATGCGCCGAGGCGTGGCTCACAACTGTTCAGCTATCAGCGATGACTAGCTGGACGGGTACGACGCTCCCCAGTTGGCGCCGGCGATCGGGACGGTAAGGGCATTGCAGCCTGTAGCCGCCGAAGCCGGGTGGGTGGAAGAGTATGAGATGCCCTGCGAACCGGCGCCCGTAAAGGCGTTGGTCAAACCGCCGGTAGCGGTGGTCGTGGACTCCTCGTTGTCCTGGGCGTACCAGCACGTTCCGTTCGCCGCCTGCTCCGCCAGGATCATGATTTCGCCGTCAGCGTTCGAGGCGCCAATCGGGTTGATCGCGACGCTGATCTCGTGCGGAACCGCATTCGACACGACGCCGTTGACAAAGCTCAGTTCTGGCTCCGCCGAAAGCAGGCTCGCAACCAAAGCCGCAGGCGTAAGCCCGTAGCTGCCTTGATTGGTGAAGACGGCCTTGGCCGATGTGACTGCATTGGTCAGGTCCGACTGTGTAGCACGGTTCTGAGCTCCACCTTTGACCCCGAGGAATGTCGGGATAGCGATGGCGAGCAGAATGGCCATAATGAGCAGCACGACCATGAGCTCGATGAGGGTGAAGCCGCTTTCGGCTCCCTCCTCTGCTCCAGCCGACTTACGACCAGCAACTTCACGCGCTATGCGCAAAATCCTGGAACTTCGAGTGGTTTCCATGGTTAGGAATCCCCCTTCTCGGTAGTTATCCGTATATGTCAATGAATGCGAGTCGTTCGACCCGCGTCGTCACCATACTCCCTGGTTCGGCGTTTGTCTGCCTAACAATTGCACCTTCGATGCGTTCCACCTATTTGACACTTGGCAGCAACCTTTTCGCCACCAAAAGGGGCCCTATTAAAGAGATTCTCGATTTTCCTTCTGATCTCAACTACGCTCGAGCAGCGTCCTGTGGGACAGGCCAGCAACAGAGGGCGCCGGCGAATGGAGCCGGGTGTCGGAAGCGGCGGGGGGCACTGGAAGGGAACTTCATGACCACACAGCATCCGCCAGGCGCTCACGGGTTCGACGAGACCACTGACCTGGTCCGATCGGTCACGCTTTCGTCCGCACGGCTTTGGGAAGAAGTGCTCGAGCGCCTCGCTGCCGTCGAGCACGCCCAGGCGGAGCTCGCGCGGGCTGTAGCCCAACTCCAGGGGGCATTGCCCTCGGGGCCCATTCCGCCATCGCTTTCGCCCCCTCCAGCCCCAACCCTTGGCGCTCCTTCGCCGCCTCAAATCGGCGGCACATTCCCTCCGCCTCCTCCACCCGGAGCGACTCTGCATGCCATCGACGCGATTGCCGGTGAAAGCCCACCGCCACCTCCACCGCCACCCCCACCGCCAGGGTTCGGGGTCACAGTCTCTGCGGCGCCATCGGACCTCAGCACCGAAGTGCCTGAACCGCTGTTCTATGTGCCTCCCTTGATGGATGCACAAGATGCCGACAGCGGCGGCGGTCTGCCGCCGCTGTCGGATTCGCGGCCTCCGCCCCCTGTGTTCTTGCCACCGCCGCCCCCGAGGTTCTCGCCCGAGGACCCTTCAGGAACAGGCTCTATCGCTCCTCCCCCACCGCCGCCAGGATTCGCTGCAGAGGTTCACGGCGCACCGGCCCCCCCGCCGGGCGCAAGTCCGGTCGATGAATTGCTCGCGGGCGAATTTGGTACCTCAGCACCTGGTGCCCTCCCTGCCACTCGGGACTTCCCCGCCGCGGACCTAGCTGGAGCCACCGCTATCGATCCGCCACCGGCGGGTTTCTCGCCCGAGGACTTGTCGGGAGCAGGCGCTATAGGTGCTCCGGCGCCACCACCACCACCACCACCGCTGGCGCTGGCAACGTAAAGACCGTCAGTGGCGTCAAACAACAGGTCGTTACTACCACCGGCGCCGCCGTCGGCGTACCCGGTCCCATTTCCGGTATTGGAGTTCTTGGCACAGGCACAGCCACCGCCCTGCCAGGCAACATAGGCTGCCATAC
>PMOE01000028.1 GCA_003161575.1 Acidimicrobiaceae bacterium | reverse complement strand
GGTCCGTTGCACTTCGGGGGTGGGGGCGGGCCGACCGGGATATCGCCGATGCCGACCTGGGCGATGATCCTCGTCATCGTCGGGTGGATCGTGGGGTGGTCGGTGATTGGCGGCTGGAGGATGGCCACCCGAGACGCGTGACGCCGTCCCGAGATCGGATCCCCAGGGTCCCGTGGGCGGGTGTCACACCGCCGCGAAGGTGCCCAGATTGGGCCGATCCTGGGCGGGAACAGTTGCAAGCACAAGATTCCATCCAGCGCCCCTTGGAGGTGCCGACCATCTAGCAAACACGTGTCAGATCGTGGCTGAGGCAACGGCGTCGGTTGCATCCGTTATCCTCTGCCGCTCCGTCAGGGTCGCCCACAACGCGCGACGACTTCAGCTGACGGCTAGCACCGAAGTGCCGTTCATGGTCAGTTAGCGAGCCGCGAGCACCGATCGCGCCGCAACGAAAATAACGCGACCCGGAGCCGGTCGGGGACACCTCGAAGGGCCGACCTCATGGCTTGACGTCGGGGAATGGTGGTGTATGTTTTCACTAGCTACCTAGTGAAAGCGTGGTCTGGTGATCGAGTTCTATCTAGATCAGAAGTTAGGCGTGACGCCTTACCTGCAGCTTGTCCAGCAGGTCCGGCGCGCGGTCAAGCTCGGTCTCCTGCACGACGGCGACCAGCTCCCGACCGTCAANNAACCCCAACACGGTGTCCAAGGCCTACCGAGAGCTCGAGCACCAGGGACTGGTCGTCGCCCGAACCGGAGTCGGGACGTTCGTCGCCGTTGCCCCGAGTGATGGACCCCCCACGACGCTCCGACCGCTACAACGAGATCTTGAACGCTGGATCGCACGGGCTCGTGATGCAGGACTAGATGACGAGGGCATCGAAGCCCTGTTCATCGAGTCCTTTCGGGACGCCTCCTCAGTAGTCGCACCGTGACCGCTGTCCTGGAGGCGACCGATCTTGGTAAGAGGTACCGCCGCAAATGGGCGCTCAGTGACTGCACATTGAGCATCCCTCAAGGTCACGTCGTGGGGCTTGTCGGACCGAATGGGTCGGGAAAGTCGACGCTGCTGAACCTTGCTGCCGGGCTCTTGGCGCCCAGTGCGGGCAGACTCGACGTGCTGGGAGGACCTCCGGCACGTGACGCCGCCGCCCTTGGTCGCGTGGGCTTCGTCGCACAGGAACCGCCCGTCTATTCCGCCTTCAGCGTCCGCGACCATCTTCGCTTCGGCGCCCATCTCAATCCCCGCTGGGACGCCGAACTGGCCAAGAACCGCGTCGAGGACCTCGGTCTCGATTTGAGCCAGCGAACAGGGAAGCTCTCTGGGGGTCAGCGCGCCCAGCTGGCGCTCACCCTGGCAATCGCCAAGCGGCCAGAGCTGCTGCTGCTGGACGAGCCTGTCGCCAGTTTGGACCCTCTCGCTCGTCGTGAGTTCCTCCAGATTCTCATGGAGACAGTCGCCGACCAGGAAGTCAGCATCGTGTTGTCGTCTCACCTTGTCTCCGACATCGAACGGGTCTGCGACTACTTGATCGTTCTCGCCGACTCACGGGTCCAGCTCGCAGGCGACGTGGATGACCTCGTGAGCTCTCACCACCGGCTCATCGGCGCCCGCTGCGATCCTGCAGGCTACCCCGCCAATCAAGAGGTGATCGACGCCAGTCACACGGACCGACAGAGCAGTCTCATCGTTTGGAGCCACGGCCCTGTGGAGGAGGCATGGACCATCGAGCCGGTCAGCCTCGAAGACCTGGTCTTGGCCTACATGGCTCGTGCGAAGCATCCGCGCTCCGGCCACCACTTCGATGGAGAGGTGACGACATGATCTGGCTGGTTTGGCGCCAGTTCCGGACCCAGGCACTTGTCGTCGCCGGACTGCTCGTTGTCATGGCCATCGCTCTCGCGATAAACGGAACCCACCTCGTCCACCTCTACGACACGACCGTGGCCGGGTGCGCCCAGCACAACGACTGCGTGTCAGCCAGGGCACACTTCCAGGCTCAGGCGAAGTGGCATAACGCGCTGAACCTCTTGATGCTGGCAGTCCCGGCACTCCTCGGCGCCTTCTGGGGCGCGCCGCTCGTCGCCCGAGAGCTCGAGATGCGGACGAACCATCTCGCCTGGACCCAGAGCGTGACCAGGACGCGATGGTTCCTGGTCAAGGTCGCTGTGATCGGTGCGGCGAGCGTGATCACCGCAGGCCTGCTGAGCCTCATGGTCACCTGGTGGGCTTCGCCACATGACCGCCTCGTTGACTCCCCGTACTCGTTCTTCGATCAGCGAGACATCGTCCCGGTGGCCTACGCACTCTTCGCGTTCGCGCTGGGAGTCGTATTGGGGACGATCATCCGCCGGACGCTTCCAGCCATGGCGGCCACAATCGCGGGATACGCCGTTGCGCGCTACCTGGTGTCCGAGTACGTCCGGCCGAATCTGATTGCGCCACTTAAGGCGAGCTTGCCGTTCAGCCTCCAAGTGACCGGCACCGGCATTGGGGCCACCATCGGACCTCCGCAGCCCAATGACTTGGTGGTGTCGAGACAGATTGCGACTGGCACGGGGAGGCTTGTGGGTGAGAGTTGGGAGAACTTGGGCGAATTCAACCTGAAGGGCAATGGAACGGCGGTATTCACCGGAGTCGGCCGGTGCCCAAACCGGATCCCCGTGTCCACCGGGCCCCACTGGCACACCATCCCGTCGACCCAAGCTGCCCTTCAGCGCTGCATCGACAGTTTTCACCTGCGCCAAGTAATCACCTACCAGCCGGCAAGCCGCTACTTTCCGCTGCAGTGGTCCGAGGCGGCAATCTTTGTTGGCGGTGCCGTTGCCCTAATTGCTGTCGGCCTCTGGTGGGTGCGCATGCGCATCACTTGATCCATGTGCGATGGGCTCCAGACGGTGGCCTCTCCGAGCACCAAGAGATATCCCCGAAGTGCCTGGTAGGGGACGACCGAAGGTGCGCCCCGAGCCGGTGGTCGGGGGCACGCCTCCGTCAGATGAGGGTATCGGTCGTCGGGTTTCGTCGAGCACCGATTAGACGATCCGGTAGGTCTGTACGGCATGGGCCACTACGACCCCGTCAGTGTCAGTGGCTGTTATCTCGGTGAAGGTCAACTCCTTTCCCCGCTTGACGGTCCGGGCGTGGCAGAGCAGGTCCGATTGCCTGGCCATTCCCACGTACTGCACCGAAATGGACACGGTGGAGGCCCGCGTGCCCTTGTCGAAGTCGTGGTTGGACCAGGCCGCCGCTGCCCCAGCCGTGTCGAGAGCGGCGGCGATTACCCCTCCGTGGAAGACGGTGCCGTCGTTCGTCAGGTTCTCGCGGAAAGGGACCCGCAGAATCACATCATCGTGGTTGTAACGGTCGAAAACGATGCCCATCCACTGAAGAAACAATGTGGTTGGCATCAGGTCAGCGACGGCTCGGCGGCGATTCTCCTGCTCCTCGTGGCTTAGGCCGTGTTCTGGCATCTTGCCCCTTGGTGGCGGTTACGGAGATAGGTCGTGAGCCCCGGGAAGTCTCGGTCGATCGACCCCGGGGTTGAGTCTCTCACCACGCAGCCGACTGCCGTCGGACATCGGTCTTCTGTCATATCCCCGAGGATTCGGACAGGGCAGTCGTCGGCTGCCACACTCCCGGCGTACTGGGATGCTGTCGCCTACCTCGGGTGAGCCGTACCGAAAAGAAACCAGCGGGTCGCCTTGATGTCAGCCGTCCAACCGAGGTCGGTCAGTTGCATAGCCAGTTCGTCCGGCTCGTACATCACCTTGATCACGTTGTACTCATGACCATCGTCGAGTCGTCGTACGTGTCTGTCCGGCAGGTACTGGAGGACATGAGGGTCCTTGAAGTGCGTCTCCGGGATGTGAGGATCACTGTGGTTGTCGATGAGAAACACCCGGCCACCAGGTGAGAGGCACTACCGCACCATCGACCAGAAGGCCGCACATCGTTGACGCGGAACGTGGGACAGCCAAAACGAGAAGAAGACCACGTCGTAGCTGCTCCGTGGCACCCAGGCGAAGAGGTCGGCCACTTCGTATTCGACATCAGCTCTGGCCGTTCGTATCCGGTTGATTTCGAGCACCTCAGGCGAGGAGGCGACAACGGTCAGGTGATCGGCGGTTTGTGCGAGTCGCTCGGTCCACCACCCCGTACCACCCGCTAGCTCCAAGACGCTGCCACTCACTGAAAAGGCGCGAAGCGCCTCTTCGACCTGATCGAGCTGGCGATCCCATTCAGCTGCCATCTCGGGACCCTTGTCATAGGCGCCACAACGCTGCCACCATTCGTCATAGCTGGGTGCCCGCGCCCGGTAGTACGCCACCTGGTCAGCGACTATCTCTTCGTCCTCCACGAGCCCAGTTTTGCATCTCGCGTCAGCGACTACGATCCGGTGATCTGGGCGACCCAGAGGGCTTCTTGCAGTCGTCGATTATGGGACACTCCAGGCTTGAAGGTCCGCCGCCTGTGATCGAGAACTCAATGACTCAATCCAACAACTCTTCGGATCACGGGGCTTACCATCAGCACAGTGCGCTCTTCAACGCATTCTTCGCCATATCGATGACTGTTGGTCGTGGTCCCGTGGGCAGATGCGTCGCAGATCTCGCGGGACTCACCCCCGACGATCAGGTGGTCGACATCGGCTGTGGTCCCGGAACTGCAGTTCGGGTCGCCGCCGGTCGATGCGCAAACGCCACCGGAGTCGACCCATCGCCCACCATGCTGCGCTTCGGACGGTGGCTCAATGCCCTCGGTCGCACGCGCAACGTGGCCCTTGTCCAGGGGTCCGCCGAGCGCATCCCGCTCCCCGACCACGACGCTACGGTTCTTTGGGCGCTCAGCTCGGTCCACCACTGGAGCAATCGCGCTGACGGCTTGGCCGAAGCCGTTCGCGTCTTGGCGCCCAACGGCCGCCTGCTACTTGTCGAACGTCTCGTCAAACCCGGTGCCCATGGAGGCCTCACGGGTGATCAGGTTGACCAACTCATGAGCGATGTCGAGGCCGCGGGCTTCACCGACGTGTACCGAGACACCCAATCTGCAGGCCGCCGAGTTCTCAACGTCGTACGCGGTTCGCGTGGCCCTGCCAACTGACCCGGGCCGCACTGTGGACGGCGCTGAGGCTCGTAGCCCTGCTGATCACGCCAAGGGTGGGTTGTGCGGATGATGCGCCCCGACCCCGGTGGTCGGGGCGAGGGGCGACCTCTAGGGTTTGTTCTCTCGGTACCTTAGGAGGGTGCCTAGCACCGACTGGGCTTCTCGCTTTATCGCTGCCCTGCCTGACCACGTCTATGCCACCCTCGTCGATCCTGAAGCTCTGGAAGTGTGGTTGCCACCCGGAACAATGACCGGAAGGTTCGAAGAGTTCGACCCGACGCCCAGGCGGGTCGTGTCGAATGGTGCTGACCTACGCCGACGCTAATTCTGGAAAGGCCAAAACCATTTCGGACACGGACGTCGTTGAGACTCGCTTTATCGACCTCGTTCCCGGTGTCCGGGTCGTCCAAGCGGTCGATTTCACTTCTAATGATGCCGCCTTTGCGGGCACGATGACCATGACTTGGGAAGTTTCCGCAGTCAATGGGGGAACTCGCGTCGACGTCACTGCCGAGAACGTCCCCGACGGGATTTCCGCCGAGGATCACGCCGCCGGCCTGACATCATCCCTGGCGAAGCTGGCTATGTACCTCAAGGGGTAGCCGGGCACCGAACCTGGTCGACATGCGCCCAATCCCGGCATCGTTAGGGGCTACCCCTCGTGCCCGTCCTCATTGCTTGCAATAGCGTGCTCCGAGTGGGGGTGCCGAAAGACAGCCAAAGCAAGACCAAGGCTCAGGTCGCGGGCGGAATCGTGGCCGGACCGATGTTCGTCCTGGCCTTCACGGCGATCGGGGCGAGGCGTCAGGGGTATGACTGGCATCGACACGCGGTGAGTTCGCTGGCGGCTGGTGATAGAGGGTGGCAGCAGCGCGCGAACTTCATCGTTGCTGGGGTTCTCTATTCCTCTGCCGCCCTAGGCTTGGGCCGGTGCTCTCGGCAGAGCGTGGCTCCTCACATAGTTCCGTCGTTGGTCGCGGGAGTTGGCGTTGGTCTGATCGGTTCGGGGGTATTCGTCACCGATCCGGTGAGCGGCTTCCCACGGACACGTGGCAAACACGGATCCGGAAAATCTTCCCCGGCCGAGATCACCCTTTCTCGTGAGGGCAAGCTGCACAACATCTGTGCGATACCGATCTTCGCCGGTATACCCGTGGCCGGCCTGGCCAGCGCGCTCGTTGCCGCACGGCGTAGGGAGTACCACTGGGCGTGCTTGTCGGCAGGATCGAGCCTCGCGATGGTGGGAAGTTTCCTGCTGTTCGGCGCTGCCTTCGGTCACGAATCACGCCTTGCTGGAAAGGGAGGGGTATTCCAGCGGATATCGGTCGCATCCGGGTTCGGATGGCTCACTGTCCTGTCGCTCCGTGCACTCTCGTCGCTACGCCGCTCTCAAAGGGATTGATCCAGCGAAAGAGGGTCACCGAGCCGGCGATCGGGGATACGCAGAAACTTCGTTCAAACCGTGCGCTTTCCGGTTCCTAGATCAACCTTCCAATCTTCGATTCGTCGCCCGGGCATTCGAGGTTTCGTGGACGATCGACAGGGGGCGCCAGGGATGCGCCACCCTCCAACGTCGCAACGAGTCTCGATTTCATGGAGGCGGACCCGACCATTGAAAGTCGTCTCGCCCTTTGAAGCAACGGTCCGTGCACAGCAACTGGGCTCCGCCTAGGGTGCAGTCCCAAACGTGAGTTAACCAGACTGAGCGGGGGAATGGATGCAGAGCACCGTAGGTGGCGCGTGGCGACGGCGCATGTTGTTGAGTCTTGTTGGACTTGCGAGTTTCTCCCTGTCGGCGCTGACGCTTAGCGTCGTCGCGGTCCCTGGGGCTGTGGCCAGCACCGCGCCCTACGCGATCTTGGTCGGGGGATGTTTTCAAACCGCCACCCCTCCTGGAAATCCGTTTCCGGCGCCAGCTCCGACCAACTACGTCGATGTCTATGTCTTCAATATTCCCGCGCTCGCCCAAAACTCCCACGTGTACTTCATTGTGGGTGAAGAGGGCCCAAACTTCGCAGGTGGCACAACACCTGCGACCATCAATATGGATGGCTCCAGCGGATCATCCGGGGCCGTCGGCCTCGATTTCGGAACTGATACCCACATCGAGGTTGAGGTGAGCTACACGACAACGAGCGGTGTGGAGGAAGCGTTCACCACCATCGGCACAATGCCTTTGAATAGTCAATGTGGAACCTCGGGATTTACCGCAGTGAGCACGGGAAGCGTAACTGCACCGATTGTCGCAGCCGTGCCGAGCATTGACGCCCAGGGCTACACCATGGTCGGCTCTGACGGTTTGGTATACAGCTACGGCGATGCATCGATCTTTGGCACCCTCGGCCCCACGACTCAGCTGAATCAGCCGATCGTAGGAATGGCACAAGATCCAGAAGGTGAGGGCTACTGGTTGGCCGCAAAAGACGGGGGGATCTTCGCCTACGGAAATGCACAATTCTTCGGTTCAACCGGCGGAATGACGCTCAACGAGCCCATCGTCGGCATCGCCGCCACGCCTGATGGCGGTGGGTACTACGAAGTGGCCTCCGACGGAGGCATCTTCGCCTTCGGCGATGCGAAATTCTATGGATCAATGGGGGGTAGTCATCTCAATCAACCCATCGTCGGTATGGCCGTGGACCCGGCGACTGGCGGATATTGGCTCGTAGCTGCCGATGGAGGCATCTTCGCGTTCAATGCTCCGTTCTCCGGTTCGACCGGCTCCATTCCCTTAAACAAACCGATTGTCGGTATGGAAGCCGCGCCCGACGGTTCGGGATATCGGTTCGTGGCGAGCGACGGAGGGATTTTCTGTTTCAACGAACCGTTCTCGGGTTCAATGGGTGGACAGCCACTAAACGAGCCCATCGTGGCGATGGCTCCCGCGGGATCATCCGGCTACTGGCTAGTGGCGGCGGACGGCGGAATATTCAGCTTCGGTGGCGCGCCGTTTGAGGACAGCCCCGCCTGACCCGATAGTCCGACCGTTTACGAGACTGTGGCTCCATCCCGGCGAACTGGGACACTGTCGACTGCAAGGCAGCAAACACCGCTTAGCCCCGATGTAACCTCAGGCCGCCGTTTCGTGACGGGCCGGTATGAAAATCCAGCGCGACTCTGGGAGATCCAGCCCCTGACGCAACTAGAGCTCGTGCCGGCCGAGAAGCTCGACCGGGTCTTGCATCCGCACCATACCGAGGTAGCCACCGCCACGAGGGATGCTGTCGTGAACGGCGTAGCCGAGCAGTTCCTGGGCCTGGCGGGGGAGCTTGGCTGCGATCGTCGGCGGAACCGCCAGGTAATTGTTCTCCTCGGTCCGCAACCACCCCAGGCAGTAGCTGAGATGAGCCCCCCGGCGAGGGAACTCCATGGTGTTGGACCCTCCGGCGTGGATGGTCCCGCCCGTGTAGACCACAGCAGAGCCGGCTGGCATCTCCGCGTACGCAATCTGCTCCTCTGTCTTTGGCAGGTGCGCGAACTGCTCAGCCGGTGGCAGGCTCCGGTCAGGCCAGCGATGGCTGCCGGGGACGATGCGGGTGCCGCCGTTCTCCCGAGTGAAGTCGACGAAGGCGATTACGGCCGCCATCTGCAGTTCAGGCGCTGGCTTGGGCACGTCACTCCAGACCGCTTCGTCACGGTGGAGCAACTGCTCCTCCGCCCCTGGTCCGCGTTGGAGGAGGTGGCCGAGATTGAGTTGGTAGCGCGCGCACGACGGAAGAAGGATACGGTCGCACAGGGCCAAAAGCAGCGGGTGGCACATCACCTCGGTGGCAAACGTCGGGGAGAGGGCGCAGGCGCCCGTGATCTGTTTCGTGCGGGGACCGTGGAACGCCTTCATGATCGGGTTGAACAGTTCCGCGTCGGGATCGGCGGCGTCGAGGACTGCCCCGACTTCGTCGTTGACCCGGGCGACGACTTCGGCGCTGAGGAGCCCCTCGAGGATCACCGCCCCATCCCGCTCGATGATGGCATAGACCGTGTCGGGATCCGCGGTCAGAGCGTGAACGTGCTCGATCGTGGCCGTGGCAGTCATAGGAGAAATGCACCCTACCTTGGCGGTGTGCCGACGTTCATCTATCGCCACGAGCTGCTCGCCTTGAGCGCGTGGACTCGCAACGGGGTCTGCGGTGCGCTGCAATCCCGGGTAACCACGAGCCGGCGATGGGGACACTCTGATCCGTTCGGTATCGGCACTCTGCGATCGGTGATTCAGGATTGCGCTTGGCCCCTCCACGGCGGGTCAGGCGTCAAGAAGGGCGAACGCCAGCTCTCGATATGCAGTGAGGGGGAACGAGTCCCCTGCCGGTAGCACCTGGACGCAGACATGGTCAGCCCCGGCAGCATGATGCTCCCGGATGCGGGTGGCCACGGCGTCGACGTCCCCCCAGGCCACGACGGCATCGACGAGGCGGTCGCTTCCCCCGCCGGCCAGGTCGTCGTCCCCAAAGCCGAGTGAGCGGAGGTTGTTGGCGTAGTTCGGCAAGGTGAGGTAGCCGGCGGTGAAAGTCCTCGCCAACTCACGGGCCGTCGTGGGGTCCCGATCCAAGACCACAGTGACCTCAGGGGCCAATAAGGGACCTTCACCGAGGATCGTGCGCGCACGGGCCGTGTGCTCGACGGGCACGAAGTACGGATGCGCTCCGGCGGCTCGGTCCCGGGCCAGCTCCAGCATCCTCGGGCCCAGCGCGGCGAGCACCCGTCGGTCCTTGCCCACCACCGGCCCGGCAGCGTCGAGCACATCGAGGTACCCCACCATGTGGGAATAGGGCCGGGAATAGTTCTCGACGATCGGGGCGTGGCTCGCCCCCAGGCCGAGGACGAAGCGTCCCGGGTACTGGGCGTCGAGATCGGCCACGGCCCGGGCGATCTCGTCGGGCGAGGATGCCCAGATGCTCACGATGCCGCTCGCGACGGTCATCTGTGTCGTGGCCGAGAGCAGGCGCTCGAAGCGCTCCGTCAGGCCTGGCTCGAAGCCACCCGAGGACCACAGGGCCCCGTAGCCGAGGTCCTCCAGCTCTGCGGCGACGTTGGTCGAGCCGTCGTCGGCTCGCCACGAAGCGCTCCACCAGACGCCGACTCTGCCTAGGTCCACGCACTGAAGCGTAATGACGCCACGGCATCGCGCGGAATATCGGGACGTTCATGAAGCGACCCACTCCCGGCAGCAAGGTCTGGGTCACCAGACAATGGGGAGCGATACCGGAGGGCCTCGGGGTATTTTGTGTCCGGTGCCGACGCCTTGGACCCTCCCTAAAGACGAGATCGAATGGACCTCACGAGGCGGGTCGGGAGTCGTGCGTGGGAACAATTGGTCGGGAAAATCACGGGCGCTCGGCGAAAGTGGTTCCAGGTTGACGCTGACTCACAAGTCCACTGGGATCGAAGTTACCGGTGAGGTTCCGACGGGCCACTACTCCCGACGAGAAATGCAATCGGAGGTCAGGAAGCTCGAAGAGGGTCTCTTTGCCGAGCTTGAGTCTCAAGTTGCCAAGGCGCTTCGGATACCCGGTCGCTGATCGCCTCGGTTCCGGTGGTCGGGGCGAGGTGGCCGCCAAAACATCCTCTAGAGAACGAACGGCACTAGCATCTTGGTCGAGTGCTTGTACGCGGGGTACGTGTCCGGAAACTGTGCAGTCAAGTAGCGCTCCTCGACCGTCGCGCTATAGAAGAAGTAGATCCCAGCCAGTCCCACGGCGGTCAGCCAGAACCAGCCCAGAGCCACTGCTGTTCCGACGCCGCCGATCAAGATGCCCGAATAGATCGGATGTCGGACCAGACGATACGGACCGCTGGTTACAAGTTCAGGTTCCTCTCTCCTGGTCATCGGAGTACCCCAGTTACGCCCGATATGCAGACGGGCCCAGATCGCAAAGCCCAGTCCGAGGCAGAGCAGGAAAAGACCCAGACCCGCACGCCACGCATGATCCGTATTGTGACCGTTGCCCCGAAAGACGCCCAGGCGGAGCAGGACAATCGCGATCAGGACGATCGCTGCCCTGCTTCCGACGTACCGAGACCAGGGAATCCGGCCCTTCTTCGTGGAAAAGGCTGCCACTAGCCAATACAGCCAAAACGCCACCCAAACGACCGCGAAGACGATCTGGACGGCGTGCATGAGTGCACAGATTGCCACAAGACTCGTGTGTCGGGAACGCGCACAGAGCCGGTGATCTGTGGCAGGGTCATACGGAACCCTCCGATAGCGTCTTGCCTGCGGGCGCGTCCACTCGATTCACCGGGTGGCACCGCGCGCTGATGCAGCGCCAGCCTGGGGAACCCGACCTCATGACACAGCACCGCAATTAGTCGAAGGGAAGACACCCATGAAACGAGGGGTGAGATCGCCACGACGTGGCGCCGCTGACGTCATCGCTTCGGGCAGCGTCGCCGTGCTGGCGTTGGCGCTCAGCGCCTGCGGCAGCTCGCCCGCGCAGCCGGCCGCCTCCCCCGAACGGGTGAGCGGTGGGTCGACGGGTCACTACGAGGTGGCGGCCGGCATCCACAAGATCAAGCACATCATCGTCATCGAGCAGGAGAACCGCTCGTTCGACAGCTACTTCGGCACCTATCCGGGTGCCGACGGCATTCCGAGCACGAATGGCGTGCCGACGGTGTGCGTGCCCATGCCGACAGGCGGGTGCCAAGCGCCATACCACGACACGGCCGACGTCAACGGAGGCGGGCCGCACAACGAAGGTAGTGCGCGCGTCGACGTCAACGGGGGGAAGATGGACGGATTCATCACCCAGGCAGCGAAAGGCAAGAAGGGATGCGGAGCGAGCACGGTCGACAACCCTGCCTGTTCGAACTCGGCGACACCCGATGTCATGGGCTACCACACGGCGGCGGAGATCCCGAACTACTGGACCTACGCCAAGGACTTCGTGCTCAACGACCACATGTTCGAGCCCGTGGCATCGTGGTCGCTGCCCGATCACCTCTACCTCGTGTCGGGCTGGTCGGCCAAGTGCTCGAGCCCAGCGCCCTCGAGCTGCGTCAACGAGATCAAGGGCCCGTACACGCCGGCCCAGATGCAGCAATACGTGGACCAGGCCATCAACACCGGAACGGCGGATGTCACGAATGCCTGGACCGACATCACCTGGCTTCTGTACAACAAGCACGTCACGTGGGCCTATTACGTGCAGACCGGCGACCAGCCCGACTGCGAGAACGACTCGGCCGTGGCCTGTCCACCGGTGGCGCAGAGCTACCTTACTCCTGGCATCTGGAACCCACTCCCCATCTTCGAAGACGTGCAGAAGGACCACCAGATCCGCAACATCCAACCGCTGAACAACTACTTCTCTGAGGCTAAGAAGGGAACCCTGCCATCGGTCATGTGGGTCACTCCGTCCCAGGCCGACAGTGAGCACCCGCCGGCCAGCGTGCACCAGGGTCAGGCCTACGTCACCGCCGTGATCAATGCCGCCATGAAGAGTCCTGACTGGGACTCGACCGCCATCTTCTTGCAGTGGGACGACTGGGGCGGGTTCTATGACAACGTCGTGCCGCCCCCCGTCGACCAGAACGGCTACGGGCTGCGGGTCCCTGCCATGGTGATCTCGCCCTACGCCAAGGCGGGCTACATCGACCACCAGACGCTCTCGAGCGACGCCTATCTCAAATTCATCGAGGACGACTTTCTGGGCGGATCAAGATTGAACCCGAAGACCGACGGCCGCCCCGACCCCCGGCCCGACGTGCGCGAGGACGAGAAGATCCTGGGCAACATGGTCAACGATTTCGACTTCAATCTGACTCCACGGGCCCCGGTCCTGCTCCCGACCAATCCCCCCACGGACTCGCCGAGCATCCCGGCCTACTTCAACGGTTTGGGCCCGTGCATCGGTTGCACAGCGACGCCACCCAGCCACTGAGGGCCTTACTTCGGTCCCAATGAGGTCGGGAACGGTCCTTCTGCTGCGCCCCACTGCCGGTGAACGGGGACACCATGAGCACGATTGACGGACGCGCGTTATTGGATAGCTGCAACTTCCCGGATCGGTCGCTATGTCGGGACACGGCTTCCTCCGGGGGCCCTCGCTCAGGCAACGACCAGATCGGCGAGGTGGGTCAACGAATTGTCCAGGTGATCAGGGGAGAAAGGTGGGAACTTGGGTCCTGTTTGGCGCACGACCTCGGGCACCGCTGACCAATCGTAAGAGAGCCTGACCTCAGTCTCGGACGGGCCGAGCGGAGCGAGGTCGTAGCGCCAGATCCAGCCACCGAAGCGGAGGTTACCGTCGCCTGGGTCGTAGCCCGGCTCCCAGGAGATGGCATGCGGCCGATCGAACACCTGGACCCGATTGGCCATCTCGTAGTTCCCGTTCGGATGCCCGGCGTGGTACATGGCCATGCGGAAGATCTGTCCCGATGCTGACAAAGGTTGGCGGTCGAGGGAATCGCTGACCCAGCCCGTGCCGTCAATCGCGGCATGCTTCGCGGGGTCGACGAGGACCGCGAAGATGGCTTCGGCCGGGGCCTTGATGGTGATGCTGGCGCTAACCGTTTTGCTCGCCACGGCTACTACCTCCTGTCTCATGGATTGGAACCGAATACGGGTCAAGACGCAGCCCGAGGTTCAAGATTAATGTTCCACGCGCCGACCCGCCGGTTACGGACTGAGGTCAGCGGGGTACGTAGTTGAGCTCCGAATCGGCGATCTGCGCCTGGATAGGTGTCCCATAGCGCTCGCACCCAATGCCGGGCCGAGAAGTTCCCCCAGTGCGCCGATCTGGGCGCCGGAAGTGCGACCCACACCCGGCGGTAGGGGGCACCTCCTCAGCCGGTCGGCACCGCTCCTACGATGTTGTTCACGTGGACCCCGAGCCCCGGGAGTGATCCCTGGCTGGCGGCGTCACCGAAGGCGAACGTTCCCCCGTCCGAGCCGATGAGCCAGTAGCCCCCACCGTCAGGGGTGGGCACGATGCTCACGACGTTGGAGACGGTGACTCCGAGTCCCGGTAGGGATCCATGGGATGTGGCGTCGCCGAAGGCGTAGACCGCTCCGTCGGATCCGACCAGGTAGTAGCCCTTCCCGGTGGGGGTGGAGGCGATGCCGGTGATGTTGGAGACGGTGACCCCGATCCCTGGCAGAGAGCCCAAGAACGGGGCGTTGCCGAAGGTGAAGACCCCCCCGTCCTTGCCCACCAGGAAGTAGCCACCACCACCGGGGGTGGCCACGATGCCGACAATGTCAGAGACGTGGACGCCCAGCCCCGGGAGCGAGCCGAAGAAGCCCGTGGTCTGGCCGGTGGGGAAGACGAAGACCCCGCCGTCGTTGCCCACCAGGTCATAGCCGTTGAAGTTGTTCGTGGGCACGATGCCGACAACGTTGGAGACCTTGACCCCGAGGCCGGGCAGTGAGCCGAAAAAGCCAGAGGACTGGCCAGTCGGAAAGACGAAGACCCCGCCGTCAGATCCGACCAGGTCGTAACCGGTGAAGTTGTTGGTCGGCACGATGCCGACGACATTGGACACCTTGACCCCCAGACCCGGGAGCGAGCCGAAGAAGCCCGAGGACTGGCCCACCGGGAAGACGAAGACCCCGCCGTCGGCGCCTGCCAAGTCGTAGCCGGGCGTCGGCGCTGGCGGAGGGGGTGCCTGGTTGATGTTGAGCAGGCCCTGGTCGATGTAGTTCCCGACAGCGGCACAGAACGACACGGCGCAGCCGACGGCCGAAAAACCGCTCTCACTGTACGGATCGGTGGCGGCGCCGGGAGGGAGAGCCGCCGGGGTGGCGGCCCATGTAGCTCCCGAGAGGGTTTCGCCCAGGCCCTGGGGGCCGCTGGTCGGAGTAACGAAGGACCCGACGGCCACGCAGTACCCCGAAGAAGGGCACGAAATGGCGTTGAGCCCGTTGGAGACGGCGCCCGGCACACTGCCAGAACCCGGGGGCTCGGGCGCCTGGATCGCCGTCCAGGTCGCGGCCGATACGGTGTCGATCAGTCCCCACATGGCTCCCTTCGTGTCCTGGTAGGTGCCGACCGCCACGCAGGCACCGTCCGCGGGGCACGCGATCCCATAGAGGATCGACACCTGGAGGTCGGCGCCGGGCGGCAAGGGCGGGACGGTGGCGCCCCAGACTCGTGACGTCAGCTCGTCGACGAGTGCGACGATCGGACCCGTGCCAGTGCGATAGCTTCCGGCTACGGCGCAGTTCTCGTCGGACGAGCAGGTAACCGCCGACAGCGTGCTCCCGTGGAACGGGTCGGCGTCGGTGCCCGCACCGGGGGGCAGGGGGGCGGCGGTCGGCGTCCAGGTCGACCCCGACCCGGTTTCGATCAGACCGTAGGAGTCGCCCGTTCCAACGTCGTCGTTGTACTTGCCGATCAGTGCGCAGAAGGCGGTCGACGAGCATGCGACACCGGTCAGGGTGGCATCCTGGGTACCGGCCCCGTCATTACCGGCGTCGGCCGGTTCGGGTGCCTCCGTGGCGGTCCAGTTACCCCCGGACAGGGACTCGATCAGACCGTAGGACGAGCCGCTCGCGTCGTTGTACGAACCGACGGCGGTGCAGGCTCCCGGGGTGACGCAACTGATGCCTTCCAGCTTGGCGTTCTGGTCGCCGTCGAGGTCAGTCCCCGAGTTCCCCGGCTGGGGTGCCGGAGCCGCCACCCAAGTCCCGCCGGACAGCGTCTCGATCAACCCGTGGAAGTAGCCCTTGTTCGGCCCGGCATCATCCTCGTAATAGCCGACAGCCACGCAGCTGGTCTGGCTCGAGCACGAGACCGAGGTGATCGTCGAGTACTCGCTCTGGTCAGCCTCGGTGCCGGCGTTCATCGGCTGGGGTGCCTCGAGCGCGCTCCAAGTCCTCCCCGACAGCATTTCGAAGACGCCGTAGGTGTACCACGACGTCGCATTGTAAGAGCCCACCGCCACGCAGTCCCCCGGTGCCGGGCAGGCGGCGGCCACGATGGAGGCCGACCCCCTGGCGTTGGGAGGCAGCGGTGCTGTGCCACCGGACCAGACCGGAGCGGCAGCGGAGGCTCCCGACGGCACGCTCCCCAGCATCGAGGTGCCGAGCACGAGCACCGGGGCGAGCGCGGCCACGCCCCGCCGGAGAACGGAGACAGCTGCCTGACCTGTCACTCCGCCTCCTCGGGCTGTTCGTCCGGTCGGACGACCTGAGGCGACCGTACTCCATTGTTCGCGAGCCACTAAGGCCACCGGGCTGTGGGTGAGCGAACACAGAGGACTAGCGAGCGGAGCCTTCGAGCTTGGGCGATCGTCGGCAGGTGCCGAATGTGCGGTCACCAGGCCAGCCGGCTGGGAATCAATGAACCCCGGGGGCGTTCCCTCCCTCCCCCTAACGCCTCTTCCCCCGTCCGTGTCCCCGGTGGTGCACCACCTGGCCGGGAAGACGGGGCGCGAAGAGAGGGGCATCTCCGAACGGGCAGCGGTCCTCGCTGGTCGTGGCGAGGACCTGCAAACCTCGGCAGCCTGATCAGTTTCAGCAGGTTGGTTCCATCTCACCTATCCGGCGGTCTGGGGCAGGCAACTCGAGCAAGCAGGCCCGCTCGTCGTCGCTGCTATCCCCAGCACTCCGCTACAAATGCGGTGAGTTCACGATCTGGGCTTACTTGCCTGGGGTACAGGGGGCCACAGGGAACCTCGGAGAGTTTCAACGACAGGTCGACCGGGTCGTAGCCGCCGTCCTCGTCGCAGTAGACCTTGGCCATGAAGGCGAACTCGTTCATGCTCCCGAGAAGACTGCGGCTCTGAGTCTTCATGAGCCGGTGCTCCGCCATCTCTTGGCCCTCGGACCTGATGAACGCCTCATTGAGCCCCAGTCGCCCGAACACTGCAGCTGCAGCGCTTGGAAATCGCTCTATGACTGTCGCGGCTGGAGCGAGATGAACCAGTATCGGCATCAGCGTGAACTCGTTGACGAAGAGAGCGGCCTGAGGTCTCGTGAACAGCACCGTCGCATACCAATTGCCCAATGCCGTCGTGGGATGCTCGGCACTCTCTGGCTTCTGGCCGTTGACACGGTCGCGGAACTTCTTCGTCCCATGGACGATGAACATGGCGTTGGGGGTCAGCTGGCGTGGCGGATGACGGCGTGGCCGTCTCGGACGAGCTTGGCGATGCTCCGGTTGTCCGAGAGGTTCTCCCCGACTCCGACCACGAGCTCCCCCCCGATCGCACCAGCGAGCTTCTCGAGGGTCTCGAGGGTCGGGCGTGCCCCGCCACCCTCCATTCGGGCAATCGCAGACTGGGTGGTTCCCATCCGTTCGGCAAGCTCTGCCTGAGTCAGCCCGGCTTCGGTGCGAAGGCGGTACACCAGGGATCGAAACGCGCTGATCCGGGCCTCGTCCTCGTAGGCAGCCCGGCCCTCCTCACTCTGGGGCCTCTCAGCCTTGACCTCATCCCAACTCTTTCGCTCGGCCATCGGTCTCACTCCTCGTCGTCTGCGGTGTGAGCCTCGGCGGCACACCGTTCCATGGCTTCTCTCGCTCGACGAATCTCTCGTCGCTCCTGGCGCTGGGTCTTCGCAAAGACCGTGAGCAGGACGATCCGTCTCCCCGGTGCGATCCAGTAAGTGATCCGCATCGGCCGGCCTCCGAGGTAGAACCGCAACTCACGCAGCTTTCCGTCCAGCTGCCGGGTGTGGGGCTCATCGAGGGATACTCCGAGCTCGGCAAGGCGATCGATGTGGAACCGGACCCGTTCGGCGTCAGAATCGTTGAGGGCGAAGAACCACTCCTGAATCTCTGGTTCAAGCTCGACCTGTCCCCACATAGCGCCAACGCTATACTACGTGTGGTTCGCCGTGAGCACAACCGGTCAGAAGACCATCCCTAATCCCGGGCACAGCTACGAAATTGTGCACCCACTCCCGGCAGCAAGGCACCCAGCCGGGTTACAGGAGTCGAGCCAGTTGGTGTCGCCCAATGCCACAAGACTTCACTCTCTATCTTTGGTGACAACTTCATCTTCGGCGTTGATGACACTGCTCGACGCGTCGCCGTCCACCAACAGGTCGGCACGCTCCCGCGTGGCGTCCTTCAAGAAAAAGGCTCGTTCCTCCTGCATCCAAGCCAGCCAGAGATGTCGAGCTTGCGCGCCGTCACGCACCAGGCCGCGTGCCAGCCGCGTTTCATAGGGAGCCTCAACCCAGATGCGGTATGCGAGGAGGTCGGCGACCGCTTGACGTGTGGATGTGACGCCGTCGAAGATCACGAATGGCGTCCACGGCAAGGTCTTCCAGCGGCCGAGCGATCTGCCGTAGGGATCATTCTCAAAATCTCGTATTTGGTAGTGGGCGTCCTCGCCCCGCAACAGTGGTTGCAGAACTTGATTATTGAACCGTGGCCACCAACCCGCGAAGTCACTCCACGAAACGAAGTCGTCGATCTCGACCACCGATGCAGCGGTCCGCTTGGCGAGCCGACGCGTGAGGGTGCTCTTCCCCGAGCCAGCCGGGCCGTCGATTCCCACGATCCGTATTCCCCTGACCGGTCGAGCGGAGAACGCCGTGATGACTTCGTCAAGCGAGACTCGGCTCATGAAGCAATCTTGGCTTACTGGAGCTAGGCCCACTTTCCCGACGCTCCTCTGGGATACGTCGCGAGACGGCGGGGTTAACAGGAGGCGGACAAGTTACCCAAGAGGGACGGCCACGTTCGGAGCCAGATCAACATTGTTAATCCACCAGGCCATTGGAGGTAGCTTCTCGCCTGCACCGGATACGCCCCGTGGAAACGAGAGGGACCAGACGTAGCCTCCCCGGAGAGTTGCGGTAGCGAATACATCTTTGGCCACCTTCGGTGGAGGGGGATTTTTGGGGGGGCTTCCCGTCCATCCAAACGGAAGTGGGACAGATGGGATGAAGAAGGTGAAAAAGTCTCCACGATGGGTGACGTGGCTGACGTTCAACATTAGAG
Organism: Acidimicrobiaceae bacterium; assembly: GCA_003161575.1. Classification (GTDB taxonomy): domain Bacteria; phylum Actinomycetota; class Acidimicrobiia; order Acidimicrobiales; family RAAP-2; genus PALSA-457. Next base: position 5,520 of record PMOE01000028.1, on the reverse strand, counting down.
CAAGCGGAGGGACGAAACCTTGGATAACACCGACGGCTGTCGTCAGCGGATCTGAAAGAGGAGACCGAATCCAGTGTCCGGGTCGAGCTGGAAGGTATTCGTTATCGCCGACCCAGACATAGGTGAGTCGCGATTGACCCGTGCTGTAGACAATCACCCACTTGTTAGGTGATCGATATCTGCCAGTCGTTGTCTCGGTTTGGAGGGTACTTGCCGAGCCGCCATGACCAAACAGCTGGTACCTCGTCACGCCTCGGAACTCCAAGCTGGAGGAATTCATCGTCGAGGCTGCAGCCCGCTGGAGCACCGCTCCAGGCGACTGAGAACCAGCTACTCCTACGATCGCTGCTCCGACCGAGAGGGCTGCCAACGCTGCACCAATAAGTATGGCGTCGCTCGACGAAACCCGGCCATAGCGGGAGCCTAATTTCACGTTCGTGTCGGCCTGGTGGACGGCCTTTAGGATGCGCCCCGAGCCGGCAGCGTTAGGGGATAGTCGATGGCCTCCGGCATGTGCGCTGGGACTAGCTCGAGTCGCCCGAGCTAAAGAAAGTGGCGAAGCTGCCTGCGACGACGGTGACGACGAAGATGGCCCACACCTCGAGGCCGACATCCACGATCCTGCCGGCCACTGTGAGCGGGTTCTTGATCTGCGACGAAACGGTCAGCAATTGCACGGCGGCGAAGAAGGCTGCGTCACCGAATCCTTTGATATCCCCGCCTTTCTGGCCGCTCTCGAATACCCATGTAAGCACTGCGCCGGCGGCGTAGACCAACATGGACAGGCCGAACGCAAGTACCAGGCGCGCGAGCAGTCGCCGGTGTCGTTCTTTAACCTTGAAGAGTCTGGACAATTCTTCTCGTATCACAACGGAGTCTCCTTCCGCCCTGTGCAGCGGCGCGAGGGCATCCGATGATGCCTCGGCCCTCCGGCGGAGGCAAGGGACCAGTTTTCTCCTTGACCCCGTGGATGATCGACATGACGAGAAGCCCGAGGGAACCGAGTACCTTGTCTGTGGCGCTTCCTTCCTCCACGAGGACGGCACACAACAAACCCGCACTCTGCTCCCTGGCCATCGCAGCGGCCATACCGACATCCCTGGTCCGTCGGTAGTTGAAGGCTGAGGGCTTGGCCCACGGTTTCGACTGGAGCTTCGCGTCCTTGGGTGTGTCTCCGAGCCGGTGGTCGGGGGCACCCCGAGAAAGGGATCAGCACTGACTGCCACAATGGCTCGGTGCGTCGATTGGGCACCCCCAAGATGATCCTGTTAGCGGTGCTCTCTCCGACTACCTTCGCTTGTGGTGCAGGCATCTCCATTACCAACGTTCCGCTAGCGCAAGCTCTCCCCGTGAGGGCGCAGAACTATCCCTTCTACATCGGCACTCAGCTGACCTACGTTCTGCCGGTGATTCGGGCCATGCATCAAAAGGTGTCGGTCTTGCGAGTTCCCTCTTACGACCCGGTTGACATCGTTACTGCGCAATGGCCCGAACCGGGTGCGGTTCCCCTGGGCAAGCACTACACGATGTACCTCTTCGTATCCTCCGGGCCAGTACAGGGGCCTCGGCAAGTGCTGCCCCTCGCCCAAGGTCCACCGGTGAGCGACGAGTGCACGCAGCCGACAGATAGCGGCCCTACCGGCAACTCTGGTCCCCCTCTGTGTCCGAATGGTGGTGTGAACGTTTCTGCCTGGATCGCTTATGCCGAACTCCGTCTACCCGTATTGAGTCTGGGTCGAACCGCCACTAGATGCCAAGTATTCGCCACCTTCCAAGGCGTTGGGGACGCACCGGAGATCGGACTCACGATTCCAGAGATGTATCAGGGATACACATTGGCGACTGCCTATTACGAATGGAAGTTGGTCGTTCCTGACCCCGCTGCGGCTGTACAACCGGGATGGGAGAAGAACTGTCCACATCCGTCCCGATCCTGACGCCCCCACCCGGTGATCAGGGTCACGTTCGCCCAGTGGTCTATATGCCCAACTCAGTCGCAAGCTGCAGTGCTTCGTCCGCCATCGCAGCCAAGTAGTCGAGCATTGCCGCCCGTTCACCGTACAGATGGTCGGAATCGGTGGGCCCACCACCATATACTGCGTGGCTGTCCAAGCCAGCTCTGCGCAGCAGGTGTGGCGTGAGCCAAGACCATTTGGCCGCCATGAGGCAGATCCCCAAACGGACGGTCCGCTGGTCACCCTTCCAACCCATGTCCCAGAGACCGCCGAGGTATGCGCTTGAGACCGCCCCATCGATCTCAGGTAGCAGGGAGGATGGCTGAAGGAGGTCGCCACATGCATCGGTCACGATGTTCCCTGCATCACAGCCGAGGTGACCGTGGCCCACGCAGGCCCAGTCGATCAGTGTCGTGTGGTCAGAAAACGAAAATATGTTGTTCAGCCATACATCGTGATGGCAAATGGTCTGCGGAAGCGACCTCGATATGTCCAAAACGTCCCATCGGTGTTCGGCGAACTGCACGAGCGAGTCTCGCAACCGGGCGGTGAAGTGACGTTCAATCAGCGGTTGTTTCCACAGTTCCTCGTCGTAGATCGCATCCCATCCGACATCATCCCAGGCGTGCAGTTGAGCGAAGAGGGCATTCGTACTCCATGGAAACGCTCCCTCGGATACCCGTCCCATTGCGTACGGGGCTTGGGCTTGTCCAAGCCGCCGACCCGCCGTCTCAAGGTCACCAATGCTGAGGCGACCACCGGATAGGCCATCAAGTTCCTCGAGCCAGAGCACTACTCCATCCGGTCGTTGGAAGGCACCGAGCAGTCTGGGCGCTTGCACCGATGCCTTGGCAAAGGGCTCTGGAACGCCTGCTTCATAGAAATCGGCCTCCCTCTGCCAGTAGTGAAGGGCAGCCCGGTCGCGAGATCCTCCCCAGTTGTGATCGGAGTTTCCCGATGAGATGAACTTTACGATTGCGGACCGAGCACCGGTATGCACTCGAATGACCCTAGAAGTGGGGGTGTTGCGTGTTGCATGTGGAAGTTCGTGCGACTGTTCGATCTCTCCGCCAAGAACCTCGCCAGCCTCGTATGCCAAGATTTCATCGTCGTCAGCCCAGTTCACCGTGACAGTTTGGCAGTCCTGGACATGGCACATAGCCGGCGGTAGGTGATACTTCCAACACTTCCGACGGATGAGCGTTGTGGGGCACGGGGCTCGCCAGATCCGTCGATACGTATCGTTGGTGGTCGACGGCAAATGGTGCGTTATCAGCTCAGATGAGAAGTTCCGGCGCGTTCCAGGTTGAAGGCGCCAACGGAGATTGGCCCCATACGGAAGTATTGTATGCAACGGCGAATGTGTGGGGCTATGGCGAGGAACTTTTCGTCCTAGCGACAGGATCGGAGCAAGAGATCCTTTCCAGAAGCAGCTCCCTCTCGCGTTCGTTGCGGGTCATGGATACCGCCCTCTCGAACTCCGCACGCGCTTCCTCTCTCCGCCCAAGGCGCTCGAGCAGATCGCCTCGAACGCTCGGCAGCAAGTGGTAGTTCTTGAGGGCCGGTTCATCGGCCAGGGCGTCCACTAACGTCAGGCCGGCCGCGGGTCCCTCCGACATCGAGATGGCCACGGCTCGGTTCAGCTCGACCACCGGGGACGGGGTCAACGCCATGAGCTGGCGATAAAGGACGGCAATCGCCGTCCAGTCAGTGTCCTCGAAGCGAACTGCTTGCGCGTGACACGCGGCGATCGCTGCCTGGAGTGAGTACGGGCCGTCGCCCGCTCGACGCAGGGCCTCGCTGCCGCGCCGGATGAGCATTCGGTTCCACTTGGACCGATTCTGGTCCGCAAGTAGCACTGGCTCACCGGTCGGACCCGTCCGAGCCGCAATCCGGGAAGCCTGGAATTCGAGGAGTGCCACGAGGCCGTGGGCTTCCGGCTCCACCGGCATCAGACCAGCGAGGACGCGAGCCAGGCGAAGTGCGTCCTCGCACAGGCCCGGGCGCACCAGGTCCTCGCCGGCCGTAGCGGCATAGCCCTCGTTGAAGACGAGGTAGATGACGTCGAGAGCCGACGCCACGCGGGAAGCCCGGTCGGTACCGTATGGGACCTCAAAGGGAACTTCGGCCTCGGCAAGCGACCGCTTCGCGCGGACGATGCGCTGTGCGATCGTCGGCTCCGAGACCAGGAACGCTCGGGCTATCTCATTCGTCGTGAGCCCGCCCACCAGCCGCAGTGTGAGAGCGATACGGGCGTCGGGCGACAGTACCGGATGGCATGCGATGAAGATCAGCCGCAGCAGATCATCATCAATACCATCGGCGTCTGTCGGCTCGACCGGTGGCACCTCCCCCAGTGTCCGACCAACTTCCACCAGCTTGCGAGCGTATGTCTCCTTGCGGCGCACGAGATCGATCGCACGGTGCTTGGCAGTGGCCATGAGCCAGGCACCCGGATTGCTCGGGGCACCTGTCTCTGGCCATGCCTCAAGCGCAGCCACCAGCGCGTCCTGTGCGATCTCCTCGGCGATTCCCACGTCCCGCACGATGCGAGCGACGCCTGCGATGATGCGTGCCGATTCGATCCTGAACACCGCTTCGAGCGAATCGGTCGGGGCTGACGCCGTCACGACCACCCATCAGAGCAGCCGCATTGGGGTGGAGCAAGCGCTGCCTGGTCAGCTTTCCGCGATCTCGCGGATCTCGGCGGTGACAGTCCAGTGCTCCGGATGGATCTGCAAGAACCGCTTGGTCCACTCCATGGCCTCCGCCTTGTCCTTGGCCTGGAGGATGGCGTAACCACCGACGACTTCTTTGCTCTCGGTGAAGGGGCCGTCTTTATAGCTGAGTGTACCGCCGGTCCAAGTAATCCGGGTGCCCTCGGAAGTCGGGGTGAGCCCGGCCGTGTCCAGCATGACCCCGGCCTTTGTGATCTCCTCGAACAGCGCCCCCATGCGTTCTGGGAATTCGGGGCTCGCGCTCACGTCGGGGGGATTCTGTTCGTCAACGCGGATCATCGAAAGGTAACGCGGCATAGTGACTCCTCTGTCGGGAGGGCGGGACCTTCCCAGCCTCTCACCATTGCGTCGAACGGGAGAGAGCCAGATCGACACCTCCCCGTAAGTTTCCAGAGAATTGTCCGCGCAGCCCCTGGCCGAGGGGTGTCTCCAGGGTGCAGTTTATGGGCGCTTAGTCGTCAGCAAACATTGGCTGGCAGATAATGCGCCCCGAGCCGGTGTTCGGGGCTACCCTCCACCCCGCTCGGACTCGGCACTTTCAGCGCGGTCAAGACGCGACATACACTCCTGGGATGACCGACGTCCAAGATAGTTACCGGGTGGTGTCGAGCGGCTTCGGCGCCGCGGTGAAGGCCGTGGCCCCTGACCAGTGGGGGGCTCAATCTCCCTGCGAGCAGTGGACAGCACGTGATCTGCTGGCGCATGTGGTCGAGAATCATCGCGGCGTGATCGCCAGTGTCAGAGATGGGGAGTCGGAACCCCTGAGGGCTGGCGAGGACCCGAAGCAGGCCTGGGAGAACGCCTCTGTAAATGCTGATCGAAAAGGG
>PMOE01000081.1 GCA_003161575.1 Acidimicrobiaceae bacterium | reverse complement strand
CTGGTTTCGATCGGCATTCACACCAGCACCATACGGCGCCCTTGCTTTATGAGTCGCAGTAAGCGAGCCTCAGTTTCTCCTCCCTCAGTGATCGTGTCGAACGGAACATGGAGCGGAGCCAGCGCCTCGAAACCATGGGTTGCGTCAAACGCGCGCGCGTCATCTAATCGAACTATGTCGCCGCCACTAAAAGAGTCAGCCATTCGGAAGACCCTTTATGCGGTAGAGCTTTCGCGGACGCCCGGGCTTGCCTCGGGCTTCGGTAAAGGTCTCAACAACCCCAGCGGTCTCAAGCGTTCTTAACACCTGGCTGGCTCGCTCCCGCGTCCATCCAAGGCGCTTCAGCAAGCGCTCATCGGACGCACTCACGGGTCCGAGCGCTTCCAGTTCTGTATAAGCCATGCTGTAAGGACGACCCATGGCATAGGCCTTGGAAGCTTGTCCGCGCATCGCCTTTTGAGTTGCCGGATCCTCCGTACTCAGTCGCCCCAGTTCAATTGCCTCGCGGGGAGTTACCTCTGTTCTGCCAGAGCGATTTACGTCGTCGTCTTCGACCGATAATAGTTTTTCGGCGGCGATGCCTCTTCTTTTCAACAGTTCGAACACCTCACTGACGGTAAGACCCGGAATGCGGAATGTCCGTTCGAAGAATGCATCGACTGGTGGCGTCATATATGCGGCCTCGTCGGCGTCATTCGCGGCGACGATCCAAGTGATCTGGAATCGCCAGAGTTCGTCCCGCAGTCGGCCGAACATGGTGTTGACGACGACGGGATCGAGTTCGTCAATTAGGACGTAAGCTCGGTCGTTGCCGAGGCCTTCCCTAATTGCTTCTAGAACCGCAAGTGGTTCGGACAGGTCGCCAAAGTCCCAGGCATCCCGTGGCACGCTTCCGATCCCCAATCGATGGAGAACCAGCCGGAGGAGGTCCAGCGTTGATCGGACCACCCGGCCGTCAATAACCACCACGGCTGGCGCGCCGTTTTCCAGTGACGACGCCAGTTGGTGAAGCTCAGTGGTCTTTCCTGAGCCCCGGTGACCGAGCAGTAGGATATTGCAGCCTCCAGTAGCAGCTCGAATGATTTCGGCGCTGAGGGGCCGACTGACGTAGAGGCGATTGTCAGTGCGGGTGGCGAGGAGGGGGCGGTTGCTCAAATCCATGATTTCCGAATCTTACAGTAAGAAACGGAAGTTAGCCGACAAAACCCCCCGAGCTGCCCAAGGTGGTGAAATCCAAGGGACCTGGACGGCGACCGTCAGGGACGTTGAAGGCGTTCTGCATGGCACATTGACGGTGCCCGTGGCCGAGGAACCGGTGGACCTGGGGGCGCTTCTGGACGAACCCGAGCCGGACCCCGAGTGAGCCCTTACTGCATCCGGTCATCCGTTGCGCCGACGGTGTTCAGTGTGCCATCCACCCGGGGTACTGGGGCGAGTCGCCGGCCACTAGCGGAGGCAATCACAGTGGCATCAGAGGTTGTCCTTGAACGCCCGGAGGATCTTCTGGTTTGGACTGGTGAAAAGAGCGAAGACGTTGTCGACGTTGCCCGTCGCCCGCATCGCTATCTCGGTCCCGGTGCTGGCTGGGCGCAGGGTCACATCGAGCCGACCCGACGTCGTGGCTTTTCGGTAGGTGCCACCGACCTGGAACAGAGTGGGGTTGGCGGTCACGTTCTTGAACCCGCCGCGGGCCATCGCCCGTTTACAGCGTTCGAGCAGCTGCTCCCGGTCCCCGTCGACCACCACCGTCTCGCTGACGGACTTCCGTACTGCCATCAGCCGCCCCCTCCGCTTCAGAGCCCGGCCCATTATGCCCCGGGGGCGGTCATCGCGGCCGGTTGTCCCACTCGATCTGGCACCCGGGCTGCGCCACGATGTCGCCACGGATAGCTGCGGGATCACCCTGCACTGTTGCTGCCTCCCGGCCGCTTCCGCTGTATTGACCAGCGAATCGAGACTGTTCGAGAACCGGTTCCATAGGTCACGATCCCGCACCTTCATGATGGCCTCGACCTCACCGAACAAACGCTCATGCTCGGCCAGATTCTCGAGCCAGGTCTCGTCTTGGGGCAGTAGGTCTCCCGGTCCGTACCAACGGGGGTGCGGCTTACTCACTTCAGCTATTGCCATGTTCTCTCCCTGGGTTTGAGACACCTAGAGAGGATGGCAGCGGGGGGTCATCATGCTCGGTACGCCCGTCGCATAATCTGCCCACGTCGTCACCTCTCACCAGGTGTCGGCCATGCCCCGGGGCCGTTCACGCGGTCGCGGGGGCTCTATCTGTCACCTGGGACGGGTACACCTATGAATTCGGCCCCGCTGCGATAGTGTTTCCGACCGGGGAGGGCGAGAACATGGGACCCTTGGCGTCGAGCGGCGAGAGGGAACTGACGCGTGAGCTAGACGACCTATTCGAGAGGCGTCACCGTTTGGACGAGGCTCTCACGGTGGACAGTGCCGACCCCTCTGGTGTCGAAGTCCAGGATCTGACCCGGGCGGTACTGGACCAGTCCAGCCTCTGCTATGAGCTCCTCGAAAGTTACCTGGCCGGAATGCCAAAGAGTGCGCGCAGGGCTGGGGCTGCGGGTCACTGGAACCGAATCGTCAAAGGGCTCGCACGAGAAATCGCCACGCTCGAGTTGGTGACTTGGGATCACCCCTTTCCCGAGGGGGGCACGGACGCCGGTTAGCCCCTGTGCGCTCGGGACGAGCTGACGCACCCGGGGACCGTGTTGGCATCCGCGCGCCGGGCGGCCGCGGCCAGGCGTACCGTCGCCAGCAGTGTCGATCACCGAGGACCAGGCCCCGACGCTCACCGAAGCGCAGGCCGGCCGTATCGAGCGTCATGCCCGGGGCATCGCCCAGCTGGGGTGGCTCATGGCCGCCGCGGTGCCCGATCTCCCTCGCCTCGAGGATCTCCTCAGACGGCCGCCGTGGACGGCTCAGGGTGCTTGTAGGGGCGACTCTGCGCCGTTCTTCGTCGAGCGCGGGGGCGACCCGCGGCTGTCCCGTGCAGTCCGAGTGCCGCTCCTACGCGATGGCCGATCCCGATTTGCGGGGTTTCTGGAGCGGCACGAGCGAGCGGGAGCGCCAATAGTTGCGGGGCCTGGCAGCAGGATAGCGTTTCAGCCCCCTAAAAGGTCCCTCCTGGCGCTCTCGACCACCCGGTAGACCATGCCGTCTGTCACCTCGCGCAGTTTGAGCAACGCGTGCACGTCGACGATTTGCTGCCAGCCGCGGTCGTGGGCGCGGTTGTAGACGAGTTCGCACACGCCGGCGAGCGACCGGGAGTCACGATTGTAGAAGTCGGATCGGACGATCTCGTCGAACTCCCCAGCCGTCCCCGCCGCCAAGGTCGCGGCGACCATCGCGTCGACGGCCTGCGCGTCATCGACCCCGAAGAAGCCGGCGGCCCGGGTGATGTCCCGGAAGATCATCGCCCCGGCGATCTCGTCGTCCTGGAGTGGAGTGGCGCCGTATCCCCGCCGCATCGCATCCCACCATCTCCGGCCGGGGTCACCTGCTTGCGTATTGGTCATGGTGTCCAGATCGTAGGTCCGCGACTACAACGCGACTACTACTCCCGGCCAAACCTGGCAAAGGTCGAACGGCACCGGGAACGTTTAGGCAGGTGGTAGGCCCTATCGGTCAACCGTCACCAACCCTGAAAACGGCGGGATAGGACTTCTTCACCGTGGACACCGTGTCGCTCAAGCAGCTCTACGTGCTCTTCGTGATCGAACTCTCGACTCGGGAGGTGCACATTCTCGGTGTTACTGAACACCCCACCGGAGCGTTCGTCACCCAGGTAGCCCGCAATTTGATGGGTGACCTGGGTGACCGCGGACGGACCATCAAGTTCCTCATCCGGGATCGCTATACCAAGTTCACCGCCAGCTTCGACGAGGTGCTCCGCTCCGAAGGCATCCGCGTGATCAAGACGCCGGTCCGATCGCCAAGGGCCAACGCCTACGCGGAACGTTGGGTGAGGACCGTTCGGACTGAATGCCTCGACTCGATCCTCATTCTCGGTCGTCGTCACCTCGAACGAGCACTTCGTCAATACGTCAACCACTACAACCGGCAGCGTCCGCATCGGGGTATCGATCTTCAGGTACCCGTGCCCGGCAACTGCACCGTCGCCACTCCCCAATTGCTAGACATCGATCGTCACGACGGGCTGGGCGGTCTCATTCACGAATACCACCCGGTGGCCGCCGCCTAGCCAGACCGGTACGGCAAACGCTTGGCTTGCTGTCAGAGCAAGGACATTTCGAATGGCGGATGTCTATCAGGCACTCCGTTTCCACTCGTCCGCAGTCTGAGGAGCCGGTCTCTCTTGCTGAAACGGCATCGAGCGCCGGCGATCTACAAATCGAAACTGCGAGAAGCACTCAAAACATGATCGAGGGGCGCGATCGACATTCTGGTGCCCTTCAGCTTCTGGCGGGCCATAGAGGAGGTCGAACCGGGTGATCGGCACCACTGATGAGATCATCGCTGGTGCACTTGTGCTCGCTAGAGCCCCCTCACCAGCACGCCGACCAGGGGAGGAACCCGAACAAGCAAGGCCAGGCAAGTCAGGTCAGGCTTCAACCGGCCAGTGCGACACCCAGTACGAGCGCTGCTGATGCCGTCAGCCCGCTCATTGCTCCCCAGAACGCTAACGACGCCGCAGTCTTGGATCGCTGGTGCATCCACGCCGAGAGCCCCGATAGGACGACGACGGCGATCTTGACGGTCAAGACCACTCTCCATGCCGCAGACTGCTTGGACGGCTCGACCGCGACGACGTTCCATACTCCCGTTCCGAGCAGCACGACATAGGCCGGCCACGCCATCTGAGCGAAGCGCCGGGCCGCAGCCGCGACGACAGCAGGTCCGCCTTGGCGAAGCGTCGGTACCACGCCGGCGAGGGTGAACTGGCCGCCGATCCAGATGGTGGCGGCCAAGATGTGAAGAGACAGCCGAACGATCGTCGACGCGGTCGCCAGCACGACCGAGAGAATACGCGGGTAGCAGACAGTCGATCCAATGCTGCACCCGTCCTGGTGGGCTGAAGGGCACCAAAATCTCAATCAGCCCTGTGAACTGGGGTAATGTCGGTCCGACCTGATCGGGTCCTGCCAGAGTGGGAACAGCACGCAGGTCGACCGAGACTCTTCCTACCGTGGCGGGATAACTCGGGACCCCGCCAAGTGTTCGACCTGTGCAGAGCACGATCCGAATAATGGTGCCTTACAGCTGCGACCAGCGCAATCCTCGGCGAACCGCAAGTGGACGACTCGTTGCAGATTCTTGCGGAACGGTTCGAGTCGGTTGACCATGATGGACCGCGTGCGTACGGCGCCTTTCTCGACGACGGTGATCCTAAAGAGACGGCTCGACGGCAGCAGGAGGCAGTTGCGGTCGTACGGGAATTCCTCCAGGCGTTGCGGGACGGCGCCTCATCGCCTGATCGCCTGACCGACAGATTCCCGTCGCGTCGCTGCGGGCCCGAGTCGAATGGCCGCTGCCTTTGGTCGTGACGGATCCAAATATCTTCAAGAATTTCTCGGTTGCGTTTCCCCAGGTGGCATTTGCCGCCACTAGCCGTCATTGACCGTCGGTGACAGTTGATGCCCGTTGGCTGGGATTGACAACCTCGGACAAGTGGCTCAGCCTCACGGCAGTGCTCGAGATTGATGACCGAGGTCAGCTTTGGATACAGGCGACGACTGGGCCCTTGCATGCCGATCAACCTCGACGCCTTCATTCGCCTGACTTTGCGGAGTCTCAATGCCGAGCCTCACACGTAGGAACTCGGCACTGACGCCGTTCAACGCAACTGGAAGAGGATCTGGCCGATGGAGAAGCTACTGCTGAGTGTGGAGGAGGCGGCAGACAGGCTCAGCTTGGGCCGCACTAAGACGTACGAGCTGATCGCTTCGGGCCAACTGCGCTCCGTCAACATCGGAAGGGCGCGACGGGTGCCGATTGATGCGCTCGCCGAATTCGTCGATGCACTCCAAAATCGCGAAGTGGCGTAAGTGAAAGGCGACGTAACGGCCGGACGAGGTGCGGTGGCTTCACTGACTTGCTGCGCCGCAAACGACCGGCGTTCAACCGCACTCGCCCGGTCGACTCGCCCGCCACAGCCAGGAACCCGAAGTGCCCCCGGTTCCCAAACGGCCACGGTAGAGAGTCCCTTCGATTCAAGACTGCCGTTGCATTCGGTGCTCACGACCACAGCCTCTACGACCAGAGCGCTCCCTCCATCGCCTTCGCCGCCGCCTCGCGTTGAGGGGTCAGGATGTGGCCGTAGACGTCGGCCGTCATACGGATCGAGGAATGTCCGAGCACGTCGGCGACCACCTCCAAGGGCACGCCCTCGGCCAGCATGATGCTGGCCGCCGAGTGGCGCAGTTCGTGGGGGTGCCAGTGCCCCAAACCGGCGTCCTCGCAGACGTTGTTGAAGTTCCTTCGCAAGTTGCTCGGGTCGATCGGGGTGCCCACCTCGGTGGTGAAGACCAAGCCACTTGTCGTCCACGCTGAGCCGGCGGCCAGACGTTCCCGGGCTTGTCGGGCCTTGTGCGAACGCAGCACGGCGACGACCGGGCCGGGCAGGTTGATGGAACGCCTGCTCTTGGGGGTCTTCACGTCGCCCAGGACGAGCGTCGTGCCATGGCGCTTGAGCGCCTGGCGGACGGTCAACACCTTTTTCTTGAGGTCGACGTCCTCCCAGGAGACCCCCAGAGCTTCGCCGGACCGCAAACCGAGGGCGAGCATGGTGACGTAGAGGGCCTCGAGCCGGTGTCCATTGACGGCGCCGAGAAGTGTCTGCGCTTGGTCCGGGGTCAACGACCGGCCCTCTCGACGGGGGGCCTTTGGTCCACGGCTCATCGTCGCCACATTGCGAGCGAGAAACCCCCAACGCACCGCCTGGTCCAACGACTGGGACAAGACGGCGCGGATCCGCCGGACGGTGCTGACGGCATACCCGGCGTCCAATTTCTCCGACTGCAGGCGATCCACGTCGAGAACGGTCAGCTTGGCGAGCCGCTTTCTCCCGAGGGTCGGTCGCAGATGATTGTCGGCGATCGATTTGTAATTCTCGAAGGCCGATGGATCGAGCTGGTGCCGCAGAACCTCGGCGAACCAACGGTCGAGGAGCTGACCCAGGCTCACCCGGTCATCGGGTGGGGGCAGGCCCTCGTCGACTTGTCGATGGACCTTGCGGAGCTTGGCGAGAGCCTCGGCCTTCGTCCGACCGCTCACGGCCTTGCGCAACAGCTTGCCGCGCTCGTCGTAGCCGAGGAACGCCGCACCGACCCACCGACCGTCCGACGCGCGTTGGTAGATGCTGCCCTCGCCGTTCATGCGTCGTCCGGCCATGAAAAACCTCCGCCGGAATCCCGTTGCTACATTCGTTGCTACATTCCGGCTAATTTGAGGTTATCGCAGACCAACGCCGGGAAGTGCAACCCTCTGACCAGGGATTTTACGGTGGGCCGTACAGGACTCGAACCTGTGACCCCTTGCGCGTCATGCAAGTGCGCTACCAACTGCGCCAACGGCCCGTAGCTGTGCAGAGTATCACCAGCTCCCGGCACCCATTCAAAAAACGGACCATCGGCAGCTTCGTGGTCATTGGGGCGGCACTAGCCTCTCAAGGGCACCGCACTGGGCTCTGGAAGGGGCTGTTATGAGCACCGTTGCTCTGAACGAAGCTGCGTTCGACCGCTACGCCGACAATGTCCGCGATGACGGTTGGGTGGTAGTGCCGGATGCAATCGATCTTGCTCTTTGCGATGAGATCGCCGAAGGCCTGCTCCAGCTTGAGCGCGAACTCGGGACCGTCCCTGCCGACAATCTTTTTGAGGGCCTTCGCACGTTTCGCATCTACAACCTGCTGATTCACGGTCCCCTCTACGAACAGATTCCCCTCCACTCCAACGTCCTGCCGATCGTCGAACGCGTCCTCGACCCAGGTCTGCTCATCTCCTCCCTCTCTTCGATCGCCATCGGTCCGGACGAAGACGCGCAATTGATCCATGCCGACGACCAGCTGGTCCCCCTACCCAAGCCCCATCCGCCGATCATCTGCAACACCATGTGGGCGATCACTGACTTCACAGAGGAAAACGGCGCCACCCGATTGGTACCGGGGACCCATCTCGCTGACGACTCACCGAACCCGCTCGAGCATTACCAGTCCATCCCTGCCGAGATGGCCAAGGGCAGCGTGCTCGTCTGGGTAGGCAGCCTGTGGCACGGAGGTGGAGCCAACCACACCAACGAGCGCCGCGTCGGGATCGCCATGAACTACTGCGCGGGATACATCCGCCAACAAGAGAACCAGCAGCTCGGCATCCCCCGAGGCATCGCACGACAGTTTCCGCGACGACTCCAAGAACTCTGTGGCTACTCGATCTACAACGGACTGATGGGGCATATCGATAAACAGCACCCTGGCAAGCTGCTTCTCGGAGGGGACGAGCTCGCCAATTTGGTGTGGGACCTGACCAAAATCGAATCCACGTAGCCGGTCTCAGTTAACGGGCGCTGGTGCTGGCCGGCCGGTGCCGCTGGTCAAGCCACCGCGGAGCGAGCGATCGGCCATGCGATGGGCCAGATGTAGTCCGAAGGGTCCAAGGGGGTCTGCCCGTTCTTGGCGCGGTAGTCGTCTAGAGACAGCGCCCATTCGCGATGCCACAGGATCTGGGCGGCATGGAGATCGGCCAGCGGAGTATCACGAAGGGCCAGATAACGCGTCGCCATGGCCACCACGACCCGGACGGCCGCCTCGGCGTCGGCCGATGCTTCGTGAGCCTCCGCCAGCTCCACTTCGTATTGGAGGCAGAGATTTTCGAGCCGTCGCTTCCCCTTGCGGTACTTGTCAACCTGGCGGTCGAGTGTCAATGCATCGAGGGCCGGTCCACCCCACCCTCTCTCGCCGAGTCCGAGGCCGGTGCGACCTCGGCATTGCACGTCGAGGATCGTCAAGTCATAACTGAGATTCATACCCACCACTGGGACACCGCGATTGGACGCGTCGAGCAGGGCGTCGGACACGCGCCCAAAGGCGTCGGCGAGAGGAATTCCTTCGGCCCGGGCCCGCTCGGTCGAGATCCCGTGCACCTCGACGGCGCCAGTCGGGATCTCCCGCCCCGGGTCGACCAGGGAAGCGTCGCACCCGATGACAACCCCCGCTTCCATCCGCACAAGAGCGAAGGAAACGGGCACGTCGGAGAATCGATCCACCCCGGTCGTCTCGAGATCGAATCCGAGCAGCTCGCCTTCGGGCCACGGCTCCGTTTGATCCACTCTCGGAGCTTGGCACTGGGGTGTAACAGGGTCGCGGATGCTCCATGAGGGCAATGGGAACGGACTCGGGGATTTGCGGGCAGCCGCGACGGTCCTAGGCCACCGTATTGTCCGCCGACTAGCTGCACGAACGGGTACCAACCAGGGAGGCGGCGGTCGGAATCGAAC
>PMOE01000049.1 GCA_003161575.1 Acidimicrobiaceae bacterium | reverse complement strand
GCCGAGGTCCCACCAGCGCCGGTTCCGCCCTATCAGCCTCCTCCAGCCACCGTCGCCCCTTCGGCTGAGGATCACCCGGATCCGCGCGTACTTTCCCCGGTCGTGCGCCGCTTGCTCTCCGACAACGGCATCGATCCGTCACAGCTCATCGGGACCGGAGTGGGCGGTCGAATCACCCGCGAGGACGTACTGGGTGTTGTCGACGCTCGCCGTGGCGCTGCGGCGGCCACCCAGTCCGGCGGTGTCCCGCCATCTCCACCCGCAGCCACCCAGCCCACACAACCTCCGCCGTCCTCCCCCCAGGCCCCGCCGTTTCCCCTCCAAGCGCCACTGGCTCCGCCTCCTGCGCCAGCCCCGGTCGCCCCTCCCACGTCGTTGGCGAACTACCGACCACCAGGGGACGAGGTCGTTCCCTTCTCGAACATGCGCCGACGGACGGCGGAGCACATGGTGCGTTCTAAAGCCACTTCCCCTCATGCCTTTATCGCGAATGAGGCCGATTTCGAGAACGTCGAGCGCGTCCGGAAAGCATGGGGCGAACGGTTCCGGGCCGAGGAGGGCTTCACCTTGACCTACCTGCCCTTCATCGCCCGGGCGGCGGTGGAGGCCCTCCGGGAGTACCCCAACCTGAACGCCTCGGTCGCCGAGGAGGCGCTGGTGGTACACCAGCAGGTGAACCTCGGGATTGCCGTGGACCTCCACCATGAAGGCCTCATCGTTCCGGTGATCCACCGAGCCGAAGAAGTCACGCTTCGGGGGATCGCCCGCCGGGTGCGCGACTTGGCCGACCGGGCCCGGACGCGACAACTTACGGCCGATGACATCACCGGGGGGACATTCTCAATCACCAACGATGGCCCGTTCGGCACGTTGTTCACGGTGCCGATCATCAACCAGCCTCAAGTGGCGATACTGGCGACCGACGGCATCAGGCGGCGTCCAGTCGTCGTCGAACTGTCCGACGGGTCCGAGTCGATCGCGATCCACTCGACGGGGGTGATCGGCATGAGTTGGGATCATCGCGCCGTCGACGGCGCCTACGTTTCGTCGTACCTTCGGCAGGTAGCTGAGCTCTTGGCCACCCGCGACTGGGCTGCTGAGCTGTAGGCGGGATAGGCCGTGCTCCGGATCAGACGGCTGGGCCGCGTCCCCTATGAGGACGCCTCAGTCCTCCAACATTCCCTCGCCACCCGATCGGCCGACGACTACCTCTTGGTGCTCGAGCACCCTCACGTGTATACGCTCGGTGTCCGGGCCGACCCGGCACACGTGTTGACGGATCCCGCCGCGCTCGGGGCGTCGCTGGTTCGGACCGACCGCGGCGGTGACGTCACCTACCACGGCCCGGGTCAGCTCGTTGTCTACCCGGTCCTCACCGTGCCCGATGTCCCGTCGGCTGGGCCGGACCATGTCGAGCGGCTCACTCAGGTCGTCATCGATGCCCTGGATGACCTCGGAGTCGTCGGAGGACTCGGCCGCCTGCCCGGCTACCCGGGCATCTGGCTCGGGACGCACAGCGACAACCCACGAAAAGTTGGCGCGGTCGGGGTGCGCACCCAGCGGCTGGAGGACGGGCGCCGCCGGACGCTGCACGGACTGGCTCTCAACGTCGAGTGCGACCTGGCCATGTTCGGCCACATCGTCCCCTGCGGTATCGCGGATCGACCCGTGACCTCGCTTCGGGCCGAAGGGTCTTCGGTGACTATGGAGTCGGTGGTCGATGCACTGCTGATGCGAGCGGTCGAGGCCTGGGGGTCCGATGGCGTCGACACGAGCCACGTCGTCGCCGGCCCGAGGGCACGAGCCGCCGCAACCAGCGCCACGGTTCTTCAATCAGTGCCGGTTGCCGTCGCCACTGAGCGACCCCTCATGCGCCGTCTCCGCCAGGCCGGAGTTGACCCAGCGGGGGGAATGCCGATTTCGGCCCGCAAGCCGCCATGGCTGCGGTTGCAGGCCCGCATGGGCGAAGAATTCCTCGGGCTCGGGCGGACCATCCACGACCTGGGTCTCGTTACCGTGTGCGAGGAGGCGGGGTGTCCCAACATCTACGAGTGCTGGGCCGACGGCACGGCCACCTTCATGGTCAATGGGTCACGGTGCACCCGGGCTTGTGGGTTCTGCATGGTCGACACTCGACACCCGCTACCTCTCGATCCGAGCGAGCCCCAACGGGTAGCCGAAGCAGTCGATCGGATGCGGCTGGCCCACGCGGTCATCACCTGTGTAGCCCGTGACGACCTTTCCGACGGTGGCGCAGCGGCGCTGGCGGCCACCGTGGAGGCTGTCCGAGATCGTTGCCCGGCCACCACGGTCGAGTTGTTGATCTCTGATTGCAAGGGGAACGGTTCGGCCTTGGCCGAGATCTTCAGCGCCGGCCCCGACATCTTGAATCACAACATCGAGACGGTGGCGCGGCTCCAGCGGGCCGTGCGACCTTCGGCCGGCTATGCCCGCAGCCTC
Organism: Acidimicrobiaceae bacterium; assembly: GCA_003161575.1. GTDB lineage: Bacteria > Actinomycetota > Acidimicrobiia > Acidimicrobiales > RAAP-2 > PALSA-457. Next base: position 24,528 of record PMOE01000049.1, on the reverse strand, counting down.
GCCGTCTTGGCGCGGGCGGCCGATGCAGGCCTCGTGGTGAAGTCCGGGCTCATGGTCGGGCTGGGTGAGACAGAGGACGAGGTGATCGCCACCTTGGCCGACCTCACTGGCGTCGGCGTCTCGATTGCCACGGTGGGTCAATATCTCCGACCGAGCATTGCCCACCTGCCGGTGGCCCGATGGTGGACTCCCGACGAATTCGATCGCATCGCGAGGGCCGGCCGGGCGTTCGGGCTCGCCCACGTCCAGGCTTCACCGCTGACCCGCTCGAGTTATCACGCCCGGGACGCCGCGGCAGCGGCCGGCGCGTCCCGGGCGCGGATCGCAGCTTTTGGACCAGTGAGTCGCTAGCGACTCGTCGCTGTCCCGGAACGAGCCGGGGTCCGATCAGCCTCGCTGTTGGGCGACGTGTTGGGTCCAGGTGGCGCCGTCCCAATACCGAAGAGTGTTGGGTGCGCCACTCGGCTCGGGGAGCCAGCCGGCCGGGGTGCCCGGGGGCGGACTCGCCGGAGCTGCGGGGGCAGCCGGGGGCGGCGGAGGTGCCGGTGCGGCGCCGGCGAAGCCGGCGAACGGGTCGGTGCCGGCGGGGCCGGTCGGGGCGAACCCAGGCTGCGGAGCGGCGCCCGGCACGGCGGCTGGCTGTTGCTGGAGATCCTGGTAGTAGGACGCTGGATTAGTCGCCGCCGCCTTTGGTTTGCCGCCCGACTTCTTCCTGGAGTTGAGCACGATCACCGCGACGATCAGTGCGATCACTACCACCCCGACGACGACCTCGAGGATGAGGACCGTGCCGGAGAGGGCCGCGATGGAGGTGCCTAGGGCACCGAGGACAACATTGAGCGAGGTTCCCATGGCTCTGCAAGGTACTTCGGCAACCTCTCCATGGTCAACGATCCTCGCAAAACCAGGCAGAACGAGGCACGGTGCGGCCGTCTCGCACTAAGCACCCGAAGGTCCAGACAGGCTGTCCGAGCTGGGAAATCGGCCACCCATTGGGCCGATCAGGCGACGAAGTACTTGGCCTGCGGATGGTGGCAGATGATGGCGCTTGTGGTCTGCTCGGGGTGGAGCTGGAAGCCATCGCTCACCGTCACCCCGATCTTGTCGCCGCTCAGCAGCTCGACGACCTTGGCGTTGTCCTCGAGATTGGGGCATGCCGGGTAGCCCCAGCTGTAGCGACCACCCCGGTATTTCTGGCGGAACAGCCCGTTGAGGTTGGGGCCGTCCTCGCTGGCGAAGCCAAGCTCCTCGCGTACGCGCCGGTGCCAGTACTCGGCCAGTGCCTCAGCCATCTCGACGCCGAGTCCGTGAAGGAACAAGTAGTCCTTGTAGTCGTTGGCCGCGAACAATTCGGCCGTGCGCTCTGAGACCTTCGATCCCATCGTGACGAGCATGAAGGACGCATAGTCCTCACCCAAGCCTGATGGGCGGAAGAAGTCGGCAATACACAGCCAAGGTTCTTTGCGCTGCCGTGGGTAAGTGAAACGCATCCATTCGGCGCTTCGCGTCTCGTCTTTGTAGATGACGAGGTCGTTTCCCTCGGCATTGGCAGCGAAGTGACCGTAGGCCACTTGGGGCACCAGCAAGCCCGCCTCTTTGGCCTTTCCCAGCTCCTGTCGGAGCACCGCTTTGATCCGTTCTTTGAACGCCGGATCGTCCTCGCCGTCCTCGGGTCGAAATCCCCACTGGTTGCGAAATAGTGCGGTGAGGTTGAGGTATTCGGCGATGTCGTCGATCGATATCCCCTTGGCCACCCGGGGGCCCACGAAGGGTGGGGGGAAGAGGGGGTTGTCTTTGGCCACGCCCGGTGCACGGTCCGGCTGGCCATCGACGGGGGTTTCGTCGGGTTCGAGCCGGCTGCGCTTGGGCACCTTTCGTTCGGAGACCTCCCGTCCGAAGTCGAGGTCCTCCTCGCCACTCTTTTTGAGCTCCACCAGGCGGTCCATGGTGCGGAGTCCCTCGAAGGCGTCTCGGCCGTAGAAGACGCGGCCCTCGTAGACCTGACGAAGGTCGCGTTCGACATAGGTGCGGGTGAGGGCAGCCCCACCCAGCAGCACGGGGATCTTTGACAGGCCACGGTCGTTCAGCTCACCCAGGTTCTCGCGCATGATGAGTGTGGACTTGACCAGCAGCCCGCTCATGCCCAGCACGTCGGCCGAGTGCTCTTCAAGCGCGGCGATCATCTCGGCGATGCCCACCTTGATCCCGAGGTTGACCACTTCGTAGCCGTTGTTGGTGAAGATGATGTCGACCAGGTTTTTCCCGATGTCGTGGACATCACCCTTGACGGTTGCGAGCACCACCTTGCCCTTGCCGCCCTGGTCGTTCTTTTCCATGTGTGGCTCAAGCTGGGCGACGGCGGCCTTCATTGTCTCGGCTGACTGGAGTACGAAGGGCAGCTGCATTTCGCCCGAGGCGAAAAGTTCGCCCACGGTCTTCATCCCGGCCAACAAGAAGTCATTGACGATGGACAGTGCGCCATGGCCCGATTCGAGGGCTTCATCGAGATCGGCGTCCAAACCATTGCGGTTGCCGTCGACGATCCGCTGCTCGAGCCGGCGTTCGACGGGCCAATCGAGGTGTTCTTCGGGCGCCGACGACGTGGCCGAAGCACCCTCGAAGAGCGCGAGGAGCTCTTGGAGCGGGTCGTAACCTTCGCGACGGCGGTCGTAGACCAAGTCGAGGCAGATCTCTTTGGCCCGATCGTCGATTCGGCTGAGGGGAAGGATCTTCGACGCGTGCACAATCGCCGCGTCGAGGCCCGCCTCGACGCATTCATGAAGAAAGACCGAGTTGAGTACCTGCCGGGCCGCCGGGTTCAGCCCGAAGGAGACGTTCGAGAGCCCGAGCAGGGTCGAGACGCCGGGAAGCTCGGCTTTGATACGCCGAATGCCCTCGAGGGTCTCGATACCGTCGCGTCGGCTCTCCTCCATCCCCGTCGAAAGGGGGAGGGCGAGGGGATCGAAGAGGAGGTCCTCGGGCTCGAGGCCGTAGCGTTCGACCGCGATGTCGCGGATGGCCTGGGCCGATCGCAGCTTCCATTCGGCCGTGCGGGCCTGGCCCTCCTCGTCGATGCAGGTACAGACCACGGCGGCCCCGAACTCCCGGGCCAACCGCAAGAATTTGTCGAGCCGGGTCCCGTCAGCGTCCCCCTCTTCGAGGTTTACTGAGTTGAGCACCGGACGGCCGCCCAACCATTCGAGCGCCGCCCGAGCGACGGGGCTCTCGGTTGAGTCCACCATGAGCGGGACACTCGACTGGGTGGAGAAGCGGCTCGCCACCTCGGTCATGTCGGCCACGCCGTCGGCTCCGGTGTAGTCGACGCAGACATCGATCAGGTGAGCGCCTTCCTTCACCTGGTCGCGGGCCATGGCCACGCAAGTGTCCCAGTCGCCTTCGAGCATCGCCTCGCGGAACCGCTTCGAGCCGTTGGCGTTCGTCCTCTCGCCGACCACCAAGAACGAGGTGTCTTGGCGGAAGGGGCTGGCCGTGTAGATGGAGGCGGCCGCCGGTTCGTGCACCGGGGATCGTTCGGCCGGTCGGGCTGATGAACAGGATTCGACCACGGCGGCCAGGTGGGCCGGGGTCGTCCCGCAGCACCCGCCCACAGCGGAGACCCCGAGCTCGGTCACGAACCGGTGGAGGTGCTCGGCCAGCTGGTCGGGGGTGAGGTCGTAGTGCATTTTGCCCTCGACGACCGAGGGCAGCCCGGCGTTGGGGATACACGAGATGGGGACCCGGCAGTGGGCGGCGAGGTGTCGGAGGGGTTCGCCCATCTCGGTCGGACCGGTGGCACAGTTGAGCCCGATGACGTCGACCTGCATGGCGTCGATCGCGGTGAGGGCGGCCCCGATCTCGGTTCCTGGGAGCATGCGGCCGGTGAGTTCGATTGTCACCTGCACCTGGATTGGCACATTGCGACCGAGCGCGGCCATGGCTTGGCGGGCCCCGTTGATGGCCGCCTTCCCCGACAGCAGGTCGAAGACGGTCTCGATGATGAGAAAGTCGACCCCACCGCTCAGCAGACCCGACGCCTGCTCCTCGTAGGCGTCGCGCATCTGGGCGTAGGGGATCTGACCGAGGGTCGGAAACTTCGTGCCCGGCCCCATGCTCCCGGCCACGAAGCGGGGTTGGTGCACCGTGGCGTATTCGTCGGCCAAGCGTCGAGCCAGCTGCGCCGCCAACCGGTTGATCTCATGGGCCTGGTCGGCCAGGTCGTACTCGGCCAGGGTGATCGACAGCGCCCCGAAGGTGTTGGTCTCGATCACGTCGACGCCGACATCGAGGAACGAGCGATGGAGCTTCTCGACCGCCTCGGGCTTGGAGATCACGAGGTACTCGTTGCATCCCTCGAGACTCTCGCCGCCGAAGTCGTCGGGCCCGAGCATCTGGAGCTGGAGGTTCGTGCCCGTGGCCCCGTCAAAGACGAGCACCCGCTCGCGCAGCGCGGCCAGGTACGCCGACGTCTCGGGGTCGACTCGGCCGGGAAGGAGGGGAATGCTCGGCATCACCCCTCAAGGTTACCGGCGTCGCCCGGTAGCCTTTGCCGCGGTGCGCATCTATACGAAGAAGGGCGACGACGGGACCACCGGGCTTCTCTTCGGCGGCCGGGTCCGAAAGGACTCATCCCGCATCGAGATCAATGGGGCCGTCGACGAAGCCCAGGCGGCCCTGGGAGCGGCTCGAGCGCTGTCGGGACCGGGCTCCGAGCTGGACGAGCTGCTGGTCAGCCTCGAGCGCGACCTCTATGTGCTGATGGCCGAAGTGGCCACCGCACCTTCGAACCGGCGCAAGCTCACGGCCGGGACCAGCCTGGTGACCGCCGAGATGGTGACCGGTCTTGAAGACCGCATTGACAACCTCTCAGAACGCTTCGCCATGCCGACCGAGTTCGTGGTCCCCGGGCAGAATCCGATCGCCGCCGCCCTCGATGTGGCTCGGACCGTGGTCCGGCGAGCTGAGCGGCTGGCCGCTGCCGACCCGGTCGAAGGATCAGAGGTCGGTCGGTATCTCAACCGCTTGTCGGACCTCGTCTGGGCGATGGCACGCTGGATGGAGGGGGACGAGCACGTGCCGGCCCGAGGGAGAACGAAGGGGGGCGGCTAGATGGTGCTCCGGGTTGACATGGTGACCGCCGCCGCCGCCGTCGACGGTTTGGTCGCAGTGGGGGTGCCCGTCGGCAGCGGCCCGGACGGGCCCCAACTGGCCGCCGGGCTCCCCACGGCGGCATGCGGGTTTGCCCTGCCCGCCTCCCTCGACCCTTCGTGGTGCACCCGTCAGGGCTTCTCGGCCAAGGTCGGCCAGGTCCTGGTGCTGCGGGCGGGCGACGGACCGGCGCGGATGCTGGTGGGCCTCGGCCCGGTCGGCTCGAGCAACCCCGAGCGCTGGCGCCGGGCCGCCGCCGCCTTCGTCCGTTCGGCTGGGGAGGGGGGCTGCGCCGCCTTCGTCCTCCCCGCCGTTGAGCCCGCCGTCTCACTGCCCGAGATCGGTTCGGCCGTGTCTGAAGGCGCGGCCCTCGCCGCCTACCGCTACACACGGTTCAAAACCACGCCCGGTGATGGGGTGATCGAGCGGCTCGTCGTGACCGTCGACGATGTTCCCGCCGACGTGAACCAGGCCATCGGCGACGGCGTGGCCCGGGGGGCCCGGATCGCCGGAGCGGTGTCGGTGGCCCGTGATCTGGTCAATTGCCCTCCCAGCCACCTCACCCCCACGATCATGGCCGACCAGGCGCTCGAACTCCTGCGGGGCCGGCCGGCGATCAGGGTGCAGGTGTGGGACGGCGCCCGCATCGCCGACGAGGGGCTGGGTGGAATCATCGGGGTCAGCCGTGGCTCGGCCGAGCCGCCCAAGCTCTTGCGGATCGATTACGAACCGGTGCAGCCCCTCGAGGTCGGCGGCCGGGTCCCCCACGTCGCGCTGGTCGGCAAGGGCGTTACCTTCGACTCAGGGGGTCTCTCCCTCAAGACGCCCGAGGGCATGGTCAACCAGAAGACCGACATGAGCGGTGCAGCGGCGGTGCTGGCCACCATGTCGGCCTGTCCGGACGCCGGCGTGCAGGTTCGGGTGACCGGCTTTGTGCCGATGGTTGAGAACATGCCCGGCGGCAATGCTATGAAGCCGGGCGACGTGGTGACCACGCGCAACGGGAAGACCATTGAGGTGCTCAACACCGACGCCGAGGGTCGGCTCATACTGGCCGACGCCCTGGCCTTAGCGACCGAGGCCAATGTGGACGCCGTCATCGACGTGGCGACTCTCACCGGTGCGGCGACCGCCGCTCTCGGTTCTCTCGTCGCCGCCCTGTTCTCCAATAACTACGAGCTTATGGGCAAGGTCCGCCGGGCCGCAGGCCGCGCCGGCGAGCAAGTTTGGCCGATGCCGATGCCCGAGGACTACGCCGACCACATCAATTCGGACATCGCCGACATGAAGAACACGGGCAAACCCGGTCAAGCCGGGGCCATCAGCGCGGCCATGCTCCTCGCCAACTTCGTCGCCTCCAAACCCTGGGCCCATCTCGACATCGCCGGACCGGCCCGCTCGACCGAGGCGAGTGGCTACCTTTCCAAAGGTGGCACTGGCTTCGGTGTCCGCACCCTGGTCGAATTCCTCTCTTCGTACGAGAGTTAGGGTCCCCGCAGCGCCCGACCCCCTTGGGCGGCGACGGCCCGGCCTGCCGTCTCGATCGGGAGCCTTGTCGAGGGGCTTACCAACCGCCTCGGTGGAGCCGTGTCTCGATGGGGGGACCCTTGCGGTCGAGCGATGCCGAGCGGTGGTCCGCCCCGTCGGGGTATCCGAGCAACACCGCTCCGAAGAGTCGCCAGGTCGGTGGGACCGACAGCGCGCCGAGGAGCGCCTCTTCGCCCCGGAAGTTGCCGAGGAAGCATGCGCCGAGGCCGGCGTCGGTGGCGGCGAGGAGGGTAGTCATGACGGCGAAGGCGGCGTCTCCGAACCAGTAAGGGACGGCCCAGGCCCCCGCCCCGCCGCCACCGGCGGGTGGCCCGAGACCCGAAGAGACCTTATCGTCCTCGCCGTACCGGTCGACATAGATGGCTGGCGAGGTCACCGACAGGGCGATGACCGGGGCCCGCGATAACCCGGCCCAGCGCGCCGACGAGGCTCGCCACTCCTTGGTGGTGGTCGCTTCCCAGTAGGCCGCCGTCTCTGCCGGCCCCTCGAGCACCAGCCAGGCGGTCCCCCCGGCGTTGCCGGCCGTGGGCGAACCCAACGCGTCGGTCAACAACCGGCCCACGAGGGACCCGTCAGGCGCCCGGGCGGTGAAACTCCGGGTCATGTGCCGGCGCCCGATGACCTCGTGCAGCTCCACTGCCCCTCCCCTCTGGTGCCGATCGTCACTGTCGGGAATGTTGACCCCGCTGGTACGGTTTTACTCGAGCAGAGGACGACAAACGCCCGGAGGTCCAAGTGCCAACACCGAGAGAACTGCTCAACGAGGCCAAAAAGGCCATCACCGAGGTCGACGTGGAGGAGGCCGCCACGCGCCTGGGCCGGGCCACCTTCCTCGACGTGAGAGAGCCCGAGGAGTACGAGCAAGGGGCGTTGCCCGACGCGGTGGCATTGCCCCGGGGGCATCTCGAGTTCCAGGTGGAAGGCAAACTGCCCGACAAGGACGCTCCGGTGGTCGTCTACTGCGCCGGCGGCACCCGGTCGGCCTTCGCCGCGAAGACCCTGGGTCAGCTCGGTTACACCGATGTGGTCTCGATGGCCGGGGGCTTCAACCGCTGGAAGGACGAGGGCAAGCCCTGGTCCACCCCGCGCACGTTGACCCCTGAGCAGCGGAACCGCTACCAGCGCCATCTCCTTTTGCCCGAAGTGGGCGAGAAGGGCCAGCAGAAGCTGCTCGACGCCAAGGTCCTGCTCCTCGGGGCGGGGGGTCTTGGGTCTCCCGCCGCCCTCTACCTGGCCGCCGCCGGGGTGGGCACCATCGGCATCATTGATATGGACGTGGTCGACGAGTCGAACCTGCAACGTCAGATCCTCCACACCTTGGATCGGGTCGGCGAGCGCAAGGTCGACTCGGCCAAGAAGGCACTCACGGCCATCAATCCCGATGTCAACGTGGCGACCTACGACGTCCGGCTCGGTGCCGACAACATCCTCGACATCATCGACGGCTACGACCTGATCGTCGACGGCACCGACAACTTTCCGACCCGTTATCTGGTCAACGACGCCTCGCTCTTGAAGCGCATCCCGGTCGTGCACGGCTCGATCTTCCGCTTCGAGGGTCAGGCCACGGTGTTCGACCCCTACAACGGGCCCTGCTACCGATGCCTAATCCCCGAGCCACCGCCGGCCGAGCTGGCGCCGTCGTGTTCGGAGGCGGGCGTCCTCGGCGTTTTGCCCGGGATCATCGGCTCCATCCAGGCGGTCGAGGCCATCAAGATGCTGCTCGATCTCGGAGATCCACTCGTCGGACGCCTGTTGTCCTACGACGCATTGGAAGAGTCGTTCCGAACCTTCAAGTTGCGCCGCGACCCCGATTGCCCGGCCTGTGGGCCTGATGCGGGCGAGATCATCATCGCGGAGTACGACGACCTCTGCATGCCCCACGCCCACGGCTAGGGCGCCACTTACCCCCCGAGATCCATCAGCTCGATGCGCACCCCGTCGGGGTCGGTGCAGTAGACGAAGTCGAGGGTCAAGCCCGACAAGTCCAAACTCGTTCGGGTCTGCTCGAGCACGGACCCGCCCAGCTCGCTCATCCGGGCGGCCGTGCCGGGGAGGTCATCGACCCGAAACGACAGGTGGGTGAGGCCGAGCTGGTTGACCGGGCGACGGACCGGCTCACCGATCGGGGCGGGAATCGAAAAGGCCAGAAGCTCGATGGCCACCGCGTCGCGCCGGATGAACTGGGAGCGCAGGGACACGTCGTCGAATTCCATCAGCCGGGCGAACTCTGAACCAATGTCGTGGGACTCGGCGGCTTCGAATCCAAGACCCTCGCAGTAGAAGCGGAGAGAGCATTCGAGATCCGAGACACATATCCCGAAGTGGGAGAAGACCGTCGGCATCGGGCAAGTGTGACATTGGATTCGGCGCAGCGCCCCCCGGCTCTCGTAGCCTGGGTCTCATGAGCCCCAACGACCCTGCCCCGATCGAGCGCCGAACCGACTCGGGCATCGTGATCCGGCCTGTGTACACGGCGGCCGATCTAGAGGGCTGGGACCCCAAAGAGATGCTCGGGGACCCCGGTGGGTACCCCTATACCAGAGGGGTGCACGCCGAGATGTACCGGCGGCGCCTGTGGACGATGCGGCAGTACGCAGGGTTCGGTACCGCCGAGTCGACCAACGAGCGGTTCAAGTTCCTCCTCGGGGCGGGCCAGACCGGCCTGTCGTGCGCCTTCGATCTTCCCACCCAGATGGGTCTCGACTCGGATCACCCCCGGGCCGAAGGGGAGGTGGGCAAGGTGGGCGTGGCCATCGATTCGATGGCCGACATGCGGCTGCTCTTGGCCGGCTTGCCACTCGACACGGTGACGACGTCGATGACCATCAACGCCACTGCCGCCATACTGCTCCTGCTCTACCAACTTGTGGCCGAGGAGCAAGGAGTGGCGGGCGACCAGCTCGGCGGCACCATCCAGAACGACATCTTGAAGGAGTACGTCGCCCGGGGTACCTACATATATCCGCCCCGCCCCTCGATGCGCCTCATCGTCGACACGTTTTCGTACTGTGCCGAGCACCTCCCCAACTGGAACACCATTTCGATCTCGGGATATCACATCCGAGAAGCGGGATCGACGGCGGTCCAAGAGATCGCCTTCACCCTGGCCGACGGGATCGCCTACGTGGAGGCGGCACTCGCGGCGGGGCTCAGCGTCGATGACTTCGCGCCCCGCCTCTCTTTTTTCTGGAACGCCCACAACAACCTCTTCGAAGAGGTAGCGAAATACCGGGCGGCCCGCCGGATGTGGGCCCGCATCATGACAGAGCGATTCGGAGCCAAAGACGAGCGGTCCAAGGTCCTGCGTTTTCACACCCAGACCGGCGGCTCGACCCTGACTGCCCAGCAGCCCGAGGTGAACATCGCCCGGGTGACCATCCAGGCTCTCGCCGGCGCGCTCGGGGGCACCCAGAGCCTCCACACCAACGGCTTCGACGAGGCGCTCGGCCTGCCGACTCAGCGGGCGGCGAAGATCGCGTTGCGAACCCAGCAAGTCGTGGGCTTTGAGTCGGGCATCGCCGACACGGTGGACCCGCTGGCCGGTTCCTACTTTGTCGAGGCCTTGACCGACGAGGTGCAAAAGGGTGCCGAGGCCTATCTCGATCGGATCGACGAACTCGGCGGTGCCGTGGCGGCCATCGAGGCAAGGTTCATGCAGAGCGAGATTGAGGGTGCGGCCTACGCGTATGCCAAGGCCATCGACGACGGCGAGAAGATTGTTGTCGGGGTCAACAAGTTCGTCGACGACGAGAAGGAACCGACCGAGGTCTTCCCGATCGACGTCGAGCTGCAGCGATCCCAGATCGCCCGCACCCGCTCGGTGCGCGAGCAGCGGGATCAGGCCGCCGTCGAGGCCGCCCTGTCCGACGTCGGCACGGCGGCCCGAGGGACCCAGAACCTGCTGGTGCCGATGAAAAAGGCCCTGGCCTCCATGGCGACCCTGGGCGAGGTCTCCGACGTATTGCGGGCCGAGTTCGGCGTCTACCAGCCGTCGGGTTGAGCGCCAACCCCGCCCACCCGCGCCGGCGGCCCCCTAGCGCACCAAGATCCTCTCAAAGTGCTCGACCGAGGGGAACGGGTCATAGAAGTGATGCAAGAGTTTCCGCCACTCCTCGTACGCTGCTGAGCCGCGGAACCCAACGGTGTGGTCCTCGAGCGTCTCCCACTCGACTAAGAGCACGTAGCGGTTCGGCTGCTCGAGGCAACGCTCGAGCCGCAAAGATCCAAAGCCACGGGAGGCAGCGATGACGGCGGTGGCCCGCCCGAAGGCCTCTTCGAATTCTTGCTCTTGCCCAAAGACCACGTCGAGGATCGCATGTTCGAGGATCACCCCCGCATCATGACCTACGCCGAGGATCGTTTCGAGCAGGCCAACGAGGAGCCGGCTCCCGGCGTGCCGTTGATGACACCCTCAAGCGGTACGGCTGAGCAGGCGGTCGCGCAACGAGGTATTGACGGCGGCGTCGATCGCCGTCCAGGCCATGGCCACCGCTGCGTCATGCACGGCGAGGTCGGCCGAGGCGGTGACGCAGGCGGCTGCGAACTCGGGCTGGTGGTTCACCGCGCCACGTGACTCGATCGCCATGAGCGGATGGATCGTCGGCACGGTCAAGGACACATTGGCCATGTCGGTCGACAGTGTCGGGCGGGGACGGGCCTCGTCGTCGAGGTCGAAGCGGCGACCGAGGTGCTCGGCGTTGCTCCGGTAGGCCGCAAGCAGGTCGGGGTCGCTCTCCATGTGCGAGTACACCGGCGAAAGGTCTTCGAAACTCACCGAGGAGCCGGTGGCCTGGGCCCCGGCGTGAAAGCAGGCCTGGACCCGGGGCTCGAGCACCCCGAGGTCGGCCAAACTGAGGGCCCGACACATGAAACGGCCCGTCACCGAGGCGGGGACCACGTTGGCCGCCGATCCGCCCTCGGTGATGACCCCGTGCACCTGGTCTCCGGGGCGCAGGTGCTGGCGCAGCAGCCCGATACCCACCTGGGAGACGGTCATGGCGTCGAGCGCGTTGATCCCCTCCCACGGAGCGGCCGAGGCATGCGCTTGTTTGCCCGAGAAGTGGACGTCGAAGTGGGAGACCGCCAGGCACGTGGCGGCCAGTCGTTCGGTGGGCCACGGGTGGACCATCATCGCCGCGTGCACCCCGTCGAAGGCGCCTCGTTCGAGCAGGAGGATCTTGCCACCCCCACCTTCTTCGGCTGGCGTGCCGAGCACCCGCACCGTGATGCCGAGTTCGTCGGCCACCCGGGCCAGTGCCAGTGCGGCGCCGGCCGCGCTGGCCGCAATGATGTTGTGCCCGCAGGCGTGCCCGACGCCCGGGAGGGCGTCGTACTCCGCGCAGATCGCCACCACCAACGGACCGCTGCCGGCGTCGGCCGAGAACGCCGTGGGGAGGTCACAAACGGCGGTCTCGACCGTGAAGCCACCGTCGGAGAGGATCCCCGCCACCGCCGCGGCCGACCGGGTCTCTTCGAACGCGGTCTCGGGATGGGAGTGGATGGCGTGGCTGAGTTCGATCAACCTCACGAGATGGTCCTCGACCACCCGCTCGGTCGCTCCTTTGGCTGGGTCCATCGTCACCGGGCCACTATTACCCGACGGGGCCCGGCGCGCTATTGCACGACGGCCACCACGTCACCGCTGCCCACCGAGTCTCCGGCCGAGACCTTTATCTCGGCCACGACTCCTGCTTTTTCCGAGTTGACGGCGTTTTCCATCTTCATGGCCTCGAGCACGCAGATCGTCTGGCCGACTTCGACGGACTCTCCGACCGAAACGAGGATCTTGACAATGGTGCCCTGCATTGGGACGGTGACCGACCCCGACCCCGCTCCGGCCGCTACCGAATGCCCGCCCTTGCGCTTGTTCCGACCAGCCCCCGGTGCCCCGCCCCCGGGCGCACCGGCGACAAAATACCCCGCGTCAGGCACCCACAACTTGAGCGAGTAACGGCGTCCCTCCACCTCGGCGGTCACCTCGCGCAGCACTCGGCCGTCGTCTCTTGTGTCCTCGCCGTCCGCTGGCTCCACCCGCAGCTCGGTGAGGTCGAGGGTGTCCTCGACCCACCTGGTCGAGTGCGTGGCCGCCACGAAATCGGGGTGCGAGAGGATGAGGACATCGGCGGGGATGGTGGTGGCCACCCCGTCGATGTGTGTCTCCTCGAGCGCCCGGAGCATCCGGTGTCGGGCCGCCTCGCGGTCTTCGGCCCAGACCACCACCTTCGCCATCAAGTTGTCGTAGTACTGACTGACCGAATCCCCCGCCTCGTAGCCGGAGTCGATTCGCACGCCGGGTCCGGCTGGTGCGATGAAGCGGGTGATGGTGCCGGGCGAAGGGGAGAAACGTCCACCCGAGGGGTCCTCCGCGTTGATCCGGACCTCGATGGCGTGACCCCGGTGGACGATGTCGTCCTGGCCGAAGGTGAGGGGCGCGCCGGCGGCGATACGCAACTGCCAGGCGACGAGGTCGAGCCCGGTGACCAGTTCGGTGATCGGGTGCTCAACCTGCAAGCGGGTGTTCATCTCGAGGAAGTAGAACTCCCCGTCTTGGTACAAGAACTCCACCGTGCCGGCGTTGCGGTAACCGCACGCCCGGGTCACCTTTACCGCGGCGTCACCCATAGCCTGACGCACGGAGTCGGGAAAGTCGGGCGCCGGGCTTTCTTCGATGAGTTTCTGATGACGGCGCTGGCTCGAGCAGTCTCGTTCGCCGAGCCAGAGCACGTTGTCGTGGGAGTCGGCCAACACCTGCATCTCTATGTGCCGGGGCCAACCGAGGTAGCGCTCCACGTAGATCTCGGGCCGACCGAAGTACGCCTGGGCCTCACGCTGGGCCGACTCGATTCCGTCGGCGGCTTCGTTGGGTCCGTTGACGACTTTCATCCCCCGCCCCCCGCCCCCGTAGGCGGCCTTGATGGCGACGGGCCAGCCGTGCTCGGTGCCGAACTCCACTATCTCGTCGGGTGAGGTGAGGGGCTCGGAGCGGCCCGGGACCCCCTCCACCCCGACCTTGCTGGCCGCGATGCGCGAGCTGATCTTGTCCCCCATGACTTCCATGGCCGCGGCGGGCGGACCGATGAAGGTGACCCCCTTGTCGGTGATGGCCCGGGCGAAGTCGGGGTTCTCCGAGAAGAATCCATAGCCCGGGTGTACCGAGTCGGCCCCACTCCGGTCGACGGCAGCCAGGATAGCGTCGGTGTTGAGATAACTCTCCGCCGCCGTCTCGCCGCCCAAGGCGTAGGCCTCGTCAGCCAGGCGAACGTGGAGAGCCTCTCGATCGAGTTCGGAGTAGACGGCGACCGTGGTGATCCCCATCTCCCGGCAGGTGCGGATGACCCTGACGGCGATCTCTCCCCGGTTGGCGATGAGGACCTTGGTGAACACGCGGCGCCTTTCGACTCTCGTCCGAACTCTGGGCGGCCCAAGGGTTCGTTCCTTGGCCTTGCCCACTCCAGCCCATCACACTGGCACGCCCCGTATGGTTCCTGCCATGTCCCGGACGGGCTTCACCGATATCCGCCGCTTCGAGAGCATCGATTCGACCAACCGGTACCTGCTTGACGAGGCGCGTCGCGGGGCCCCCGAGGGAGTCGTGGCCGTGGCGGAATACCAGAGTGCGGGCCGGGGGCGGCTGGGCCGTTCTTGGGAGGCGCCAGCGGGGGCCAACCTCCTCGCGTCGGTCCTGATACGCCCGGTGCTCGCGCCGGGCGACCTGCATCTGTGCACCGCGGCGGTGGCGCTGGCCGCAGCCGACGCCTGTGAGGCGGTCGCCGGCGTGGTGCCCGGGATCAAGTGGCCGAACGACCTCATGGCGGGAGGGCACAAGCTGGCCGGAGTTCTGGCCGAATCCGATCCGGGAGCCCCCGGGGGCCCGGAAGGCTCGGTGGCCGTGGTGGTGGGGATCGGCGTCAACGTTTCGTGGCCCGGACCGAGAGAAGCCGACGGGACCTCCCTGCATCTCCTCGGCGCAGCGGTCGAACCGGCGTTGCTCCTCGAGGGCCTGCTCGATGCCCTTGAGCCACGGCGGGCCAGCCTCGATAGCGCCGACGGCCGGGCGGCGCTGACCGCTGAGCTTGAAGAACGCTGTGAGACCCTCGGACGGCGGGTCCGAGTGGAACTCGCGACTGAGACGATCGAGGGGGTGGCCGTCGGGTTGAACTCGCGCGGCCACCTGGTGGTCGAGACCGACGGCGAACGGCGGGAGGTCTCGGCGGGCGACGTCGTCCACGTGCGCCCCGAACCCACTCCGGTGGCGGTCCGGCCGGTCCCCCGCCCGAAACAGGGGTACAACCCGCGCCAAGTAGGCTGATCGCCTTATGCGGCTGCTCGTCACCGGTGGAGCCGGGTTCATCGGATCCAATTTCGTCCATTACTGGGTAGAACAGCACCCCGACGACCACGTGGTCGCCTACGACGTGCTGACCTATGCCGGGAACCGTCCGAACCTCGACGACGTGGAGGACCGCATCGTTTTTGTCCGGGGCGACGTCTGTGACCAAAAGGCCGCCGAGCGCACACTGGCCGACGAGGGGATCGACACGATCGTGCACTTCGCCGCCGAGTCCCACAACAGCCTGGCCGTGCTCGACCCGGGCCTTTTCTTCTCGACCAATGTTCTGGGGACCCAGAGGATGCTCGAGGCAGCACGCCGGCACGGGGTGGATCGATTTCATCACATCTCCACCTGCGAGGTCTACGGTGATCTTGACCTCGACACCGACGAACGGTTTACAGAGGACAGCCCCTACCGTCCGAGGACCCCGTACAACGCGTCGAAAGCCGGGGCTGACCACGCGGTGCAGGCCTACTTCGAAACATTCGAGCTCCCGGTCACGATCACCAACTGCTGCAACAATTACGGACCGTTCCAATTCCCCGAAAAGGTCATCCCGCTGTTCACGACACATGCGCTTGACGACCGACCGCTCCCGCTCTACGCCTCGACGAAGAATCGCCGCGAGTGGTTACACGTGCGCGACCACTGCCGGGCGGTCGAGGCGGTGCTCGAGCGGGGCGAAGTGGGGGAGACCTACCACGTGGGCAGCGGGGTCGAGGCCAGCATCGAGGAGATCGCCGACGTGGTGCTGAGCACGCTCGGCAAACCGAGCTCGCTGAAGGAGATCGTCCCGGACCGTCCCGGCCACGACCGCCGCTACCTCCTCGACTCCTCCAAGATCGAGCGCCTCCTCGGGTGGGCGCCCGAGGTGCCGTTCGCCGAGGGCCTGGCCGAAACCGTCGAGTGGTACGCCACTCACCGCTCCTGGTGGGAGCATCTGGTCGACCGAGCCCCGGTGGTCGAGGGCGATTGGGGACGACCCGCCTAGTCGGACCTCACCCGTCCATCTGTCGGCCGTCGGTCAGGAGCACCAGCGTGGATTCAATCGAATTGTGGACGCAGGCATGAAGATCTTGGTGACCGGCGCGGGCGGACAGCTCGGTGCCGACCTCGTCTGCGCCTTCGGCGGTGTGGTCCCGACGGGCGGCCGACGCCGCTCCCTTTACGGACCCGAGGGACCGGGGCCGAGCGCCGGCGAGGTGATAGGGACCGATCACGCGACGATGCCGGTCGAGGACCGAGACGCCGTGTTGGGCACGGTCATGTCGGTCCGCCCTCAATTAATCGTCCACGCCGCCGCCTACACCGCGGTCGACGCGTGCGAAAGCGAGCCAGTGACCGCCTTTTCGGTCAATGCACTCGGGACCCGGCACCTGGCTGAGGCGGCCGAGGCGGTGGGGGCCCATCTGGCGTACATCTCGACCGACTACGTCTTCGACGGGCGCTCCCCGCATCCCTATTCCGAATGGGACCGCCCGAACCCGTTGTCTGTGTACGGAAAGAGCAAGCTGGCCGGGGAGCGCGAGTGCCGGCCCGGCACCACCATCGTGCGGACCTCGTGGGTGTGCGGGGCCCATGGGGCCAATATGGTCAAGACCGCACTCCGCCTAGCGGCCGGGGACGGACCGCTTCGCTTCGTCGACGACCAGCACGGTTCACCGACCTTCACCGCCGACCTGGCTGCCGCCGTGGTGACCTTGGCCACCGACCGGGTGCCCGGCGTCTTTCACGTGACCAACCAGGGGTCCACAACCTGGTTCGAGCTCGTCCGGTCCGTACTCGCAGCCGTTGGCGCCGACCCCTCGCGGGTTGAGCCGATCACCACGGCCGAGCTCTCGCCAGCCCGCCCGGCGCCGCGACCCGCCAACTCGGTGCTCGAGAATCGCGCGCTGAAGATGTCCGGCCGTCCGCTCTTGCCCGATTGGCACGACGGACTCACCCGCCTCGTCGACGCGCTCGGTGTGGCCGTGGAGCCATCGTGAGCGCGCCTCGTCCCCCGGTCCCGGTCCCGTCGGGAGGTGCCCGCACGGTGGCGATCATTGGAGCCGGCTACGTCGGGCTCCCGACGGCTGCGACCCTGTCGCACTTCGGTCACAAGGTGGTCCTGGCCGAAAGCGACCCGTCCCGGTTCGCCCTGCTCGAAGCGGGCCAGATCCCCATCGTCGAGAAAGGCCTGGTCGAGCTGATCCGGGAGGGCACCGACCGGGGCACGCTGCGGTTCGATTCCAGCGCCGCTGACGCGGTGGTCGGCTGCGAGTTCGTTTTCCTCTGCGTGCCCACACCCCAAGGTGACGACGGCTCGGCCGATCTGTCCTACGTGCAATCGGCGGCCGGGGAGATCGCCGCCCACCTCTCGCCCGGAGCAGTGGTGGTGAACAAATCGACCGTGCCGGTCGGGACCGCCATGCTGGTCGAGCGGGTGACCGGGCGCTCGGACATCTCGGTCGTCTCCAACCCCGAGTTCTTACGCGAGGGCACAGCAGTCGAAGACAGCCTCCGTCCCGATCGGATCGTGGTCGGGGCCGACAATCAGCAGGCGGCGGCCCGGGTGGGCGAGCTGTTCTCGGCTACCGGGGCGCCGTTGATCGTGACCGACACCACCACCGCGGAGACCATCAAGTACTCCTCCAACGCCTTTCTCGCGGTAAAGCTGAGTTTTGTGAACTCGATAGCCACCCTCTGCGAGTCGGTCGGGGCTGATGTGCGTGACGTCGTCTTGGGACTCGGCTACGACCGTCGTATTGGCTTCGACTACCTCCGGCCCGGTCCGGGCTGGGGGGGCTCGTGTTTGCCCAAGGACACCCGTGCTCTTGTGCACATCGCCGAGACCGCCGGGTACGACTTCGCCATGTTGCGCGGGGCCATCGCGAGCAACGACGAGCACATGGCCCGGGTGCTCGCCAAGGTCAGCCGTGCCGCGGGTGGCTCGATCAATGCCGCGACGATCGCGCTGTGGGGCCTGACATTCAAAGCGGGAACCGACGATCGTCGGGAATCTCCGGCCCTGTCGTTGGCCCGTCAGATCGCACTGGGCGGCGGAAAAATCCGGGCCTATGACCCGACGGTCGACCCGGATGCCGCGAGCGACAGCGCACGGGCGGGCGATCTCGCCGACCTGACGCTGTGCGCCGATGCCTATGAGGCGGCCCAGGGTGCCCAAGTGGTGGTGGTCGCGACCGAATGGGACGAACTCCGAGGGATCGATTTCGACAAGGTCCACGATGTGATGGCCAACCCGGCAATCGTCGATGCCCGCAACCTTCTCGATCCGGCCGCCCTTCGCAGGATCGGCTTCAGCTATACCGGGATAGGTCGGCCGTGAGCCGAGTGGTGGTGGCGGGTGGCGCCGGTTTCCTCGGCTCCCATCTGTGCGATCGTCTCGTGGCACGAGGAGACGAAGTCGTCTGTATCGATGACCTCTCGACGGGCCGGGCGGACAACGTGCGCCAACTTGACGCCCACGCCGCCTTCACCTTGGTCGTGGCCGACGTGAGCGCTGAAGTTCCCGTCGACGGTGGGGTCGACGCCGTGTGCCACCTGGCCAGCCCGGCATCTCCGCCGGCGTATTTGGAGCGCCCTCTCGAGACCCTCGCCGTCGGCAGTGAGGGCACCCGGCGCCTCCTCGAGCTGGCCGAGCGGTGTGGTGCCCGCTTCTTGCTGGCCTCCACCAGCGAGGTTTACGGGGACCCGACAGTTCATCCCCAGGTCGAGACCTACCGTGGCAATGTCGATCCGGTCGGTCCCCGCAGTGTGTACGACGAGGCGAAGCGCTTCGCCGAGGCACTGACCATGGCGCACCACCGGGTCCGCGACGTTGACGTGGCCATCGTGCGCATCTTCAACACCTACGGCCCGCGCCTGACTCCCGGCGACGGTCGGGTGGTATCGAATTTCGTGGTGCAGGCGCTCGCCGGCGAGCCGATCACCGTCTATGGCGACGGTTCGCAGACCCGTAGTCTTTGCTACGTCGACGACGAGGTGCGCGGCCTGTTGTCGATACTCGATTCTTCGCTCACCGGGCCGGTCAACCTGGGGAACCCCGACGAACGCACCGTCCTCGAGCTGGCCCAGTTGGTGCTCGAGGTGACCGGCTCAACCTCTGAGATCGCCTTCGCGGCACTCCCGACCGATGACCCGACCCGCCGTTGCCCCGACATCACCCTCGCCCGGCGGGAGCTCGGATGGGAGCCTTCGGTTCCCATCGCCGAGGGGCTCTCCCGCACGACGGACTACTTTGCCGCCCTGATGCCCTCACACCCGCTCGGTCGTCCGAGCACTGGAGGTAGGCACACCAATGGCTGAACAGACACTCGAGGAGATCGAGTACAAGACGTTGTCGGTCATCGTACCCGTCTACAACGAACGGACAACGGTGGCCGAGATCATCCGCCGGGTGCGGACCGTCGAGGTCCCGCTCATCGTCGACGTCGTCGTGGTCGATGACGGGTCGAATGATGGAACCGAAAAGGTATTGGCGGCCATTGAGGACTCGACGGTGCGGGTGATCTCCCACGAGACTAACCAAGGCAAGGGCGCAGCCATCCGGACCGGACTCCACCAGGCCCGCGGCGATCTGGTGTTGGTCCAAGACGCCGACCTCGAATACGACCCTGCAGACTGGCCCCGACTTCTCGATCCCATCGTCAAGCACAAGGCCGCCGTGGTCTACGGCAGCCGATTCACTGGCGAACGCAAGAACATGCTGCCGCTGCACTGGATCGGCAACAGGGTCCTGTCGCTCGTCACCAATATGTTGTACTCCTCGACCCTCTCGGACATGGAGACGTGTTACAAGCTCTTCGATCGCCGGGTGCTCGATGGGATCACGATTGTGTCGAACCGGTTCGACTTCGAACCCGAGATCACCGCCAAGGTCCTGCGGCGCGGCTTCCGCATCTACGAAGTGCCGATCTCGTATGCCGGGCGTGAGCCAGACGAAGGGAAGAAGATCACGTGGCGGGACGGCTTCGGCGCGCTGAAGGCGCTCGTCCGGTTCCGCTTCACGCGGAAGTTCTGATTGTGGCCGCCACGACCTCTCAAGGTAGGGCCATCCGCCGAGCCGAGACGGCGTCAGGCAAAGAGGAGCGCGTTCCCGAGAGGGTCGGTGGCGTTGTGGTCGACTACGACGCCACCGACGCGTTATGCAAGTGCGTTGCCTCTTTGCGCACCGAAGGGGTCGAACAGATTGTCGTGGTCGAAAACGGCCACGCAGGCACGGCCCAGCGCGCCCTGGCCGACGAAGGCTGGAGCGAGGAGGTGTCGCTGGTCGTCCCGGGGCGCAACGTCGGGTACGGGACGGGTGCCAACCGGGGGGTGGCGGCCACCAGCGGTAGCGAGTACGTCCTCATCTGCAACCCCGACCTGTTGGTGCACGGCGGGGCCGTGGCCCATCTGGCCAATGCCCTTGACGCCGAGCCCTCCTGGGCGATCGTCGGTCCCCGGATCCTCAACCCCCAGGGCCACCGGTATCCCTCGGTGCGTGAGTTTCCCTCGATGACCGCGGCGGCCGGGCATGCCTTGCTCGGGCTGGTCAAGCCGGACAACCGGTTCACGCGGCGATACCGCTCCCCCGAGGGTGCGGGGGAGTCCATGGGCCCCGCAGGCTGGGTGTCGGGTGCCTGTTTTTTGGTCCGGCGGTTGGCCTTCGAGGAGCTGGGCGGCTTCGACGAGTCGTATTTCATGTTCGCCGAGGACATGGACCTGTGCTGGCGGGCCCACCGGGCCGGCTGGGGGATCGGGGTCGAGCCCCTCGCCGTGGTGACCCACGCCGAAGGGGTCTCCAGGCGCAGCCATCCCTACCGCATGTTGGTAGCCCACCACCGGTCGGCCTTCCGCTTCGGCGCCCACACCACGTCGGGTTGGCGTCGGGTCGGGCTTCCCCTCGCCGCCGTCGTGCTCACCCTCCGGCTGGCGGGCGCCTGTGTGGCCGAGGCCCTCGGTCGCTGAGCCCGGTACCCGGCGACTGGCCGGGACCCGACGTCGCGAGGTGGGGCCGTCAGACCTGGGCCTTCTCCACCCACGTACCGAAGACCCCTTCGAAGGTGGTGATGATCTCGCCGAGGGTGGCCTCCGCGCGAACCGCCTCGAGCACGGCGGGCATCACGTTGATCTCGGGGTCGCTTGCGTCGGTCCGCACCCGCCCGAGGACGCGTTCGACCGCGGGGGCGTCTCGGTTGCGTTTGGCAGTGGCCAGGCGCTTGCGTTGGACATCCTCGACATCCCCCCCGATGTAGAGGGTGTCCGAGTCGCCGTCGTCGCCTTCGGTGAACCGGGTGACCCCGACCAGCACTCGCCGGCCGTCGTTCAGGCGTCGTTCGAACTCGTGGGCGGCGTCGGCGATCTGGCCGCAGAACCATCCGTCTTCGATGGCCCGGTTCACGCCCTCGAGGATCGACCCGTCACCGCGCTCGTCGAGGTGGGTGAAAATCTTCTCGGCCTGGCGTTCCATCTCGTCGGTCATCCACTCGACGTAGTGCGAACCGCCGAGCGGATCGGCGACACTGGCGACCCCGGTCTCAAAAGCGATGACCTGCTGGGTCCGAAGGGCGATCCGGGCCGCCTTCTCGGTCGGGAGGGCCAGCGCCTCGTCGAAGGAGTCGGTGTGAAGGCTCTGGGTGCCCCCCATCACCCCGGCCAGTGCTTCGAGGGCCACCCGGGCCACGTTCAGCTCGGGTTGCTGGGCCGTGAGGGAGACTCCGGCGGTCTGGGTGTGAAAGCGCAGCTGGAGCGAGCGCTCGGCGACGGCCCCGTAGCGGTCCCGCAGCCAACGCGCCCATATGCGTCGGGCCGCCCGGTACTTGCCGATTTCTTCGAAGAAGTCGATATGGGCGTTGAAGAAGAACGAGAGGCGAGGGGCGAAATCGTCGACGGCGAGACCGGCCGCCGTTGCCGCTTCGATATAAGCGAAACCGTTAGCCAATGTGAAGGCCAACTCCTGGGCGGCCGTCGAACCGGCCTCTCGGATGTGGTAGCCCGAGATTGAAAGTGGGTGGAAACGCGGCATCTCGGCGGTGCAGAAGCGCACGACGTCGGTGACCAGTCGCACCGAGGGGCGGGGCGGGAAGATGAACTCCTTCTGCGCCTGGTACTCCTTCAAGATGTCATTTTGGATCGTGCCCCCGAGTGCGGCGCGGGGCACGCCGGACTTCTCGGCCACCGCCACGTACATGGCCATCAAGATGATGGCGGGGGAGTTGATGGTCATCGAGGTCGTGACCGAGGCCAGATCGATCCCGGCGAAGAGGTCCACCATGTCGGCCAGGGTGTCGACGGCGACCCCCGAGCGCCCTACCTCGCCGAGGCACAGCGGATCGTCGGAGTCACGGCCCATAAGGGTGGGAAGGTCGAAGGCGACCGAGAGCCCGGTTCCACCGGCCCGGAGCAACTCGTGGAAGCGGGTGTTGGTGTCTTCGGCCGTCCCGAAACCAGCGAACATCCGCATCGTCCACAGCTTCTGGCGATACATCGAGGCATAGGGCCCCCGGGTGAAGGGGTACTGGCCGGGGAACTCGCCGTCGGGATCCCCGTAGACGGCGTCGAGGGGAACGCCCGACATCGTCTCGGCCCCGGTGTCGGGAGTTTTCGCCGCCGAGTAGGCCCGTTCCCAGTCGTGCCTTCGACTCATGGAGCCAATCGTAGTGACGCCGCTGCACCGCAGCCCATCGGCGTTCGGGGCCGGTAGGATGGCGGACCTGGGCTGCGTGCGGGTCTGTGGTTGCAAGTCGAGGCCAGTCGCAGGCGAAACGACCCACGTAAGGCAACTCGTGGTTGCCGAGCATGGTGCGACTTAGGAGTAAGCCCTGCCCATCGCGTCCCCGGCTGTCGGGGGCGGGTGGCGACGGGGGGATGCGTGCCGAAACGGTGCCGCAGGGCCACCTGTGGCCGCCGGTGCCGGGCCGCCAGCCCCGCAGCAGGCGAGTGTGGGGTCAAAGACCAGGTCAGCCGCATGCAGCCCAGGCAGGTGCCGCTTGCCGCCCCTGTTGGCCCGAGTGGAGAAGGTCCCCCACTGCTGACCATTAAGATTGTGCGGTCATGAGCGTATTCACTCGAGTGCTGCGCGCCGGTGAGGGCAAGAAGGTCCGCCGCCTGGCCGAACTTGTCCCCATGATCAACGGGTACGAACCGGCCATGGAAGCCCTGAGCGACGAGGAGCTTCAGCACAAAACAGTCGAGTTCCGTGAGCGCCTCGCCGACGGCGAGACCCTCGACGACCTGCTGATCGAGGCCTACGCCGTGGTGCGAGAGGCGGCCTGGCGGGTGCTCGGCCAACGCCACTTCGATGTGCAGCTCATGGGGGGCATGGCCCTGCACTTCGGCTGGATCGCCGAGATGAAGACCGGAGAGGGCAAGACGCTGGTCTCCACACTCCCGGTGTACCTGAACGCTCTGGCCGCCGAGGGCGTCCACGTGGTCACGGTCAACGACTACCTGGCGACACGCGACGCAGAGTGGATGGGGCGTCTCCATCGCTTCCTCGGCCTGACCGTCGGACGGGTCGGGCCCGATGTGGAGGATCCCGCGATGAAGCGGGCCGCCTACGCGGCGGACGTCACCTACGGCACCAACACTGAATTCGGCTTCGACTATCTGCGCGACAACATGGCGCGTTCGCGTGACGCCATGGTCCAGCGGGGCCACGTCTTCGCCATCATCGACGAGGTCGACTCGATCCTGATCGACGAAGCCCGCACCCCGCTGATCATCTCGGGGCCCGCCGACGAGGCGGCCAAGCTCTACTACCAGTTCGCCAGCGTCGTGCGTACCCTTGAGCGCGACGTCGACTACGAAGTTGACGAGGAGAAGCGGCTGGTGGTGCCCCTCGAGCCGGGCATCGAGAAGGTGGAGAAGGCGGTCGGAGCCGAGAACATCTACGACTCGGTCTCGACCAACTATGTACACCAGTTGACCCAGGCGCTTCGAGCAAAAGAGCTCTACCACCGCGATAAGGATTACCTGGTCGATCAAGGCGAAGTGAAGATCGTCGACGAGTTCACCGGTCGTACTCTCGACGGGCGGCGTTGGTCCGATGGCCTGCACCAGGCGGTCGAGGCCAAAGAGCGGGTGCGCATCAAAGAGGAAAACCACACGTGGGCGACGGTGACCCTCCAGAACTTCTTCCGCCTCTACGAGAAGCTAGGCGGGATGACCGGGACGGCCGAAACCGAGGCCGGCGAGTTTGCCAGTACCTATGACCTGTCCGTGGTGCCCATCCCGACCAATAAGCCGTTGGTCCGAGTAGACGAGCCCGACCTGATCTTCAAATCCGAGGAGGCGAAGTTCAATGCCGTCGCCGAAGATCTGGTCGAACGCCAGCAACTGGGGCAGCCAGTGCTCGTCGGCACGGCATCGGTCTCCAAATCCGAGCTGCTCAGCCGGCTACTCGAAAAACGCGGGGTCCCCCACCAGGTGCTCAACGCCAAACAGCACTTCCGAGAAGCCGAGGTAGTGGCCCAGGCCGGCCGGCTGGGTGCGGTGACCGTCGCCACCAACATGGCCGG
>PMOE01000032.1:47666-50209 GCA_003161575.1 Acidimicrobiaceae bacterium | reverse complement strand
CGCCACCGCCACCGCCACCGCCTCCCGGGTCCCGGTTGCCTCCGGGGGTGCCACTTCGTGAGCGGGACAGCCGTTCCCGCTCAGGGGGTCGACGGCCCCGCTCCGAGTGCCCCCGAAGAACCGTCCTCGGTCGTGCGCCTCCGGATCCGCTTTGCCAAGCAGGGCAAAGTCTGTTGGACGAGCCATCGTGACGTCGCCCGCATGTGGGAGCGGGCCCTTCGGCGCAGCGGTTTGCCGGTGGCGTGGTCCGAAGGATTCTCGCCCCACCCGCTCTTGAGTTTCGGCCTGGCCCTCCCGACCGGGTGCGCCTCGAGGGCCGAGTACCTCGACGTCCGCCTGGACGTGAGCCCGACCGTCGCGGCCGGAGGAGTCGGCCCCGACACCGACCCCTGGGTCGGCGACGGGTGGACAGAAAAGGTCTCTGAACTGCCCGAACTACTCTCAGCGCTGCTGCCGGCGGGCGTCGAGGTGCAGGCGACCGCCGCTGTGAGACATGGCACTCGTTCTCTCCAGCAGGATGTAACATCTTGCTCCTGGGAACTGGAGGTGCTCGGGGTGGCCACAGAGAAGTTGGCGGAACGTGTCGAGCGGCTGCTCGATGCCCCGAGCATCACCATCCGGAGAGAGCGCAAAGGGCGGACGGTGGAAGATGACCTCCGACCTTCGGTGCTGGCGCTGACCCTCGTACCGGGTGCCAATGACGCGATCGAAGACACCCCGCGGTGCCTTCGTGCCGAGCTGGCGACCCACCCACGAGGAGTTCGTCCGGGGGAATTGCTAGAGGGTCTCGGGGCCGACCTGGTGCTGGCCCGAGCCTGTAGGACGCATCAATGGATCGAGCGCGACGGCGCCCGGCGGGAACCGCTGGATATCGGCGAGGAGCCGGGAGCTGCCGCTCCGCACGCCCAGGAGCGTGCGTCGTGAACCGCATAAGGAGGGATCTCCCTCATGTCCGAGACAGAGAACGGTGGACCCGTATTTGGGTCGCCCGCGTCGAGCGGGCCGCCCGAAGGGGGCCTCGCGCCGAACCAAGGCACGCCGGAAGCCGAGACACCGGATAGGTCGGCCCCAGCATCGGGAGTAGTGGCACCGCCACTCCCCAAGCCACGGATTGGTGATACCCGGCCGGCGCCGGTCGCTCCGCGCCCCGGGGCCGCAGATGACGCACCACCGCCGGTTGCCTCTCCGGGCGAGAAGACCCTTCGAGAAGAACCCGACCGAGGCGCCCAGCGGAGCCAAGGCGGCCAGAGAAACCGAAGTGGCCGGGGCGGCGGTGAGGGCAATGGCGGCGGGAACCGGGGGTCGGGCCGGGGGAACGGAAACCGAGGAGCCCGCGCAGGAGGGAACCAGGGTGGGGTCGCCGCTTCCGGCATCGACGTCGCCAAGGCACCGGAGAAGCCCGAGATCCCGCTCGAGCCGGGCGAGACCGCGGAGCTCGGCGGCTCGGCGCGCAATCGGGGTCGCCGGCGAGGCGGCCGGGACCGCAAGGGAAGGTCGGTCGGCCGCTACCTGGTCTGTGTGCACGTCCGGCCCCACGTGACCCAGATCTCCATGCTCGAGGGCCGGTCACTGGTCGAGCACTACGTGGCCCGGGCGGCCGACGAGACCACCCAGATCGACGGCAACATCTATCGGGGCCGGGTCCAAAATGTGCTGCCAGGCATGGAGGCGGCCTTCGTCGACATCGGCATCCCGAAAAATGCGGTCCTGTACCGGGGCGACGTCCGCTATGA
Source organism: Acidimicrobiaceae bacterium (assembly GCA_003161575.1). GTDB lineage: Bacteria > Actinomycetota > Acidimicrobiia > Acidimicrobiales > RAAP-2 > PALSA-457. Next base: position 48,476 of record PMOE01000032.1, on the reverse strand, counting down.
CCGCGACGACATTGAGGGCGGCGGGGACAAAGGTTCCCAGCCCCGGATCGAAGACGTGCTTCGCGCCGGACAGACGATCCTCTGCCAGGTCACCAAGAACCCCATCGGGGCAAAGGGGGCCCGATTGACTCAGGAGGTCTCCCTCCCCGGTCGCTTCGCCGTGCTCGTGCCCAACTCCAACGCCTTCGGGATATCCAAGCGTCTGGGTGACAACGAGCGCCGTCGCCTCCGCCGGATCGTTGACGAGGTGCGTCCGCCCGGACATGGGTTGATCGTGCGGACCGCCGCCGAAGGCGCGTCCGAAGACGAGTTGCGCCGGGACGTGGCCGGCCTGCTCGATCAATGGAAGTTGATCGAGGCCGAAGCGGCTCGCTCTGAGGCTCCCGGTCTTTTGTACCGCGAGCCCGACCTGGCCGTGCGGATTCTCCGCGAAGAGCTCAACAGCGACTACCGCGGGGTGGTGATCGACGACCGGGCCCTCTACGAACAAGTGCGGGAATACGTGGCGACCGTCAGTCCCGAGCTGGCCGAGCGGGTCGAGTACTACGACGAGGAGGCCGAGGCCGAGCCGATCTTCGACCGCTTCCATGTCCACGAGCAACTCCACAAGGCCCTCGATCGAAAGGTGTGGCTCCCCTCGGGCGGGTCCCTCATCATTGAGCGGACCGAGGCCCTGACCGTCATCGACGTCAACACCGGCAAGAACGTCGGCAAGACGAACCTCGAAGAGACCGTGTACCGCAACAACCTCGAGGCGGCCGAAGAAGTGGCCCGACAGCTGCGCCTTCGCGACATCGGGGGGATCATCGT
>PMOE01000032.1:0-47606 GCA_003161575.1 Acidimicrobiaceae bacterium | reverse complement strand
GGGCTGGTGGAGATGACCCGCAAACGGATTTCCGAGGGTCTGATCGAGTCGTTGTCCACGGTCTGTGAGGTCTGCCACGGACGGGGGATCATCTTGGACTCCTCGGACCTCTGACCGGCTCGACCCTCTTCGCTACCGGCTCGGGCCGCGCAGGCTTGCACGGCCCGAGCCGTGGCCTCTCCCCGCCTCGGACTGACGGTCCCGCGAGGTGACCCCGGTTGCCCCGACGCGATAGGATCCTTCTCTTATGTACGCCGTGATCAGGACCGGAGGGAAACAGGAGCGTGTGGCCGAGGGCCAGCGCCTCCGAGTCGAGCTGCTCGGCCAGCCGGTCGGCGCCGAGGTGCGCTTCGAGCCCGTGCTGGTGGTCGACGGGGAGACCGTTCTCGCGACCCCTGGCCAGCTGGCCGGGGCCAGTGTCACCGCCCAGATCGTGGGCGAAGAGCAGGGTCCGAAGATCAACGCCCTGACCTACAAGAACAAGACGAATCAGCGCCGCCGCTGGGGTCATCGCCAGCGCTACGCCACGGTGGAGATCCTGACCATCTCGGCCGCAGGTTGACGAGGGAGATCTGACATGTCCAAGACCAAGGGCGGCGGTTCCACACGGAACGGCCGTGACTCAAACGCCCAGCGCCTCGGGGTGAAGGTCTACGACGGCACGGCGGTGCCGGCCGGTTCGATCATCGTTCGCCAGCGCGGGACCAAGTTCCACCCCGGTGAGAACGTGGGGCGCGGTGGGGACGACACGCTGTTCGCCCTCACCGACGGCGTCGTGAAGTTCGGCTCTCGCAAGGGCCGCAAGCTCGTCGACATCCTCCCGGGCTGAGCACCCGCGTCGCTCGCGGTTGGAGTCCGGGGTACGCACCGTCGGCCGCAGGCCGAGTCCACCCTGTTGGCAGCACCCCGAGCGTCGGGTCGTCGAAGTGTCAGCCGTCTCGGACCGGTTCGGCGGTGACGCCGCCATCGGTCAGCATCTTGCGCACGTCCACGACCTGTTGCTCGGTGAGGTCATGGCTCTTGTGGACATCGAAGACCACTTCTTTGATCTCCGGGGACCCGATCCTCACCGCGTAGCGGCCGTCGTGGCGCTCCTCGACCGTGCCGACCTGCTCTAAGAGTGAGAGCACATCGTGCCACTGGATGTTGTGGCTCACCGGGTGGTTGAAGATCTTCTCCACCGTTTTCCGGTGGTGTCCGTCGAGCTTGATGTCCTCGGTCATTGACGTCTCCTCAGCGTTGTTGGTCGAGCCTACGTTGCTTCGTGCCGACGACCACGGGCCGTGCTCGACACCATGGTGGTCGAATGGGTACCCGAGACACCAAAGCGAGGGTTGACCCCCTCCCGCGCCGTCACCGCTGGTCTCGCCGAGCCGGCCAAGGCCCGAACCGCCTGCCGCTTTAGGGAACGCTGGAGCGGTCGGGCCGCCACCGGTGGGCGATGGCTCACGTTCGAGGCCGGCCCAGGGCGCGAGACGATCGGGGCCGGGGTGCCGGTCCCTCCTGCGTCGGGTTCCAGGTCCGCCGAAGTGGACCCACCCTCCGAGCCCAGATTCCCGCTGACCTGCGCTCCGAGGTCCTGGTCGTCGCTGGTGCCCGGCTCGCCCGAGGGGCCGGCCCCGGGGTTCAGCGGACGGGCCCGGCGGTCCGGCGACGGCAAGGTCCGATGGTGGCTCCCCGACGGTGACGAGGACCGGATACCGGAGAACCCCTGGTTTGGGGCTCGGCGGGGTCCGCATTCGGTATCCACGCCACGACCCCGGCAAATTTGCAAGGATGTGGGATTCCCATCAACGGACCTGGGATCCGGCTCGGCTGGAACCAGGTCCCACTCCGAAGGGCGAGGCCCATGAATTGCACAAACTGCGGACAGGTCCTTCCAGCTGGCGCCACCGCCTGCCCGAACTGTGGGACCGCGGTCGCCGCGGCACCAGCGGCCGGTGCACCCGCCACAGGTGCTCCGCAAGCTTCGGCGCCCCAGGCCGGGGTTCCCCAGCCGGGCTACGCCGGTGCCCCACCGGCCCACGGCGCGGTGCCGGCGTTCAAGTTTGATGCCGCCCGCTGGACCAGGGCCGACAGGATCACCGGCATTGCGACCTTGGTGCTGCTGATCTCGCTGTTCCTGACCTGGTTCACCGTGAGCGTGAACGCCAGCGTTGGCGGGGTCAACTACGGAGGCTCCTACGGTGGCAGCGGCGTATCGGCCCATGGCTACTTGTACCTGGTCTTTTTGATCTGCCTGGCCGTCCTGGCCCTCTTGGTGCTCAAGGCGGGTTGGGGAGAGATGCCCTTCAAGATGCCCCTCGCCGAGACGCAGCTCGTTCTGATCGCCACGGTGGTCAACCTCGTGCTCGTCCTGATCGCCTTCTTGCTCAAGCCGAGCGCCGGGCTCTCGGGCCTGCACGTCGGATGGGGCTACGGCGCGTTTGTCGCACTCATCGCGGCCATCGTCGCCTGCGCACCGACGGCCGTCCCGGCCATCCAGGCTCGTCGCCACCAGGCGTAGCCCGCACCCTCAGGGACGGGCGCCCGGGGCGTCCACCGGATCGAGTTGCTCGACCACCGAGCGGACGATCCGGGCCACCCGTTCTGCGGCGCCGGCCGCCGCATCAGCGACGTCGTCGAGCGAGAAGCTCTGGGCGCTCGTCCCCGCCGCGGGGTTCGTCACCACCGCCATGCCGAGTACTTCGGCCCCGAGGTGTCGGGACGCGATGGCTTCTGGCACCGTCGACATGCCCACCAGATCGGCACCAGCGGCGGCCAGCATGCGGATCTCGGCCGGAGTCTCAAGGTTGGGACCGAGGACGTGCGCGTAGACCTGCTCGCTCAAGCGTGGATCGGCCTCGCGGGCCAACGCCCGCAAGCGGGGGGACCAGACGTCGCCCAGGTCGACGAAGGGGGTCCCCGCCGCGTGCTCGGCGGGCACTCCGGACAATGGTGAGGTGGCGGTGAGGTTGAGGTGGTCGCCAATGAGGACCACGTCGCCAACCGAGAGGTCGGGGCTGATGGCCCCGGCGCTGCAGGTGAGGATCACCGTGCGACAGCCCGTGGCCAGCGCGGTCCGCACGGGATGGACGACCTCGACGGGGGTCAACCCCTCGTAGAGGTGCAACCGTCCGGCCATGACGAGCGCCTGGACGCCGCCGATTGGGATCGACCAGGCTTCGGGGCGGTGGCCGACACCGGTGAAGCGGGCGAACCAGGGCAGGGCGGTCAGATCGATCGGTTGGCCTTCGGCGCCGAGGAGGGTGGCCACTCGGCCGAGACCGGTCCCGAGCACCACCAAGACGTCGTGCCGGGCCACGCCGGTCAGGCGTGTCAGTTCCCGCCCGGCGTGGCGGGCCTGCTCGAAGGGGTCGGTACCGCGGGATCCCGCAGAGGTGGTGGGCATCGGTTCATCGTATGGCGCCCGACGCCCCGGTTCCCCCGTCGCGCGCTTTGCCCCGCCTGCCCCCGGACACCGGCCGCATGCGTAGGATTCGCCGGACACAGAAGGAGGCACCCATGACGGTGCGTACCGACGCCCGGCCCCTCGACCACCCCTTGGCCATGTTGAGCGGCGCAGAGATCATCGAGGCGGTGGCCGTGGTGCGTGAGACCGGTCGGCTGGAGGACTCCGCCCGCTTTGCGTACATCGGCCTGCATGAACCGGGCAAAGAGATGGTTCGATCCTTCCAGGCGGGCCAGGCCCTCGAACGCCACGTCCGCCTGGTCATCGTCGTCGGACCTGAAGCCGGGGTCATCGAGGCGGTCGTCTCCCTCTCCGATCGTTCGTTGCTTTCGTGGACCCTCGTCGACGACACCCGCCCGGCGTTGCTGATCGAGGAGTCGATGCTGGCCATCAACGCCCTAAAGGCGGATCCAGACTGGCAGGCGGCCATGGGTCGTCGGGGCATCGAGGACTTCGACTCCGTGCAGATCGACCCCTGGCCGGCCGGTTCGTTCGGGGCGCCCCATGAAGAGGGCCGGCGCATCTGTCGCTGTCTGTCGTACCTACGAGAGACCCCCGAGGACAACGGCTACGCCCGTCCGATCGAAGGCGTCATCGGCTTTGTCGACATGGGACGCGGAAAGGTGCTCGAGGTCCTCGACACCGGCGTCGTGCCGCTTGCGCCCGAGCGCGGCAGTTACTACCCCGAGGACATTGGTGAGATCCGCTCGGATCTCAAACCCCTTGCCATCACCCAACCCGAGGGCCCGAGCTTCACCGTCGAGGGCAACCTCGTCTGTTGGCAACGTTGGTCGCTGCGTGTCGCCATGGACCCCTTCGAGGGTTTGGTCCTCCACACCGTTGGCTATGAGGATTCGGGACGTGTGCGCCCAGTGCTCCACCGTGCCTCGGTCAGCGAGATGGTCGTGCCCTACGGTGACCCGGGTCCCATGCACGGGTGGAAGAACGCGTTCGATGTCGGGGAATGGGGACTCGGCCGCATGGCCAACTCCCTCACGCTCGGCTGTGACTGCCTGGGAGAGATCTTCTACTTCGACTACGTGTCCTCCGACGAGCGGGGTCGCCCCCACACTCTGGCCAACGCCATCTGCATGCACGAGGAGGACTACGGCATCCTCTGGAAGCATGTGGACCTGCACACGGGCCGAACCGAGGTCCGCCGGTCCCGTCGTCTGGTGGTGAGCTCCATCGCTACGGTCGGCAACTATGAGTACGGCTTCTACTGGTACTTCTACCTCGACGGCACCATTCAGATGGAGGTGAAGCTCACCGGGATCATGTCGACCATGGGAATCGAGCCTGGTGCGTCGCCCCGGCACGCGACGGTGATCGCTCCCGGACTCGCAGCGCCGTTCCACCAGCACCTCTTCAACGTGCGCCTCGATGTTGAGATCGACGGCCCGGCCAACACGGTCTACGAAGTGGACACCCGCCCCTCGCCTGCGGGACCGGAGAACCCCTGGGGCAATGCGTTCGACGCCGTTGTTACCCCCCTCAAGACCGAGCTCGAGGCCCAGCGGATGGTCGACCCCGCCACGAGCCGGTGCTGGAAGGTGGTCAACCATTCGTCGACCAACGGCCTCGGTCAGCCCGTCGCCTTCAAGCTCGTACCCGGACCCACGCCCACATTGCTCGCCGACCCCGAGTCGAGCGTCGGACGCCGGGCCCGGTTCGCCACCCGCAACCTCTGGGTGACCCCGTATGCACCCGACGAGCTGCGGGCCGCGGGCAACCATCCCAACCAGCACCGAGGCGGTGACGGGCTCCCCCGTTGGACAGCGGCCGACCGCTCGATCGCCGATACCGATGTCGTGCTCTGGCACACCTTCGGGGTGACCCATATACCCCGGCCCGAGGACTGGCCGGTCATGCCGGTCGAGTACACGGGCTTCACCTTGGTACCCGTCGGGTTCTTCGATCGCAACCCGGCCCTCGACGTTCCCGCTACGGGGGGCGGCCACTGCGCGACCCCTCCTGGACTTCCGCCCGTGACCGACGACGTGCAGCGCCGTGACAGGCGGCGTCCGCGGTGACCGCTGACCGGTAAAAGTGACTCACCGGCTGCGATCGTCCGTGGCGTGACAGCAGTCCACCCGACGATGCCGGCTCGTATCGTTGGCCACATATGCGCCGAGTGTCGTTGACGCGACACGGATCTCACGGCGCGCACTGCCCCGGGGCGCGCTCGCGCAATCAAACAGTTGATCGGGTGCCCCCGGTGATCTAGACATACCGGTGTGAGTCTGCCTTTCGCGCGGCGCGGTCGTCGATCGACGAAGTTGCCGCCGTCGCTCCTGGCGGTCATTGTTGCGACGGTCGCAATGTGTTCGGTCATCGTGCTCGGCCCGGGCACAGCGCAGGCGGGCGCGCCCCTTTCGATCGCCGTGTCGGGCAACCACTTTGTCAACGGCGAAGGTGAGACGGTCCGCCTGATCGGAGTGGATGCGCCGAGCACCGAGTATGCGTGCGACGAGGGGTGGGGCTACTCCTCGCAACCCTTGACCGCCGCCACGGCGTCTGCCATTGCGTCCTGGCACGCCGACGCGGTGCGCGTTCCGCTCAACGAGGACTGTTGGCTGGGCGTCAACGGCCAGCCGTCCTACGGCACCCAGGCCGGTTACCAGCAGGCGATAAAGACATGGGTAGCCGACTTGAATGCGGCCGGCCTCTACGCCATCGTCGACCTGCACTGGTCGGCGCCGGGGACCAACAACGCCGACGGACAGCGTCCGATGCCCGACGACCATTCCGTGGCGTTCTGGTCCTCGGTGGCCAGCACCTTTCAGAATGATCCCGCCGTTGTCTTCGATGCATTCAACGAACCCTTCTCACCGGCTGCGGATGGCGACTCGGCCCTGGCCGTGAGCTGGTCATGTTGGCTCAATGGCGCGTGCTCCGTGCCGGTGGCCGCAGATGGTACGACCCCGAACGACAACGACACCTACAGCGCCGTAGGTATGCAGGCCATCGTCACGGGCATTCGGGATTCGGGTGCGACCCAACCGATCCTGCTCGGCGGCTTGAGTTACGCCAACGATCTGAGTGGCTGGCTGGCCAATGAGCCTGTGGACCCCGACCGTCAACTGGCGGCGTCGTTCCACAACTACTACGGCGAGTCATGCGACAGCGCGTCGTGCTGGAACACCACTATTGCGAGCGTGGCCGCCAAGGTCCCCGTCGTGACCGGTGAGTTTGATCAGGGATATGACTGTGCGAGCACTCCAACTGGGCCGACGAGTCTCACCACCTTCGACAACACCTACATGAACTGGGCCGATCAAAACGGCGTCGGGTACCTCGCCTGGGGTTGGTGGGTGCTGGGGAACACCTCCACCACATGCAGCGCGCTCGGTGGCGGTGGTGACAACTACGCCCTCATCTCGAGTTACGGCGGTGCACCGGTGGCCCCAGATGGGACAAATCTGCAGTCTCACCTGGCGGCACTGCACAAATCGACCACGACGACCCTGTCGAGTTCGCAGCCGGCGGGGAGCAGCTACGGCCAGGCCGTGACGTTTACCGCCACCGTCGCCGTCGGTGATTCGAGCGAGCCGACTGGATCGATCACCTTCTCGGTCGGTAGCACCCAGCTCGGACAGCCGGTCGCGCTCCAAGCCGGCGTGGCCACGCTCACCACCAACGCCACCTCGATGGTGCTGCCCGCAGGCACTGACACCGTGACCGCGGCGTTCAGCGGGTCGCCCGGTTCGGGACAACTGGCAAGCAGTGCCAACGTCACTCAGACCGTCGGCGCCAATGCGCCCACAATCTCGAGGGTCACCCCGAACAGCGGCGCCGGGGCCGGGGGCAGCGCGGTGAGGATCACCGGCACCAACTTCACCGGGGCGTCATCCGTTCTTTTCGGTACCACCAACGCGACCGCCTTTAGGGTGAACTCGGCCACATTGATCACCGCCGACTCGCCAGTGGGGGTGGGTACGGTCGCTATCACCGTGACCACCGCGTCGGGGACGAGCGCCCTGAGTGGTGTGGACCAGTTCACCTTCCTTGCGCCGACCGTCTCTTCTGTTGCCCCGACGTTTGGGCCGGCCGGAGGAGGTGCCAAGGTGACCATCACCGGGAGCCACCTCCAGGGTGTGTCGGCCGTAGAGTTCGGGAGCATCCCGGCCACCAGCCATTCGGTGAACGGCGCCGGCACAAAGATCACCGCCTACACCCCGGCGCAGGTCCCGAGCACCGTAGACGTGACGGTCACGAGCCCCGGTGGCACCAGCCTGGTTGTGACCGGCGATCACTACACCTACCGGCCGCCAACGGTGAGCAGGGTCAGTCCCCCCCGGGGGCTGGCCGGGATCACGGTGACGATCACGGGCTCCAACTTCGCCGGGGTGACTGCGGTCACCGTCGGTTCCGCTGCGGCCAGTTTCACGGTGACCGGCATCACCAGGATCACTGCCGTGGTCCCACCCGGGTCGGGCGTCGCTGATGTGACCGTGAGCACGGCCGTGGCCACGAGCGCCATCGTCCCGGCCGACCACTTCAGTTACACCTGAGGCGGATCGACATCTCGAGCGCCACCGAGACGGCCCCGACGAGATCCGCCAGCGCCACCCCACGGCCGCAGTTGCGAACCTGACCCGTTTGCCCCAGTGGCTACCATCGCCGCCATGTCACCGGCACCGCTGGCCGATCGACCGCTGAGCGAGCCCCACCGAGACCGACTCCCGGCCGAGCACCCCGAGCGCCGGAGGATCCTCGAGCGGCATGCGGCCGCTCTGGCCGCCGGCGACGCCGGGTACCTCGATCCCGAAACTGGGCTCTTCGTGCTCAGCGCCGCCTATCTCGTCGAGCGGGGGTCGTGCTGTGAGAACGAATGTCGTCACTGCCCCTACGTGATTTGAGTGGGCGACGGGCGCCACCCGATGGCTTTCAGGTGCCGCGGTGGGCCCACACGGCGGCGATCTCGGCGGTGGCTTCGATCTGCTCGGTGAAGTGGGCCGGGGAGTTGTGGACGAAGCGAAGGCTGAGACCAGTGGCGCCGAGGTCCACGTAGCCCTGCAGCTTGGCCCGGGTCTCCTCGGGGTTGCCGACCGGATCGATTGGTGGCTCTGGGGCGAAAATCAGCTCCAGCGGCGTTGAGCGCGCCGCGAGCTGCTCGATGATTTCGGGATCGGACAGCACCTTGTGCAGTTCGGGCTCGACGAGCCGGAACGGCATCCAGGCGTCACCGAGCGAGATGGCGCGGCGCAGTGATCGGCGGGTGCGTCCGCCCACCCACACCGACACGGGGCGAGGAAGTCCAGAAGGTTCCACGATGAAGCCGGAAAACTGATAGTGCGGGCCGTTATGGTGCGGCAGCCGTTGCCCCCATGCCGATCGGATGGCGGCGATGGCATCGTCGGCTCGCTCCCCGCGGCCGTCAAATGGGTGACCGAGGAGTGCGAACTCTGCTTCCAGCGAGCCCACGCCCACCCCGACGATGACCCGACCGTTGCTCAAGACATCGAGGGTTCCGAGGCGCTTCACCAGTTCGAGGGGATGATGATAGGGAAGGACCGCCATATGGGTGAGCAATCCGATCCGTGTCGTGTGGGCCGCAAGGTAGCCGAGGGTTGTGAACGGGTCCCAATACCGCCCTCCTCGGACGCCGGCGGCCGATTCGGGGATCGCTATGTGCTCAGAACACGACACCCAGTCGAACCCGCTCTGTTCGGCCGCCTTGACGATGGCGACCACGTCGTCGACGGTCCCGGTTTCCTCCCAGCTCGACGGATCAAACCGGGGATTCATGTGCGCAACCGGAGTGACGATTCCGAGTTTCATGTGTCCCTCCAGTCCCCGAACCACACGAGCGGCTCACCGGTTGACTCGTTGTTGGCGCTGCGGCCCTGGTGGCACACCCTAGGGCGGGGTGGCCCCAATTGGCGGATCAGCGGCGAGGCCGCCGCGGTACAGGCCGCCCGGTCGCGGCCGCCCGGTCGCAGCGGGTTGAGCTGACCGGTTGTGTCGGAAGCTGCTCTTTATCGCTGCCCGACGATGTGGCCCCCGTGTAGAACACGCTGATTCTCGTATAGAGCTTCCCGTGGGACGTCGCGACGATGCGGCTGACGGTGACCGTCGCTGGGTCGGTCACGAAAGATCCGGCCGCGCATGAGGGGGAACAGTTGTTGTAGACGTACTGGCCCGTGGCGTGTGCGTTCTTCGAGCCCCAGCCGTGCCAGTGCTGGTGGGAGAGTTGGGCGTTGGCGTCCGCACAGGCCAGGACGTAATGCCCGGGCGCCACCTGCCGCTGGCTGTTGCAACTGAGCATGGCCGGGGTCGTCACTGCACTCGCAGTCCTCGTGACGGCGAGGAGGGCGCCGGCGAGCGCGAGAACCGAGGTGAGGCCGGCGGCGACGAGGCGGTTCAGGCAAGGACGCTCCGTTCGGATCCGAACCCGGGTAACTCCCCGGTGTACGAGAAGATAATCGGGGACCCGAGAGCCGGGGGGGGTCACCGGGTCACCGGGTCGGGGTGGACCCGGAGGCTCCGGTGGACACCTGCGGCTTGCCCGCCGGCCGCCGGTAGGATCGGCCCGTGGAGGATGGCTACCACCCGCCGGTGGAGGAGTATCTTGAGACGGTCCTCGCCTTGAAAGAGGCGGGAACGCCGGCGATTCAGGCACGGATCGCCGAACGGCTCGGGAGGTCGGCCCCGTCGGTCTCCGAGATGCTCGACCGGTTGACCGACGACGGGTACATCCGACGCGAGGGCCGGGTCGTCGAACTCACCGAGAAGGGCTCGATGCTGGCCGAAAAGGTGGTCCGACGCCACCGGCTGGCCGAGCGGCTCCTGGTCGACGTGATCGGCCTCGAGTGGCACAAGGTGCACAATGAGGCCGGCCGCTGGGAGCACGTCATCTCAGACGACGTCGAAGCGCGGCTCGTCATTCTGCTCGGTGATCCGAGCACTTGCCCGCACGGGAATCCGATCCCGGGCTCGACCTCGCCTCCCCCGAACGGGGAGCAGCAGCCCCTCTCGGGCGTCGAGCCGGGCACCAAGGTCCGACTTGACCGCATCAGCGAGGAGGTGGAGCTCGACATGGCCTCGCTGGCCTACCTCGACTCCTACGGCTTCATCCCCGGAGCCACCGCCCTGGTCGCCTCGCGCGGGCCCGACGACACGTTGTTGCTCGAGCTGGGCGATGCCACCGTGGCCTTCGGTCCTGACCTTTCGCGCCGGCTCTATGTTTCGGTCGCCTAGTCCCGACGTCCCGTGACGACCCGCTACCTGGCTGATGCCGTGGTCACTGTCGACCAGGCCGACTCGATCTACCGGCCCGGCGCGCTCGATGTCGAGGCCGGTCGGGTCAGCTGGGTCGGCGACCCCGCGTCAGCGCCCCCCGCCCCCCCCGACGTCGTCCACCTCGGCGGCGTGGTGATGCCCGGGCTGGTCAACACCCACGGGCACACCCCGATGACCCTGCTGCGCAGCGCCGGTGACGGCCTGCCCCTCGACCGCTGGTTGCGCGAGGTCGTCTGGCCCCGCGAGGCCCATGCAAGCGATGAGGATGTCTACTGGGGCATGCGGCTCGGTTGCGACGAGCTGCTGTCGGGCGGGGTCACGACCACGTGCGAGCAGTACGCGCACGGTCGGGGCCTTCTCGAGGCGGTGCACGAGGCGGGGATCCGCTGCGTGCTCACCCCGGCGGTCTTCGATATTCCCGGAGCCGGCCCGGAGGGCACATGGCAGTACATGGTCTCCGAGGCCTACGCGCTCCATCGCGACCACAACGACCCTGGCGGTCTGGTCACGGTGGGCATCGGGCCGCACTCGGTCTACGCGCTCCCGGCCGAGGCACTCCTCAGCGTGGCCGAGCTCGCCGCGACCACCGGCGGCCTCATCCAGATCCACGTAGCCGAAACAGTCCAAGAGGGGCGCCTGGTCAAAGAGGCGCACGGGTGCAGCGCCCCGGCGGTTCTCGAACGCCTCGGGGTTCTCGAACACGCGGTCTTGGCGGCCCACTCGGTGTGGCTGAGCGACGCCGATCTCGATATCTACGCGACGCACGATGTGGCCGTGGCGCACTGTCCCCAGAGCAACGGGAAGCTGGGCAGCGGGGTGGCCCGGGTCGCCGACATGCGGTCCCGGGGCATCCGGGTGGGGCTGGGGACCGACGGCCCGGCGTCCAACGACAACCTCGACTTGTGGGAAGAACTCCGTCTGGCCCCGCTGTTGGCCCGGGCCGTCTCGGCCGATCCGGCGGCCCTCGGCACCAAAGAGGCGCTCCGCCTGGCCACCCGAGGTGGCGCCGAGGCGCTCGGGCTCGATGCCGGCTGCCTCGAACCGGGCCGGCCGGCCGACTTCATCCGGCTCGACGGCGATGACCCGGTGTTCGTGCCCATGCTCGACGACGCCGACCTTCTCGCCCATCTGGTCTGGGCCGCGTCCTCACGGCTCGTGACCGACGTGTGGGTGGCGGGCCGCCAACTCGTACGGGGCGGGACCACCATGCCGGCCGAGTCGGCGGAGGCCCGACGCCAAGTGGCGAGCCGGGCGCGCCGCCTGCGTGACGCCTCGCTGGCGTAGTCGGCCGATCGATCGACCGCCCGCCCCGCCGCCGCTCGCAAGGACCGGCGGGCGAGGCCCGCACCGTGGGCCCCGTAGGATCGATCTATGTCCGGCTTCGTCGACGAGGCGCAACTTCACGCCAAGGGCGGCAACGGCGGTGCCGGGGCGGTCTCGTTCCGTCGCGAGGCCCATGTCGACCGGGGCGGGCCCGACGGCGGCGACGGCGGCCGGGGCGGCGACGTCTGGCTGGTGGCGTCGACGAACCAGGCCTCGCTGCTGGCCTTCCGGGACCATCCTCATCGTCGGGGTGGTGACGGTGCTCACGGTTCGGGAAAGCGCCGCCACGGTGCCCGTGGCCCCGACATCGATGTGGCGGTCCCAGTGGGCACGGTGCTCCGGGACCGGGACGGCTCGGTGCTCTGCGATCTGACAAACGCCGGGGACCGCTGGCTGGCGGCCGAGGGGGGCCAGGGGGGACGGGGCAACGCCCGCTTTCTCAGCAACAAGCGCCGAGCCCCCGCCTTCGCCGAGCAGGGCGAGAAGGGCCAGGAGCGCTGGCTCGACATCGAGCTCAAGTTGGTGGCCGACGTGGCCCTGGTGGGCTTTCCCAACGTCGGAAAGTCGACCCTTATCTCGGTGGTTTCCGCGGCCAAGCCCAAGATCGCCGACTATCCCTTCACCACCCTGCAACCGCACCTGGGCGTCGTCCGGGTCGGGGGCCGGTCCGGCCGCGCCGACGACGAGGTGGAGTTCGTCATGGCCGATGTGCCCGGATTGGTCGAGGGGGCGGCCGAAGGTCGGGGTCTGGGTCACCGGTTTCTCCGTCACGTCGAGCGGGCTCGGGCGCTGTTGGTACTCCTCGATCTGGCCGCACCCGATGGGCGCACCCCGGCCGACCAGCTCGAGGTACTCCTCGGTGAGCTCGGCCGTTACCAGCCGGCCCTGCTCGAGCGGTCCCGTCTAGTGGTGGGGTCCAAAGCCGATTTGACCGGGGACGTCGGCGGCCGGGCCGAGGCCGGCCCCGGCGTGCCCGAGGAGATGGCGCAGCGCGTGTCGGCGGTCACCGGCGACGGCGTGCCCGAGCTGTTGTCCCGCCTGGCGGCCATGGTCGGCGAGGCTCGGGCTGCCGAGGAGGTGAATCTCAACGCCGAGGTGGTGATTCACCGGCCGGCCCCCGAGGGGGTCCGGGTGGAACGGGTCACCGCCGGGGTCTGGGTGGTCGAAGGCCGGGCCGCCGAGCGGGCGGTCGGGTTCTCGGACCTCTCCGACGACGGCGCGCTCGACGAGGCGATCCGGCGCCTGGGCAAGCTGGGCGTTGACCGGTCGCTGGCCCGCGCCGGGGCCCACGACGGGGACGAAGTGCACGTGGGGGCGTTCTCGTTTACTTGGTTCCGAGACCAATCGTCCGGCGCACTGGACCTGGCCGAATCCGACGGACAGCGCCCCCGATCGAAGGGTCCGCGACGTGGCGGGCGGGGGGACCGGTCCGGAGGAGTGTCGCGATGAGCGGTGCCGACGGACGGCGTTGCGTGGTAGTCAAGGTCGGCTCGTCGTCGGTGACCACCAAGGACGGTCAGACCGACGAGGCGCTGGTCGGTCGAATAAGTGGGGAGATCGCCGCGGTGCTCGCCGGCGGTGTGGCGGTTGTCCTCGTCACCTCGGGGGCCATTGCAGCGGGCTGGTCGGCGCTCGCTCGAAGTGGTCCCCGCCCCACCGATCCGGCCGTCCTCCAGGCGGTCTCCGCAGTGGGCCAACCACGCCTCATGGGCAGCTGGGCCGACGGGCTCGGCCAGCACGGCCTTCCGGCCGGCCAGGTGCTGCTGGCCCCGCTCGACTTCGTCCACCGTTCCCAGTACCTGCACGCTCGCGGCACCTTGGCCCACCTCCTCGAACTCGGCGTCGTGCCCGTGGTCAACGAGAACGACGCCGTGGCCGACGAGGAGATCCGTTTCGGCGACAACGACCGGTTGGCCGCATTGGTGGCCCACCTGGTCGGTGCCGATCTGTTGGTGCTGCTCACCGACACGCCCGGACTGCTCACGGCCGACCCGCGCCGGTCCGCCGAAGCCTCGCTGATCGAAGAGGTCGTCGAGATCGACCAACAACTTGAAAGGGTTGCGGGTGGACCCGGGACCACCGTCGGCAGTGGGGGCATGGCCTCCAAGCTGGCGGCGGCCAAGATCGCAACGTGGTCGGGGGTCGAAGCGGTCATCGCCGATGCATCACGCCCCGGCGTGTTGGCCGACGTCCTGGCGGGCCGGCCCGGAGCGGGTACCGTCTTTCGGGCCCGGCCGCGCCGCCTCCCAGCCCGCAAGCTCTGGATCGCCTTCGCCGTCGGATCGACCGGGCAACTGGTCGTCGACGAAGGCGCCCGGCGCGCCCTCAGCGAGAAGGGGCGTTCCCTGCTCCCGAGCGGCGTGGTGGCCATCCAGGGCAACTTCCTCCCCGACGACGCAGTCGAGATGGTGGGGCCCGACGGTGCGGTGTTCGCCAAGGGACTGGTGCGCTACGCCGCCAGCCGTGCCCCGCAGTGGATGGGACGGCGCAGCGAAGACCTCCCCGACGACTTGCCCCACGAGGTCGTCCACCGTGATGACCTCGTCGTCTTGACCTGACGGCCCCGATAACACCGCCTCGGGATCAACCTGCGTGAAGGCGGCGCTAACCTGTTGTGATGGTGGGTCCGACGTGGTGCAGCCCCCCCGTGGGTCCCGACCCGAACCGCCGGTTGGTCGAAAAGGGATCGCGAGACGCGCCAGGGGGCAATTGCACCCCAGCGGGCCCATGACCTCGAGCGCACTCGCAGAGCTCGGATGCCAAGTCGGCGACGCTGCAGGCGACGTGGCCCGATCTTCGAGCGCGCAGCGCGACGATGCGCTGCGGGCCGCGGCCGACCTCTTCGTGAGCGAGGCGGACTCTCTCCTTGCGGCCAACGACACCGACCTGGCCCGGGCGGGCGAGCAGGGGATGGCAGCGACCGCCATCGACCGGCTCCGGTTGAGCGATGCCCGGGTGCTTTCCATGGCCGACGGGCTCCGCACCGTCGCCGGGTTGGCCGACCCGGTGGGCGAGATCGTCGACGGCTGGGTCCGGCCGAACGGCCTGGCGGTCAGCCGGGTTCGGGTACCCCTCGGGGTGGTCGGTGTGATCTACGAGAATCGGCCGAACGTCACCAGTGACGCCGCCGGCCTCTGCGTGAAGGCCGGGAATGCCGCCTTCCTGCGGGGCTCGGGCTCGGCCCTCGAGTCGAACAAGGCAGTCGTGGCCGTCCTGCGCCGGGCCCTGGTCAAGGCGGGGTTGCCGGCTGCGGCCGTCACCTTGGTCGAGGACCCGAGTCACGAGACCGCGATCGAGTTCATGAAGCTGCGCGGGGTGATCGACTGCCTCATCCCCCGCGGGGGCCCGGGCCTGATCGCGTCGATGCTCGAACACGCGACGGTTCCCTATGTCCTCGACGGCGACGGCAATTGTCACGTGTACGTCGACGCGGCGGCCGACCTCGCTATGGCCGAGGAGATCGTGGTCAACGCCAAGACCCAGCGACCCGGCGTCTGCAACGCGGCGGAGTCCCTGATCGTCCATCGCTCGGTGGCGGCTAAGTTCTTGCCCCGTATCCAACGCGCGCTTTTCGGCGTCGATCTGGTTGGTGACGAAGCGACTCGGGTCATCCTGCCCGATCTCGCCCCGGCGAGTGAAACGGACTTCGGCACCGAGTTCCTCGATCTCAAACTCAGCATCACCGTGGTCGAAGACCTGAGCGCGGCGATCGGCCACATCGGCCGCTTCGGTTCGGGCCACACCGAAGCCATTGTTACGGGCGACCTGGGCGCAGCTGACCGCTTCGTGCGCGAGGTCGACGCGGCAGCCGTCGTGGTGAATGCCTCGACCCGCTTCGTCGATGGCGCCGAGCTGGGCCTCGGGGCCGAGGTCGGGATCTCCACCCAGAAGTTGCACGCCCGGGGACCGATGGGACTGGAAGCGCTCACCTGTCTCAAGTGGGTGGTCCGGGGCGACGGGCAGGTGCGCAGGTGAGCGCGGGGGATGACGCCAGCGATCAGCGCGCCGCACTTGGGCTTCCCGACAGCGGGCCCCCCCGGTTCATCTCGGTGCCCTCTGTTCGCTCCGGATTGGCCGATGTCGGGTACCTCGCCGACGAGGGGATCGCCGGCGTCGTCTACCTGGCGGACCGTCTCGCCAAGCCGGTGCTGGTCGAAGGCCCGGCGGGGACCGGGAAGACCCAGTTGGCCAAGTCGGTGGCCGAGCTGACCCAAAGCCGGTTGATCCGGCTGCAGTGCTACGAGGGCCTCGACGAATCCAAGGCCCTCTATGAATGGAACTACCGCAAACAATTGCTGCGGATCCAAGCCGGTCAGGTCATCGGCGAGTCGGGGGATCGCTCTGGGGCCGGGCCGGCGACGTGGAAGGAGTTGGAAGAGGACATCTTCTCCGAGGAGTTCCTCCTCACCCGCCCGCTCCTAGAAGCGATCCGGTCCGAAGATCCCGTGGTGCTCTTGGTCGATGAGATCGACCGGTTGGAGCTCGAGACCGAGGCGCTCCTACTCGAAGTGCTGAGCGAGTACCAGGTGTCGATCCCCGAGTTGGGCACGGTCCGGGCCACCAGGCTACCGATGGTCTTCCTCACCTCCAACAACACCCGCGAGCTTTCAGAAGCGCTCAAGCGGCGCTGCCTCTACTTGCACATCGACTACCCCGATCTCGAGCGCGAGCGGGCGATCGTTCGTTCGAGGGTGCCCGGCATCACCGAGGAGCTGGCCGATCAGGTGGCCCGGATCGTGCGCTCGTTGCGCACGCTCGAGCTGCGCAAGGCCCCGTCGGTCTCCGAGACCATCGACTGGGCCCGCACCCTGGTAGTGCTCGGGGTGGAATCGATCGACGCCACCGAGGCCCGCAACACCCTCCACATCCTGCTCAAGTATCAGAGCGACATCGAGCGGGCGGCCAAAGAACTGCTGTCGGCCGGGTCCTAGGGACCCCGAACCCGACGTGCTCGATCTTCTCTCGGGGTTTGTCACCGAGCTGCGTAACGCCGGACTCCCGGTCTCTTTGACCGAGCATCTCGACGCGGCCGAAGCGGTCCACCACATCCCCCTTGAGGAACGAGAGGCCCTGAAGTACGCCTTGGCGGCCACCTTGGTGAAGTCGAGCGGCCACTGGCGGGCATTCGAAACGGCATTCGAGATCTACTTCGCCACCCGGGTCCCCCACGGCAGCGGCGAAGACGGTGGCCTCGATGATGGGCTGGCCGGAGAGGCCGAACGTTCCGACGCCCAAGGGTCCGGACAGCTCGGGCGCCGCGGTGNNGGAGAGGGCTTGACCCCCGAAGAGCTGGCCGAACTGCTCTACCGGGCCATGCTCTCGGGCGATGACGCGCTGAGCGCGGTGGTCGCCCGCTACGCAGTGACGCGTTATGCCGGGATGGAACCGGGCCGGCCGGTCGGGGGCACCTACTACCTGTACCGGACGCTGCGGAACCTCGACCTCGATCGGGTGCTCGAGCGCCTAATGGAGGCCGCCCGGGCCGACCGGGCGGCCGAGCACGGACTCACCGAACTCGAGGAACGACTGGTGGCCGACGAGTACCGGGCCCGCATCGACCGGCTTCGCCGGGCCGTCGAGAGCGAGATCCGCCGGCGACTTGTGATGGACCGAGGCGCCGAAGCGCTGGCCCGTTCGGTGCGCAAGCCCCTGCCCGAGGACATCGACGTCATGCACGCCACACGCGACGAACTGGCGACGCTGCACCGGACCCTGCACCCGTTGTCGCGCAAGCTTGCCGTGCGTCTGGCCCGCAAGCGGCGGCGCGGCCGCAAAGGCCCGCTCGATTTCCGCGCCACCATGCGCCGCTCACTGTCGACCGGCGGGGTGCCGATCGAGCCCCAGTTCCGCCACCCCCGCCCGGCCAAGCCTGAGATCTTCGTCATCGCGGACATCTCGGGCTCGGTGGCGAGCTTTGCCCGATTCACGCTCCACCTGGTCTACGCCATCAGCTCACAGTTCTCGAAGGTCCGCAGCTTCGTCTTCGTCGATGGCATCGATGAGGTCACCCGGTTCTTCGAGGAGGCCGAAGACCCGGCCATCGCCGTGCACCGCATCAACACCGAGGCCGACGTGATCTGGGTGGACGGGCACTCCGACTACGGGCACGCGTTCAGCGTCTTCGACAAGCGCTGGGGTGACGAGGTCACGTCCCGCACCAGCGTGCTGATACTGGGCGATGCCCGGAACAACTATCACGCTTCGGAAGCGTGGGTGCTCGAGAGGCTGTCTCGACAGGCCCGCCACCTCTACTGGCTCAACCCCGAGCCCCGGGACTATTGGGGATCGGGGGACTCGATCGTCGACGAGTACGCCGCGCACTGCGACACCGTGGTCGAATGTCGGACCTTGCGGCAGCTCGAGCGCTTCGTGGGCGATCTGACGTGAGCGGCGACTCCGGTGTCGGGCCAGGTGATCCAGACCGCCTGCCGCCGCCCGCGGTACGCACCATCGGGCCCATTCCCCCCGGTGCGACCCGCGTCGTGTTGATCCGTCACGGCGAAGCGGTCTGCAACGTCGAAGGGATCGTCGGCGGCGAACGGGGCTGCACCGGGCTCTCGGCCCGGGGACTCTCCCAGGTCACAGCGCTCGCCGAGCGGTTGGCACTCAGTGGTGAGCTGGTCGGGGTGGGAGCGCTCTTCGCCTCGGTGCTGCCCCGGGCCCTCGAGACGGCCCGGATCATTGCGCCCGCCCTTGAACGCTGGCGCAGTGGCCCACCGCTCGAGGTGGAAGCTGACTGCACGTTGTGCGAGCTGCATCCCGGCGAGGCCGACGGGCTCACGTGGCCCGAGTTTGCCTCGCGCTTTTCGGCTCCGGACTGGGACGTCGACCCCGATCAGGAGTTGGCGCCGGGGGCCGAGAGCTGGACCGGATTCGTCGACCGTGCCGCCGCCGCGGTAACCGATCTGGCCGATTCCCATCGAGGTCAACTCGTGGTGGTGGCCTGCCACGCGGGCGTCGTCGAAGCGACGATGCTGCGCTTTTTGCCCCTCGCTCCTAGAACCACTCGTCTGGGGCTTCGGACCGAGCATGCCTCGATGACCGAATGGGAGCGCTCCGGCGACCGGTGGCTGCTGCGGCGCTACAACGACACGACCCCGGTGTGGGTTGCTTGAGGCCCCATCGCGCCGAGACCCGGCGTGATGGGCACGAGCGATCTGGGTCAGCAGGCGTAGTCGCCGTCGAAGCCGTTGACCGAGTCGGAGTACTGGGTCATGAGCACCGGACCGGTCGGGAGCCGCTCCGTCGAGGTCCAGGAGTTGGCGTTGGCACAGTTGAACGGGCCGCCCATCCCCGAGTACCAGGCCATCCAGTAGGGCACGTCGGGCTGGTAGTCGCCGACAACGTTGTTCCACACGCCGGGGCTCGCGTAGATGCCGACGTTGTTGATGCCCTCGGCGCGCAGGCCGAGCATGGCTCCCATGACGACCTGGGCGTTCTCGGGCAGAGCGGTCGACCAGAAACGGCTCGGTTGTTCGACGTCGAGCCACCAGGTCACCTGGGTGTTGATTTGTGCGCTCTGGGCCCACCCATAGGTGGTCTGAGCCTGCTGGAAGCCGAAGTTGCAGGCGAGGTCGCCCTGACAGGCGGCCGGCCCGCTCGACGCCTGGCCGTAGTACAAGAAGTCGTAGAGGTTCAGGCCCCCGCCGGCCCACTGGGCTTCTTCGGGCAAACAGGGATTCGGGTTGGCAAACGTGGTGCCGTCCCCGTCGACTTCGACCACGCCGATGGTGTGGGGATCGGGGGGCAGGTTGGCGCACTGGTACACCGAGATGTCGTAGCCGTAGGAGCCGGACTGGTACGGCGAGCCGGAAAAGATCCCGGTCCCGGCCACCTCGGCCATGCCCACGATGGGCTGATTGAGGACCTGGGGGGCCGATCCGTAGTAGCCCGCCGCGCCGAAGGCCGAGACGGCACCGTTGTTGTCGCTGAACCAGTAGCCGTCACCGTCGGGGGTCATGGCCATCGCCACCACCGGCCTGCTCAGCGGGGAACCTCCGAGTGATCCGTAGAACCGAGCGTCGCCGTAGGCGAAGATCCCGCCGTCGCTCGCCACCATGATGTAACCGGCGCCGTCGGGCATCGCGGTCATCCCCACGATCGGCTTGTTGAGGGTGAGGTTGCCCGTCGAACCGTAGAACTGGGCGTCGCCGAAGGCGAATATCCCGCCGTCGCTGGCGACCAGCCAGTACCCCTCGCCGTCGGGGGTCGCGGTCATCCCCACGATCGGCTTGTTGAGAGGTTGCCCCCCCATAGAACCGAAGAACCCGGCGTCACCGAAACTGAAAATGCCCCCGTCGGACGCCACCAACCAGTAGCCGGCGCCGGTTTCGGTCGCGGCCATCCCGACGACGGGCTCGTTCAGCGTCATGGCCCCGGTCGAGCCGAAGAACTTCGCGTCACCGAAACTGAAGATGCCCCCGTCGGTCGCTACCAGCCAGTAGCCGGCGCTGTCGGAGGTCGACGCCATGGCGACCACCGGCTTGTTGAGGGTCATTCCCCCCGTCGACCCGTAGAAGCCTGCACCCCCGAAGGAGAAGATCCCGCCGTCGCTCGCCACCAGCCAGTAGGCCGGGACGCTGCCACCGGGGACCGACGGCGCCTGCACCGACGACGTTGCGCCGGCGCCCGCCGGGCTGGTGGCGGCCCACGGGGCGATCGTGGCGAGCACCGTCGCCAACAACACGGCGGCGGCGATGCTCCGACCGGCCCGGGTCACTACGGCTCCGGAAACACTTACACGGGCCCGCGAGGTGGACTGGGGTCTCCGACAACGTCGCACGACGACGAAGAGTGTACAAGTCGTGGCGGGACGCGGAGGTCATGGTCCCCAACGCTCGTTTCGCGCGACGGGTCGGGCGGATGGACCGGTCAGCTGCGCAGCAACTCGGCCACGCGAAATGCGAGGTCGAGGGACTGACGAGCGTTGAGCCGCGGATCACAGGTCGTGGTGTAGCGCTGGGAGAGGTCGTCCTCGAAGATCTCCTCGGCGCCCCCAAGACACTCGGTGACGTCGTCGCCGGTGAGCTCGACGTGGACGCCACCGGGCCAGGTTCCCCGCGCCCGGTGGACGGCGAAGAAGTCGCGCAACTCCGACATGATGTCGTCGAAGCGGCGGGTCTTGCGTCCGCCTTCGCTGGTGAATGTGTTGCCGTGCATCGGATCGCATGCCCACACCACGGGGTGCCCCGACTCGCGCACCGCGTCAAGCAGGGTCGGAAGAAGCCGTTCGACATTGCCCGCGCCAAAGCGCGTGATCAAGGTGAGGCGCCCCGGTGTGCGCTCGGGGTCGAGGCGATCGCAGAGTCCGACCACCTCGTCCGGGGTGGCGCTCGGACCGATCTTGGCGGCGAGCGGGTTGATCACGCCCGAAAGGAATTCGACATGGGCGCCGTCGACCTGGCGGGTCCGCTCACCCACCCACAACAGATGAGCCGAACAGTCCACCCAATCACCGGTGAGCGAGTCCTGACGCGTGAGGGCCTCTTCGTAGTTGAGGATTAGCGCCTCGTGACTGGTCCAGAAGTCGACCTGATGCAGGCCGCCCTCGGCGTTGAGGTCGATGCCGCAGGCGGCCATGAACCGCAGCGCCCGATCGATCTCGTTGGCGATGGTCTCGTAGCGTCGGCCTTCGGCCGAGGACGCGACGAACTGCTGGTTCCAAGCGTGCACGTGCGACAGGTCGGCGAATCCTCCCTTGGTGAAGGCCCGGAGCAGATTCAGCGTTGACGCCGCCTGGTGGTACGCGGCGATCAGACGTGCAGGGTCGGGGCGGCGGGCGTCGGCTTCGAAGGCCTCGTCGTTGACCATGTGGCCGCGGAAGGTGTCCAGCTCCAGATCACCAATCCGCTCGGTGGGTGAGGAGCGAGGTTTGGCGAACTGGCCGGCGATCCGCCCGACCTTGACGATCGGGACCCCGGCGGCGTAGGTGAGGGCCACGGCCATCTGGAGAATCACCCGCAGCTTGTCCCGGATGGCGTCGGCGGAGAAGTCCCCGAACGACTCGGCGCAGTCGCCGGCCTGGAGCAAGAAGGCCCGGCCTTGGGCGACGTCGGCCAACGAGGAGGTAAGCATCCGGGCTTCACCGGCCACCACCAGAGGCGGCAAGGTCGACAGGTGCGCTTCGGCCCGCTTGAGCGCCTCCTCGTCAGGCCAGGCCGGCTGCTGGGCGGCCGGCCGGCGGCGCCACGAAGCGGTGTTCCAGCCGCCCGCGGTCCGCGTCGCGGCCCCCCGAACCGCTCCGCCCGCGCCCTTCAGGTCGTCCCTGGACATCTCACCAGCGTACGGCCTCTCGGGCAGGGCGCGTGGCACGCCATCGCCGTAGGCTCGCCCCGTGCGCCCCTTCCGCTTTGCCGTCCAGGTGTCGAACGCCTCTTCTGGTGCTGCCTGGCGAGATCTCGCTCGCAAGGTCGAAGAGCTCGGGTATGCCACCTTGTACGTGCCCGACCATCTCGACGACCAGTTCGCCCCCATGATCGCCATGACCGTCGCGGCTGAGTCCACGACCACGTTGTTGGTGGGATCGCTCGTCTTGGACAACGACTTCCGCCACCCCGTCGTCGTGGCCAAGGAGATAGCCACCCTCGACCTGCTGACCGAGGGACGCCTCGAGGTCGGTATGGGCGCTGGATGGATGCGCACCGACTACGACATGTCGGGGATCGAAATGGACCCGGGCGGGACCCGGATCGCCCGCCTGGCGGAGAGCCTCGAGATCATGACGGCGATGTGGACGACCGGTCGGGCCACCTTTTTGGGCGACCACTACTCGGTGACCGATGCCGTAGGAACCCCACCGCCGTTCACCAAGCCCCGGCCCACCCTGGTCATCGGGGGCGGCGGCAAGCAGATCCTCACCCTGGCCGCACAGCAGGCTGACATCGTGAGCATCATCCCGAGTCTGGCCGCCGGCTATATCGGTCCGGAGACGGCGGCTTCGGCCGTCGAAGAGAAATTCCACGAGCGCGTCCGCTGGATCAAAGAAGCCGCTGGGAGCCGCTTCGACGACCTCGAACTGCAGAACTGGACCGTCGCGGTCCAAGTCGTCCCGAACGGAGCCGAGGTGCGAGCCCAGGTCGCCCCGTTGTTCAACCTCACCTCCGAACAGCTCGCCGGCGTGCCGCTGGCCCTCATCGGCTCGGTCGACGAGATCGTCGAGCTGCTCGAGCGCCGACGCGAGGTATTCGGTTTCAGCTACGTGGTCGTGCACGAGCCCGAGATTGAGGCCTTCGCTCCGGTGGTGGCTCGACTTGCCGGCGGCTGACGAGCACGCCAACCGGGGTCGACCCGAACGGATCGGGCTCCTCGGCGGGACCTTTGACCCCCCTCATTGCGGCCATGTGGCCGCCGCGGTCGCCTGCGTGGACGCCCTGGACCTCGACCGGTTGCTGTTGGTCGTGGCCAATCACCCGTGGCAGAAGACCCCGCTGCGGACCGTCAGCCCGGCCGAGGACCGCGTGGCGATGGTCGAAGCCGCCGCCGCCGGACGGCCCCGGCTCGAGGTCAGCCGCCTCGAGATCGATCGGGGCGGACCGAGCTACACCATTGAGACGGTCGAAGAGTTGCTGGGTGAGGCCCGGGGCGAGCAGCGGCCCGCACCAGAAGTGTTCATGGTGGTGGGTGCCGACCTGGTCGAGAGCCTCCCCACCTGGGAGCGCGTCGGAGAGCTCGCCCGCCTGGTCACCCTGGTCGTCGTGTCCCGGCCACGCAGCCCGACCCCTCAGCCACCGGCCGGCTGGCGCTCGGCCGTGGTCGCCACCCCGGGCATCGACGTTTCCAGCTCAGAAGTCCGGACCCTGCTCGCGCAAGGGCGCCCGGTCGGTGGCCTGGTGCCTGAGGCGGTAATCCGTTGCATTCATCACAGAGATCTGTACGCTGTGTGGAGATGACCATCTCGAGCGCCGATACCGCCGAGCTTCCCCAGGTGCGCCCGACGGGCGGTAGCGCCCCGGTCATCGAGCCCCGATCGGCTGAGCACCGCGGCGGACCCGTGCTCGCGCGCACCCCGTTGCTCGAGCCGCCGCTTGCTGCGCCACCCCTTGCGGTGCGTCGCGCGTCGGCTCCGGGCATCGTCGAATCTGCAGTGATCAACGCGCCATGTGCTGGGCCCGCGCGCCCGGCCCAGGGACGGGCTGAGATCCGGGCCGAGCGCCAGCACGCCCGTCGCCAGCGCCGCCTCTACGCCGCGCTCGGTCTCTCGGTGCTGGCCGGTACGCTTGGCGCCACAGTGATCGTGTTGGACGTACTCCATTGAGGGGCCGGTGAGCGGACCGACCGGGGTAGTTCGGTCGGACCAAGCGCGTGGCGCCGACAACGGTGCGGGTGCGCTCGATGGGGGAGAGGCGACCGAAGGGTCATCGATTCCACGGGAGGTCTTCAGCGCCGCCGAGGCGGCCGACGAGAAGCTCGGCCAGGACACCGTCGTGTTGGCTATGGGTGAACTGCTCGGCGTGATCGACGCCTTCGTCGTGACGAGCGGTCGCAACACCCGCCAGGTCCGGACTCTCGTCGATGAGATCGAACGCCGGGTCAAGGTGGACGGAGGGATCACGCCAAAAAGCGTCGAAGGGTTGCGCGACGGCACCTGGGTCCTGATGGATTACGGAGACTTCATCGTCCACGTGTTTTTGGAAGAGACACGCTCGTACTACGACCTCGAGCACCTCTGGTCCGGCGCGCCGCGCGTGCCCTGGCAGGCCCGAGCCGCCGGCTGACCCCTCAACCGCCCGTCGTTGGTGGCACCGTTGTCGTCCCCGTCCCCGCATTGGGCGCGACCAGCGGGGCCGGGGACGACAGGGCGGCGTACTGCAAAAGGTGCACCGGTCCGGGTACCTGGGCGCCCGTGGCGATGGGCACGTTGGTCGGGCTGCCGCTGATCTCGAATTGCACGCCGGTCTCGGCGGTGAGCTGACCAGTGACCGTGAAGACCACCTGGGCCACCGCGAGCACCTGCTGGGGCCCGGTGATCTGCCCGAAGGCGCTGTTGAAGTTCACCGTCGCCACGCCATTGGTCACGCTTGCGCCGAGGACGCGCACCGTGGACGAGAGTGCGGTCTGGACTCCGAGCGCGGTCTCGCTGGTTGTCGGTCCGACCAACAGGGCGTCGAGCACGGCGGCGAGGGGGGCGGGCGGTGCTACAAGGCGCTGGCTCGGCACCAGGTACTGCTGGGTCGAATTGACCAAGTAGATGGTTACCGGCACGAACGACGGCGACGGCGTCGTCGTCGTTGTGGTGGTGGGGGCTTCGGGCGCGAGTAAGTGGAAGGGGACCTGGTTCTTGGCGATCGGCCGGGGGGTGAAGGCGGTCGGGACCCCGCAGGCCGCGGCGACCACCAGGACAACCACCAGTGCGCTCGCCCGACGGCTCGGCCTCACCACCAGTCCGCCTCGTCGGCGACGGGGAATTCGATCACGAAGCGGGCGCCGCCCCCTTCGGTCTCGTCGACCCAGACGGTGCCGCCGTTCAGGCGGACATGCTCGGCCACGAGGGCTAGTCCGAGTCCGGTGCCGATCCCCGCTCCCCGCCGGCCGGCGGCGTCGCCCCGGTAGAAGCGCTCGAAGACCTTGTCCCGCTCGGCTGGCGCGAGACCCGGCCCGTGGTCTTCGACCGAGACCCGCAGCGAGGTCGACCCATCGAGCAGGGGTGGGCCGATCTCGGCCCGCACCTCGGTGGCCCCGCCGCCGTAGAGGGCGGCGTTCTCCAAGAGGTTGGCCATGATCCGCTCGAAGCGGCGCTTGTCGACAGTGAGCCACGTGCCGGCCACCGCTTGGTCGACGAGTACCGCGGGGGCGACCACGTCGTTGGGTAACGACCGTGCGCTGGCCGCCACCGACTGGCGGACCAGCTCGCCGGCTTCGACCTCTTCGAGCGAGACATCGGCCGAACCGGTGTCAGATCGCGAGATCTCGAGAAGGTCGCCGACCATGCGCTGGAACCGCCGCAGGTCCGCGCCCAAAAGGACGAGCGCCCGCTGGGCGCGCGCCGAGAGCTCGTCGGAGTGCGCCTCGAGGACGTCGAGGGACGCCGAGAGGGTGGTGAGGGGCGAGCGCAGCTCGTGGCTCACATCGGAGGTGAACCGGGCCTCGCGTTCGATCCGCTCTTGGAGCTGGTCGACCATGAGGTTGAACGAGGTGGTCAGGCCGGCCAGATCGGGGTCGCCGGCCACTGCGGGAAGCCGGGTGTCAAGGCGTCCTCCGGCGATGGCCACGGCCGCCCGAGAGACTCCGGTCAGCGGACGCAGCGAGCGGCCGCTCGCTGACCGCCCGACGGCGGCACCGAGGATCGTGGTGATGGCGCCGGCCGCGATGAGGGCCAGTGCCAGCACCCGCAGGGTGTGGCCGAGGTCGCTCACGTCGAAGACCTCGAAATAGACGGCGTGCACCGACGGGATAGGCACGCCTACGGCGATCCTCGGGCCGCCGAGCACGAAGGTCTGCGTGGCCGGGGTGCCCGATTGCACCAGAGCGCGCAGGCCCGCGGGAATATCCCCGGTGGCGGCCAAGGGGGAGGAGAACGGGGTGTTGTGCACATAGAGGACCGAGACCGAGCCCGCCCCCGCGTCGAGGGAGGCCAACAGCTGGTCGAGGTGCGTGTCACCCGAATGCAATGAGCTGCGAACCAGCGACGCGTTCACGTAGGCCTGGTGGAGCGAAGCCGATTGGCGCTCGTCTAGGAGGAAGTGACGGGTCGTGAAGTACGAGAGGCCACCCATCATCACCGACAACAGGAGCGCCCCGAGCCCGAACATGACGGTGACCCGGGCCCGCACACCGAGCCGGGACCACAACGGGAACATCTGGGACCGCCGTTCAGTGCCCGCCGACCCGGGCTTGGCCGGCGCGGCCACCTCAGGGGACCAGCTTGTAGCCCATTCCCCGCACGGTGAGGATGTGGCGGGGGAGCGCGGGGTCGAGCTCGACCTTGGTGCGGAGCCGTCGGATGTGGACGTCCACCAGGCGGCCGTCGCCGAAGTAGTCGTAGCCCCAGACCCGGTCGAGGAGCTGCTCGCGGCTGAGCACCTTGTTGGGGTTGGCCGCCAGTTCGCACAGGAGTCGGAACTCGGTGCGGGTGCAGTGGACGTCGCTCCCGTCGCGGCGCTCGAGGACCCCTTGCTCGGGGAAGAGCTCAAGGTCCCCGAAGCTCAACACGGTGGGCTCGTCGTCGGCCGGTCGGGCCCGACGCAACAGGGCCCGGATACGGGCCCCGAGCTCTTTGGCCACGAAGGGCTTGGTCACGTAGTCGTCGGCCCCCGCCTCGAGGCCGGCCACCACGTCGTGGGTGTCGGTGCGGGCGGTGACGATGATGATGGGCACCGCGCTCTGGCGTCTGAGGGCCCGACAGCACTCGAAGCCGTCCATCCCCGGCAACATCAGGTCGATAAGGGTGACATCGGGCGCCTGCGCGGCGAAGCGGTCGAGCGCGTCCTCGCCGCTCGCCGCCTCGTCAACGTCGTACCCTTCGCCCTCGAGGGCGAGCCGCATGGAGGAGCGGATCCGCTCGTCGTCCTCCACGACCAGGATGCGGCTGCTCATCTCGCTCCGTCCACCTTGCATCCCGGCTGGGCCGGGCTCGTCCTCGTTGTCGGTCGGGCCACGACCCTCCCCGCCCAAAGAGGCCGGAGTGGAGTCAGCTGATCCAAATCTGGGTCGGGTAGATCGCCCCACCGATCATGCCAAGGGCCTTCTGGCCGGCTGGCGTGGTCGGGTTGTTGAAGTTCTGCACATTGGGTTTTCCGATCACGGCCCACGTCGCCCGGTCACCCCACAGGTAGGGCAGGTCCTGGGCGAAGTACTCGTTGACCTGCTGGTAGGCAGCGACTCTGGCCGCCGAGCTGGTGCTGGTCCGCCCGATTTGCAGGGCCGCTTCGACTCGGGGGTCGTTGTTGCGGGCCATGTTGATGGAGAGCCCGTTGGCGTTGTAGGTGGTGGTGCTCCAGAAGATGTAGTTGAGGTCCGGGTTGACCGCACCGAACTGCCGCCAGGTGTAGGCCTGGAACTTCCCGTCGAGGGCGTTGTCGATGTACTCGTTCTGCTGGACGACGGTCTGGGTGACCTTCATCCCGGCGTTTTGGTATGCCTGCTGGATGTAGGTGGCGGCCCGGATGGCCGACGGGCTGTTGGTGGTGCCGAGTGCGAAGGAGACCGGCTTGCCTGTCTGCTGCTGGACCTGGGAGATGAGTCGTTTGGCCCCGGTCGGGTCGTAGGTCGGCAAGGTTGTCTTCGAGTAATACGGCGTCCCGGGGACGAACAGACCCGTCGACACCGGGTTGACCCCGATGTCGATGATCCGGGCGTACGCCGACGCGCTGACCGCCTTGGCACAGGCCAGGCGAACCATCGGGTTGTTAAAGGGTGCCACGGCCAAGTTGAGCTGCACGCAGTTCATGTCGGGCTCGCCGACCACCGGGCCGCTGTCATCGATGTATGACCATTGCGATTTCCCCCGGTACAACACGATGGACTGGGGGGTGTCGGTGACCATCAGGTCGATGGTGCCGGATTGGAGAGCCTCTGAGCGAGCGTCGGAGTCGGGGATCGGCTTGTAGGTGATCTGGCTGAGATAGGGGTAACCCTTGCGCCAATACCCGCTCCAGGCCTTGGCGGTGAAGTGGTCGTTGGGGACCCAGCTGCCGAACTTGAACGGCCCGGTCCCGACCGGATTGTTCGTCCCGCCGTTCGGGGCGTTGATCATCGACGGCGCCATCACGAAGGCGATCTGGGAGCCGATTCCGCCAGCCAGGTAGTACGGGAAGGGGACCCAGGCCTGCTTCAGGTTCCAGGTGACCGACAGGGGACCGGTCTGGGTGAAGCTGTCGACGAGGGGTTGGATGACCGGGCCGGTCAGCAAGGAGTGCAGGTGAGCCTCGAAATTGGCCATCAACGCCGCCCCGTTGCACGGCGTCCCGTCGTGGAACACCACGTTCGGGCGCACGGTGATGGTCCAGGCCGTGTAGTCGGCGTTCGGTACGACCGATTGGGCGAGATAGGGGGCCCAGCCGCCGTTGGGCAAGATGATGGTGAGCGGGTCGAAGACGGTACGGGCGTACATGATGCCGACCTCGTCGAAGCGGGCCGTGGTGGTATTGAAGCCCTGCTCTTCTGCGTCGACACCGAAGACCAGCTTGCCGCCCTTCTTCGGAGTCTGAGTGCTCACGCCGTTTCGGCCCGGGCCGTTGGTCTTGGCCCCCGCCTCTCCTCCGGAGAAGAGCAGGTCACCGGCTCCCCCCGCCGCCACAACGCCGGCCGCCGCAGCCGCGCCGTGCGCTAGGAACGACCTCCGGTCGATAGATCTTGCCACGATGCCTCCCCTTATACCCGCTCGATGTGCTCCCCCCGGCGCCGGCCCGATTGGCCGCCGCTCGGGACATGACGGTCACGTTACCGCGACACGCTCGTAAAGAGCGGACACTTTCCCCGGTGATCCGAACCGGGCGGTCGGCACCCCGTGGGGCGACTGTGACGGAGCGATTGCACCGAGATGACGGGAGCTGGCCGGTACGGTGGCACCATGGCCGGGCCGGCATCGCACGAGGTGGAGGCGCCCTCGGACCCGGCCGCGGTCACACCGGGGCCCGCCGCCTGGGAGCTCGAAGGGTTCGGGCGCTGGCTCGCTCCTCGGGCCGAGGCGACATCGCGGGCCTACCTGGCCGACGTCGCCGCCTTCGTGGGCTGGGCCGAGCGGGGTGACCGACGAGGTCCGGCCGACGTCGACCGCATAGTCTTGCGGCGCTACCTGGCCTATCTCGGTACGCGGCGCTACGCCCGGGCCAGCATCGCCCGGAAGTCGGCCTCCTTGCGTGCCTATTTCTCGTGGTGCGTGCGCCGGGGGGTCATCGCCTCTGACCCGGCCCGCCGTTTGTCGGCGCCGTCGGCGGGGGGCCGGCTTCCAAAGGTCCTGTCCCACTCGGAGATCGGTCGTCTTTTGGACGGCCCTCGCACCCCGGCCACGCCCTTGGAGGAGGCGATCGGTCGGCGCGACGACGCCCTCTTGGAGCTGCTCTACGCCGCCGGGCTCCGGGTGGCCGAGCTTTGTGGGCTGGACCTGGCGGGGGTCGATCTGGTCGGACGCACCGTGACCGTGCGAGGCAAGGGCGACAAGGAGCGTCGGGTGCCGATCCACCGACACTGCGCCGAGGTACTCGGGCGGTGGCTCGCCGAGGGGCGGCCGGCCCTGGTCGGGCCCGAGAGCCCGACAGAAGCGGCCTTTTTCAATCGCCGGGGCAACCGGATCGGACCCCGTGACGTGCGGCGGGTCCTCGATCGACGCTCACCGGTCCCCACCCACCCCCACGCCCTGCGGCACAGCTTCGCCACCCACCTGCTGGATGGGGGCGCCGATCTCCGGGTGGTCCAGGAGTTGCTGGGCCACGCCAGCTTGCAGACCACCCAGATCTACACCCACGTGAGCAAGGAGCGACTGCTCGACGTCTACGATGGGACCCACCCCCGGGCCTGAGCTCCCGGGGTTGATCCGGCCACCTGCTGGTGGTCCCCGGGGTGGGCCGGTGGCCGGTCGAACCCCGAGCGACTAGCCTTTCTGTGCCCCGCTGTTCGGTGGGGCTATTCACCTAGGAGCACGCACCCGAGCGCGTTCCACGGTCGCCTCCTTCCGGAGGTGCTGCGCTCGGGGAAGCCAACCATTTGGAGGAAATACCCATGGCCGTCGTCACAATGCGCCAGTTGCTCGGGGCTGGGGTCCACTTCGGCCACCAGACCCGCCGGTGGAATCCCAAGATGCGCAGGTACATCCTGGGGGAGCGCAACGGGATCTACCTGATCGATCTCCGCAAGACACTCGATGGGATCGACCACGCCTACAGCTTCATCAGAGATCTGGTGGCGGGCGGCGGCACCATTTTGTTCGTCGGCACGAAAAAGCAAACCCAAGGACCGGTCGCCGAGTTCGCCGACGCCTGCGGAATGCCCTATGTAAACCAGCGTTGGCTCGGCGGGATGCTGACGAACTTCGCCACCGTCTCGGGCCGGGTGAAAAGGATGCAGGAGCTGCGGGCCATGCAGGCCGCAGGCGACTTCGACGCCATGCCGAAGAAAGAAGCCCTCCGCCACGTGCGCGAGCTCGAGAAGCTCAGCCGGAACCTCGGGGGGATCAGCGGCCTCGACCATCTTCCCGACGCCATCTTTGTGATCGACACGAAGAAGGAGCACATCGCGGTGACCGAGGCGAACAAACTCGGGATGCCCGTGGTCGCCGTCGTCGACACGAACTGTGACCCCGATGTCATCGAGTACGTGATCCCGGGTAACGATGACGCCATCCGTTCGGGCACCCTCATGTGCCGTGTCATCGCCGATGCAGTGGTCGAAGGCCGGTGGATCGCTCAGCACCGGCCGGCTCCTAAACCCCCGGCCAACGGATCGGTCCCGCCTGCAGGCCCGAGTTCCGCCCCAACCCGTCAAAAGCCCCTGCCGCCCAAGCCGGTACGGGCGGCGACCCCTGCGGCGCCCGATGTCGCATCGGCACCGGCGGCCGTCGCACCGGTCATCGGAAGCGACGCCCAGCCGGACCCGGTCCTGGCCCAGCCGAGCTCCTCGAGCGAGACCGACTCGAGTGCCCCCGTCGTTGACCCCCCCGTCGTTGATGCCCCCGTCGTTGACCCCCCAGTCACCGTCCCTGCGGAGGCCTGATCATGGCGTCGTTCACTGCGAAGGACGTGCAGGCGCTCCGCCAGTCGACCGGGGTCGGCATGCTCGATGCCAAGCGGGCGCTCGAAGAGAACGACGGTGACATCGAAGAGGCCACGCAGTGGCTCCGGGTCCAAGGCATCGCCGGCGCGGCCAAGCGCGGCGAGCGCGAGGCCTCCCAGGGTGCGGTGGCCGTGGTCCGTCAGGACGCAGTCGCGGCGATCGTCGAGCTTCGATGCGAGACCGATTTTGTGGCCAAGGCGGCCGAGTTTGTCGCTTTGGCCGACGAGCTGGCCGAACTAGTCGTCTCCAAGGGCGACACCGCGGCGGCCGAGCGCCAGGACGAAGTCGACCGACTGCGCACCACCTTGAAGGAGAACATCTCGATCGGACGGGTCGAGCGGCTCGAAGCCACCGGGGGCGAGGTGCTCGACACGTACCTGCACCAACAGGCCGGACGCGGCGTCAATGCGGTGGCTGTGGTGGTCCGCGACGGCACCCAAGAACAGGCCCACGAGCTGGCGGTCCACATCGCCTTCGCCAAACCGGCGTACCTGCGGCGAGACGATGTCCCTGCCGCCGACGTGGCGGCCGAGCGCTCGACGGTCGAAGAGATCAGCCGCAACGAGGGCAAGCCCGAGGCCGCACTGGCCAAGATCGTCGAGGGGCGGATGAACGGCTGGTTCAAAGAGCGCGTCCTGCTTGAGCAGCCCTATGTGCGTGACGAGAAGCAGACAGTGGCTGCCTGGCTGGGCTCCGCCGAAGTAGTCCGCTTCGCCCAGGTAGTGGTCGGCTCCTGAGCTCGGGACCGTCGCCGACGAAAAGAAGAGGGGAGGCGCCCGGGGGTGGGTGAGACCAGACGCATCGTGCTCAAAATGTCGGGCGAGGCGTTGGCCTCGTCGGCTTCCGACGAAACCATCGACGCCGGAGTCGTCGAGCGGCTGGCCGGCGAGATCGCCCAGGCCCGCTCCGAGCTCGATCTCCAATTGGCGGTCATGGTCGGCGGTGGGAACATCTGGCGTGGCACAACGGGGGCCGGGGCCGGCATGGACCGGGCCACCTCTGACACCATGGGGATGCTCGGTACGGTAATCAACGCACTGGCCCTCCAGGACGCGCTCGAACACCACGGCCAGGCCACCCGTGTCCTCACCGCCGTCCACATGGCCGAGGTGGCTGAGCCCTACATTCGGCGCCGGGCCATCCGCCACCTCGAAAAGGACCGGGTGGTGGTCTTTGCCGCGGGCATGGGAAACCCCTTCTTCACGACCGACACATCGGCCGCCCTTCGGGCGGCCGAAATAGAGGCCGAGATCCTCTTGAAGGGCACCCATGGGGGGGTCGACGGGGTCTACAGCGCCGACCCCAAGGTCGACCCGACCGCCACCCGCTATGAGGAGATCTCCTTCATGGAAGTGGTGTCCAAGGACCTCCGGGTCATGGACCTCACCGCCATCACCTTCTGCAAGGACAACGGGCTGCCCATCTTGGTGTTTGACCTCATGACCGAGGGCAATCTCCTTTGTGCGCTGAGCGGCGAGCAGATCGGTACGCTTGTCCGATGACCGACGGGGAACTCACCGGCCTGGCCCTCGATGAGGCACAAGAGAAGATGGCCAAGGCCGTCGACCATGTGCGCAGCGAGTTCGCAAACGTCCGCACCGGACGGGCCACCCCTGCTCTCGTCGAGACCCTCACGGTGGACTATTACGGCCAGCTCGTCCCGCTCCGCCAGCTGGCCGGTTTCAGCGTCCCCGATGCCATGCTCCTGGTGATTTCCCCCTACGACAAGGGATCACTCGGGGCCATAGAAAAGGCCATCCAGTCCTCGGATCTTGGTATCAACCCGACCAACGACGGCAACGTCATCCGACTGGCCTTCCCTCCGCTCACCGAAGAGCGTCGTAAGGAGTTGGTGAAGGTCGTCCGCCACAAAGCAGAAGAGGGAAGAGTCGCCGTGCGCAACGTACGCCGGGCCTCGCGCCATGACGTCGAAGCGCTCGAAAAAGAGGGTGCACTCTCCACCGACGAACTCGAGCGCGTGGAAAAAGAACTCGAGAAGCTCACGCACGACCAGATAACTGGCATCGACCAATTGCTTGCCCACAAGGAGCGAGAGCTCCTCGCGGTCTGACCCGAGGTCTGAACGGATAGGCATGGCAGACGAGCCCGAGAACACAGAATCGACAGACGACCCGCCCGCAGCGCTGCGCTCCGGCCGGGTTCGGATCGTCGGCGCCGAGCCGGCGGAGCAGCGCGCCGCGTCGCTCGCCCCAGAGCTGCCCGACGACGCCGATTTCGTCCTGTCGCCGAGCGAGACGGGCCTTGACCTGCCGATCGTCACCGACACGGCCGACGCGCCCGTCGAGTTCGACGGCTCGCCCGCGGTGCCTCTTGAGCCGCTCCCCGAGGGTGAACCCGATCTTCCGCACTGGACCGAGGCGCCCACCGGAGAAGTGCCGGCCATCTTGGTTCGTGATGCCGGCGAGACCGGCGCCGAGGATGACCGCTGGTCGGCCATGCCCGCACCCACATGGCGAGAGGAGCACACCGACTGGGAGGCCCAGGAGGAGACCTTCGAGCCCTCGATGCTGGCCCACGACGACACCAAGCTCGGCTCACTCGACGATTCGGGAGAATCGGACCGCCAACCCTGGAGTTTCGACCTGCCGGGAACAGGTGCAGCGGACGAACCCGAGGAGGCGACCCAGAGCATCGGTGTGTCGGCGGCCGACGACCACGATGATCAGGACACCATGATCGTGCCATCGGTCCGTATGATCGGCGGTTCCCAAGACGGGTTCTCGTCCGACGAATCTGGGTCCGACGCATCTGGGTCCGACGAATCTGGATCTGCTCGTGTGCCCCTGGCTCGCAGCACTGACGCCACGACCTATCCCTCTGCGGTCGGCAGTCCTGTTGTCGTCCCCGACGTCGAGGGCGCGATCGGCGGGGCAGTTGCCGGTGCGGCCTCAGCCGGCCTCGACCCCTCGGGTCTGACCGGCGCCAGTGCCGACGATGTGTCGGCGGAGACTCGCAGCCGGCGGGGGGCTCGAGCGCCGGGGCGCACCACTCGTCGCCGCGGTCGGCCCCCCCAACCTCGTCCGGTTCCACTGGCCCCTGAGGAGCGGGTGGCCGACGGCACCGAGGCGCCCGCGTCCCGGCCGGTGCCCTCCGCCCCGCCGCCGCGCCAGAGCACGCCGCGCCCGCGTCCCGGTGGTGGCCTGCGGCCCCCAGAACCTCCGCGCGAGACCACTGGCGGGCGCAACCTCCAGGCGGCGATCGTGAGCGGCCTGGCGATCGGGGTGATCGCCCTGGCCTGCTTCAAACTCGGTTCGGTGGCCGCCATCTCCTTTGTCACCGTCGTCGTCGCGCTGGCCACCCTCGAGACCTATGCCGCCTTCCGCAAGGCGGCGTATCACCCGGTCACCCTCCTAGGGCTGGTGGCGGCGGTTTCGCTGATGATCGCCACCTACAACAAGGGCTCAGAAGCACTTCCACTTGTGATCGTGCTGCTGGTGGCCTTCACCCTGCTCTGGCATCTCGTCGGGGTGGAACGGTCGGCGGACCCGGTCAGGAGCACCGCGTCGACCCTGCTCGTGTTCTGCTGGATCGCCGTCTTCGGATCCTTCGCCGCGTTGCTCTTGAATCCCACCTTGTTCCCGGACCGCCACGGCATTGCCTTCCTGCTCGGCGCCATTATCACGTCGGTGGCCTACGACGTGGCCGCCCTGGCCACCGGTTCGTGGATCGGGAGCCACCCGTTGGCTCCGACCATCAGCCCGAACAAGACGTGGGAGGGCCTGGTCGGCGGCGCGATCGGCGCCATCCTCGTCGCCGTGTTGGTCGTTCAGTTCATCCACCCGTGGACCTTCCCCAAGGCCTTCGCCCTTGGGGTGGTCGTGGCCGTGGTCAGCCCGGTCGGTGACCTGAGCGAATCGCTGATCAAGCGCAATCTCGGGCTAAAGGACATGGGTCGGATGCTGCCGGGCCACGGCGGGTTGCTCGATCGCATGGACGGCCTGCTCTTCGTGCTCCCGGCCACGTACTACCTGGTGAAGGCCTTGCACCTGGGGTGACGCCGGGCAGCTCGACCACCGATGGCATGCTGAATCCCAAGATGCAGCGCGATCGAACGGGCCGCCAATGAGCACCACAACGGTAAGCCTGGTCGGATCGACCGGGTCGATCGGCACGCAGGCCATTGACGTGGCCCGCGCCGATCCGGATCGGTTCCGCATCGTGGCCCTGGCCGCGCAGCGCTCGGTCGATCGGTTGTGTGCCCAAGCCGAGTTGCTCCACCCCGAGCTGGTGGCGATCGGTGACGCCTCCTTGGCGCCCGAGCTGGCGAGGAGGGTCCCGGCGGGGACCGAGGTGCTGGCGGGACCTGTTGGGCTCGCCACCGCGGCGGTAGCGGCCGAGGTTGTCGTGAACGGGGTGGTCGGTTTCGCCGGTCTTCCGGTCACTCTGGCCGCCCTCGAGGCCGGCCGCCGGCTGGCGCTTGCCAACAAGGAGTCGCTCATCGCCGGGGCCCCCGTCGTGCAGCGGGCCCGGCGAACACCCGGCGCGCTCATCGTCCCGGTCGATTCCGAACACTGCGCCATCCACCAGTGCCTCCAAGCGAGCGCGCCCAAAAGCGCTGAGCCCGACACGTCGGTGGTGGCCCGGCTCCTCGTCACCGCCTCGGGTGGACCGTTCCGCGGACGGAAAGCGTCCGAACTCGGTTCGGTCAGCGTCGAAGAGGCGCTCAATCACCCGACCTGGAACATGGGTCCCAAGATCACCATCGATTCGTCGACTCTCATGAACAAGGGCCTTGAGGTGATCGAGGCCCACGAGCTCTTCTTCATCGCGTATGACCGCATCGATGTGGTGGTGCATCCCCAATCCATTGTCCATTCAATGGTCGAACTGGTCGACGGGGCGACGATCGCCCAGCTGTCGTTGCCCGACATGCGCCTGCCCATCGGCTACGCCATGGGCTGGCCCGAGCGCCTGGGCACTCCCTACGGAGCTCTCGACTGGACGACCGCCCAGCACCTCAGCTTCGAGCCGCCGGACCGGACCACCTTTGCCTGCCTCGACCTTGCCTACCGAGCCGGCCGGCAGGGTGGAGCCGCCCCGGGCTGGCTGAGCGCGGCCAACGAGGTCGCGGTGGCGGCGTTTTTGGAACGGCGGCTCGACTGGCTCGGTATCGCAGAGGTGGTCGAAGAGACCCTCGATCGGTGCAAGGACGATCCGCTTGACTCGGTCGAGGCGGTGCTCGAAGCGGACCGGCTCGCCCGGGTAGAGGCGGAGGCCATCGTCGCCCGGCGCCCGCACGCCCCATGAGCGAACAGGCCGCGCCCCGGAATGGCCCAGCGGCCTCTAGCGTTGTGCTCACCATGGGCCCTGTGGAAGTTGAGACCGTCGCGCAGGGCGAGCCGACCACCGAGACGAGCAACGCGCGCACCCCCCCGCGAAGCGCCCCCGAGGGCACGCCGCCCGCGTCCAACGCCCGATCGAATCTGTGGGCCCTCGCCCGACTGCTTCTCGGGTTGGCGGGCATCGTGGTCCTTTTCGTCGCCCTCGGTGGCGGCGATCTGCTGATCGTCATCACCGCCATCATCATCATGGTGATGGTCCACGAGCTTGGTCATTTCGCCACCGCCAAGTGGTCCAAAATGAAGGTCACCGAATATTTCGTCGGGTTCGGCCCGAAGCTCTGGTCGATCCGGCGAGGCGAGACGGACTACGGGGTGAAGCCAATCCTGGCCGGCGGCTACGTGAAGATCCCCGGCATGACCAACCTCGAAGAGATCGACCCGGCCGACGAACCGCGCACGTACCGCCAAAAGCCCTTCCACAACCGCATCATCGTGGCCTCGGCCGGGTCCTTCATGCACTTCGTGATGGCCTTCGTGCTCGCCTGGATCGCCGTCGTGGCCTTCGGTATCCCCTCGAACAAGGGGTTGACCATCAACGGCTTCGTGACCTGGACGGGTCACGCCGAGAACGCAGCTCAACTCGGCGGTCTGCGCTTCGGCGACCAGGTGGTCGGGGTCAACGGGAAGCCGGTTGCCGTCGAGACCGTCCACGGCAAAGTCACCGACACCTTGACCGCGGCCATCAACGACTCTCCGGGCCGGCCGGTGCATCTGGTGGTCGTGCGCGACGGCAAGCGCGTCCAGCTGACAGTGACCCCGGCGCTCGGCCACTCCTATCCCGACGGCACCGAGGCGGTGGGGAAGGTAGCAGGGGAGAAGGGCAAAGCCACGCCGGTCGGCCTGATCGGCATCTCGACCGTGCCGGTCACCACGTCAGAGGGACCGGTGCGGGCCCTCGGCACCAGCGCCGTCGACGTCGGCCGGGTGACCTCGGCCACCTTCGCCGGCCTCGGCACGGTCTTTTCACCCCACGGCATCTCGAACCTGTTCTCTGATGTCACCAACGCACAAGCAGGGGCGAAGGCCACGAACAACGGCACCCGGGTCGAGTCGATCGTCGGTGCGGTGCGGACCGCTACCCAGGCCGAGCAGGCCGGCGTGCTGTCCTTGATCGAGGTCCTTATCGCGCTCAACATAGTGATCGGCATCGTCAACATGTTGCCGATGCTTCCCCTCGACGGCGGTCACGTCGCCATCGCGGTCTACGAGCGCATCCGAACCAAGAAAGGCCAGCCGTACTACGTCGCCGATGCCGCCAAGCTGCTGCCGGTGGCCTACGCATTCGTGGCGATCCTGTTGGTGATCGTGGGCTCGGCCGTCTACCTCGACATCGCCCACCCGATGGCCAACCCGTTCCACTAGGAGAGCACCGTTGCGCGGCGTGGCCGGGGCGCGGCGCCAGCCTCGTCGGCGTGGTGCGACGGAGTCAGGTGGCGGTCCTGGTCGGCGCACCTGTCTTTTTGCTGGCGCCGGAGGGTTCCTCACCCGGCTGCCTTGGCAGCCGGCCCGGTCTCGGTGGCCTCGGAGCAACCGGTGATGACGTTCGGCGGTTCGTTCACACCCGACC
This sequence comes from Acidimicrobiaceae bacterium, assembly GCA_003161575.1. GTDB lineage: Bacteria > Actinomycetota > Acidimicrobiia > Acidimicrobiales > RAAP-2 > PALSA-457. Next base: position 8,953 of record PMOE01000032.1, on the reverse strand, counting down.
AAATCGAGTCGGCCGACCGCGCGCTGGGGTTGGTCAACGAACCGCCAGACCGACCGGACGCCTCGGCGGCACGATCGCCCCATGGATCCGGCAACGCAGTGGACGATCTCGGTGACCACGCTCCCTCCCTGATGACCCCTGCCTGGCCCGGGCGAGCGATCGCTCCGTGTCTGTGTCGGGCGCCGCCGTCTTCTTCCTCGATTCGACCGATTCGTAGGCCGGCGACGCAAGAATCCCCGGGCACGGCAGACTGGGGGGTATGGAACAGTCCGCCGAGCTCCTCACCCCGCGCCGGATGACCCGACAGATCACCGTCGGTGGGGTGGCGGTCGGCGGCGGCGCTCCGGTGACCGTCCAGTCGATGACCACGACCAAGACCGCCGATGTCGAGGGCACCCTGGCCCAGATTTATGCCCTGGCCTCGGCGGGGGCGGACATCGTCCGCTGCACCTGCAACGAGGAGGCGGCGGCCGAGGGCCTGGCCCAGATCGTGCCCCGCTCGCCCGTGCCGATCATCGCCGACATCCACTTCCATCACGAGATGGCGCTGGCGGCGCTCGAAGCGGGGGTCCAGGGCCTGCGCCTCAACCCGGGCAACCTGCGCAAGGAGGCCGAAATCAAACAAGTGGCCGGCGAGGCCCGTGACCGGGGCGTCCCGATCCGCATCGGGGTGAACGCCGGGTCGTTGCACCCCGACCTCTACAAGCGGTTCGGCGGGGCCACCCCCGAGGCCCTCGTGGAGTCGGCCCGCATGGAGCTTGCCTACTTCGAAGAGGTGGGCTTCTCCGATGTAAAAATTTCGGTGAAGGCCTCGTCGGTCGCCCTCATGATCGCCGCCTACCGGTTGGCGGCCGAGACCTTCGACCATCCGTTGCATCTTGGCGTCACCGAGGCCGGGCCGCCGCCGGCCGGTCTGTTGAAAGGAAGCGCGGGCATCGGCACCCTGCTCGCCGAGGGCATCGGCGACACGATCCGGTTCTCCCTCACCGCCGATCCGGTCGAAGAGGCGCGCGCCGGCCGCCAGTTGCTCGAGTCGTTGGGACTACGCGAGCGCAAGGGCCTCGATCTCATCGCTTGTCCCTCATGCGGGCGGGCCCAGGTCGACGTCATTGCCGTGGCCAAGGCGGCCCAAGAGGCCCTGGAGGACCGCAAACTCCCCATTCAAGTGGCGGTCATGGGGTGTGTGGTCAACGGTCCGGGTGAGGCGCGCGAGGCCGATATCGGAATCGCCGCGGGCAAGGCGAAGGGCCACTTGTTCATCAAGGGCAAGATCGTCCGGGTCGTCCCCGAGGACCAGATGGTCGAGGCCCTCGTTACCGAGGCCGAAAAGCTCGTAGCCGAAGGGATCGAGGCCCGCCTGGCCGCTGCGGACGCCGGGGCCGAGGCCGAGGCCGAGGCCGACCGGTTGGAGTTGCTCGACGAGAAAGGCTCCGACCCCAACGCCACTGCGGTCAAGATCAGACACATTCGCGATCGCTTCGCCCACCCCGAGGCGAACTGACCGCTCGGTGCGGCGCAGAGCGCCGTGTCCGGGCCGTATAACCTGCGCTCCCATGACCAGCGCCCCCGACGCGGCCCCCGGCCCCGGGGCCAAGGGCGCGCTCACGGCTCGAGCAACCGATTTCCCCCGCTGGTACCAAGACGTCGTCGCCCGGGCCGAGCTGGCCGACAACGGTCCGGTCCGCGGCACCATGGTGATCCGGCCCTGGGGCTATGGGATTTGGGAGCGCCTCCAGGCCGCCCTCGACACCCGCATCAAAGAGGCCGGTGCCGATAACGCGTATTTCCCCCTGTTCATCCCCGAGGCGTATCTGCGCCTCGAAGCAGAACACGTCGAGGGCTTCAGTCCCGAGTTGGCGGTCGTCACCCAGGCCGGGGGCAAAGAGCTCGAAGAGCCCGTAGTGGTACGCCCGACGAGCGAGACGGTCATCAACAGCTACTTCGCCAAGTGGATTCAGAGCCACCGGGACCTGCCGTTGCTGATCAACCAGTGGGCCAACGTGGTGCGCTGGGAGTTGCGTCCCCGACTTTTCCTGCGTACCAGCGAATTTCTCTGGCAGGAGGGCCACACCGCCCACGCCACCAGAACCGAGGCCCGGGACTACGCCCTCAAGATCCTGAGCGACGTCTACCTCTCGACCATGCAGGGGGTGGCGGCCGTCCCGGTCATCACCGGCCACAAGACGGTGCGCGAGCGCTTCGCCGGAGCGATCCGCACCTGGACCTGCGAAGGGATGATGGGTGACGGCAAGGCGCTGCAGATGGGCACCAGCCACGAGCTCGGCCAGAACTTCGCCAAGGCCTTCGGCATCCAGTTCTCCGACGAGCTCGGGGCCCAGCAGTACGCGTGGCAGACCTCCTGGGGCGTCTCCACCCGGCTCATCGGGGCCATCGTCATGGCCCATGGCGACGACTTCGGTCTGCGGTTGCCCCCGGCGATCGCCCCCGTCGAGGTGGTGGTGCTCGTGGTGCGCGACGACGAGGGGGTTCACCGGGCCGCCCAGTCGCTCGTGGCTGACCTCGTCGCGGCCGGCCACCGGGTGCGCCTCGACGACCGCACCGACACCGGGTTCGGACGGCGCTCGGTTGCCTGGGAGCTAAAGGGCGTGCCTGCCCGCATCGAGGTGGGTCCTCGTGACCTGGCAGAGGGCAACGTGACCATGGTCACCCGGCACGACCGGATCAAGACCACCGTGCCGCTCGGTGGCGCGGTGGTCGAGGTGACCGCCGCCCTCGGCGGTACGGCGGCGGCGCTGTGGGCCGAGGCCGAGGCGGCCCGGGCCGCCCGCAGCACGGCGGTGACCACCGTCGCGGAGGCACTCGAGGCGGGGGCCCAGGGCTTTGCCACCCTGGCCTGGTCGGCGGTCGGCCCCGAAGGTGAGGACCGCCTGGCCAAAGAGGCGATCACCGTGCGGTGCCTGCAAGGCCCCGACGGAGGCCTGGCCGAAGACGGCGACGACGAGGACTCCCTCGTGGCCGTGGTGGGTCGTTCCTACTGATCGTGGGGCTCGGGGCCCCCTGGCCGATCCCCCGTTGTACTGAGCGTCGATCCCCGTACCCGCCGAACTGCGGAATTGCTACAATGACAGGCGCTGTCCGGTCTGATGTAGGACCCGTCGAAGCGTGGGCCGCCGCCCACGCTTTCGTTTTGGGTCGGCAACGGGCTGGGCCGCCGGGCAGGCCGCCGCCCGTGAGAAGGGCGCCGGCAGGCCTCAGGAAGGGGCAAAGAGAAGGTCGACGAGGCAGGAGGAGGTGGCAGTATGTCAGAGACCCTGTACGACGTGCTGTCCCCGATGCTGGCGACCGCTGGCCTCGATCTGGTTGACCTTGAAGTCACCGGTGGCCTTGTCCGGGTGACCGTCGACCGTGTCGGCGGCATCGATCTCGAAGCGCTGGCCGCGGCCAACAAGACCGTCTCGGCTGCACTCGACGAGCTCGACCCGATCCCGGGCCGCTACACCCTCGAGGTCACCAGTCCGGGAGTCGAGCGGCGCCTGCGCACCCCCGAGCACTTTGCCCGGGCGGTGGGAGAAACGGTCTCGGTGCGCACGCTCGGCGGAACGAACAACGTGCGGCGCGTGCAGGGTCGGCTGGCCGCAGCCGGGCCCGACGGGTTCGAACTCGAAGGTTCAGAGGTCCCCGGCGGTTCGCTCCACCTCGCCTACGGCGACGTGGAGCGGGCGCGCACGGTGTTTGAGTGGGGCCCGACCGCCCCGCCGGCGGGGAACCGACGGACCAAGCACTCCAAGCGCGCCACGACTGGAACGCAGGCCGGCGCCGCGGGTGCCAAGAAGGACGCGAAGACAGAGAGGGTCACCACGCCATGAGCAAGACGAACTTCGAGTTCCTCGACGCACTGGGTCAGATCGCCCGCGACAAGGGGATCTCGGTGGAGACACTCCTCGACGCCTTGGCCAACGCGTTGGTCGCCGCCTACAAGCGCCGTCCGGACGCGGCCGAGGAGGCCGTGGTCACGATCGACCCCGAGTCGGGCGAAATCCGGGTCTACGGCCAGGAACTCGATGAAGACGGCAACGTGGTCAACGAGTGGGACGACACCCCCGACGACTTCGGCCGCATCGCCGCTCAGACGGCCAAGCAGGTGATCCTCCAACGAATCCGCGAGGTCGAGCGGGACATGAAGTACGAGGAGTACGCCGGGCGCGAAGGTGACATCGTCACCGGCATCGTCCAGCAGACGGACAACCGCTACACCTTGCTTGATCTGGGCAAGGTGGAAGCACTGCTGCCCCAGGCCGAGCAGGTCTCCTACGAGCGCTACGAGCACGGTGCCCGGCTGAAGGCCTACATCGTCGAGGTTCGCAAGACCACCAAGGGCCCCCAGATCGTCGTCAGCCGCACCCACCCCGGGCTCATCAAGCGACTCTTTGAGCTCGAGGTCCCCGAGATCTCCTCTGGCGTGGTCGAGATCAAGGCGGCGGCGCGCGAGCCGGGACATCGCACCAAGATCGCCGTGTGGTCCAACGATCCGAACGTCGACCCAGTCGGCGCCTGTGTCGGGGCTCGCGGTTCGCGCGTGCGGATGGTGACCAACGAGTTGCGCGGCGAGCGGGTCGACGTGGTCCCCTTTTCCGATGATCCCGTCGAGTTGATCCAGAACGCTCTGGCTCCGGCCCGCGTGCGCGAGGTCCGCCTCGATGACGAGACTGGCACCGCCACCGTCGTGGTGAGCGACTACCAGTTGTCCCTCGCGATCGGCAAAGAGGGTCAGAACGCCCGGCTGGCGGCCCGACTCACTGGCTGGCGCATCGACATCAAGAGCGAGACCCAGCTCGAAGAAGAAGAGTCGGGCTATGCCGGCCAAGAGTGGGCCGAAGGTGAATGGGTCGAGAACGAGACCGGCGAGATGGTCTGGAAGCCGGCAGAAGGTGGCGACGCCATCTCGGCCGAAGAGTGGACCCACAAAGCCGAGGAGCAGGCCGAGACCGCCGAGACGGCACAGACCGGCACCTCGGCCACTGCGACTTCCGCCGACACCGATGGGACCGAGGCTCCGTCGAACGACGCTGCCCAGCCTGCCGACGAGCAGACCGAGACGCCCGCCGAGGTGGTCGAAGTTGCAGGCAGTGCCGAGGGGGGAGACGCATAGCCCCCGTTCGGACCTGCGTTGGCTGCCGGTCGAAGGCCCCGGCCGACGAGTTGGTCCGGGTCGTTCGCCGGCCCGACGGGTCACTGACAGTCAGCCGGGATGGTCAGGGCCGTGGGGCTTGGCTCTGTTTGGCCTCGCCGGCCTGTTTCACCCAGGCCGCCGGTCGCCGGGCCTTCGACCGGGCCTTCCGGACCCCGATTGCGGTGGCCGACCTTGATCGGCTGGAAGTCGAGCTCCGCGGCGATGTGCCTGGAGCGCACGGCCCGGGCGCAGGGCCAGACAGTAGCGCCGTCGGGGGGTGCCGCCCCTGATGTGCGAGGATAGAGAGCCCGGTTGCCCGTGTGGCAGCCGCGAACGCGAAGGACACTGAGGTCGAGTTGGCGAAGAAGATCCGCGTCTATGAGCTGGGCCGAGAGCTCGGTCTGACCAATAAAGAGGCCCTTGACCTCTGCCTCTCTTTGGGCATCGGGGTCAAGAGCCATTCGTCGTCGATCGAGGACGCCCAGGCCGACCGGGTCCGCCGAAGGGCCGACGCCGACGGGCTGCGCCGACCGGTGTCCCCCGACCACCACGACGAGGCGCCGCCCGCCCGAGTCGAGCCGCCTGCCCCCGCCGCCGAGCAGGTGCCCGCGCCCGCCGCAGCGAGGCCTCCGGTCGCGACGAGGGTCATCTCCTCGCAGCGCATCGCGGCTGCCTCCACGCGGGTCACCCCCCCGGAGGCACCACCGCCTGCGCCGCTTCGCTCAGCGACGCCCTCGATCGAGCGGGACGCCGCCGCCGCTGCGGCGGCCGTTGCATCCGGCACCGTCGTCCCGTCGCGCCCGGCACCCGCGCGCAGCGGTCCGCCGGTCGGTCCGAACCCCGGCGCGACGCGCCCGCCGCGCCCGCCGCTCAGCTCGTCGGGCAAGCCCATCCCGCCACCGCCTGGTCGCCCGCTCAGCGCGTCCGGCAAGCCCATCCCGCCGCCCCCGGGCGGCCCACGCCGTCCGGGCATGCCCACCGGCGCGCGTCCGAGCGCCCCTCGTTCGACGGGGCCGGGCGGGCGGACCGTGGCGCCGCGCACGACCGGTGGCGCCGGCACTCGTCCCGGGGCGCCGCGCGTCGGCGGTCCCCCGCGCTCAGGTGGCGCGAGCTTCGGTGGACGCCCCGGTCCCGGTGGCGCGCCAGGCGGGCCCCCTGGACGCCCGGGCGCGCCCGGTGCTGGCCGAGGCGCGCCGCGCGGCCGCGCGCCGCAGCGTCGGCGATCGGGACGACGTCGCCGGAACCTCGAAGAGCTCGAGCCGACGCAGCTCACGACCTACGTGCCGTCCAACGCCCCGGTCCCCGACGGCGAGATCATCGTGGAGCGCGGCTCGACCGCGAAGGACCTCGGGCCCAGGCTCAATCGCACCACGGGCGACGTCATCCGCTTCCTCTTCCTCCAAGGCGAGATCGTGACGGGCACCCAGGCACTGAGCGATGACATGGTCGAGCTGTTCGCCGCCGAACTCGGCGCGACGGTGCGGCTCGTCGACCCCGGCGAGGAGCAGGAAGCAGAGCTGCTCGCCAAGTACTTCGAAGAAGACGAGGAGCTCGACGCGATCGAGGTCGCGCCACGCCCGCCGGTGGTCACGATCATGGGCCACGTCGACCACGGCAAGACCCTGCTCTTGGACAGGATCCGCTCTTCGAACGTCATCGCGGGCGAGGCAGGCGGCATCACCCAGCACATCGGTGCCTACCGCGTCGAGTGGCGCGGCCACCCGATCGCGTTCATCGACACCCCGGGCCACGAGGCGTTCACCTCCATGCGCGCGCGCGGCGCGAACGTGACCGACATCGTCGTGCTCGTCGTCGCGGCCGACGACGGCGTCATGCCACAGACCGTCGAGGCCGTGAACCACGCCAAGTCCGCCGACGTCCCGATCATCGTCGCCATCAACAAGATGGACCGGGCCGACGCCAATGCCGACCGAGTGCTCGAGCAGCTGAGCCAGCTCGGCCTCGTGCCCGAGAAGTGGGGCGGCGACACCGTCGTCGTCGAGATCTCCGCGCTGCAGAGCACCGGGATCGACGACCTCTTGGAGCAGATCCTGGTCGTCGCCGAGGTCGAAGAGCTGGTCGCTCGGCCGACCGGCCGTGCGACGGGCGTCGTCTTGGAGGCGAACCTCGAGGTCGGGCGCGGCCCGGTCGCGACCGTCATGGTCCAAGAGGGGCTCTTGGAGGTGGGCGACACGGTCGTCGCCGGCGCTGCCTGGGGCAAGGTCAAGGCCCTCGTCAACGACCTCGGCGAGAACGTGAAGGTCGTCGGGCCGTCCACGCCCGTCCAGCTGCTCGGCTTCTCCGAGGCGCCGCAGGCAGGCGACGAGGTGCGCGTGTCGACGGACCTCGCCCACGCGAGGACGCTCGCGGACGCTCGCGCCCAGCGCGTGCGGCTCACGGGCCACCAGCCGATCGTCGCCACCGGCGGCGCGAAGCTGGAGGACCTCTTCGAGCAGCTGCAGCGAGGCGAGACCGCCACGCTCAACCTCGTGCTCAAAGCCGACGTCCAGGGCTCGCTCGAGGCCTGCACCGAGAGCCTGCGCAAGCTCGAGCGGGACGACGTGAAGCTCGCCTTCGTGCACCGCGGCGTCGGCGGGATCACCGAGAACGACGTGCAGCTCGCGAAGGCCACCAACGCCACGATCATCGGCTTCAACGTCCGGCCAGACCGCCGCTCGAGGGAGCTCGCCGATGACCAGGACGTCGAGATCCGGACCTACGAGATCATCTACAAGCTGCTCGAGGACATCCAGGCCGCCATGCTCGGCCTGCTGGCGCCCGAGTTCGAAGAGATCGTCACCGGCGAGGCGGAGGTCCGCGAGATCTTCCGGGTGCCGCGCCTCGGCGCGATTGCGGGGTGCTTCGTTCGCAACGGCGCGATCACGAGGGGCTCCAAGGTCCGGTTCCTTCGCGACGGCGTGATCATCTGGAAGGGCACGATCACCTCGTTGCGTCGCTTCAAGGACGACGTGCGCGAGGTCGCGGCCGGCTTCGAGTGCGGCATCGGGCTCAGCGACTTCCAGGACCTGAAGGATGGCGACCTCATCGAGACCTTCGAGGAGCGCGAGATCCCAAGGACCCTCTAGTGGCCGGCGCGTCGGGCTCGAGGGGCGGCGCGCACGGCTACCCCCGCGTCGCGCGGGTGAACGAGCTGCTGCGAGAGGTCGTGGCCGACTCCCTCGAGCGGCTCGCCGACGCCGAGGACGCGCTCGGGATGCTGACGGTCACCGGCGTCGACTGCGCCCAGGACCTGCGCACCGCCGTCGTGTACCTCTCGTCGCTGAGCGACGAGGCGGCCGAGGTGCTCGAGGAGCGCCGCGCACAGCTGCAGCGGGAAGTCGCGACCCAGGTGCGAATGAAGCGCACCCCCAGGCTATCCTTCAGCGTCGACCCCGCCGTGGTGCACGGCGCGGTGATCGACGACGCGCTGCGTCGCCTGGCGGACACGGACAAGTGAGCGACGAGCTCCTCGGGCTCGTCGTCGTCGACAAGCCACCGGGCCTGACGAGCCACGACGTCGTCGCCGTCATCCGCCGTGCGCTCGGCGTGCGGCGCGTCGGGCACGCCGGCACCCTCGACCCGCCCGCGACGGGCGTCCTGCTCGTGGGCGTCGGGCGCGCCACGAGGCTGCTGCGGTTCTTGGAGGCGACGTCCAAGCGCTACGACGGCACGCTGGCGCTCGGCGCCACGACGAGCACGCTCGACGCCACGGGCACGGTGACGGCGACCTACGACATGTCCTCGGTGAGCGACGACCAGGTCCATCGCGCGGCGGGCACGCTCGTGGGCGACCTCGACCAGGTCCCGCCCATGGTGTCGGCG
>PMOE01000010.1 GCA_003161575.1 Acidimicrobiaceae bacterium | reverse complement strand
CCGATGATCACCATCGTGAAGTCCGCCGCGGTCACCGACGTGAACAGCGACGCCAAGACCGACCTCGGTGACACCATCGCCTGGTCCTACCTCGTGACCAACACCGGCACGGTCACCCTCACGAGCGTGGGGGTGACCGACCCGACGGCCGGGGCGACGACGTGCCCGAGCTCCACCCTGGCCCCCGGCGCCGCCGAGACCTGCACGGCGACCACGGCCCACACCATCACCCAGGGTGACGCAGTCGCCGGCGTGGTCAACAACACGGCCAACGCCCGGGGCACCTCCCCGAGCGGGACCGCGATCACCTCGGCCCCCTCGTCGACGTCGACCAAGGTCCAGGCCTCCTCATCGGGTGGTGGGACGGCTACCCCGAATACTCCGACTCCGATTCGCACTCCCATCACCCCAATTGGGCTCGCCTTCACGGGAACAGCGCTGTTGCGACAAGAGCTCGCAGGCGGCTCCGGCCTGGTGGCGGCCGGTCTCCTGCTTCTTGTTGGCGCCCGCCGTCGACGTAACCTGGTCAGAGTCCCCGCATCGGGTACCAGGGAAGAATGAGCCGGGATGTGGAAATGACCCAGCCATGATGTCGGGAACAACAATGAGAACTCTACGGACCGCGCCGATCGTCGCCTTCGCCGTCGCGCTGTCTGCCTTGCTCGCGGCGTGCTCAACGAGCGCAACCGGAGGTTCGGGCCCGACCGGTCCTACGAGTACCAAAGTCCCACCAAGCACAGCAACCACCGGAGGACCGCCGACATCGAGCAGTGCTCCGACCGACCCCCGACTTTCGGTTCAGAACCAACCAACAGCACGCCAGGATGTCTCGAGAACCTCGTGTGCGTATTCCAACGGGGGTTGGACCATGCAGGGTGTTGTGAAGAACCCTACGAGCTCGGCTGCCACCTACCGGATCCAAATCACCTATACGGATGCCCAATCGACCATTCAAGCGGTGGAGAAAACCACCGTTCAGGTGTCAGCCGGGCAGGCGTCCCCGTGGCGAACGACCTGGCAGACCCCGACCAGTACGGGCATTGTCTGTGTGCTCGACGCGGTGTCCAGGAGTTAGCCCTTCCTGCACCCGGACCGTGCCACCACCGGAGTGCGTTGAGAAGCTCAGCGGATAGGTGAAAGCGTCGTGACCAGCGGGTTCGCCTGTCGCTACGCTTGTCCGCAAGGAGCAATGCGGCAGCGAGAGCGAGCTGGGCGAGCCGATCCGCGGTGTTGCGGTCCGTGTTTGGTCGGCGTGGGTCACGCAGGGAGCACCCGTACCGACGACCGTGCCTCGTTCCAGGAAGGCGCCAACGTTGTAGCGACCGTTCTCTGTTGCGGGAGGTACCCGGTATGAACTGAGGGCAAACGTTCCCCGATGATCCGCTCAACGACAGCCAACGAGGTCGCGAAGGAGCGCACCTTCGGAAGCGTCCTTGATGCCTACCTCTTGGACGCCGAACGTCGGGATCGTTCGCCGACAACACTGCGGAGCTATCGAAGCCAGATCGAATCCACGATCCGGCCCTTGATCGGATGGATCCCTCTGGCTGATCTGAATGCTTGGCACCTCGACGACTTCTACGGCCAACTCAAGATGAAAGGGTTGTCCGCCAAGACCATCCGGAACTACCACGTCACCATTTCAGGCGCCCTCACGCTGGCTGTGCGCTGGGAATGGGTGGACCGCAATGTTGCAACGCGCGCCCAGCCACCGTCGATTCCGCAGCGGGGGATCGACGCCCCGTCACCTGAAGATGTCCTCCGGCTGGTGGAGGCCGCTGGAGAGCGTCGACCACCCTTGGGCACCCTGATCCTTCTCGGCGCCCTGACCGGGATGCGCAGAGGTGAACTGTGTGGGCTCCGATGGTCGAGCATCGACCTTTTGGGTCGTTCGATTGAGGTCAGTCGCTCCGTGGTCGTGGTGCCCGAGGGTCTGGCCGAGAAGTCCACCAAGACCGGCAGGGGACGCCGAATCTCCCTCGACTCGACGGCTGTGACCGCCCTGACATCACATCGGGAACGGGTCCGGCAGCTGGCCCGTGGTTCCAGGGCCTCTCTTCATACGGACGCGTTCGTCTTTTCGCCCGTACCAGATTGCAGTCGTCCGTTTCGGCCGGACACTGTGACGAGCTTCTTCATAGGGTTACGAGACGAACTCGGTCTGCACAGCGTCAGGCTTCACGACCTGCGTCACTTCACCGCCACCCGCCTCATCGCTGCCGGGATCGACGCCCGCACGGTGGCGGGACGGCTGGGGCATTCCGACCCCAGCGTCACGCTGCGGATCTATGCGCACGCCCTCGCGGAGCGGGACCGGGAAGCTGCGGACATCATGGGAGAACTGCTGCACCCCCCGGGGTGACGAACCATCGGAACCTTCGGGCCACGGACCCGGATGGCCAATCCCACTCGATTACTCTCCTCGTCTTACTTCGGGACCGTGAGACCGGGTCCGATATCGTGGAGGACGTGGCTGCCAAGGACGTCCGGCTCGTTGAGGCTTCGGGTCGAACCATTGAGATCTCGAGCCCGGACAAGATCTACTTTCCCGATCTTGGGGCCACAAAGTTCGACCTCGTCTCCTACTACCTCGAAGTCGCTGACGCGCTGAGACGAACCGCAACACTTCGTCCGGCCCTGCTCGAGAGATTCCCGGGAGGTGCTGGCGGAAAGTCTTTCTTCCAAAAGCGTGTGCCCGCAAATGCTCCGAGCTGGCTGCAGACCACCCTCGTCAGCACGCCGAACGGCACGACGTCGAATGCGCTCGTCATCGCCGACATCTCGCACGTCCTCTGGGCCGTCAACCTGGGGTGCCTTGGCCTGCACCTGTGGCCGTACCGGGCCGACGATCCGGAACACGCCGATGAGCTCCGCATCGACCTTGACCCCCAGCCGGGGACCACCTTCGACGAGATTCGGATCGCCGCCAAATGCGTACGGTTGCTGTTGGAGGAGCTCGGGATCGTCGGTTATCCCAAGACAACTGGGAACCGGGGGATTCATATCTACGTTCGACTCCAACCGCGCTGGGACAGCTTCGAAGTCCGTGCTGGTGCCGTTGCGTTGGCGCGCGAGCTCGAGCGCCGGCACCCGGACCTGATCACATCCAACTGGTGGAAGGAAGAACGGGGGGAACGCATCTTTGTCGACTTCAATCAGAACGCGCCCCACAAGACGGTCTTCGGCGCATGGTTCGCACGGCCCCGAGTTGGCGGTCAGGTCTCGACCCCGCTGGCGTGGGACGAGATTGACACAGTCGAGCCAGAAGAGCTGACTATTCGAACGGTCCCCGACATCGTTCGTCGCCACGGTGACCCATGGGCGGGGATTGAGGATGAGCCTCAGTCGCTTCAACCTCTCTTGGACATGGCGGCTCAGGACCGAGCCGACGGACTCCACGACGCACCTTGGCCGCCCGAATACCCCAAGCAACCCGACGAACCGATGCGGGTGGCACCGAGTCGAGCCAAGAAGGGATAGGCGCGACGTGCCCGATCGCGCCAAGACCCGGACCCACCCGCAGCCTTCGGGTCACAGACCCGAAGGTCCGCTCCATCTTTTGGGGTGTCGGGATACCCCAAAAGTCCCGGGTTCCGTCGTACCGAGGTAGTACCGTGCCTTCCGTCTGACGAGAGGCAATTATGACTACGACAACCACTACAACCGACCCCACAACGGCGGGTCAACACATTCTTTGGCACTCGCTAGCGCATTTGCCGTGGTATTCGTACGCGGTCTTTTTTGGCGCGATCGCGTTGACAGCGGCCTTTCCTCGGCGCAAACGTCGAGCCAAAAAGACCTAATAAGCGGACCTTCGGGGATGGACCGGAAGGATGATTCGGCGGGGGACACTTCGGGCTATCAACCCGAAGTTTGCTTCGGTCCGCCGACCCGAAGGCGGTTAAGTCCCAGCGAGTGGTGTACAAGCCCGTGAGGTGTTCAGTCCCCGCGTCAACCTGTTGATCTGACTCTACGTCGTCGTATCGAAGGGCTGCCTCCCGATGTCGGTGAAAGCGATCAGTTCGCGGTGCCGTCGATGGCCGGTCTCGGGTCGTTGACTGCCGGTGCGTCGGTGCGGGAGACCTTCAGCGATTCGATGCTGACGTAGCGCCGGGCGATGGCCCACT
>PMOE01000074.1:65679-67554 GCA_003161575.1 Acidimicrobiaceae bacterium | reverse complement strand
ACGCGGGCTCGCTTCTCGGTCCCGGTCATTCTTTGAACCAGAAACGAAGTAGATGTTTGTCACGACCACGAAGATAGGAGACACACTGAAGCGTGGCGAATGAGCTAGACGCTCAACAAGCACCTACGAGATCTCGGGATTTCCTCGATGGCCCACTCGATGCGCCATTGATTCGCCAGAGCGCCAGTGGTCCATCCATACTTGGCTCAAGGACTGCTCCCTTGTGCCGACGTACCTCAGCTTGCGGTCTTGCATCGCTTCTCTTTCAGCTTCGTCAGTGTCGAGGGCTCACGCTCAGACATCGCTCCCGCGCCCGGAGGCCCCCCATGTCATCGCCCAGGCCCTCAACAAGGAATTACATACCCGCCACAGGTGCACCGAGAGGCGCCATACGGGCGCTCCAGTCACGACCCGGGCCAGGGCGACTGTCGCCCGATTCGGGGCGAATATTCTTTGGGGCACTCAGGCGCGTTGAAACCGCAACTCTTTACCGGCTAACCGATCTCGGTCGCTCGCTCGATGAACCACTCGCAGCGCTCGACGCATGGACCGCGTCCCACTGGCATCAAGTCGAAGCAGCCCGGCAGCATTGGAACGAGCGCAGTGAATAGCCCGCCCAAAGATGTCTCCGGGCGCTCTCCATCTGGCGTCGGTGGGCACCTTGACGTGAGTCAACTCTCGTTGAAGTGCCGTTTTGCCCTCGCGTACAAGGTGGAGGGTCACCAGCATCGTCCGAACGGACGAACTCGCAAGCCAGTCGGCCATGCGAGGGAAGTATCGCTGTTGGGGCGGTTCAACCGGGTCGACAACTGGGCGAGGTCCACGGTTGAGGATAAAGGGAGTTGCTGGGGAATGCCGTCGACGAGCCGTATGGGGAGCTGGCGAGCTCATTCGCTGGCATCGCGCGTACGCTGTTCTCCGCGCCAACGGTCTTGGCGACCTTGCAGCAGATCGTCGACTTTGCATTCGCCACGGTTGAAGGCAGTGATGTCGCCTGCATCTCACTTCGGACCGCGGACAGCGTGTTCACGCCCGCCTACTCTGCCCCCCTGGCGTTTGAGATTGACCAGCTCCAGTACGCGGCACGCGAAGGTCCTTGCCTCGATGCAATCTCAAAGGAGCCGACTGTCTATGCCGAGGACCTCGCCGAGGACCAACGCTGGCCAGTCTTCGGTCCTCAGGCTGCTGCTCTGGGGATGCGGAGCCTGTTGTAGTGCCGGTTGTCTGCCAACGGAACGCGCGGCGCGCTCAACCTGTATGCGGCCCTTCCCCGTGCCTATGGCGCTATCGACCGGACCAAGGCGCTGATATTCGCGGCTCACGCCGGTATCGCCCTTAGTGCCGCCGAGGCTCGGGAGGATGCGGCCCTGTCTCTCGATGTCGGGCTCCACCGAATCGATGCCCTCATCGCGGCACTCGGGGCCCGGGAGATCATTGGTCAGGCCGAAGGCATCCTCATCGAACGCGAGCGCATCACGGCGCAGCAGGCGTTCGACGTACTGCGCCGAGCCTCCCAGCATCTCAACGTCAAGTTGCGCGAAGTGGCCCGCTATGTCCTCGAAACGGGTGAGGTCCCCTCCGACTGAAAATCTGAGACTGATGCATTTCGTCATGAGATTATCCAAGCGGCGGTCTGCTGCTCCATGGCGAGGCGCGTTCAATGTCGAGAGTTGGTACGGCCGGCGCCAGCCAGTCTCCACCCTTTCTCGGTGACGACCCGCCTAAGGAAAACCACGCTGTGTACAGCACTTTCTGACGGCGCCTTGTCCATCGACCAGACGGCACGAAGGACAACTTGATGGACAGTATGGACTTGCTGAGAGTTCCACATGCCCTCTGAGCTGGTCTTTCGTTGCAGCCCCAACGGGATTCGAA
>PMOE01000074.1:0-65613 GCA_003161575.1 Acidimicrobiaceae bacterium | reverse complement strand
TTACACCACCCCCGAATGGGCGAACAACCAGGCTAGCCGACCCCGAAACCGCCCCGCATCTAGATCGGTGCATCGGGATCCGGCACCCCTGAGAGCGTCGTCGCGCCCAGACGATGGCCAGCGGCCTGCGCCATCGGCGTAGGGAGACGGCCGGTCAGAGGCCGAAGGCCAACCCAACTTCGCTCCGTCACCGGCGGTGGCCGCAATTCAGCGATGCGTCAACCAAGGGTGTGCAGATACTGGTAGCCGATGATCCGGCCCGCGCTCACCCCCACCATCTCCTTCAAGAAATACGGAATAGTGGCCGCCCCCCTAATCGGCGAGGTCTGGGTGGGGGTCGGATAGGCCGTCAGCCCGACATTGGTTGCGATGGCGAGTGAGCGGTGCTCGTGAAAGGGATCGGTGACCAACAACACCTGGGTGGCGCCGCGTGCCTTCAAGATGGGGGCGGCCTCGGAAAGATTCTGCCAACTGTCATCGCCCCCAGCCTCGACGATGTCAGCCGCTGGTACTCCCAAGGAGTGGAGATAGAGAAAACCGGCCTGGGACTCGGTGAAGCGATCTCCGGGCTCCTTGCTTCCGGTGACCATGACCAGGTGGGCGTAGCCCAGCCGAAAGAGGTGCAACGCTCCGTCGAGACGAGAGCGCAGGTCGGGCGATGGCCGCCCGTTGTATTGGGCAGCCCCCATCACCACGATGGCCTGGGCGGGCCTCGGGTCGTATTGCCGAGAGGTAAGCCAGACCTGCACCAAGGTGACGGCGAAATAGACTACAAGCGCCAGAACGAAGAGCGACAGCAGTTTGAAGGCCCAGCGAACCGGCCGGAAGAAGAGCATCAGTCGGTTAGTCGCCCTGACCGATCCGTCCGAGCGTGGCACGAAGTCGTCGTATGACCTCGACCCGGCCAAGAACATCTAAGGACTCAAATAGCGGTGGGCCGACAGTTCGTCCGGTCACTGCCACCCGGATCGGCGCCTGGGCTTTCCCGAGCTTGCGACCATGGCGCTCGGCCACCGCCAGCGTCGCCTCATGCAATGACTCTGGCGACCATTCGCACGTCTCATACGCCGCCAGTGCGTCGGTGAGGATCGCGACCGCCCCCTCGTCCCGAGTCACGGCCTTCTCCCAGCTCGTCTCGTCAATCACCGGCTCGGCCAGGAAGACGAAGTCGATCATGGCGGGCACCTCGCCGAGCGTGGCCACTCGCTCTTGGACCAGCGGGGCCAGACGGGCGAACGTGGCCGGATCGAAGCGTTCGGAGGGCCAGGGCGCTCCCCCACCCGTCGGCGCCCATGCTCCAGGTACCGGATCGACCCAAGGTCGACAGGCCGCGATGAAGTCGTCGACGGCCAGTTCCCGGATGTACTCGCCGTTCAGATGGGTCAGCTTCTTCACGTCGAAGAAAGCGGGTGAATGGTGAACGTCTTCTAAGCGGAAATCGGCCACGATGGTCTCAAGACCGACCTTCTCGACGTCCCCCGGTGGGCTCCACCCGAGGAGGGCGAGATAGTTGTCAAAGGCCTCGGGCAGATATCCCTGGTCCCGATAGGCCTCGACGGCAACCGGGTCCTTGCGTTTGGAGAGCTTCTTGCCCTGCTCGTTCACCAAGAGGGGGAGGTGAGCGAAGACCGGGAGCATGGTGGTCTCTCCCCACCCGGCCTCACCTTCGGCCGCCGAATCGAGGGCGCGCCAGAGCAGCACCCCCTTGGGAGTGGTCGGAAGAAGGTCCTCGCCCCGGATGACATGGGTGATATCCATGTCCCGGTCATCGACGACGTTTGCCAATACAAACAGCGGCTGTCCGGTCGACTTCACACAGACGAAGTCCTCCATCGCACTGTGAGGGAAGTTCACCTCACCACGGATCACGTCAGAGACCACCGTGACGCCGTCGTCAGGGGTCCGAAAGCGCAAGGCCCGCCCTTCGCCGCGATCAAGGCCGAGGTCGCGGCAGTGCCCGTCGTACCCCGGGGTGGCGTTGCCCTTGGTGCGGGCCTCGATCTCGTCGCGAGAACAACCGCAGGCGTAGAGGAACCGTGCTTCCCACAAAGCGTCGATTGCCACCTGATGCCGCTCGGACCGCTCGGACTGGCGGTAGGGGCCTTCGTCGGCCCGCATGCCGAGCCACTCGAGGGCCGAGATGATGCCGCCCACCCACTCCTCGCGATTGCGTTCGGCGTCGGTATCTTCGATACGGAGTACGAAGACTCCGTCGTATTGGCGAGCAAAGAGCCAGTTGAACAACGCGGCACGGGCACTTCCGACATGGAAGAAACCCGTTGGCGAAGGGGCGAAGCGGACCCGCGGGGCGCGCACCGGGCGCCCGGTGCTACTCGTCCTCGACGAGCGAGATGGCACCGGTCGGGCAGCCGTTCACGCACTCCCGCAGCTTCTCGCGCATCGATTCGGGCGGGTGCTCGTTCAGGACGTAGAGGTAACCGTCGTCACGGACCTCAAAGACCTCCGGCAAGATGCCCATACAGACTGCATTGCTCGCACACTCGTCGTAATCCACAACGACCTTCACGGGCGACCTCCTCGATACCGTTCTGCGCCCCCTCGAGGAGCCGATCGCAGCATATCGGGCGTCGGACTCCTCTTCGGCCACTTGAACCTCGCGGTGCCAGGCGCGGGCTGGTCGTGCGCGCCCGGGACGTCCGGCGTCTGGTCCGCGGGCGACGGTGTGGCTCCGGGCCATCTGATCCTCAGGGCCGCTCGCTGCCGAGGACCCACATGGCGAAAAACTGCGAACCGCCGCCGTAGGCCTGACCGAGAGCCAGACGGGCGCCATCGACCTGGTGCTCACCCGCCTCGCCCCGCACCTGCAACGCGACCTCTAAGAAGCGCAGCATGCCCGAGGCGCCGATCGGATTCGACGACAGCACCCCACCCGAGCAGTTCCACGGGATGTCGCCTCCGTCGAGAGCGGTCGCCCCCTCCTCGGTCAGCTTCCAGCCATCACCCTCCGCGCAAAACCCGAGGTTTTCCAGCCACATCGGCTCGTACCAGCTGAAGGGGACGTAAACCTCGGCGCAGTCGAATTCGGAACGCGGATCGCTCACCCCGGCCTGGGCGTAGACGTCCTTGGCGCAGTCCCGGCCAGCCTGAGGGTTGATCTGGTCGCGCCCGGCGAACATGGTCGGCTCCGAGCGCATGGCCATGCCGTGCACCCACGCCGGGCGCCGACCCGTTGCCGCTTGCGCCTCGGACGCCGCCTTGTCCGAGCCGAGCACCATGGCTGCCGCCCCGTCCGAGGACGGGCACGCCTCGAGGTAATGCAGCGGATCCCACAACATGATCGATTCTTCGACCATCTGCAGGGAGATGTCGGGCAGGTGGAGGTGGGCGTAGGGGTTCTTCAACGCCTGAAGGCGGTCCTTCACCGCGACCTTCATCCCGATGTCTCTTGGGGCTCCCGAACGTCGCATGTAGGCCCGGATGTGCGGTGCGAAGTAGCCACCCGCTCCGGCCAGCAACGGCGCCGAAAAGGGCTGGGGCACCGATAGTGCCCACATGGCGTCGGAATCGGACTGCTTCTCGAATGCGACGCTGAGAACGCGCTGATGTATGCCCGAGCTGACGAGGTGGGCCGCCACCAGCGCCGTCGATCCGCCGACGGATCCAGCGGTGTGGACCCGGAAGATCGGCTTGCCGACGGCACCCAACGCTGGGGCCAAGTAGAGCTCGGGCATCATGACGCCCTCAAACATGTCAGGGGCCTTGCCGATCACGACAGCGTCGATCTCTTTCCAACCGACACCGGCGTCCTCGAGCGCCCGAAGGGCCGCCTCGCGCACGAGGCCAGCGATCGAGACATCGTCGCGCTTGGCTTTGTGGTGAGTTTGTCCAGCCCCGATCACCGCCACTCGTTCGGACATCACACACCCTCCAGTACGGCCACCAGGTTCTGTTGCAGCGCCGGCCCGGAGGTGGCGTGGGCCACGACCCGCCCGGCCGAGCCGTCCATAATCCTGCTCGCTGCCTCGCCGATACGGATGAGGCCGGCAGACATGATCGGGTTGGCCGCCAACGCCCCACCGGAAGGATTGACCAACACGTCATCGCCCAACCCGAGGGCCGCGGCCACAATGAGCTCTTGGGGGGCGAACGGTGCGTGCAACTCGGCTACCTCGACCGTCCCGTCGTTCACCCCTGCCACCTCGGCTGCCTTGGTCGTCGACGCAGACGCGGTGAGGTCACGGGCCCCGAGTGAGTGGGTCTCGACCCGATGGTCGATGCCGGTGATCCACGCCGGTCGCTCGGCCCATTCGAAGGCCTTGTCCCCTGCGGCCAATACGATGGCCGCCGCCCCATCGGTGATCGGCGGGAGTGTGTGGGTGCGAAGTGGGGAGACCACGTAGTCCTCGCCCATCAGTTCGGCGACGTTGCGGTCGTAGGCCACCTGGGCCTTGGGGTTCGAGAGGGCGGCCTTGCGGCTGCGGGCCGCCACCTCGGCGAAGTCTCGCTCGGTCGCCTTGCCGGCGTCGAGCAACGACCGAGCCTGGAGGGCGGCCACGCTGACCGGGTCCGGCCAGAGGGGGGCGAGCACGTAGGGGTCGAGCTGAAGGGCGAGGACCTTGCTGAGATCGCTCATCGACGACTTGCCGAACCCGTAGACCAAGGCGGCGTCGATGTCGCCCTCTTGCAAGCGGACCCAGGCCTCATAGAGGGCCCAGGCACCGTCCATCTCGACATGGCTCTCGGTGCGCGGCGGCCACACCCCGATGGCATCGAGGGCACTCACGAAGCTGAAGGGCCCACCCGCCAGATAGTCGGTGGAGCCCGAACAGATGAATCCGACGTCGTCTTTGGTGATCCCGATGTTGCTGAAGACCTCGGCGAAGACCGGCATGAGGGTCTCGACTTCGTTGCGGCGCAGTTCGCGTCGGACATTGTCGGCCTGGGCGAAGGACACCACGGCGACCGGGCGGTGGCCCTGACGGGGCATCGGCGGCGTGCTCACGTGTAGTCCTTGTACGTCTCGTAGTCGGCGTCAGGATCACCGGTCGGGCGGAAGTACTTGACCGAAGCCATGGTCGGTCCAAGGTCCTCAGGATCGACCCAGACGGCTTCAACCCGCAGGCCCATGCGGACTTCGTCGGTCGGGATCTCTTGGATGAGGCCCATGAACGAGATGTCCGCACCGTCGAGCAGCACCATGGCGCAGATGTAGGGGATCTCGATGGACTGGCCCGCGAAGGGCACGTTCACCACGCAATAGGTCGTGACGGTGCCCGTGTTCGCGAGTTCCACCACATCGTCGGTCGCTACGCCGTCGACCGGGCACGAGCCCCGCGAGGGAACGTAGACCTTGTGGCAGACCCCGCAGCGCTGCCCGACGAACTTCCCCTCGGCCAATCCGCGGAGATTGCGCGACTGGGCGATGCCGGCGCTGAAGACGTAGTCGAGCCGGATCGGCGTCGCCAGGGTGGTCACCGGGCCACGCTCGTCGCTCGGTCCCCTCTGATCACCGGACGTCATCACGCACTTCCTGCGGGCACGAAGGCCCGGATGTCCTGGATCCGCCCGATGCGCTCGCCCTCCGCGACGAAGTCGGCCCTGACCCGCATCTTTGTCGACACGGCGTCGGGCGAGGGGGCGTCAAGGACGTGCAACATCGAGGTACCTGCCCCATCGAGGCGGACCAGTACCCAGGCGAAGGGCGTCTCGAGGGGGTGTTGGGGGGCCGGCGTGCCGACCCAGGCCCAACTCTCG
Source organism: Acidimicrobiaceae bacterium (assembly GCA_003161575.1). GTDB lineage: Bacteria > Actinomycetota > Acidimicrobiia > Acidimicrobiales > RAAP-2 > PALSA-457. Next base: position 59,898 of record PMOE01000074.1, on the reverse strand, counting down.
ACGGTGCCTTCAGGACCGACCTCCACCATCTCACCGGTGGGCTCGGCCGTGTAGGGGTCGTACTCGGTCGGGGGGACGATGACCACGCCCCCCGAGCCGGTGGCCCCGATGATCTTGCCGTCCCGCAGCCCGGTCAAGAAGGCACCGATGACCGGCCCGACCGAGCGCGAGTAGGGATACTCGAGGACGTGGGCGCTGGTGAGGACGTCGTCTGCGCTGTCGGCCATTGGGCATTCTCCTCTCGGTGGACGGGTGCGGGCGCCCAGACGAGTGTCGGGGCCGACCCGCCAGAAGTAGAACACATTTCAGTTTCTCCTGGCAACGGGCATCGCGACCAGGGCCTTCATGTCCGTCGGTCGCGGGACCGGTCCGGTCCAGCCCGATCAGGACAGTCAAGGTGCAGGTTCAGTGGCCTGTCGGGCCTCGGGGCTGTCGAGGAGCTGGGCGAAGAACTCCCGGTCATTCAAGATAGGGACATCGGAGAGGAACATCTTCCCGTAGCGCTCGAAGTACATGAGCTGCTTTCCGAGCAGGAAGGTTCCCCGATCGAACTCCGAGAAGGTGCCCCCGGCGTCGTCGGCCATCTTGCGTAGTCGGCGCTGGGCCCGGAGGCGGTGCAGCACCGCCCGGGGCGAGCGTTTGCGGATCTCGATCCCCTGGGCCTTGGCCACCTGGAGCTGGGTCGCCTGCATGATCCCCGCCAGGCTCACTTCGCCAAAAGGACGGTTCAGCGTGGGCTCGATCAGGCTCCGGATAAATCCGGTCAACTCCTCGTCGGACAGACCGACCGCCTCGCCAATGGCCGGTCCGTACGTGCGAACGATATGAGCCGAGACGTCGGTCCAGGCGGCCTCCTCGCCGAGGGCAGCGGCGAGCAGGCGCAGGAAGAATCGGTGGGTATCAGGATCGAGACGGCCCACGATGCCCCAGTCGATGATCCCGATTCGACCGTCGCGGAGCAAGAGCATGTTGCCGGCGTGCACGTCGCCGTGGAACGCGCCCCAGCGCACCGTGGTCAAAAAGAACCCGCGCACTACGGCTTCGATCAATGGGACCGGGTCCACGCCCATCTCCGCCACTCGGGCTAGATCGTCGATGGGAACACCGTCGAGGAACTCCATGGTGAGCACGTTCGGCCCGGAGAGCTCGGGGTAGGGCTCGGGGACCACCACCATCGGGAGCGAGACCTCGTCGCCGAGCCGACGGAAATAGGCCAGGGACCGCGCCTCATTGCGTAGGTCCATCTCCTCGCCGATCTGTTCTCGGAAGCCGTCAAGCAACTGCAGCGTCGATCCGGCGTTCTGGTCCCCGGTGTGGCGCACCACCAACTCGATGAACGGCTGCATCAGGTCGAGGTCGGTGGCCACCACGTGCTCGATGCCCGGCCGCAACACCTTCACCGCCACCTGGCGCCCGTCGTGGAGTCGGGCCCAGTGGACCACGGCGATCGAGGCGCGGCCGATGGGCTCGGGATCGAACTCGGCGAACGCCTCGGAGAGCGACATTCCGAGGTCGTCCTCCACCCGCTGGCGGACCTGGCCGAAGGCGACCGGTGGACCGGTGTCAAGACACGAACGGAATTCGTCGGCCACCTCGTCGCCGAATAGGCCCGGTGACGAGGCCATGATCTGGCCGAACTTGATGAACGTGCCCCCGAGCTCCTCGTAGGTGAGGCGGAGCGGGTGGGCCGTAGCGGCGGCCGGCAGTGGGCCGTCACGTACCTCGCGCAGTTGACGCAGGGCGAGGGGGGCGAAGTGCCGTGCCACCGCCCGGGCGATCTGGGCGCCCCGGCGGGCCAGCTCGAAGTGGGACGGCTCGGGCAGCCGGCGGGCCCGGATGCGCGGGACCGCGTCCGCAGGGACCAACGGGTCGACCCCCGGGGTTGCCACCACCAAAGGCTAGGCGACGCCCGGGCAAGCCCAGTCGGCGCCCGAGGTCAGGCGAAGTGGGCCTGGAGGGCCTCGAGGGCCTTTTGGTACGTATCGGCGAAGATCGGCACCATGGATTCGGGCTCGACGTCGAAGGTCCAGGTCACCGTGGATCCCGTCCCCTGGGAGGTCACCGTGATGGTGGCCCGGTGGCTGTCGATCGGCACACCGTCTACTACCGAGTACGAGATTGAGCGGGCGGCCTCGTCCCGATGCACCAGGTGCTCGCGGACCTCCAGGCCGAGCATCCCGATGATGCGGTCATCACCTTCCAACCGGAACGACTCGATGCCGGGAAAGAACTGTTCGAGCCCCGCGAAATCACCGACCGCAGCCCACACCTTCTCGGGTGGCGACGCCACCGCGATCTCAACCGATCCTTCGGCCATCTAGTTCCTCCTGCTCATCGTGCGCTGACGTGCGGTCGGCCCGTCAGACGTAGCCGCCGGTGCGGCCCGTAGCCCTGCACACCCGTGGCGGGTCGACAACCGCGCCGGTACGATAGCGTCAACCGCCGTCACGAGGAGACCCAATGCAGACACGTCATATCGGCTCCCTCGAGGTTTCCGCGGTCGGCCTCGGCTGCAACAACTTCGGAGGCCGGCTCGACGCGTCGCGCACCAAGGACGTGGTCCACGCGGCGCTCGACGCCGGGGTGACCCTCTTTGACACGGCTGACATCTACGGGGGCACTCTGAGCGAGGAGTACCTAGGCCGGGCCCTCGGCGCCCGGCGCGACGAGATCGTGCTGGCCACCAAGTTCGGGGTCCCCTACGAGGGCCACCCGGGCGGGGCCGCACCAACCGCGGTGCGTGGGGCCGTCGAGCAGAGCCTGAAACGCCTCGGCACCGATGTCATCGACCTGTACCAGCTGCACTTCCCCGACCGCGCCGTCCCGATCGCCGACACCCTCGGCGCCCTCGGCGAACTGGTGGCCGAGGGCATGGTGCGCGAGATCGGCTGTTCGAACTTCGACGCAGCCCAGCTGCGCGAGGCGACCGATGCCGTGGCCCCGGGTGCCCCACCCTTCGTGAGCGTGCAGAATCAATACAACCTGCTCCAGCGCGAGGCCGAGGAGTCGGTGCTCGGCGAATGTGCGCGCGCCGGCATCGCTTTCATCCCGTACTTCCCCCTGGCCAGCGGGCTCCTGACCGGCAAGTACCGCCCAGGCCAGCCCGTCCCCGACGGGACGCGCATCGGCTCGATGCCCGCCGAACGTCAAGCCGAGGTGCTCGACAACGCGACCCTGGCCCGGGTGCAGGCGCTGGCCGAACTGGCCGAGGGTGAGGGGCACAGCCTGCTCGAGCTGGCCGTCGCCTGGTTGCTGGCCCGCCCCCAGGTCGCATCGGTGATCGCCGGGGCCACCCGGCCCGAGCAGATCCAGGCCAATGCGAACGCCGCTGGTTGGGTTCTCTCTCCGAGCGACCTCTCCCGCATCGACGAGATCTCGCCCGCCTAACGGGCGGGGCGGAGCCGGTCCCAGGTCCACTCGGGTCCAGCACTGCGGTGCAGCGGCGTGATCGGTGCGTGTCCTTATGGGCTGTCGCCAGCCACGTTGGCCCCACCGGGGCCGCGACCCGGCAAAATGGCGTCGAGCTCGCGATCGACGCGGACGGCCCGGCGCTCTTCGACGTGGAGCCATTCGATGGCGACGGGGATCATGGCGAGCGTCATCAAGGTGTCCCCCACCACCCACATGATCACTCCACCGATGTGAAGGTCGAACACGCCCGTCGGACCCCAGGTCCGGTGCATCGCCGCGTACGCCGGGAAGAGCTGCTGGTTCGCCGAGTCAAGCGACAGTCCGGTGAAGGTGTCCACCGGAATTGCAAGGAAGAGGTACAGCATCTTCATCGCCGGGTGCATCCGGTGCAACGAGGGCTCCGCTCCGAATACCTGCCGCCAGAACAAATAGCCGACGACGAGAAAGATCACGTGCTCGGCGTCGCTCACACTTTCGTGAAGGAGCGCATAGTTGTAAAAGGACGTGAGATGGGTTATCGGGATGACGACGGCATAAAGGATGAACGCCACGATCGGATTGTCGAAGAAACGGGCAACCGATGACCGCAGACCTCGGGTCACCTGCTGGTGCGTTTTGCCGGTACTCGCCCGCCATGCCAAAAGGAGGGGCGAGCCCATAGCGAAAAGCGGAGCAGCCACCATGATCAACAAGAGGTGCTGGACCATGTGATCCCAGAACAACACCCCGTCGTAGACTCCGACGAAGCTGAAGAGAGAGAAGGCCGTCGTAACCAGCGCGGCGACGAACGCCGTCGTCCGCCAAGCCGACCAACAGTGTCGGGGCTGGAGGCGATTCACCCGGACCACGCCCCACAGGTAGAGCCCGAGGGCGCCGGCGATCAAGATGACCGGGACCGCGTTGACATCGGTCGAGCCCAACTCGCCGAGATGCAGCGGCGGCGGAAGAGCGTCGGACAGAAGGAAAATTGAAATCGGGCTCATGGGATCCTGCCGCGTCGTGGGCCGGGGGAGAGCCTAAGTCTCGTCCCCGCCTGGCGGCGAATCAGCCCGACCACGGACTCCTTGGTTCCCGGGTACCGGCCCTGGGAGACGTCACCGGGCCGGGCCCTATCGACGTCTGGGTGCGGATCATCCGGTGCCCGCGTTCGCGCCGGTGTTGGCGGGGAGCGGCCAGGGGAAGGTGAAGGTGGCCGTTGCGCAATCGGTCGGCTGGTCGGCGATCACCTCGTACTGGGTCGCCGCCGTGCTGAGCTCATAAACGCTGAGCCCCGACTCGCCGTCGAGGCACGAGAGGGTCGGATCGTTGGTCTGGAACCCGGTCAGCTCGCCCAAATACACCAAGTCGGCCAGCGGGGTCTGCTCCGGGGGGACCTTGGTCAGCTGGACCTGTTGGCCCTGCCAGGTGCCCGAGTAGCGCAGGGTCGGGGCGCCACCAGATGTGCCAGTCGTCGTGGTCGTCGCCGGGGGCGCGCTGGTCGAGGTGGTAGGTGCCGGAGTCGTTGGGACCGGAGATGACGGTTCCGACGGCGACGTCGACGTCGCCGTGGATGTGGACGTCGACGTGGTGGCCAGTGTCGTGGTCGTCGTGCCACTCGGCGCCGGAGAGGGCGGTGTGGTCGTCGGCCCGGCCAACCCATTCTTGGCCGCCGGTGCGAAGCCCAGCAGCGCCCCGAGCATCTTCGGGTCGTTCCCGTCGAAGCCCAGAGCCCATATCCCCAGACCGGCGGCGTGGAAGGACTGGGCGAGTTCGGCCTCCAGGTACAAAGAGCTCGGATCCTCGAAGAATTCCTCGTGCCACTGAGTGCCGACCTGGTAAGAGGTCCAGGCGGTCTGGGTCACCGGATCCCAGTAGGTCGGACGCCCCGCCACCACAATCTGGCTGTAGGCGATAGCGGACGCACCCCCGGTCGCCTGCGCGGTCAGTGTCCCGTTCGAAGTCGGCCAGTCGTAGCCGTAGTACGGCACGCCGAGGATGACTTTGGCACCCGGGACCACCGCCGTGTACTGCTTCAACGTGGTCAGGTCGCTGAACATGCCGCTTGTGAGCGGTGAGTTGGACGAGGGCTTCGACTGGAGATTGAGTTGGTAGGCCATGACGAAGAACCCGTCGACCGCGGGGGCCAGGGCGGCAATGTTGTAGAAGCCAGCGGAGTCGCCCGCCGAGCTGGCGTAGGTGTCCATCGTCACCTGGAAGTGGGGGTTCGCCGATTTGAGCGCGGCCGACACCGAGGTCACCAAGTTGGTCAACCCCACTTGGTCCGCGCTGCCCGCACCCTCGAAGTCAATGTTGACCCCGTCGAGGTTCTTTGCCTCGACTGCGGCGATGAGCGCCGTCGCCAACGTGTTTGGCGCACTGACCGAGGACGTGAGCTGGTTGAGAGCCGACTGGGAAAAGCAGGTCACCGTCAGCACCACCCGGTCCCCGGCCGCATGCGCCCGGGTCACCAGTGTGGCCAGGGCCTGACTCTGGTATCCCGCCCAACCCGAGTCCGACTCGTCGAGGGAGCCGTCGGGATTCACGCCGACGCTGAAGTAGGCCAGCGTGGTCATTCCCGAAACGTCGAAGTTCGCACTCTGGTTCAGCGTCCAGTACGGGGCGAACCCGAAGATCTCGTGCGGCTGGAGCGGCGGGGCGTCGGCCAACGAGGGCGGTGCCGGTGTCGGTGGCGCGCTGGCCGGTGGAAGATCGACCGAGGCCTTGAGTGACCCACGCGGCCGCGAGCCGAGCATCCGTGACATCGCCGAGGCGTTGAGGCCGCCGTTGCCGCCATCGCCGATCGACGAGGTGGCGGACCGTGGATCCGACGTGCCCGAGGCGACCGGTCCATCTAGGGTCAGTGCGCTGACCACGCCACCGATCAGCAGGACCGACACCACGCCGGCCAGGACCGGACCCAACGCGCCGCGCCGGCCGATGGTGGCGCCGGTGAGTGCCCGTGCCCCGGCGAGGGCGCGTCGCACGACGGCGGCAACGACGAGACCGGCCATCGATCGGGCCAGCCACCGGCGTCCCGGCGCGCTGACCCGGGCGGCTGCGGCGAGGGGGATACCCACGAGCGCGGCGGTCGGGAGCCAGATGACCCGCACGGTGGCGCCGGCCCACGACAACCCGATCGCCACAACGCCGCCCATCGCCCGAACGGGTGCCCCGGCCGGTGAGTACCACAGCGCGTTGCCGGCCGATCCGACCAGCGCCACGAACGCAAGGACGAAGGAGACGAACCACCGGGTCGCCGCGCCCAGGGCGCCGACAACAAGGCCGAGGCCGACTGCCGCTGCATGAACGAAGAGGGACAGGCCGCGCCCGACCGGACCAAGGGCCCGGACCGCCTGTTGGCGCGTGGCAGCCAGCGACGCGGCGAGCAGGACCATGTCCCTCGCCACGGCGGCATGCCGGGGACGACGGGCGCGGGTCCAGCGGCCCGACCATCGGGCCACCGTGGCCAGCAGTTCGGATACGTCGGGGGCCGGGACAAGAAGGGTCAAGGTCCCCGCGTCGGTGACCACGTCGACGACCTGGAGGGCCGAGCCGTCGGGACCGGTCGCTGTGTCGTCGGCCCCGAAGCCCTTCACCGCCCACCATGGGACGTGCAAGGGGGGAGCCGGCAAACGGCCGGTTGCGGTTCCAGGAACCCGCTGGAACTTGAGACCGCGGCGCGAGGCGAGCACCACGCAGCGATGGGCGTCGAGGGTCTCGGGGTGGAGCAGGTACGTGGCCTGCGCCTTCTCGGTCCGAGCGGGCTGGAACTGGCTGTGCACCGGTGGCGTTGGAACTCCCTTCTTGCTTGTAAGCGCGGGTCGCGACCCGCCAAGAAGGAGAGGTCCCCCTCTCCGTGACCGCCGGCTTGTCTTCGGTCGAACGTCCGGACTTACCGGACCGTTCGTACTCTCCCTCGGCTGTCAGTTGGTGGATCCATAGTTTGGTGGAGAGGAACGCTGTTGGCAATAGCAAGGAGGTTCGGACAGGCACGAGGCGTGCCTAGCGAAACGTCGGAGCGGCGGCCGCAGAGAACCGTAAATCGCCACGACACCCGCAGCAGGCACCCTTCGTCGTGGTAGTCGCCGGATGGGACACTACGCTCGTGTTGGTGCTGTTCATCGAGATCTTCCGCTTGATCCTGGTGCTCTCCGGTGCCCTGGGCGGCCTCGAACTCGGGCACCAGGTGGACATGCGCCCCGCCCCCCTTATCGGTCTGGTGCTCGGGGCCCTCGTGGGGTATGTCCTCGGCGGTGTCCTCGGACGCCTGCTCGAACGCCAGGGCGATCGCGCCGTGGAGAAATTCTCGCCCGTTCCCCCCGGCGAGTTCTTCGCCGGCACGCTGACGGGGATCGCCGGCCTCCTCCTCGGAGTGGCTCTCTGTCTTCCTCTGCTGGCGCTGGTCAGGTCGGCAATCGTGTACCCGATCGCCGCCGCGGTGGCCTGGGTATTCTGCTGGCTGGCCTTCCGAATAGGGGTGATCAAGGGTCGCCAAGTGGTCGCCGCCGCCGGGCTCTCTCGGATCCTCGCGCCGCCGAGCGAACCGCCCCCCGGCTACGCCCTACTCGTCGACACCTCGGCGGTGATGGACCGGTCTCTGCTGGTATTCGGGCGCTCCGGACTCTTGGTGGGAGGGTTGGTCATCCCCCGTTTCGTGGTCGACCAAGTCAAGACCATGGCCGCTGGACCCGACCCGGTCAGTTCGCGGCGAGCCCGGCGCGGACTCGAGTCGATCGAGGTACTGCGCGAGTCCGGCGTGCTGGTCCACGTGGCCGAGAACGAGCTGCCCGAGATCGACGATCTCAACGAGCGGTTGCTGGAAATCGCCCGCCGGCTCGGTCTTCGGATTGCCACCTGCTCAACTCCGTTCACCGAGATGGCCCGCCGTCGGGGGCTCCCGGTCATCGATCTGCGCAAGATCGGCGACAATCTGAGCCCGGACTTCTCCCCTGGTGAGCAGCTGGTTATCGACTTGAACAGACATGGGAACCAGCCGCGCCAGGCCGTCGGTTACCTCCCCGACGGTGACATGGTCGTGGTCAACGACGCGGCACACATGATCGGCCGGGAGGACGTGGTGGTCGAAGTGCTCTCCACCCGTCGGACTCATCAGGGTCTCTTGGTCTTCGCCACGTTGGCCGAGCGTCGCTCCCACGAAGGCCGGCCGAACCTGGTCCGACACGACGCCGGCCCGGCCCGGGAAACGGAACATTCGGACAACGGTGGACGGCCCGAGCCTTCTCGGGCGTCGACCGAGACGGGAACACCCGACGATGCCGGGGTCGACCGGCCGGCCGGGCCGACGGCGCGCACCGCGCCCACCCGGAGCGAGGACTGATCGACGAAGGTTCCGCTGGCGATTTGGCCAGCGCCTCCTCTCATCGGCGCGCCCTCGCAGCCGTTGGGGACTGCGGACCGCTCCCGAGGCGTCGGCACAAACAGACGTGAAGTCCTCCCGCCGTGTCGGCGTCAGCAGCGGTTCTTCTAGGCGTGCGCGACGGCGGTGACCAGCTTCTGCAATGAATCCTTGGCGTCTCCGAAAAGGAGCACCGTCTTTGGGTCGTAGAGAAGCTCATTGTCGATCCCGGCGAAGCCCGGGCGCATCGACCGCTTGAGGAACACGATGTGCTCGGCCTCGTCGGCGTGGATGATGGGCATGCCGTAGATGGGGCTGCCCGGGGTCGATTTGGCCGCCGGGTTAACCGTGTCGTTGGCCCCCACAACGAGCGCTACGTCGGCTGACGCCATCTGCGGGTTGGCCTCGTCCATCTCCTTCAACTCCTCGTAAGGGACGTTCGCTTCGGCCAAAAGGACGTTCATGTGGCCGGGCATGCGCCCCGCGACCGGGTGGATGGCGTAGAAGACCTCCACCCCGCGCTTCATGAGGGAGTCAGCGAGCTCGCGGACCACATGTTGGGCCTGGGCGACGGCCAGCCCGTAACCGGGCACGATCACCACCTTGCGGGCATAGGCCAGCAGCACCCCGATGTCCTCGGGTGTCCCCGTTCGCACCGGGCGCGCCGGATCGCCCTCGGCCCCGCCGGTGGCCGTGATCACCGAACCGAAGGCACTGAACAAGATGTTGGGCAGCGAACGACCCATGGCTTGGCTCATCATCCTGGTGAGGAGCATCCCCGAGGCACCGACCAGGGTCCCGGCCACGATCAGCAGGTTCGAGTCGAGGGTGAAGCCTGAGGCGGCGACGGCCAAACCGGTGAACGAGTTCAAAAGCGAGATGAGCACCGGCACGTCGGCGCCGCCTATCGGGAGCACGAAGATGACTCCGAGAAGGAGCGACAGGACCAACAGGATCCACAACAGCGCGGTCGACGAGGTGATCAGGATCGCGATGATCAGGCCGATGATGGCCGCGGCTACCACGGCGTTGATGACCTGCTGACCCGGGTAGGTAACCGGGCGTCCGGTCATGAGCTCTTGGAGCTTCGCGAAGGCGACAGCCGAACCGGCGAAGGAGACGGACCCGACGAGGACGCCGACAAGCACCTCGAGCACCTTGTAGGTCGCGACCAGCTTGGTCGGCTGCCCGATGAACTCGGTGATCGAGACCAGGGCGGCCGCACCTCCTCCCACGCCGTTGAAGATGGCCACCATCTGGGGAATCGCTGTCATCTTGACCAGACGGGCCACCGGTACGGCGATCACGACACCGACCACCATCGCCACGATCATCAGCCAGATATGGCTGAGACCCGGCCGGGCGAAGGTCGCCCCGATGGCAAGCAACATGCCGACCGCGCCGACGATGTTGCCCCGTCGGGCGTGCTTGGGCGAACTCAACCCCTTCAGTGCGAGGATGAACCCGATCGCCGCAATCAGATAACACAGATCGATGAACGTCCCGCGGCTCATGAGGCCGAGTCACCCGACGGCCCGGGACCTTCTGACCGGGACCGGGGCGCGTCGCTCGGCTTGGCCTTGAACATCTCGAGCATGCGGTCGGTCACGACGAAGCCACCCACGACGTTCAACGTGGCCAGGATGACCGCCACGAACCCCAGTACTTCCTCAGCCCCGCTGTGGGCCCCTCCCAACACGATCATCGCCCCAACCAAGATCACCCCGTGGATGGCGTTGGATCCCGACATGAGTGGGGTGTGCAGGATGCTCGGGACCTTCGAGATGACCTCGATGCCGACGAAGCCGGCCAGCACGAAGACCGTCAGGTATTCAATGATGCTGTTGGTCATGCGTCCACCTCGCCGTCGGGGGCGGCGGCTTCCCCCGGCACCGTTTCGCGGATTGCCGTCATCGGCCGACCGAGCAGCTCGGCGGTCGGACCGAGCGTCGGCTCCCCGTCGCGCAGCACACAGGTGCCGATCACGATTTCGTCCTCCCAATCGGGAGCCAGCTCGCCGTCTTTGCTCAGCAACGCCAAGAGGTTCTGCACGTTTCTCGAGAAGAGAAAGCTCGCATGGGTCGGCATGCCCGCCGGTGGGTTGGCCATGCCCACGATCGTGGTACCACCGTGGACGACGTCCTCGCCGGCGACGGTGAGTTCGCAATTGCCCCCCGAATCGGCGGCCATGTCGATCACAATCGATCCGGGGCCCATGCCCGACACCATCTCGGCGGTCACCAGCTTGGGAGCGGGGCGCCCCGGTACCGCAGCGGTGGTGATCACCACATCGGAAGCGGCCACCTCGGCCGCCAACGCCTGGCGTTGGCGGGCCAACTCGTCCTCGGTCAGCTCGCGGGCGTAGCCACCGGTCCCTTCGGCACTCACATTGAGGTCGACGAAGGTGGCGCCCAGGCTCTCGGCTTCCTCTTTGGCCGCGGCTCGCACGTCGTAGGCCCGCACCACCGCGCCGAGACGACGGGCCGTGGCGATCGCCTGCAGGCCGGCGACGCCTACTCCCATCACCAGCACCTTCGCCGGCGGCACAGTCCCTGCCGCGGTCATGAACATGGGGAAGAACTTGGCAAGGTGCTCGGCCCCTGACAGGCCGGCCCGGTACCCCGAGACGGTGGCCTGGGAGCTGAGCGCGTCCATGCCCTGGGCCCGGCTGATCCGTGGCACCAGATCGAAACTGAACACGGTGGCCCGCTTGTCAGCCAACACTTTGAGGGCCTCGACCGAGGCAGCCGGTTGGAGGAAGCTGAGCATGACGGTCCCGTCGCCTACGAGCTGGGCCTGCTCGGCCGAAATGAAGTTGACCGCCACGACCGCAGCAGCGCCCGAAAGACTGGCCGCGGCATCCGGGGCGATGGTGGCGCCGGCGTTCCGGTACGCGTCGTCAGGAAAAGCGGCGGAGGCGCCGGCGCCGGCCTGGACTACGACCTGCCATCCTTCCGACGTGAGCCGCTTCACCACGTCAGGCACGAGCGCCACTCTGCGCTCACCGGGGCGCGTCTCGGTCAGAACCGCCAATTTCACGGGGGCTCTGTTTAGCAGGTCCGGAGGAAGGACCAGACTGTCGGCCGCCTACGCGCCCGAACCACCCTTGGGAGGTGGCCGGCGTCGATGCTTGGGCCCCGACGTCGAAGAGCCGGTTCCTCCGGGCCGAGTGGACGTCGATTTGCCCGGTGGCTTCTGTCGGGAGGCTGCCGTACCGCCCACTGCCTTGTCCCCCTTGCCCGTCCCCGAGCTGGTGTGCTTGGCGGCGCCTGTGCCCTTGGGTCGGATCCCCTTCGAGCGCGCCGGGCGAGGAGGCGCGGCGTCACCGTTGGCGCTGCTGCCGTTGGGTGCTCCGGCAGCCTCTGGCATTCGAGGGCCCTGGGGTGCGGGAGTGTCGGTCGGGCCCGACAACACGAGGTCGACCATGTCGACGGCATCCAACTCGACCCGGGCGTCGGTCCCGGACATCTCGACCATCGTCCGTCCGCTTCCAAGCGCCCCCCCGAGGACCATGTGCCCACCGTTGTCGTAAGAGGCGCCGGCGAACGGCCAATCGTCGTCGTCGCTCCAGCCCGGGCCGACCAACGGAAAGCGCAAATTCGCCACATTGGCCATCGTCGTGGCGTTCTCTTCGCTCAACGGTGGGGCGAAGAAGTACCCCTGGGCCGCATCGGAGTCGAGTTCGGCCACGATGGCCGCGGCGAGCGCGGTCTCGACTCCCTCGGCGACCGTCGACATACCCGAGTTGTGGGCGAGTTGTATGACGGTCTCGACCACCATGCGGTTGATCCCCTCGCGCGCTTCGAGGGACATGACAAATGAGTGATCGATCTTGACTGTGTTGACCGCCAGTCGCCGGAGGATTTCAAAGGAGTTCCAGCTCGTGCCGACATGGTCGACCGCCAGTTGCACCCCTAAAGCGCCGATGACCGCCAGGTCGTCCACCGCCGCCTCGTCGGACATGGCATGTTCGGTCACCTCGATGGTGAGACGGTCCGGAACCAACCCGGTTACCTCCAAGGCGGCAATCACCGCGGCGGACGCGGCGGCGCGTCGCAGCTGGACAACCGAGATGTTGACCGCAAGCTGCGTGCTAGGTGGCCACTTAAGGGCCTCGCGGCATCCTTCGACCATGATCCAGTCGCCGAGAGGGACGATGTCCCCGTTGGCCTCGGCCCAAGGGATTAGTAGTGGCGGGAGGATGACGCCTTCGGTGGGGTGATGCCAACGCAGCAATGCCTCAAACCCGAGCAGCTGCCCCGAGCCCAGATCGATGACCGGCTGATACTGCAGGCGTGGTTTCCCGGCGAGCGTCAGCGGATGGCCCTCATGGTGCCACGGCGTCTGGCTCTCTCCATTCTCGTCCACTCCGTGAACCTCTCCATCTGCAGTGTCCCGTCGCCACAGCGCCGAGGGGACCACAACCCAACAAGCATGCCCGAAGGACCGCTGCCCTGCAGCGGCGATTGCAAAAAATTCCCAGCAGAGCGCCCAAAACCATGTGATTTGTGGCCGCGGGCAGGGCGTCAGGCCTAACTCGGTGGTGCGGATTCATCGACTGCTCGGAGGAAGGCTGGCCATTCGCCGCCGCCGTGAAGGACCAGGTTGGCCCCCGTCATATAGCTCGCCAGCGGGGAGGCGAGAAAGAGGCAGGCATGGGCCACGTCATCGGGGGTGCCCATCCGGCCGAGGGGGACAGTGGCCGCCACCCGGTCCAACGCGTCAGCACCTCCGTAGTGCTCTGCTCCCGCCCCGGTATCGAGAAGGCCGGCGGTGACGCAGTTGACCCGGACCAAGGGGGCCCACTCGACGGCCAGCGTCTCGGTCAAGTTGATCAGGCCGGCTTTGGCCGCACCGTAGGCGGCCGTCCCTGGCGAGGGGCGAGTGCCCGAGACGCTGCCCACGTTGACGATTGCGCCACCTGCAGGCTGTAACTGGAACACTGCGTTCGCCGCCTGGGCACAATAAAAAGGAGCAAGGAGGTTCAAGGCGACGATCGAGGAGATGAACCGAGGCGAGGCATCGGCCGCCGCGACGTGAGGGGAGCCCCCGGCGTTGTTCACCAACAGATCGAGCCGCCCGTGCCGCTCGGTGGCCGACTCCACAACCGCCCGCGCCTGGTCGGCTTCGCGCACGTCGGCCTCGACGAACGTGACCACTCGCACGCGACCGTCGGGCCCGGTGGCCCGGGCCAGTTCGCCGGCGGTGGGTTCGTGGCGGCCGCACGTCACGACCTCGGCCCCGGCGGTGAGCAGGGCCCCGACGATGGCCAGCCCGACCCCCCGGGTGCCGCCGGTCACGACCGCCACCTGGCCGCTGAAATCCAGGGCCGCCTCCAGGCCGCTCGCACCTTCGCCGTCCACGCGTACCTCCCGACTCCCGACACCCAGGCGGGCGCGCCAAACCCTAATGGCCCCGTTTGGGCGAAGTGCGAGGGGCGCCCCGACCGACCGGCCGACGCCGTGTGGCCGCCGTCGAGTCGGTCGCCTACCCTTCGGGTCGCCGGCTGACGCGGTGTCAGGCCGGGACGGCGGCCCGGATCGCCCGGACCGATCAGCGCACTTGGTCGGGGTGCCACGGCGTTGGCCGCCGTCGAGTTGTGAGTCAACAGGAGGCGTAGGCCACCGATGCCCATCGAGACACTGCAAGAAACCGAAGGCATCGCCGAGGTGGTCATAGACCACCCGCCGGTGAACGCCCTCGACGTGGCCGGGTGGTTCGCCCTGGCCGAGGCGCTGCTCTCGGCCGGGCGGGTCCAAAGCAACCGGGTGGTGGTGCTGCGGGCCCTCGGGCGGGGCTTCTGCGCCGGGGTCGACATCAAAGAGATCCAGGCAAAAGGGGACGAGGCCCTGGTCGGAGTCAACCGCGGCTGCGCCGCCGCCTTTGCCGCGGTCTACGAGTGCGAGGTCCCGGTCATCGCGGCGGTCCAAGGCTTTTGCCTCGGCGGCGGTATCGGCCTCTGCGGCAACGCCGACATCGTGGTCGCAGCAGAGGACGCAACGTTCGGCCTGCCCGAGGTGGACCGAGGTGCCCTTGGGGCGGCGACCCATCTGGCCCGGCTGGTACCGCAGCACAAAATGCGCCAGATGGTCTACACGGCCACCCCGGTGCCGGCAGCCGAACTTGCTGCCTTTGGCTCGGTGGCCCGGGTGGTACCCCTCGAGCAGCTGAGAGAGACCGCGCTCGAGATCGCCCGCGACATCGCCGAGAAGAGCCCTTCGATCATCCGGCGGGCCAAGGAGTCGCTCAACGGCATCGACCCGGTCGATGTCAAGCGGAGCTACCGCTACGAACAGGGATTCACCTACGAGCTCCACGTACGCGGCGTCGCCGACGAGCAACGGCGGGCTTTCGTGGAAAAACGCGATGCCGACACCTCGCGCTGAGCTTCTCGCGACGCGACACCACGACCGCCCCCCGACGACCCAGTACAGAGGCGATCATGACCGATAAGCGAACCACCGTCGAGGAGATCGTTTCCGAGTTGCGGCCCGGCATGACCATCGGAATCGGTGGCTGGGGATCTCGGCGCAAGCCCATGGCCGTCGTCCGGGCCCTGTGCCGATCGAACATCGACGGCCTCACGATCGTTGCCTACGGGGGCCCCGATGTCGGTCTTTTGTGTGCGACAGGCCGGGCGGCCAAGGTGGTGTGCGCGTTCGTCACCCTCGACTCGATCCCTCTCGACCCGCACTGGCGGACCGCTCGCCAGCAGGGACTCGTCGAGCTCATGGAGATCGACGAGGGCATGTTCTATCTCGGCCTCCAAGCTGCCAGTTGGCGACTCCCCTTCTTACCTACTCGAGCCGGCCTGGGCTCTGACGTGCTCCGCGTGAATCCGGACCTGCGCACCGTGCGTTCCCCCTATGGCGACGGCCCATTCGCCGATCCGGCCGAGCCGGGGGTCGAACTCGTGGCCATGCCGGCACTGCGCCTCGACGCCGCCATCATCCACGCCAACCGCGCCGACACGGCGGGCAACGCCCAGTTCCTCGGGCCCGACCGCTTCTTCGATGAATTGTTCCTCGGTGCGGCGGACCGGCGCTTCGTCACCGCCGAGCGGGTCGTGGCCAACGGCGCCCTCGGCGAAGAGGGACCGCTGGCCGCCGTCACCGTCCACCGCCTCCTCACCGATGGGGTGGCCGAGACACCAAGGGGCGCCCATTTCACTGCGTGTCCGCCCGACTACGGGCGCGACGAGGCATTCCAGAAGGAGTACGCGGCATCGGCCCGCGAGCCCGAGGCCTTCGCTGCGTTCCGGGCCCGCTACATCGACGTCGACGAGGACCGTTACCAGGCCGCGGTTCGCGAACGCTCGGAGGTGGCGCAGTGAGCGCTGCGGGCAACGTGACGAGGGCAGAGGTCTGCGTCGTGGCCTGCGCCGAGGCGTGGCGTGGCGCCGGCGAGGTCATGGTCAGCCCCTTTGGCACCGTCCCGGCCCTCGGCGCCCGACTGGCCAAACTCACCTTTACCCCGGATCTTGTGCTGACCGACGGCGAGGCCGCCCTCATGGTCGGGGCACCGCCGCTCAATACGCCACCGGCCGAACTCGTCCGTGAAGCGGCCATGGGGTACCGCGCCGTCTTCGACGTGGTGTGGTCCGGTCGCCGTCACATCATGATGATGGCCAGCCAGATCGACCGCCACGGGAACCAGAACCTCTCGGCGATCGGCGACTGGGCTCGGCCCACGGTGCAGCTGGTCGGGGTGCGCGGGGCCCCCGGCAACTCGCTCAACCATCCGACCAGCTACTGGGTGCCCGACCACTCGACCCGCAGCTTCGTCGAGCACGTCGATGTCGTGTGCGGGGTCGGCTACCAACGGGCGGCGGCGGCCGGGGTGGGAGCGACCCGCTTCCACCATTTGGGGGTGGTCGTCTCGAACCTCGGGGTCTTCGACTTCGAGACACCCGACCGGGTCATGCGGGTGCGTTCGTTGCACCCGGGGGTCTCCCTCGACGACGTCGTTCAGGCGACAGGATTCGAGTTGGCCGGCGCCACCCAGAGGGGCGCTGCCGTGCCCGAGACCCGGCTCCCCAGTCCAGCCGAACTCTCCATGGTGCGCGATCTCCTTGACCCGGGAGGCACCCGCGACCGTGAGGTGAAGGGATGAGCGAACCCGGGAGCGATCCGGCAACACTGCCTGAACCCCACCCAACCTTGCGCACCCGGTTCTGCGAGCTCACCGGGGTCCGCTACCCCATCGTCCAGACTGGCATGGGCTGGGTGGCCGGCCCCCGGCTGGTGGCCGCCACCGCGGCAGCCGGTGCGCTCGGCATCTTGGCCTCGGCCACCATGACCATCCACGACCTTGAACAAGCCATCGCCCAGGTGCGCGAACGCACGGACCGGCCTTTCGGGGTGAACTTACGGACCGACGTGGCCGACGTGAACGATCGGATCTCCCTCATGATCGACGCCGGGGCCCGGGTCGCGAGCTTCGCCCAGGCACCGAGCCCGGCCCTGGTCAACCGCTGCCGCGAAGCCGGCCTGGTGGTGATGCCGACCATCGGCGCCCGCCGCCACGCCGTGAAAGTTGCCGAATGGGGCGTCGACGCCGTGATCGCCCAGGGAGCTGAAGGGGGCGGTCATACCGGCACCGTACCCACGTCGCTGTTACTGCCCGAAGTGGTCGACGCGATCGGCGACCGAGTAGTGGTGCTGGCGGCGGGCGGGTACTTCGACGGGCGGGGGCTGGTGGCTGCCCTGGCCTACGGGGCCGACGGGATCGCCATGGGCACTCGGTTCCTCCTCACCGCAGACAGCCGGGTCCCCGACGGCGTGAAGAACCAGTACCTCGCCACCACGGTCACCGGGACCGTGGTGACCACCAAGGTCGACGGCGCACCCCAGCGGGTGATCCGGACCGATTTGGTAGACCATCTCGAGCGGGCAAGCTGGCTGCGCAACCTCCCCCGGGCCCTGTCGAGCGCGCGGACATTTCGCCAGGAGACCAAGACGTCGCTCCCGGCCCTGCTCCGAGAGGGTCGAGCCATGAAGCAGGGCAACGAACTGACATGGCCCCAAGTCGTCATGGCGGCCAACGCACCAGTGATGACCAAGGCGGCGCTTGTCGAGGGTCGTACCGACGTCGGGGTCCTGCCGACCGGACAGGTGGTCGGTGTAATCGACGGGTTGCCCAGTGTCGCCGAACTGATCGGCCGCATCGTCACGGTGGCCAACCAGACCCTCGAGCGCCTGAGTACCTGAACTGCGAAACGCCTGAACTGCTCAGCGCCCGAACTGCTGAGCGCCTGAGGATGACGTCCGGGCGGCTCAGCTCGGGTCGCGGCGCAGCAGGTTCGACACGCGCTGGTGAGACACTCCGAAGAGCTTGGCGATGGTCGGAATGCTCACGCCTTCATGGCGCAGCTCTTCGACGACGACCTTGCGCAGTACCCCGCTCGCACCCGAGATCCGGGCGAGCAACTGGCTGACCAGCTGCATCGAACCGTCTCCCCGCTCGCTGGTCAAGATCTCGAGCCACGCCACACCACTGGCGCGAGACTCACGCAGCATTTGCACTCTTTGGGACAAGATTTGCTGGTCGCTGGCCACGCCGTCGAGGGCATCGCCAAGCGCGTCCAGCGCGTCGACGGTCGGNNCTCTTTTCCTCGGATCGTCGCGGACGATTTGGATTGTTTCGGTTCCTTCGGTCATTGTCATGCTGTCCACCTTCCATCGGTCTCGAGGCGACGCCATCTGACGCCCCTGTATGGGAGCGGCTATCTCCCTCAAATGAGACGCTCGGCGACTTCTAGTCGAGTGCGGTCGCAGCCCACATGGCCTCACCTCGGCTATACCCAATCGGAGTGATTGGAAACCGGGGTAGCGCTATGGGGGCCGCAGCGCAACCGATCCAGACACCCTTGTTCTGTGACTGACTCCTGCTCCCTTTTCATCACACAAGGAACAGCCGTGTGGGGTGCAAAACACGGCATGACACAAACTTTGCGGTCGAATGAGGGACGTCGACGGAATTTGACGGGTCGGCGAACTGTTCTCCGCCGTCGCGGCCGAGCGTGAAGGGTGCGGGGCGCCAACCGGACCGGCGTCGTGGCCCCGCTCTTGGCCGAAGAGGACCACCGTCTTTTGATGCATGGGACCCGCGGGCACGCCGTCTGCAAGGCCGACCGCGTGGTCATTCTCGGTGCCGTCGACGAAACGTCGGCCACAGGACTGCTCCGCAGCGCCCTCGCTCAATCCGATCGCTTCTGGGCGGGCCGCGCGCCCGGGGTTACCCACGACGTCTGGCCCACCCGTACTGATGGCATCATGTCGGGTGCCAACGCAGCGTTGGCCCGCCTGACGCTTCCACCTGGCACGTCCTCGCGGCCCCGGATCGAGAGAACTGAGCACCAATCATGAGAAAGCACACGGGCATGGTCCTTCGGACGCTCGGGGTCGGTCTCGGCACGCTGCTGCTCGGCGCGTTCGGCGCCGTCAGTGCCTCGGCCGGGGCTACGGCGTCGAGCTACGGGCCCAGGTACGGGGCCTTCCGCATCGCCTTCCCCACGGCTCCGAAGTCCCAGAGCAACACGGCAGGCGTCCTCGCGGGATTTCCGGCCAAGACGGTGACCACCGCCACCGCCTACTGGGTGAGCCCGGTAGCCGACCCTCTGTCTTCGAGCGCCTCCACTCCTCCTCCTCCCACGTACCTGGTCGTGGTGGGCAAGGTCAAGTCCGCGGCCAGCGCCAGCAAGTTCACCGCCACGGCCCACCAGATCAGCGGGGCCACCGCGGTCACCGTCAACGGTGCCAAGGGCTACAAATTCAGCGGCACCGAGAAGCAGCTCAATCCGAGTTCGACCACGCTGAAGGATCCGAACACCATCGAGGCGTTCATGTACGTCTCGAAGGGGACCACGGTCTACGCCGTCATCGTGGTCGCCAACAATCACAGCCAGGTGCAGGGCTTCTTGACGTCGTTCCGGCCGGCCTGATCCTGGGACGCATCGGCCCCTCGCCGCTGACGGGCGAGCAGGACCATTCAGCGGGTGAGCAGGACCGAAGAACCGTGGCCAAATAGGCCCTGGTTGGCGGTCACGGCCACTCGGGCGCCCTCCACCTGGCGCCCGGGTGCCTGGCCCCGCAACTGCCAGGTGCATTCGCACACCTGGGCGATCGCCTGGGCCGGGATCGCCTCGCCGAAGCACGAGAGACCGCCGCTCGGATTCACCGGCACCCGGCCCCCGAGGGTGGTTGCCCCGTCACGCAGCAGCTTCTCGGCCTCACCCTCGCCGCACAACCCGATGTCTTCGTACCAATCCAGCTCGAGGGCAGCCGAGAGATCGTAGACCTCGGCCAGATCGAGGTCTTCAGGCCCGATGCCCGCCTCGTCGTAGGCGGCCCGGGCGATGGAGGGCCGGAACCCCGCCGTGTCGAACTCGCCGGTGACCCCGGCGGCCGAATCGGTCGAGAAGTTCGGCATTTCGATCACCGTGTTCGGAAAGCGCGGGGTGACCGTAGACACGGCCGAGACGGTCACCAGCGGATCGGCCGCCCCGTGGCGGCGGGCGAACTCAAGACTCGAGAGCACGAGAGCCGCCCCGCCGTCAGACGTCGCACAGATCTCGAGCAGGCGGAGCGGATCGGCAACCATCGGTGAGGCCAGCACCTCTTCGACGGTGACCTCGCGGCGGTAGCGAGCGTTCGGATTGGAGAACCCGTGGCGGGCGTTCTTCACCTTCACCTGGGCGAAATCCTCGTCAGTGGCGCCGAAGCGGTCCATGCGCCGTCGGGCGTAAAGGGCGAAGTAGGCGGGGTTGGTCGCCCCCAACAGGTGGAATCGGAGCCAGTCCGGGTCGTCCTTGCGTTCGCCGCCGACCGGGGCGAAGAAACCCTTGGGCGTGGTGTCGGCCCCGACGACGAGGGCGACGTCGCACAGGCCGGCCAAAATCTGGGCCCGGGCGTTTGCGATGGCGGCCGCGCCCGAGGCACACGCGGCATAACAACTCGAGACCCGGGCCCCGGTCCATCCGAGGGCCTGGGCGAAGGTGGCTCCGGCAATGAAGCCCGGGTAGCCGTTGCGGATGGTGTCGGCCCCCGAGACGAACCCGATGTCCTCCCAGAGCACCCCGGCGTCGGCCAGGGCGTCGCGGGCCGCCACCAGCCCGTACTCGACGAAGTTCCGTCCCCACTTTCCCCATGGGTGCATGCCCGCACCGAGCACCGCGACGCGCGTGTCGTCGGGCATCACCGACCTCCTGTCGCTTTGTGAGCCACGACCGGACGCCACTTCCACACAAGGTATTCGTGGTCGTCGTCCTCATAGAGGGTGTCGAGCACCAGCTCGACTTCAACACCGACGGAGAGCTCCTCTACCGAGACGCCGGGGACGACCTGGCCCATGACGACCATCTTTTCGGCCGCCAACTCGACCGCCGCGATGGCGAAGGGCACGTAGGGCTCAGCGGGCACGTAGGGCGGCGGTGGCTGGTAGCGGGCGTCGGTATAGGACCAGACGCGGCCGCGGCGGCTGAGTTCGACCGATTCGAACTCGGTCCCGACGCAGCGAGGGTTCGCGCAGAAGTGGGTCTCGCCGGGGAATGAGTACGTGCCGCACAAGGTGCACCGGCTCCCGAGCAGGGCCGGGGCCTGCTCGTCCATCGTGAACCAGCCTTCGAGGGCGGGGACCCGCTCTTTTGCCACGGCCACGCTCAACCCAGCCGCTCGATGATGGTGGCGTTGGCCTGGCCACCGCCCTCGCACATGGTCTGGAGTCCGTACCGGCCGCCCGTACGCTCGAGCTCGTTGACCATGGTGGCCATCAACCGGGCCCCCGAGGCCCCGGTTGGATGGCCGATGGCGATGGCTCCTCCGTTGGGATTGACCCGGTGCATGTCGGGATGGAACTCGCGTTCCCAGGCCAGGACGACCGAAGCGAAGGCCTCGTTGATCTCGATCACATCGAGGTCATCGAGGGAGAGGGAGGCCTTCTCGAGGATGCGACGGGTGGCCGGGATGGGGGCCGTCAACATGATCTGCGGATCGTTGGCGGCGACGGCGAAGGTGTGGAACCGGGCCCGCGCGATGAGCCCGAGAGCCGAGGCCCGCTCCTCGCTCATCACCAGCACCGCCGCCGCACCGTCGGAAATCTGCGACGAGGTTCCCGCGGTCACCGTGCCGCCCTCGACAAAGGCCGGGCGCAGCGACGCCAGCCTCTCGAGGCTGGTGTCTCGGCGCACCCCCTCGTCAAAATCGAGGACACCAGAGACCTCGCCCTCGAGCACCCGGGACTCGATGGGGAGGATCTCGTTTTTGAAGCGCCCCTCGTCGGTGGCCAGCGCTGCTCGACGGTGCGATTCGAGGGCGAGGACATCCATGTCCTCGCGGCTGACCTTCCATCGTCTTGCGATCTCCTCGGCACACTCGCCCTGGTGGATGAGTTGGTAGCGCCCGAGGTACATCGGGCCATAGGCCTCGCCCGGCCCGGGCTCGGTGGTGGACCCAATCGGCACTCGGCTCATGCACTCGACCCCGGCCCCGATCACGACGTCCATGGCCCCCGACATCACCGCTTGGGCGGCGAAGTGCACCGCCTGCTGCGCCGATCCGCACTGCCGGTCGACGGTCGTTCCGGGGACCGTGTCAGGAAAGCCCGCCGCGAGAGCGGCGTTCCGCGCGACATTCATGGCCTGCTCACCAACAGTCATGGTGCACCCCATGACCACGTCTTCGACCAGACTTGGATCGAGATCGTTGCGCTCGATCAGGGCCAGCAACGGCTGGGCCGCCAGGTCAACCGCGTGCCATCCCGACAGGCGCCCGCCGCGGCGGCCGACCGGGGTGCGCACGGCGTCGATGATCACTGCGTTGGCCATGGTGGTCATTGTTGCCGAGTATCTGACGGTGTGCCAGATTTCCCCTCGCCATGGACCTCACCTTTCCTCCCGCCCAAGAGGCGTTCCGTACCGAGGCCCGGGCCTGGCTCGAGGCCCATGTCCCCGCCCCGGGCACCTTGGCGTCGCTCGATACGGCCGAGGGTTTCGAGCAGCACCGAGCCTGGGAGCGCACCATGTTCGAGGACCGCTGGTCGGTGGTCAGCTGGCCGGCCCAGTACGGCGGGCGAGACGTCGGGATCTTCGAATGGCTGATCTTCGAAGAGGAGTACTACCGGGCCGGTGGCCCCCGCCGGGTCAGCCAGAACGGGGTCTTCCTCCTGGCACCGACCATGTTCGAGCACGCCACCCCGGCCCAGAAGGCCCGCTACCTCCCACCCATGGCCGCCGGCGACGAGATCTGGTGCCAGGGGTGGTCCGAACCCGACGCCGGCAGCGACCTGGCCGGCATCCGCAGCCGAGCCACCCCCAACGCGTCGGGGGACGGCTGGGTGCTCGACGGCCAGAAGACCTGGTGCTCGCGCGGGGCCTTCGCCGAATGGTGTTTCGGGATCTTCCGCACCGACCCCGGCGCCGAACGCCACCGCGGCCTCACCTATTTCCTCGTGCCGATGGACGCACCGGGAGTGACGGTACGCCCGATTTCCCAACTCGATGGCGAGACCGGGTTCGCCGAGGTCTTCTTCGAAGGCGTCGAGGTCGCAGACGACCAGATTCTCGGATCGGTCGGCGAAGGGTGGACGGTGGCTATGTCGACCGCCGGCAGCGAACGGGGCCTCAGCCTGCGCAGTCCGGCCCGCTACAGCGAAGCGGCCGGCCGCCTGATCGACCTCTACGCCGCCCGGGCCGACGGCGACGGACCACAAGCGGGCCGCATCGCCGACGACGTGGCCCGGGCCTACATCGACGCCGAGGCGTACAAGCTGCACACGTACTGGACCGCATCAAAGGTGGCTGACGGGCACTCGGTGGGGCCCGAGGCGAGCTGCAACAAGATTTTCTGGTCCGAGACCGATCTCGCGATCCACACCGCCGCACTACAGCTCCTCGGCCCCGAGGCCGAGCTTTTGGATCCTGATCCGAGCGGGGAGGGCCAGGCCCAACCCGGCCCATGGCTCGACGGCTACCTCTTCGCCTTGGCCGGCCCGATATACGCGGGAACCAACGAGATCCAGCGAAATGTGGTGGCCGAGCGCCTGCTCGGGCTGCCGCGGGGTTGAGGATCAGGTGCGCTTCGCCTTCACCGAGCAGCAGCTGGAGTTGCGCGGCGCGGTCCGACAGGTGCTCGCCCGCGAGTGCACCGTCGCCGACCTGCGCGCCATGGCACTCGGCGATCGACACGGCGGCGCCGGGCGAACCCACGAGCGGTGGTCGGTCCTCGCTGAGCTCGGAGCGACCGGCCTCCTCGTCCCCCAAGCCCACGGCGGCCTCGGGCTCGGCGAACTCGAACTCGTGGGCGTGCTCGAAGAGGCCGGCTGGGCCGGACTACCCGAACCCCTCCTCGAGTCGGCCGGGCTGGCCGCGCCGTTGATGGCAGCGGCCGACGCGGCGTCGAACGGTGGGGCAGGCTCGGTTCTCGGCCGGTTCCTCGAAAAGGTGGCGGCCGGCGAAGTGGTGGCCACCGTCGGCGGGATCGACGTCACGTCCGCCGGATTGGTCACCACCACCACGCCCAGCCCGGAGGTGACCCAGGGCACCGTGGTGACCCCCCGGGTCACCGGGGCCAGCGTCGCCGGCGTGGCCCTGGTCGCCCTCAATCTTCCGGGTGCCGGCTGGCAACTCCATCTCGTCGAAGCCGACCCCGACGGCGTCACCACCACGCCGTCGATCGACCCGACGCGCGACCTCGGGACGCTCGAATGGTCACCGTGGCCCCACACCTTGATCGCCTCGGGCGAACGGGCCGAGGCGATGCTCTCGGACCTGGCGGATCGGGCCGCGCTCTTCAGTGCGGCCCAGCTGCTCGGTCTGACCGAACGCATGATCACGATGGCTGCGGACTACGCCAAGGAGCGTCGCCAGTTCGGCAAGCCCATCGGCAGCTTCCAGGCGGTCAAACACCACCTGGCAAACGCGCGGGTAGCACTCGAGTTCGCCCGGCCGACCACCTATCGGGCCGCCGACTCGATCGCCCGGGATCTCGCCGACCGCTCGGCCCACGCCTCGATGGCCAAGGCCATGGCCTCGGACGCGGCCGATCTGGCGGCGCGGGTGGCCCTCCAGGTCCACGGGGCCATCGGCTACACCTGGGAGTGTGACCTCCAGCTTTGGATGAAGCGGGCCTGGGTGCTCTCGGCCGCCTGGGGCGACGCGCCAACTCATCGCTCCCGGGTCCTCTCCCACGCCATGGCCGCCGCGGCAGAACGCTAGCGACGACCCGATTCGGCGATCGGGTTCCAACGGCGCTGCTCTTTCAGGTGTCCAAGAAGTCCACCAACAGCTCGTTCAGCGCGTCGGGCGCTTCGAGCTGCATCCAGTGGCCCGGGCCCTCGATCCGCTCGTAACGCCAGGGTCCCGACACGAAGTCCGCCGAGCGAGTCATCTGGGCTTCGGTGAGGGCGAAGTCCCCACTGCTCCAGACCCCCATGGTCGATGCCGGCACCGCCGGCAGGTCAAGAGGTGGGGCCACCCAACTGTCGGGGGGCACGTTGGCCCGGTACCACTTGAGCCCCGGTGCGAGCGATCCGTCCCGTTCGAGATCAGCGATGACACCGTCGACGTCGGGGTACTTGGACCAGACCCGGAAGTTGGCCCAGTCGTTGTTGGACAGCCATTGTTCGGCCACGCCTTCGAACTGGAACAGCAACATGTACCACGAGCGGATCTGTTGCTCGTAGCCGACGCTGACAAAGGCCGAGGGATGACCGACCGACAGGGCAACGAGCTGGTCAACCCGATCGGGAACCATCGACCCCAATCCCCAGGCGACCGCCGCTCCCCAATCGTGGCCGACGACGTGGGCCCGCTCGATGCCCAGCTCGTCGAGCACGGCCACGACGTCGCCGGCCAAGAACAACAGGGAGTACGCCTCGACCTCGTCGGGCTTGTCGGAACGGCCGTAGCCACGTTGATCGAGGACGATCACCTGGTGGCCGGCGTCGGCCAGCGCCGGTACCTGATGGCGCCACAGCCGACCCGAGTCGGGGAACCCGTGAAGGAGCACGACCGGTCGCCCCTCGCCGGTCACCTCGTATTCGATCCCCACCCCACCGCTGTCGATCCGCATGATGCCCTCCCTTTCTGTCGATTCTCTCGTGTTCCCGGCCTCTGGCACATCGCATATCGGTGGCGCGTCTCGTGTTGTTGCGCGGGTCTCGGGTCGGTCTGTGCCGCCGCAGCGCCGGTCAACCGGCGATGGTCTCCAAGAGCTCAGTCCGGGTCGGGCCAAGGCGCGGCTCATCGCGCCAACCGCCCCCGAGCGAAAGCACCTTGTCCGCCAGCACGCCATCGGCGAGGACCTCTTGGGGCGTGTTGATGACTCCGGCAATCTTGAGAAAGGCCCGCAAAACATCGGGATCGCGGGTGACCGCGGCGTTGATGGCCTGGGAGAACTCCCATCCCGGATCGTCGGGTTCGTAGGGTTCGCCTTGGATCTCGGCCGCGACCTCGGCCAGCCGGTGTCGGTCGAACTGGTTGGTCGCCTCGTACCAGGGCACGACGCTTGACTGCGTCGCGGCATCCCAGGCCAGGGCGAAGTCGAGGGGCTCGTCGAGCGAGGCGGTCCGCAGCACTTCTCGCAGTGCGAGCGCATGGATCAGCCCGATGGAGGCACCCCGGCCGAGCGAGGGATTGGTACAGGCCCACGAGTCGCCGACCGGCGCCACCCCGGTGACCACCGGGGTGCCCTCGACCACGAAACGGCGGATGCGGTCCTCGATGCTCGTCATGGTGGCCACTTCGTCGCCCAGCGGCTCCCCGTCGACCCAATGGGCGGTGATGGGCAGGGCCCGCACCGCCGCCGTCCAACGGGCGGTTTCTTTGAGGCCGCGCATCGGGGCGTCCTTTGCCCGGACCACCAACACCACCGACCAGGTCCCGTTGTCGCCGGGAAGTGTGAGCGCGCCGACGCTGCCGTAGTGGACAAGCAACCCACCGAGGAGCGGTGGCAACTCCCCGTCGGCTGACCGGAAGTGGCGGCCGTAGTAGGCGAATCCCGAGTCGTCCTCGATCGAGTGCGGCGGGACGCCGCCGGCCCCGTCGATCCATGAGGGCAACGGCGAGCGGCGTCCGGTGGCCTCGACCACCAGGTCGGCGGGGATCTCCTCGCCCTGTTGTGTGACCACTCCGACGGCGTGGGGCACACCGGGTACCGTCGACGGGCCAGTGCGGAGGGCAACCACGGACGAACCACGGCGCACCGTCACCCCGGCCGTCGCGTCGGCGACCGCCGCCACCGCCGCCTCGGCCACCGGTCGACGAGCGGTCAGGGCCACCAATGCGTCGTCACCGGCGCGGTGACCCCCGCTGATGCTCTCGGGGATCGCGGCGAGCAGATCGAACCGACGGGCGCCCGCCTCCTCGAGGGCCCGGGCGACGAGGGGCAACTCGGCCTCCACAATGGCCCGAAAACGCGGCACGAGGTAATGGGGTTGGCGGAACTGGTTGACCCCCCGGCGCTCCCAGTTGTCCCATGCCTTGTCCGGGGGCGGTGGCGGCGCCGGGTCCCGTTCGACAACGGTCACTCGGTGCCCGTCGTTGGCCAGCAACATCGCCGTCGAGAGCCCGATGAGCCCGGCCCCGGTCACCACGATGTCGGCCACGACCACCTCCTCGGACAACCCCGAGCGAACGTAGCAGCCACGCCACCAGAGCCGCCCGACGGTCATGTCCGATTTCCGCTAGACAGTCGCCACTCGCGGTGTCACCATCTCGGCATGGTCGAGGACTTCGAACGGTGCTATCGAGCGGTGCAGTCCAAAGACGCCCGCTTCGACGGCTGGTTTTTCACCTGCGTCACCTCGACGGGAATCTACTGCCGGCCGAGCTGTCCGGCGATGACCCCCCGCCAGGCCAACGTCCGTTTTTCGCCGACTGCAGCGGCAGCTCAGCACGCGGGCTTCCGGGCCTGCATGCGCTGCCGCCCCGACGCCAGCCCCGGATCACCGGCGTGGAACGGCCGGGCCGACGCGGCGGCCCGGGCCGTGCACCTGATCGCCGACGGCGTCGTCGACCGCGACGGTGTGGCCGGCCTGGCCTCGCGTCTTGGCTACAGCCAGCGCCAGCTGCAACGGCTCCTGGTGGCCGAAGTGGGCACCGGACCTCTGGCTCTGGCCCGGGCCCAGCGAGCCCAGACGGCCCGACTGCTCATCGAGACGACCGACCTCCGACTGGCCGACGTCGCGTTCGCCGCCGGGTTCGCCAGCGTCCGCCAGTTCAACGAAACCGTCCAGGCCGTCTTCGCCGTCACCCCGAGCGCGCTGCGACGACGGGCGGGGAGGGCCGGACCGCCGGTCTCGGGGGGGTCGGGCACGCTGAGCCTGCGTTTGGCCCGTCGTGAGCCGTTCGCCGGCGATGCGCTCTTGGCCTTTCTCGGCCAACGGGCCGTCCCCGGCATCGAGTCGTTCGCCGAGGGCGTCTACCGTCGCAGCCTCCGGCTGAACCACGGCGACGGGGTGGTGGCCCTCACCATCGACCAGAGTTTCGTGCAGGCCGCCCTGCGCCTCGACGACCTGCGGGACCTCACCACCGCGGTCAGCCGTTGCCGTCGGCTGCTCGACCTCGACGCCGACCCCGTCGCCATTGACGAGGTACTGGCGCACGACCCACTGCTCGCCCCTTTGGTCCGAGCGACCCCGGGCCAACGCGTCGCCGGCGCCGTCGACGGACCCGAGCTCGCCGTACGGGCCATCATTGGTCAACAGGTCTCGGTGGCCGGCGCGCGCACCGTGGCCGCCGGCCTGGTGGCCGCCATCGGTGGTGTCCTGGCCAATCCGGTGCCCGGGGTGACCCGGACCTTCCCCACCCCTGCCGCCCTCGTCGACTCCGACCCAACCGTCTTTTCCATGCCGAACGCCCGACGCGATGCTGTTGTTCGACTGGCCCGAGCCCTTGGCGAGGGTGCCCTCGTGATCGACGCCGGGGCCGACCCGGTCGAGTTGCGCGCCGGCCTCGTCGCCCTTCGTGGGATCGGACCGTGGACCGCCGATTACATCGCGATGCGGGCGCTCGGCGACCCTGACGCGTTCATGCCGACCGACCTCGGCATTCGCCGGGCGCTCGGCCGGCTCGGCCGGCCCGATGACGCGGCCAGCATCACCGCGCTGGCCGAACGGTGGCGGCCCTGGCGGGCCTATGCCGTCGCCCACTTGTGGAACACCCACCGGAAAATGGAGAACGCAGCATGAAGACCGACTCGAAGAATCGGACCGTGGCAACCCAGTTGGTGCTCGAGACCCCGGTAGGACCCTTGGTGCTCGAAGGGGATGCGACCGGGCTCACCCACATCTACTTGCCCGGTGATCCGGCCCCGACGCCGGGGACTACCGGCGACGAAGGCGAGCCCGCGGTGATCCGAGCGGCCACCCAACTCGAGGAGTACTTCGCGGGAGAGCGCACCGAATTCGATCTGGCCCTCGTGGCCCGAGGCACCCCCTTCCAGCAGAGCGTCTGGTTCGCCTTAGCCGACATCCCCTACGGAAAGACGATCAGCTACGCGGAGCTGGCCGCGTGGGTGGGCCGGCCGACAGCCTTCCGGGCGGTCGGTCAGGCCAACGGGGCCAACCCACTGCCCATCGTCCTGCCATGCCACCGGGTGGTCGCCACCCGGGGCGGCATCGGCGGATACGGCGGTGGGCTGGATATGAAACGCCGACTCCTGGCGCACGAAAACTGCGACCTGGTGGGCTGAGGCCCAGCTCGAGCGCGGATCGCACGTCCGGCGCGGCGTCGCGGGCCCTGTGGCATGGTGGCTTGATCACGACGGCCCGGTCCTGTGCGACCCGAACCTCCACGGCATGCAACGACCGATGATCCTCGGGCTTGGAGAGGTCGGGTTCGCCCCGAGATGTGTCCGGTGAGCACGCGACCCGAACAACCCGAGCCGTTCTTGCGTGGGGTGACATGGCAGGCGTCCGGCGATGTCGCGTACCCCCGGGCCGACCCGACCGACCCACGCTTACCCGTCGACACCTGGGAGGCGGCAACGATCCCCGTCGGCGTGCGCCTCGAGTTGGTCGGCGACGCCGACGTGATCGAGATCGCGTACCGCACCGAGACCGAGGATCTGGGGCAACGGGGGTCCGGGGCGGGGTGCACCTTCGCCTTGCTGCGCGGTGAGTCCACGATTGCCGAGGAGCCAGCTGTGCTCGGCGAAGGGGTGGTCCGGCTGCCTTTCGGATACGCCTCCCCCGAGCAGCCGGCAACGATCCACTTACCCGAGGGCATGCGGCCGACCATCGTTTCGGTCACCGCGGTGGGTGGCATCATCGAGCCCGGGCCGACCCAACTTCGGTGGTTGGCCTATGGCGACTCGGTGACCGAAGGCTGGGTGGCCTCCGGACCGGCACACTCGTGGGCCGCCATCACCGGTCGCCAGGTGGGCGTCAATGTCGTCAACATGGGCTACGCCGGTGGCGGCCGGGGCGAGATCGCCTCGGCGGTGCAGCTCGCTGAATTGCAGGCCGACGTCATCACCGTGGCCTTCGGAACCAGTTGCTGGAACCGGACCCCTTGTTCTGCGGCCATGCTCGCCGAAATCACCCGGTCCTTCCTCGAGGTCGTGCGCGTCGGTCACCCCGACTGCCCGGTCCTGGTCGTGAGCCCGCTGTTGCGCCCCGGCGCCGAGAACACGAGCAACCGGCTCGGGGCGACCCTGGGCGACCTCCGAGCCGCCCAAGAGGCGGTGGTGACCGAACTCGCTAGAGCCGACAAATCGCTCGTCTTGATCCGGGGAACAGCGTTGATCGGTACCGAGTTGCTGGCCGCCGACGGTATCCATCCGAACGACCAAGGTCACCGAAGGATCGCCGAGGTCATGACCGAGCGCCTCTTCGCGTCCTTCCTCTGAATCCCCCACACGTCCGAATCCCCCCGTTGTCTGAATCCCCCACGCGTCCGAGGGCCCCGGGCATCTGAGGCTCCGGGGGATTCCCGAGTCCCGGGCGCGGCATCCCGCCCACCGTGGCACACTCGCAGCGGGCGCCCCGGCGAAGACCCCGAACCCACGACCAGCACCCTGAGGGCGATTGGAGAGATGTCGGCCATGGAGACCGCGCAGAGCGTCCGGGACACCTTCGACCTCGGTGGCAGGGTGGCCATCGTCACCGGAGCGGGCAGCGGCCTCGGTCGGGCCAGCGCCGAGGTGTTGGCCGGTTCGGGAGCCACCGTGTACTGCGCGGACGTGCGGGGGGAGGCCGCAGAGGCATCGGCAGCGGCGATCACCGCGGCGGGCGGCGCGGCGGTCGGTCGCAGTCTTGACGTGGCGAAGCTGGCCGACCTCGAATTCCTGGTGGCCGAAGCAACCGAGGCGCACGGGCGCCTCGACATCATGTGCAACATCGCGGGAACGATGTCGGAGTCCACGATTCTCGAGCTGAGCGAAGCGGACCTGGACCACATCATGTCGGTCAACTTGAAGGGGGTGCTCTTCGGCTGCCAGGCCGCCGGCCGGGTCATGGTCTCCCAAGGTTCGGGCAGCATCGTCAACATGGCCTCGGCCGCCGTGCTCGCGCCAAACCCCAACATCGGTGCCTACGCCATGACAAAGTCGGCGGTGGTCCAACTCACCCGGACCTTGGCCACCGAGATCGGACGCAACGCGGTGCGGGTCAACGCGGTGGCGCCGGGATTCGTGCCGACCAACATGACCAGCCGGTACTACGTCCGGCCCGACGGTTCGGTCGACGAGGAAATGAAGGAGCTGGTCCTCGCGCCAATGGCCAAGTTCGCCCCGCTTCGACGTGTCGGCGAGCCCGCCGACGTCGCCTACTGCGTGTTGTACCTGGCCTCGGACGCGTCCAGCTTCCTCACCGGCCAGCTCATCAGCCCCAACGGCGGGGTGGCCATGCACTGACGGCGGCCGGGACAAGCGGGCCGTGCACATCTGACGGCGCGTCAGATGGCGCGCTACGCTCGATCCCATGGCTGAGCTGCCCTTGATCATCTCCGTGGACGATCATGTCGTCGAACCCGCCACCGTGTGGCAGGAGCGCCTGCCCGCGAAATATGCCGAGGTGGGCCCCCGCATCGTCAGGGCGCCGATGGGCGAGATCACATTTCTCGGCGGCAAGCTCACGGTCAAGCCCGGGAGCGAAGGCAACCCGACCGACTGGTGGTACTACGAGGACCTGAAGCGCCCGCTCCTCCGGGTGGACTCGGCGGTGGGCGTACCCCGAGACGAGGTCACCATGAAAGGGATCACCTACGAGGACATGCGACCAGGGTCCTTCTCGGTCAAAGAGCGCCTCGAGGACATGGACCTCAATCACATCGAGGCGGCCCTGTGTTTCCCGACCTTCCCCCGTTTTTGTGGTCAGACCTTCACCGAGGCGAAGGACAAAGAACTCGGCCTGCTCTGCGTGAAGGCCTACAACGACTGGATGGTCGAGGAGTGGTGCGGCCAGTCAGGTGGACGCCTCATTCCCCTGACCCTCATCCCCCTGTGGGACGCCGCCCTCGCCGCCGCCGAGGTGCACCGCAACGCGGACCGAGGTGTGCGGGCGGTGTGCTTCAGCGAGATCCCGCCCTTCCTCGGACTCCCGAGCGTGCACGACCCCGACGGCTACTGGGACCCGTTCTTCGCCGCCTGCGAGGAGACCGAGACCATCATCAACATGCACATCGGATCGTCCTCCAAGATGCCCTCGACCTCACCGGACGCACCGCCAGCAGTCGGTTCGACCTTGACGCACACCAACGCCACGTTCTCCATGGTCGACTTCCTCTTCTCGGGCGTCTTCGTCCGCTTTGCCGGCTTGAAGGTGGCGTACTCGGAGGGCCAGATCGGTTGGATCCCCTACATCCTCGAGCGGGCCGACCGGGTCTGGGAGGACAACCGCGGCTGGGGCGGGGTGGCCGACATAGTCCCTGAGCCGCCATCGACCTACTTCAAGGACCACATCTGGGGCTGCTTCTTCGACGATGCCCACGGGATCCGTTCGGTCGATGAGATCGGTGAGGACAACATCACGTACGAGTCGGACTACCCACACTCGGACTCGACATGGCCGAACACGGCCAAGATCGCCGAGGAGCAGATGGCCAACTTGACCGACGAACAGAAGCGCAAGATCGTTCGGGGCAACGCCATTAAGCTCTTCGGTCTCGATCTGGTCGCCTGAGCTCTTCGAGCTCCGAGCAGCTCGCGGCGCGCAACGACGACATGGATCTCCGCTACACGGCCGCCGAGGAGCAATTCCGCACCGAGCTGCGCGCTTGGCTGGCCGAAACGCTCCCGACCCTGCCCGAAAAGCCCGACACCGGCGATTGGGCCGGGCGCCGGGCCTACGACACCGGGTTCCAACGGCTGCTGTTCGACGCCGGGTATGCCGGTGTGGACTGGCCGAAGGAGGGCGGCGGGCGCGGCTCGAGCCCGGTCGAACAACTGGTCTACGTCGAAGAGCTCGAACGGGCCCACGCTCCCTACGTCGGGGTGAACTTCGTGGGGTTGCTGCACGCCGGCCCGACGATTGTGGCCGAGGGGACACCCGAACAGCGGGCCCGGTATCTCCCCCCGATCCTTCGGGGCGATGACGTCTGGTGCCAGGGCTTCAGCGAGCCCGACGCCGGCAGCGATCTGGCCGCACTGCGGACATCGGCGGTGCGCGACGGTGACGACTACATCGTCAACGGATCGAAGATCTGGACCAGCCATGCCGAAGTAGCCGATTTCTGCGAACTTCTGGTACGCACCGGACCCGCCGAGACCAAGCACAAGGGCATCAGCTGGCTGATCATGGACATGGACGCCCCCGGCATCGAGATCCGGCCCCTGCGCACGATCGCCGGCGCCACCGAGTTCGCCGAGCTCTTCTTCCACGATGTACGCGTACCCGTGGCCAACCGGGTGGGTCAGGAGAACGACGGGTGGCGGGTCACCATGGTCACCCTCAGCTTCGAGCGCGGGACCGCCTTCGTCGGCGAGCTACTCCAGTCGATGGAACTCCTCCACTCCCTACGTGAGGTCGACGATGCAGACGGCAGCCCCAATGCCGACCGGATCGGCCACCTGGGGGCCGAGCTCGATGCGTTATGGGCGCTCACACGGCGCAACGTCTCAGAAGCCGCCCGCACTGGGGTGCCGGGCATCGGCGGCAGTGTGTTCAAGCTGGCGTTCTCCGAACTGCGCCAGCGCATTGGCGAGTTGGGTATGGATCTGATCGGTCGGGGCGGGCTCAGCTGGGACGAACTGGACGGTCCCGCATGGTCGCGCTCGGCCGGTGGTCCGGGGAACGCCGAGCTGGTCGACACCTGGGTGAACAGCTTCTCTCGCACCATCGCCGCGGGGACCTCCCAGATCCAACGCAACATCGTGGCCGAGCGGATCCTCGGCCTTCCGAAAGGCTGAGCGTGGACCTCGAACACAGCTTGGACCAGGACGCGCTGGCCGGGGTGGTCCGGGCCATCGTGGCCGGCCGTTTCTCGATGGAACGCATCCGCCGCCGCGAGGGCACCCCGTTGGTGGTCGACCCCGACGACTGGGCGGCGCTCGGCGAGGCCGGGGTGTTCTCGCTGACCGTTGCCGAAGACGAGGGCGGTGTGGGACTCGGGATGGCCGACGCCGCGGTGGTATTCGAAGAGCTTGGCCGGGGCCTGGTACCTGGACCACTGGTGGCTTCGCACCTGGCCGCCGGGCTCACCGACTCGCCCCTGTTCGCCGGGGCGGCCGACGGGACGACCGTGGTGGGAGCCGTCACACGACCGAGAATGTCCGACACCGGGGCCCGAGTGCCCCTAATTGTCGAGCACCTCGCCTCTCTCGACGCCATGATCGTCGTGGGCCACGATGGCCTCCTGTCGGTGCTCAGCACCGACGACCTCGAAGCCGAGCCCATCGCCCACCCTCTCGACCCGCTGACCCCGCTGTCGGTGCTCACCTCATTGCCCGAAGGAGATCCGGTTGGGGACCGCGACACCGCGATCCGCTTCACCCAAGGGACCCACATCCTCACCGGAGCGCTGTGCGCCGGTATGGCCGCGGCCACCTGCTCGATGGCCGTCGACTACGCCAAGGAGCGCCAACAGTTCGGCCGGCCCATCGGCTCCTTCCAGGCGGTCAAGCATCTGTGTGCCGACATGCTGGTGCGCGCCGAAGTGGCCCGCGCCGCGGTGGACGTAGCGGCGGTCACCGCCGATCAACCCGACACCGGCGATACGGTTCGCGCCGCCGCCGGTGCCGCCCTGCTGGCGGCCGAGGCGGCCATCGCCAACGCCAAGACGTCCATTCAGGTACACGGCGGCATGGGGTTCACCTGGGAGGTCCCCGTCCACTTGTATCTGATGCGTGCCCGGGTGCTCGCCTCCTCGCTCGGTCCTTTGGGCGCGTTGGCACGCACCGTGGCCGCCCGCTATTGAGCAGCCGACGGCAGACCGAGAAGAGGAGTCGCATCAATGACAGAGCTCGCCCCCGCCCCCGCCGACGTGGTCACCGTGGTACCCGACGGCCAGGTGGTCTTTGGCATGCAGCTCCCGGTGCAGTCGCAGTCATCGATCTACGTCGCCGAGTGGGAGACCCGGGCCGGGCCCGCGGAGATCGCCCAAGTAGCGGAGGCGGCGGATCGCGCGGGCTTCTTCTACCTCGGGGTCTGCGATCACACGGCCATCCCCAAGCGCCTGGCCGAGTCCATGGGCACCATCTGGTACGACACCACCGCCACCTTGGGTTGGCTGGCCGGCATCACCACACAGGTCCGACTCTTGAGCCACGTGCTGATCCTGGCCCAGCGCCACCCGCTGCGCGCCGCCAAGGAACTGGCCACCCTCGACCTGCTCTCGGGAGGCCGGCTGATCGTGGGCGTTGGGGCGGGCCATGTGCCCGAGGAGTACGAGATGCTGACCGGTGACTTCGCGGCGCGGGGCCGCCACACCGACGAGGCCATCGTCGCCCTGGCTGCGGCCTTCACCGAGGAATATCCCGACCTGCCCGGCCCCCGCTGGCCGGTGTCGTCCATGGCGGTCGCACCCCGGCCCGTCCAAACCCCGCGACCCCCGATCTGGATCGGCGGGTCGAGTGGGCCGGCGATCCGGCGCACGGCTGCGCTGGGCGACGGCTGGCTCCCCCAGGGGACCCGCCGCACGGACCTGGCCGCCCAGATCGACGAGCTGCGGCGCTTGCGCGAGGAGGTGCGGGGCGGGGCGCCCCTCGACATCGGCACCATCGTCGAACCGCTGTACCTGACCGGGTCGGGATCGGGCGGTGACGACGACTGGGCCCAACCCAAATGGGTCGTCACCGGTGGCGCCGAAAAGATCGCCGAATCACTACGGGAGCTGGGCGCCATGGGGGTGAACCATCTGCAGGTGCGCTTCATGGCCCGGTCGGTGGCCGAGTACTGCGACCAGGTATCCGCGTTCGGCGCCCTGGTCGGACCACTGCTCAACGATTGAGTCGTCGCCTGGGCGCGACCGCGACGGACCTCGGCGCATAACCTGTGAGGGGCCGTGACCCTCACCATTGTCTTCAATGTCACCCTGGTGGTTTTGGTCCTCTACCGCCAGCGCCGAATACGCCGGGTGCCCCCGCGCCTCAGGCTGAGGACCCCGATCGTGATCGGCCTCCTCGGCTTCTTGCAGCTGCTCGCCTACACCGACCACCACAACCTGACGGCACGCACGTTGTGGGAGGTCCTCGCCACTTTGGTCATCGGGGCCGGAGTCCTTGGGGCACTGCGGGCCATGACCGTCAGGATCTGGAACACCCAGGGTCTGGTGCTTCGCCAGGGAACCTGGCTCACGATGGCCCTGTGGGCGTTCTCCCTCGCCGTGCACTTCGTCGCCGACCGGTGGATCGGCGGGGCCGGGGGGACGACCAACCTGGCCTCGGCCACCCTGCTGTTGTATCTCGGGGTCACCTTGGGCATCCAGGGCGCGGTGGTCCAGCGCCGGGCGCTCGGACTCCTCCGATCGAACGGGCCGATCGAGGCTCGAGCCGAAGAGGTACCGGGCGTTTGGTGGGCCGGTTTCGGGGCGGCCGGCCAAAAGGACACGCTGGGACGCCATGGAGGTGCCATCGAGGCCACCGCCGAGCCGATCGACCGGCCCAGGAACGGTCTTTCGGACCCCGGCGCCCACGATGAGGGGCATTCGGCCGGCGATCCGTGAGCGACGCGGTCCAGCGCGACCGCACGTCGGGTCCGACCGGCTCACGGTCGACCACATCCCGGACGGCTGGGGCCAATCTGACTAGCGTGGCCCTCGGTCGACAAAGGGAGACATGATGGTGGGACCGCCGCAATACCCCGGACAAGGGCCCGAACCGCCAACGCCGTCCGGCCAACCTCTCCCGCCGCCGCAATCCCAGCCCCCGGGTTCACCGCCGCCCGCGCAATACCCGCCCGCTCAGGCGCCGCCGCAATCCCAGCCCCCGGGTTCACCGCCGCCCGCGCAATACCCGCCCGCTCAGGCGCCGCCGCAATCTCAGCCCCCGGGTTCACCGCCGCCCGCGCAATACCCGCCCGCTCAGGCGCCGCCGCAGGGCTCGCCCTACGGAGCGGGATGGGCTCAATCAGCCGACGGGCAGTGGTACCAACAGCCGGTCCAAGGTGCGTACGCCCCCAGCGCGTACACGGTGCCCTACGCCAATGCCCCGACGACCAGCGGCATGGCGGTCGCCTCGCTGGTCTGCTCGATCGCCGGCGTCCTGTGCGGGATCGGGGCCATCCTCGGCATCATCTTCGGCTTCATCGCCCGATCCCAGATCAGAGCCGCCGGTGGCGTCCAGAAGGGCGAAGGTCTGGCGCTGGCAGGGATCATCATCGGCTTCGTCGTCGTGGGCTTGGGCGTCGTAGTAGTCATCCTCATCGTCGCCTTCGGCCACAGTTGCGGGGGTCTCAATCAACCGGCCTGCTGACATTTGGTTCTCTCAGAGAGCCGTGTTCGTACCCCTATGGTGAGCCATCTGGATCGCAACACTGTCGTCGTCATCGGTGCGGGTGGCATGGGAATGGCCATGGCGCGGCGATTTGCCAGCGGACGGCTGCTGGTGCTGGCCGACTCCTCTGCAACGCGCCTCGAAAACGCTCTGGCTGCTCTGCAAGGCGAAGGACACACGGTCGAAGGTCTTGGGACAGACGTCTCGGACCGTGGTTCGGTCGAGCAGCTGGCCAAAGCTGCGCGGAGCCACGGCCGCATCGAGGCCGTCGTCCACACTGCTGGTGTCTCGCCCGTTACGGCGACGGCCCGGCAGATCTACCAGGTGGATCTACTCGGCACCGCCCACGTCATCGACGCCTTCTTCGCCGTCGCCTCCCCTACCATGTCACTGGTCTGCGTTGCCAGCATGGCCGGCCAGTTCGCATCGCTGTCCGGTGATCTCGAACGGCACCTCGCGACTGCGCCTACGGACCTGCTCCTGGGGCACTCAGAGATCGACCTCGATGCCCCAGACAGCGCGGTGGCATATGTCGTAGCGAAGCGAGGCAACCAGTTGCGCGTGCAGGCCGCCGCGCACGCGTGGGGAGGCAAAGGTGCCCGGCTGAACACCATCAGCCCCGGAGTCATCTCCACCCCGATGGGTGTGGAGGAACTCCAAGGCCCGATGGGCGCCTATATGCAGTCCATGATCGATCTCTCCGGTGCCCGCCGGCTGGGAACCCCCGACGACATTGCGGGCGCCGCGGCGTTCCTGACTGGGCCCGAATCGTCCTTCATCACCGGCAATGACCTCCTCGTCGACGGCGGAGCGGTCGCTGGGCAACGGTGGCAAGCCGGATCAGCGCCGTGAGCCTCTCGGTCCTCCCCAAGGTGGCCGCGACCATCCGCCGCCTCCCCCGCAGCAATTCGACCCGTTTCATCCGGAACCGGTCTTGTGGCG
Organism: Acidimicrobiaceae bacterium; assembly: GCA_003161575.1. GTDB lineage: Bacteria > Actinomycetota > Acidimicrobiia > Acidimicrobiales > RAAP-2 > PALSA-457. The sequence goes on along the minus strand of PMOE01000074.1, from coordinate 21,345 downwards.
GGTGAGCCACTCCCAGCAGCGGACCTTGACCACCGTGGCCGACGAGTGTGGCTCCGCTCCGGGTTCTTTACACTGGGGGCAGCACCCGTCACACCTTGAGGAGTCCCAATGACCGATGTCATCGCACATCCCGACGCTGGGGCCTACGACGACCCAGCGCTCGAGCGTGCCTACCGAAAGCAACGGCTCGCCGGCGCCTTCCGCCTGTTCTCCAAGTTCGGATTCGACGAGGGAGTGGCCGGCCACATCACCGCCCGCGACCCCGAGCGGGCGGATCACTTCTGGGTGAACCCCTTTGGGATGCACTTCGGCCGCATCCGCACAAGTGACCTGATTCTTGTCAACGATTCGAGCGAGATCGTCGAAGGTGCCGGGATGGTCAATACGGCCGCCTTCGCCATCCACTCACAGGTCCATGCAGCTCGCCCCGATGTGACTGCCGCCGCGCACGCTCATTCGCTGCACGGAAAGGCCTGGTCGAGTTTGGGCCGGCTACTCGAACCGATCACTCAGGACGTCTGCGCGTTCTACGAGGACCATGGACTCTTCGATGACTTCACCGGCGTTGTGCTCAACACCGAAGAGGGAAAACGGATCGCCCACGCGCTCGGTGATTACAAGGCAGTGATTCTGCGGAACCACGGGCTGCTCACGGTCGGCCAGAGTGTTGATGAGGCCGCGTGGTGGTTCATCACGATGGAGCGGTCCTGTCAGGCCCAGCTGCTCGCCTCCGCTGCTGGAACGCCGATCCACATCAGCGCTGAAAGTGCGCAGTTGACTCACTCTCAGGTCGGTTCGCACCTCGCGGGGCGGTTCAGTTTTCAACCGCTCTTCGATCGGATCGTGACAGAACAGCCCGACCTGCTCGACTGACCCGCCTGGGAGCTCCCGAAGCGTGGCGTGCACCATCAGCCACCGAACCGTCTCGGCTTGGCTCCGACCGGTGCGCCCGCGCCGGCGGGACTACTCCTGAGCCCGCACCCATTCGGGCAAGAAGACCTCGAGGCCTCCCGGGCCCGGGCGGGCGCTGAAGACGACCCGGACCGGCTCGCCGATACGAATGGTTGCCGGGTCGATCTCGTTGATCGGACCACCGGGCCGGGTTACAAGGTTGCCGACGATCCGCAGCGCAGCATCCTCTTCGAGCGCGACAACGATCACGTTGTACGGCGCCAGCTCGGTATAGGCCGCCAGCAGCGGTGGATGGGGAACGACGAATGACCAGACCGTCCCGCTGCCCGACACCGGTCGCCAGTCCCGGCCTGTCGAGCGGCAGTGTGGACACATCACCTGCGGCGGGAAGCGCAATCGCCCGCAGGCCGTGCAGGCCTGCATTCGCAGCTCCCCTCCGGCAGTACCTTCCCAGAACCCGGCCGACTCTTCGTCGGCGACGGGAATCATGAGTGCGTCGATCCCGCTATTGCCTGGCACGATCGGTCCCCTCCTTCTGCGACACCTCGTGGCGCGCTCCGCCGGGTCCCGCCCCAACGGCCGGTCTGATGACCGGGGCCTCATTATTGGCGGTTCCGGCCCGGGGGGACGGAACAGGTGATAGCGAAAATCCAAATCGCGACCGTTGAGGATCTGGTCAACGGCAAGATCCCCGAGGTTCCCCTGCCGCCGAGCGTCGTGTCCATCCCACAGGTGATCGGGCTCAAACGCCAGGACTGCATCCCGGTCCACGCTCGGCAACCATTCCGTGCGACGGGGGCGTGATGTCAGTTACCCCCTGGTACTGGACACGGGGCTTTGGCGCGCTCACGCTTTAGTCAAAGGGGGGGGCGGAACGGTTGCCTGGTTGGGCGGGAGGGCCTTTTGGCCCTCCCGTTCCGCGTACGGACCCCTGTGGATAACATCATGGGTCCACCAGGTGTACAAACGCCGATCAAAATGCTGACGTAGCGTCAGAAACCCGCGTCCGGCCCCGTCGGCAACGGGCCCCGAGCAGCCTCCCGAGGAGTCCCCATGTCCCAGTCCAGCGCCCGTAACGAGCAGCAGCTCCTGATCGGGGGCAAATGGGTCGAGGCCTCGGCCGCCAGCTACGACATCATCAACCCGGCCACCGAAGAGGTGGTCGGCCAGGCCCCCAACGCCAGCGGGGCCGACGCCGAGGCGGCCGCCGCAGCGGCGAGAGAAGCATTACCGGAATGGTCGGCGATGGCGACCGAAGAGCGCTCCGCCCTCATGCTCAAGGCCGCGGAAGCCATCCGGGCCAAGTCCGCCGACCTTTTGGATCTGGTGATCGCCGAGACCGGGGCCACCGCAGCTGTCGGCTCGCGCATGCAGGTACCAGTGGCCGCCGACCGCTTCGCCCGCTACGCACGCGACCCGCGCCCGGTCCTTCAGACCCCGCTCCTGCCCCAGGTCGTCGGGGCCACACCGTTGGCACCGGGGGGAATCGTCGGCGGCATGGTGAACCGCCAGCCCGTCGGGGTCGTCGCCTGCGTGACGTCGTACAACTTCCCGATGGTCAACATGGCCGGCAAGGTGGCGCCCGCCTTGGCCGCCGGCAACACCGTCGTCGTCAAGCCCGCGCCCCAGGACCCCTTGGCCATCGTCGAGCTCGTTCGCATCCTCGACGAGGTCGGGTTTCCTCCAGGCGTCGTCAACTTGGTTAACGCGTCGGGTCCCGAACCTGCGGCAACCCTGGTCGACTCGACCGATGTCGACATGGTCAGCTTCACCGGTTCGACCCAAATCGGGACCCGGATCATGGAGGCGGCGGGCAAGACGATGAAACGCCTCCTGCTCGAACTCGGGGGCAAAGGCGCCTGCGTGGTCTTCGACGACGCCGACATCAAAGGAGCCATCGGGTGCATCGGATCGACCTGGACCTTCCACTCAGGTCAAATCTGCACCGCGCCGACACGAGCTGTTGTCCACCGGAGCATCTTCGAGCAGGTTCGCGACGGCCTGGTCACGATGTCCGGGTTCTTGAAGGTGGGGGACCCCACGGACAAGGCCACCATCATCGGGCCGGTCATTTCGGCTGCCCACCGGGACCGCATCGAGGCGTACATCGCCACCGCCGCCGGCGAGGGGGGCGAGGTGATCGTCGGCGGTCAGCGCCCGGCCGATCTCGACAAGGGCTTCTACGTCGCGCCGACCCTGATCACCGGCACCAATGACATCACTGTCGCCCGCGAGGAGATCTTTGGCCCGGTGATCACCATGATCCCTTTTGACGACGACGAGGAAGGGATCGCCATCGCCAATGACACCGAGTTCGGCCTCTACGACTACGTCTTCTCGGGCGATGCCGCCCGCGCGTTCCGGGTGGCCAAGCGCCTGCGGGCGGGACACGTCGGCATTAACACCGCGCAACGCAACCACGACGCGCCCTTCGGCGGATTCAAGATGAGCGGGGTGGGTCGGGACGGGGGTGACTACGGGCTACTCGCATATAGCGAGCCTCAGAGCATCATCTGGATCACGTAGCTCCGTGGGCCACGTCGCCAATCCCGAAAACCAATCGATCGTTGTCCCTCGGAGCGCCGCCACGGCGTGACAATGAGCCGATCCACTGGCCCCTTCCTACTCGGCCGGCTCCTCGGCAAATTTCACCGGATTCCCTTCATCTCGGCGGCCACCGTACGCGGGCCGAGGGTCCGGCGCGTGCTGACCCTTCTGTGAGCGGCATTCGCCAGAAACCCTCGGGGCCGCTGACCTAGGATCCCGTCGGGCCAACGGTGCGGACAACGGAGAAGGGCCGGTGCGGTGAGGGAGTTCGAGATTGATGCCAGGCCCGTCGGGATGACCCAGGGGTTGATTACCGAGGCCTGGTGAGCGACCCCTTCGGTTCGACACCGTTACCCGACCACGGCCTGCCGGCCGACGAGGTGCTGGACCTTTTGGCCGCGAAGAAGCACAACGACCGCGATTGGCGAGGCGGCAAGGTTTACAGCCTCGTGTACTCGGCGGGCGACGAGGTCCATCATCTGCTCGAACGGGCCCTCGGGCTCTACGCCGCGGAGAACGGACTCAATGTGCTCGCCTTCCCGAGCATCGGGTTCCTCCAGCACGATCTGGTGCGGATCACGGCATCACTGCTCGGTGCCGATGACCCCGCTTCCGGCGGGCAGATCCAAGGCCATCTCACCTCTGGGGGCACCGAGAGCCTCCTGCATGCCGTGAAGACGGCCCGCGACGTCGCCCGCACAGAGCGCGGGATCGAACGGCCGGAGGTGCTGGCGGCCACCAGCGCCCACGCCGCGTTCACCAAAGCGGCCGACTATTTCGACGTTGATCTGGTGCGGGTCCCGGTCGGTCCTGACTTTCGGGCCGACCCCGAGGCCATGGCCGCCGCGGTGACGGACCGGACCATATTGCTGGTCGGCTCGGCCCCCACCTATCCCCACGGGGTGGTCGACCCGATCGAAGAGTTAGGCGCTCTGGCCACTGAACGGGGGCTGCTCTTCCACGTCGACGCCTGCATGGGGGGCTTCTTGCTGCCCTTTTTGACGCGGCTCGGCCGGTTCAACGAGCCGTTCGACTTTACGGTACCGGGGGTGACCTCCATGTCGGCCGACCTCCACAAGTACGGCTACGCGGCCAAGGGGGTGTCGGTGATCTGTTACCGCACGCCGGAGCTCGCCCGACATCAGGTGTTCGTGACCGACGACTGGCTGGGCGGCTTCTACGCCTCGAGCGCGGTGGCCGGAACCCGGCCAGCCGGACCGATTGCCGCGGCCTGGGCTGTCGTCATGTACCTCGGTCTCGATGGTTACCTGGCGTTGACGCAGCTCGCACACGACGCGGCACTCCGGTTGCGCGCCGGGGTCGAGTCGATCGACGGGCTGGCGGTGCGGGGCGACCCGCCGGCAACCGTGATCGCTTTCGGCGCCGACGATCCTGCGTCTCTCGACATCTTCGCCGTCGGCCAGGCGCTGTCGTCTCGGGGCTGGTACCTCGACCGCCAGGCAAATCCCGACAGTCTGCACGCAACGGTGCACGCCGGCAGCGCCGCAACCGTCGACGATCTGGTGATCGACCTGCGCACAGCGGTCGGGACCATCGGAACTCAGCGGAGTACCGACCGTTCCACCACCTACGGCACCAGCGCCTGAACCAGCGGAGAAGGGCATCGCCGGAGGTACAGTGCCCCGATGTCCGTCCCGGAACAATTCGCCGAGATCGCGGCCCGTGTCCGAAACTGGGGCCGCTGGGGCGACGATGACCAGCTCGGCACCTTGAACCTGATCGACGACGCGGCGCGTCGGCGCGGGGCAGCGAGTGTGCGCAGCGGCCAGGCATTCTCTCTTTCGCTCGGCCTCTCGGAGGCCGAAGGCATCCAGGCCGGGTTCATCCCCGGACGCATCAATCCGAAGCGCACGATGATTGCTCTGCACGACCCGCTCAGCGACGACCCGGACTGGATCTCCTCCAATGAAGACGTTGTCGAGCTGGCGACCCAGTGCGCCACCCACTGGGACGGCCTGGCCCACGTCAGCTACGGCGGGTTCATCTGGAACGGGTACCCGGCCTCGACGGTGACCGAGGAGGGGGCACAGCGTTGCGGCATCCATCTGGTGCGCACTTTGGTGAGCCGGGGCGTCCTCCTCGATGTACCCCGGGCCAAGGGCCTCGATCTGTTGGATCCGGGGTACCCGATCACCCCCGACGACCTCGACGCGGCGGCAGAGCTCGGCCGGGTGGAGATCGAGGCCGGTGACGTCGTGCTGGTCCGCACCGGACAGATGGCCCACCTGGCGCTGCCCGGGAGGCCTGGCCCGGGCGGCGGCCCCCCCCTCGAGCGCAACCTCATCAGCTACACGTGGCCCACCCCGGGGCTCACCATGGCCACCGCCGAGTGGTTCGCCCGCCGCGATGTCGGCGCCGTAGCCACCGACACGCTGCCGTTGGAGGTCTTCCCGTGCGAGGACCCCGCCATCTACCTTCCGGTCCATCTCCTCCATCTCGTCGAGATGGGGATGACGCAGGGGCAGAACTGGGTCCTCGACGAGCTCGCCGACGCCTGCGCGGCGAGCGGTCAGGCCACCTTTCTCCTCGATGCGTCCCCGCTGCCCTTCACCGGTGGGCTCGGCAGTCCACTCAACCCGACCGCGGTGCTGTGAGTAGCCAGCCGGTTGCGGACCTGCACACGGTCTGCGGGCCCATCACCCGACTCGTGCCCTCGTCCTGGTCGTTTAATCGATTACCGCTGAGGAGTGGAGGTTCGCCGACGCGGGATCAGCCCCTATGGCGCGCCAAGAGCAAGAGCTGCCTGCATACGCTCGAGCCCGGTCACCAACGCTTCGCGTCCAGCGTCGTCAAGCGCCCGGTAGGCCGGCAATACCAACCGGTCCGTCAGTTTCTCAGAGGCCGCCAGCGCGGCCCGATCTTCGGCGGTTGTGGCCGGTACGTCTGATTCGGCCCAACCGAACGTGGCGAAGTTGTCGGGGTGGCGGAGATAGTGGGCCATCTTCGGCGAGATACCCGACGCCACCACCGCCAAGAGGTGGGCGCTGCCGCGGAACTCGCGCAAGGTGCTCACCATCTGCATCGCCCGGGCCGGAAGATCCTCGGGGAGCGGCTCCCCACGCCACCCGGCGAAGAGGGCAAGGGCCGCCGGGTCGGCCGCTCGGACAACCGCTTCGGCCGCCGAGCAAAACCGGTCGAGGCCGGCCACTTCAGTGAAGTGGGTTCGGCCGAAATCGTGGCTCGCGGCCACGTAGGCCCGGCCGGCCTGGCGGGGAGCCAGTGTCTTTGCGCCCGAGACCCACATCTTTTCCACCAGCGAGGGGTTGAAGTACCCAAAGGCACTGATGACCACCGGCGCCTCGACGTCCCCCAGCACGCCGCCGCGCCCGAGGAAATAGAAGCGGAACCCGTCCAGGCCAAGGCCGCGACCCCGGGCCAGCGTCTCGGGCACGAAGTACCACGCGGCGCCAAGGGCTCCGATGGTGGGACATACCGTTTGCACCAGCTCTTCTGGCGTCATAAGCCCAAGGTAGTGCGTCAAGAACCGCCCATCTCACTCACATGCTCGGCATCGTGCCGACAACATACCGAGGCGATGATCGGACGCCGTCGCCTGGCGAAGTAGACCGCTGGTCCAGGCTCGGTGTGGCCGGACTGGGGTCGGGCGTGCAAAATGCAGTCTTGCTGTTGAGCCAGGTCATCGTCGGCGTCTCGGACCTCGACGCCGCCTCGGAGCGGCTTCGCTGCGCTGGCTTCGCCGTGCGGGACGGCGGTCGCCACCCCGAGCTGGGCACGGCGAACCGAGTCGTGCCCCTCGGGGCCCAGTATCTCGAGCTTCTCGGCGTCGTGGACCCAACGCTGGCTGTGAACAACGAGTTCGGTCGGTCGCTCATCAAGCACATTGAGGGCGGCGAGCGGATCGTCCGCTGGTCGCTGCGAACTTTCGACATCGAGTCGGTCGCCGCAGAACTCGGGCTGGCCGTTGAGCACCGCTCCCGGCTGCGTCCCGACGGGGTACGGCTGACCTGGCGGGCGGCCGGTCTCGGGCTCTCGTTGGTCGACGGTTGGCTCCCGTTCTTCATGCAATGGGACGATCCCTCGGACTACCCCGGAACGATGTCGGTCGCCCATACCAACGGAGCCACCGGCGTGGCCTGGTTGGAGCTGACGCCCGGCGATCCGGCACAGCTGGAACGCTGGCTCCATCGGGCCCACGTCTCGTTGCGGCTGGTTGACGGGGTGCCCGGGGTCCACGCAATGGGCATCCGCACCCGTCATGGCGAGTACGAGATCCGGCCGTAGCGTCCATCGAGAAATCACTTCTCCTCGACAGCGACTCGCGACCTCGCACTGACCGAATCCTCGGCCTTCCGCGAACTCCGAAGAACGACCAACCGGCCGTCGCCCGCGGTGAGAGGAATACCGGAATTGGGATCCACAGGGGCCGGTGAACGGGGATCTGCCCTACTTTGGCACCATGCCGCCTGACCCTGAGATCGGTTTCCCCACCGGAACTCCCAACGAGCGCGAGTTACTCCTGCGATGGCTCGGGTTCCTTCGCGGCGCGGTGCTCAGGAAGATCGTGGGACTCAATGACGAGCAGGCACGGTGGAGGCCGAACGACGCATTGATCTCGCTCCTCGGCATCGTGAACCACCTCACCCACGTCGAACGGCGATGGATCGACGGCGGGATGGGTGGGCAGGAAGTCAGCCGCGCTGAAGAGGAGTTCAGCCCGGGCCCCGAACTCACGGTGGCGGCGGCTGTGGCCGCCTACCGGGCCCGGGGGGTCGCGACCGACGCCGCCGTCCGGGCGATACCCTCACTCGCCGAGCCATGCACCAGGCAAGAGGGCACGGACCTTCGGTGGGTCCTGCTCCATCTTCTCAACGAGACAGCGCGCCATGCCGGACACGCCGACGCCACCAGAGAGCTTCTTGACGGCACCACTGGCGAGTGACTTCTCGTCCGCAGCGACCTGCTCGGGTACCCATGCGCACACGTTGAGGCAGGGGGGCCCTTCAGGAGTCGTGTCGTGCGGTGCGGTGAGAGACGACGGCCCCCCCGAGCACAGGACCCGTGCGCGGGGCCGCCGACCGCGAAACCCGGAGGGGCTCTCGGCCGACCACCCCTTCGGGACCGGGCCGACCGGTGACCGACCAGTGCAGCAGGCGTGCCTGACTGTCGATCAGGGCGCGGGTACGAATTCCCCAGAACTCGAACCCGAAACGGTGGGCGGCGACGCTGGCATACATGGCCACCAGCGTTCCGGCGACGGCCATGGGATCAGAGCCCGCCGGCGAGCTGGTCGTCGTCCCCGTCGGACCCCCACCCCCCGGCGCGTGCAGGGTGATCACCCTGGCCAGGGCGACGGTCACGGCATTGAGGGCACGGACCCGCACCCCTCGCAGCTGGGTGTCGCCCTCCTCTGTGGCCAGATCGACCACGCGAAAGACCGCCCGGTTGGCTTCCCAGTAGTCCAAGAAACCCTCGATCACCCCGAGTGCGGTCTCCCAGCTGGCTTGGGGCGACCAGTCGCCGGCCACAAGCTCGGCCACGTCGACCGCCTCTTCCACCATCTCTTCGGCCAGTACGCCGATGGCCTGCTCGACGTTCTCGAAGTATTGGTAGAACGTGGCCGGCGACGTGCCCGCGCTCCGGGCGATGTCGATGACCTTGACCGAACGCCATGGGGTTGTCGACAGCAGCTCGACGGTCGCTTCAAGGAGTCGCTGACGGGTTGCCCGGCCGCGTTGGCCCGGGACCCGGCCATCGGTCGTGGCCACCTCGGCCGCTCCTGGGGCATCCCCGCTGCGGGTGGTGTCTGCGCTCTGGCCGTCCGTCACCGTCGGCACCACCTCCTCGGCCACCGGCGTGTCCAAGATGCCCTTGCGCGGCCCCGCTGACGAGGGGGGAGTCGGGCGGCCCATGACCCGTCAGAGTAGTTTGACCGGGTTCGCCCCGGTTGTCCCAGACTGCGTCGGCGAAGTGGGAGCGAATCATGGGTGCTGAGCAGACGGGCCGCGGGGCCCACGAGCCCCGACGCCTCCTCGGGCGCCTCTGGCGCGCCGCGGCGCGACGCGACCCGGAGTGGTTGACCGTCAAGCGGTCGATCAGGGCCGCAGTGGTGATGCCGGGAGTCTTCGCCCTCAGTTACGAGGTTGTCGCAAACTCCCAGACCAGCCTGTTCGCCGCCTTCGGCGCGTTTGCGCTGCTGCTCCTCGTGGACCTCCCGGGGCGGCCGCGGACCCGCCTGGTCTCGTACCTTGCACTGTTCGTCGTCGGTGTGGTCTTCATCACCGTCGGCACTTTGTGCTCCACCCACATCGTGCTCGCCGTCGTCGCCATGGGAGTAGTCGGCTTTGCGGTGCTGTTCTGCGGAATCTTCAGCCCGCAGGCTGCGACCGGGACGGTGGCTGCGCTGCTCACCTTCGTGTTACCTGTCGCGGTGGCCGCACCGCCCTCGCAAATCCCCGCACGCCTCCTCGGCTGGTCGTTGGCCGGGGTCTTCTCCATCACCGCCTGCATGCTGGTGTGGCCACGACCCTGGCACAACGACCTCCGCCGCCTCCTGTCGGCCGCCGCCAGCGCACTGAGCCGACTCGCCGGCGCCCACGCCGCGGGGCACCGGGACCCCGACATCGCGTTGGCGGCCGATTCGGCGCTGACCGCGTTGCGCCAGCAGTTCGAGGCAACGCCGTACCCGCCGACCGGCGCGACACCCGGAGCCTCTGCGCTGGCCAAACTGGTCGGTCGGATGGAGTGGGTCGGGACCAACGCGATGACGGCCGACCCTGAAGCGCCAACGCTCTCTTTGGCCCGGGTCCAAACGATCAACGCGGCGGTGGCCCGTACCTTGGCGGCATCGGCCAGCCTGATCTGCGACCGCCAGGGCCACCCGGTCGAGGATGCGGCGATCGTCAACGCCGTGGCGACAGAGCGAACGCAGCTCGAGGATCTGAGAATCAACTCGATCGGGGCCGAGGTCGTCCGGTTCATCGCTGACGACGACTCGGCCGAGCACCCGGCGGTTGAGAACGAAGGCGACATGCGCCTCTTGTCGTCCATCGACCCCGCCTTCCACGCCCGGGCGCTCGGCCTGGCCACCGAGATGGTGGCGGACGCCACGCTCGAAGCCAGCGGGGCATGGGTCCGCAACAGCACCGAAGGCGGGGGAAGGTTGGCCAAGGCCTCCGACTGGCTCTACCGCGGACGATCGTCCCTAGCGGACATGTTGTCCTCTCACCTCACCTTGCAATCGGTGTGGCTCCGCAACGCCCTGCGCGGCGCCATCGGACTGGCGCTGGCCGTCGCGGTGGCGGAGTCCACCAACGTCGAGCACGGCTTCTGGGTCGTCCTCGGGACCTTATCCGTGCTCCGATCCAACGCGCTCGGAACCGGGGCTACCGCGCTGCGGGCCATCGCCGGAACCGTCGCCGGCTTCATCATCGGGTCGGCCATCTTGTTCGGCCTGAGCAACCACTCCGTGCTGTTGTGGGCGGTGCTTCCGCTGGCCGTATTTCTGGCCGGAGTGGCACCAACCATGATCTCCTTTGCCACCGGCCAGGCGGGCTTCACCGTGACCGTGGTCGTCCTGTTCAACATCATCCAGCCAACCGGATGGACGGTCGGGCTCACCAGGATCGAAGACGTCGCCCTCGGCTGCGCCGTCAGCGTCGTTGTCGGCCTTTTGTTCTGGCCCCGTGGCGCCACCGCGGAATTAGGACGCGCCCTGTCTAACGCGTTTGCCTCAGGTTCGACCTACCTCGCCGCAGCGATCGAGCGCCTGACCATCCCGGGGAACAACTTCGATATCGAGCCGAGCCGAGCCGAGGCGCAGATCACCTTTCTGCGCCTCGACGACGCATTCCGACAGTTCGTCTGGGAACGAGGCGCCAAGGTGGTCCCCATCGCGACGGTGTCGGAACTCTTCACGGGAGCGGTGCGCATTCGCCAGGCTGCGTTCCAGCTGGCCACCCTCGACGCGTTGCCCGAAGAGGAGGGTGCTGCGATCGAGTCCGTCGACATCGCCGGGGCCGCGCTGCGCGACGCGAGCAACGCCACGCGCGACTGGTATCGGCAATTCGGTGAGGCGCTGCGCGGTGGCGATCGCAACCTTGCACCGACTCCAGAGCACCACCAGGCCCTCGACGCCGTGCTCATCGGAGCCTTCTACGATGCCCGGGCTTCCCGCCGGGTCGACCTGGTGCGGTCGGTGCTCCGGATGCTCTGGGCCCGCGAGGTGCTCGACGACGAGCGCGTCCTACAGGGCCAACTGGCCGCCTCGGCCGAGCTGTTCGTGCGCCACGGGCACACCACCCCCTTGATCTGAGGACGATCCCGAGAGCAGCGCCCCTGGCCAGGGTCCTTTTTGGAACCTGTTCTAGCGGTTAACCTCTTGGGGTGCAGCAGGCGGCGGTCCGTCCCCTCACCCGCGCCCAGCAGGCGCGGCGTCAACGGGTGGTCGACGCCGCCATGAGCCTCGGCCTCGAGGGCGGCTACGAGGCGGTGCAGATGCGCGACGTGGCGGCTCGGGCCGACGTGGCCATGGGCACCGTCTACCGGTATTTCACCTCGAAGGACCACCTGCTGGCGGCCACCCTCGTGCACTGGATCGAGCTCCTCGACTCGCGACTATCCCAGCAACCGGCCCGGGGCGACCTCCCGGCCGAGCGGGTCCTCGACGTCCTCGACCGGGCGCTGCGGGCCATGGGACGCCAGCCCCGGCTGGTGGCAGCCGTGTTCACATCGCTGTCTTCACCCGATCTCGCCGCCGTCGGATGCCAGCAGCAGATCACCCGGCTAATGGAGGGGATCATCACCCGGGCCATCGGCGAGCCGCAGCCCCCCGACCCCTCCGAACGGGCCCGGATCATCGGCCATGTCTGGTATTCGGCCCTGGTGGGGTGGATCAACGGGTGGTCCACTATGTCCCGGGTCTATGACGAGCTGGCCGTAGCCGTCAGCCTGCTCTTGCCGCCCGAACTGACGAGCACCTGAGGCGATCGGGGCCCGGTCCGCAATTGCACCGCGGCGCGGTGCGTGGTCGAATGCCTGGCGGACCGTCCCCGGCGACGGTCCATAAGGTGTTGCCACAGATGCCAGCCGCCTCGGCTTGGCACAAACCGGTGGCCGGGCCGGGTGCCTGCCGTGGGCACCGAGGAGACGGAGGAGACAATGCGCGGAGCGATTTGTAGGACGACCGGCGACGAGAAGGTCGAGATCGTCGACGACCTGACGGCCGCCGACCCGGGGCCCGGCCAGGTCCGGGTGAAGATCCACGCCGCGGGCATCTGCCACTCGGACCTCTCGGGCATGAACGGAAACCTGCCTCAGGGCGCCCCCTTCGTCCCGGGCCACGAGGGCGCCGGTGAGATCGTCGCCGTCGGCGACGGCGTTACCAGCTCCAAGGTCGGGGACCACGTGATCGTGGCCTGGACGCCGCCGTGCGGGAAGTGCAAGGCCTGCCTGCGCGGGCAGCCGAACCTGTGCGTCGACATCTTCTTCGCCATCGCCGGGGCCGCCCACTTCAAGTCTGGGGGTGAGGACATCTTCGGTTTTGCCGGCACCGGTACCTGGGCCGAAGAACTGATCCTTCCCGAGCAGGGGGTCGTTGTGATTCCCAATGAGGTGCCCTACGAGATTGGCGCCCTGATCGGCTGCGGCGTGACCACCGGAGTCGGAGCGGCGGTCAACACGGCCAAAGTCGAAGTCGGCTCGTCGGTCGTTGTCTTCGGCTGCGGCGGTGTCGGGATCTCGGCGATTCAAGGCGCGCGGGTTTGCGGGGCAGCCGAGATCGTCGCTGTCGACACGGTGCCTTCGAAGCTCGAGGACGCCAAGCACTTCGGGGCCACCCATGGTGTACACCCCGACAACCTGGCCGAGGTGAGTGCCGAAGTCACCGGAGGCGAAGGCTTCGACTACGCCATTGAATGCATCGGCATCGCACCAACCTTCCGGGCCGCCTGGGACGCCACCCGCCGGGGCGGGACCACGGTCATCGTCGGGGCCGGCCGGGGCGACGCTGTTCTCGAGTTGAACGGCTTCGAATTGTTCTTCTCTGAGAAGCGCCTGCTCGGCAGCTATTACGGCGGCGCCGACGTGCGCACCGAATTCCACAGGCTGATCCGGCTGTGGAAGGCCGGCCGGCTTGATCTCGACGGAATGGTGTCCAAGCGCTTCGGCCTTGAAGGGATCAACGAGGGCATCGAGGCCTTGAAGAAGGGCGAGGTCATCCGCCAGATCGTCACCCTCTAACGCTGCTCGATGGCTCCGATGGGACCCGATTGAGCCGCATCCGTATCCCCCCACCAAGCCGGATTACCATCATCGAATGGCGGTGGCCCCTCCAGCAACGGGTGTACCCATTGAGGTGCACGGACTGACAAAGCACTTCGGTCGGGTCCACGCAGTGCAAGGTCTCGACTTCGTCGTCCAGCCCGGCCGGGTAACGGGCTTTCTCGGCCCGAACGGTGCCGGGAAAACGACGACGCTGCGGATGCTCCTCGGCCTGGTGAATCCGACCGCGGGGACCGCCACCATCGGCGGGCAGCGCTACCGCGACATCACTCTCCCGTTGCACCAGGTCGGGGCCGTACTCGAGGCCACAAGTTTCCACCCGGCCCGCCGGGCCCGTTCCCACCTCAAGATGATCGCCATTGCCGGCGGGATCGACAACTCCCGCATCGACCAGGTCCTCGAGTTGGTGGGCCTCTCTGGCGACGCCAAACGGAAGGTGGGCGGTTTCTCGATGGGAATGCGCCAGCGCCTGGAGCTGGCCGGCGCGCTGCTCGGCGACCCTGGGGTCCTCATCCTCGACGAGCCGTCCAACGGTCTCGACCCTCAGGGCATTGCGTGGCTCCGCGAATTTCTCCGCCACCTGGCCGGCCAAGGACGGACGGTGCTGGTCTCCTCGCACCTTTTAGCCGAGATGGCCCAGACCATCGACGACGTGATCATCGTGGCCCAAGGACAGGTTCGCGCCCTGGGCACCCTCGCGTCTCTGATGAGCGCGACACAGTCGGCTATGCGAGTGCGCACGCCCGAGCCGGACCGCCTGCAAGCCGTCCTGTTGAGCGTCGGGCTGACTTTCCAACGCGAAGGTCACGACATCGTGACGATCGGTGGTGTGGGTCCCGAACAGCTCGGCCCTTTGCTCGCCGCCCACCAGGTCGTCGTCTACGAGTTGACCCACCAAGGAATCAACCTCGAGTCATTGTTCCTGTCTCTCACCGCCGGTCTGGGGTATGAGGCCAGCCCCGTCGGCCGAGCCAACCCACCCGTCCAGGTGTGGGCGCCGATGCCCCAAGATCAGGCGCCACCCGGACCGGTGGCGCCCGGACCGGTGGCGCCCGGACCGGTTGCCCCACCGGGTCGGCGGCCGGCCCACGCCGCCCCAGACCCCACGGCCACGTGGGCGCCTCCACCGACGCAGCCGCCCATACCTCCGACTCCGCCCGTACCGCCACCCGAAACGCCGAGTGGCCCACCGAGTGGGAACCCGCAGTGATTCGGGTTGCTCGAGCCGAGCTGCTCAAGCTGCGGACAACCCCCGGACCTTGGGTCGTCCTCGGCGTATCGCTGGTGCTCACCGCGCTCGGAGTCCTTGGTGCCTTCGTGAGTGGGAGAGCCCACGGCCCGGCATTCCGCGCGCCGGTCACCGTCGATCAGCTGCGCGACCTGGTCGGCTCCGGCTACCTGGGGGAGGCACTCCTGATGACACCCATCCTGGGGGTCCTGTGCATCACCGCGGAATACCGGCACAAGGTCATCACCACCACCTTGTTGAACACCCCGCGCCGCGAGCAGGTGTTGGTGGGCAAGGCAGTCGCCTCGGTAATCTGGGGAATCTTCATGTGCATCGCCGGGCTCGCTCTCGTAGCTGCTATGGGGCTGCCGTGGCTCTCGGCCGAGGGAGGCTCGGTCTCGGCGTTACTCCGTCAGGTGGGACCTGTGGTGCCTGGATTGTTGGCCGACTTCGCGCTGTTTGCGCTGTTCGGTCTGGGCATCGGCATCTTGTTGAAGAACCAGGTGGCCGGGGTTTTAGTGACAATCGGCGGGACGTTCATCATTGAGCCGATCGTCTACCAGCTATTCCGGCATCTCCTCCAGATTGACCTCGACTGGTTGCCCTCAATGGCCGCCGCGTCCGTCGCCGGGGGGCTAACCCGGGGAAATGGCCACGGATCGAGCCAGATGGTGATGCTCAGCTGGTGGACCGGTGCACTGGTCCTGCTCGCCTGGGGGCTCGGCCCGGCGGTAATCGGTTACTTCACCACTTTCCGCCGCGACGTCACCTGACACCGGTGATCTGCGCGGACTCCGTCGTAGGGTGGCGCGAGTGACCGCGTCGTTGATCCGCGAACTCAGCGCGGACCAGACCACCGACTCTCCCTAACGTGCGCATCGGGGTCGTAATCCTCCCAGAGCACCGCTGGGCATCGGCCGGCGCGTTGTGGAGTCGAGCCGAGGAGCTGGGGTTCGCCCACGCCTGGACCTACGACCACCTGGCCTGGCGGAACTTGCGCGATTCGCCCTGGTTCGCCACAGTCCCGACACTGACCGCGGCCGCGGTGGCCACCGACCGGATCCGCCTCGGGACCCTCGTGGCATCTCCGAACTTCCGACACCCGGTCCCCTTCGCCAAAGAGCTCATGACCCTCGACGACATCTCCGGCGGGCGCATCACCCTCGGGATCGGGTCGGGGGGAACGGGCTGGGACGCCACCATGCTCGGGCAAGATCCCTGGCCGCCCCGAGAGCGCGCCGAACGCTTCGCCGAGTTCCTCGACCTGACCGACCGGTTGCTCCGTCAGCCGGCAACGACCTTCGCGGGGCGCTTCTACTCAGCCGACGAAGCCCGGAGCATCCCGGGCTGCGTCCAACAGCCCCGGATTCCCTTCGCCGTCGCCGCCACCGGTCGGGCGGGCATGCGCGCCGTCGCCATGTACGCCCAGATCTGGACCACGACGGGAGACCCACGCGGCGAAGGATCCTTGAACCCGAAGGAGGGGACCATCGTCGTGGCGGACCAGATGGCCCGGCTGGAAGAGGCGTGCGCAGCAACGGGGCGGGAACCGAGCACCATCGACCGCCTCGTCCTCACCGGTCCCGGCCTCGACCCCGGTCTCTCCTCGGTCGAGGCCTTCGCTGACACCGTCGGCCGGTACGAACAGATCGGCGTGACCGACCTCGTCGTGCACTGGCCCCGGACCACCGAGCCGTTTCGCACCGATCTCGCCATGTTCGAACAAATCTTCGCCGATTGACTGCCGACGCCTCTCCCGTTGCGCCTCCTTCTCTCAGAAGCCGGCACCGACGGGCTGCCGCTCTCACTGCGTACCCTCCCGGAGTGGTGCTGAACGCGCCCCATTGTGGAAACGAGACGGACGAACCCGACCCGGGCCACACTCCGCTCTCGAGGCGTGCGGAGCGCTCGGCTGAACCCGCACCCTGACCGGTGGTCATAATGGGGGCCGCATCGGAGCCCGAGAAAGGTGATCCCCATGGACGTCAGGTCGATCGAAGATGTCACGCCGGTCATTGAACACAACGGCACCGTGCCGGTCTGGTGGCTCGTGGGGCCCCAAGAAATGCGACAGGCCACCGACGGCGGATTCCTCGAGCTGGTCAGCGAGTGGGAAGTGGCCGGAGGAGGTCTCGTCGACCCGCACTCGCACCCAACCCACGAGTTCTATTACATCCTGTCGGGCCGGGGGATCATGAAGATTGGCGACGAGGAACGAACGGTCGGACAGGGCGATCTCGTCTACACGCCTCCGGACACCACGCACAGCATCTGGCCGACCACCGATAACGCACCGCTACGCGGACTGGCCTTCGCCATCGGGGTCAAGGGCGCCGGCCCGGTCGACTACACGAGCTGACTGGCGTCGAGTTTGGTATTGGGCGTTCTACGAGATCGACTCGGAGCTCGGGCCCACACCGCCAAGCACCAGCTCGGCGAAGGGAGGACACTCGAACCTGGTGGCCGGTTCCGCACCCGCCCTGCGCGTCACGATCGCGTCAACCTCGGTGCCGTCGGCAATCGCTCCGGTGGCCTCCAGGCCGTGGAACACCACTGACATCCGCCCCGGCGCGGGGTACTCTCCCGAACGCTCCCAGCTGAACAGCGCGCCACCTACCCCCGAGGTGGTGAGCGCGAAGCGATCGAGCCGGTGCTCGCCGTAGCCATCTCCTGCGTCGTCGTACGAACCGCCGGCGGCTGTGCCATCGGCATTGGGGAAACAGTGCAGAGCGAAAAGTCTCGGCTCGTGGCCGGTGCTGAGATGACCGCGGTCGCCCAAGGCCGCCTCGAGGAATCCGTCGTCGAGGGCCAGCACCGAGCCGGCCCGAACGAACAGGACAGGCTGACCGGCCGGTGCGTCAACTCGAACCGAGCGTCCACCCTCTATCGCCGTCACCTCGTCGCTGGCGCCGTGGCTGTCAGAGTGACTCCGTTCGACCGGCCCTTCTCCCTGTTCGGGCATGGCGCCTGTCGCGCGCCAGCGGTACCAGCGGCCAGCCGGGAGCACCACCATGCGGCTGCGCATTCCTTCGGCGGTGACTGGTGCGATCAACAGGGAGTCGCCGAGCATGTAGGCGTCATTCACCTGCCACAGCCGGTCGTCAAGGGACGAACCGTGGGTGCCCGGCTCGGGCCAACAGAGGGGACGAACCAAGGGCGTGCCGTGTTCGGCCGCTTCGTGGGCCAACAAGTAGAGATAGGGAAGAAGCCGGTAGCGGAAGCGGATGAGCCGGTCGATCGCCCCACGGTGAGGCTCGGGGAAACGCCAGGGCTCGCGGGGAGGCGAACCCAACACGCAATGGGTCCGGCAGAACGGCATCAATACCGACAACTCGAGCCAGCGCACATAGAGCTCGGGTGTCGGGACCCCGCTGAAGCCTCCGATGTCAGACCCCGTATAGGGCACTCCCGAGAGGCCGAGTCCGATGGTGGTGGCGATCTGCTGGCCCAACCCCTCCCAGCTGGCCTCGATGTCGGCAGTCCAGTTCCATGCGTGACGTTGTAAACCGGCCCAACCAGCACGCGACAAGATGAACGGGCGACGGGCAGGATCGTGGGCAACCAGGGCGTCCCAACCGGCCTCGTTCATGAGTGATCCGTAGGCGTTGTGGCACTCACGGTGATCGCCTCCGCGCCCCTCCACCGAATGGCGGGTGCTCTTGGGCAGAGTCCGATCCCCCCATAGCGTGATCGACGTGGGTTCGTTCATGTCGTGCCAAATCCCCGCCACCCCCTGGTCGAGCAAACGCGGGTACAGCCCGGACCACCAGCGACGGGTTGCGGGGTCGGTGAAATCAGGAAAGACCGCCGGACCGGGCCACACGACGCCCCTGAGCGGCTCATCGTCCTCGTCGAGGAGAAACCGACCCTCCGTCACGCCTTCGGCGAAGACGTCATAGCCGGGGTCGTCCTTCACGGCAGGGTCAACGATGGTCACGATCCGAGTTCCGCGCCCGATGAGGTCGCCCGACAGGCCGAGAAGATCGGGGAACGCCTGGCGGTCGACGCTGAACACCCGGTACCCGTCCATGTAGTCGATATCGAGGTGGACCGCGCTCAACGGCACACCCTCGGCCGCGAATCCATCGGCCACCTCGCGGATCTGAGCCTCATTCTTGTACCCCCACTTGCATTGGTGATAGCCGAGGGCCCAACGCGGTGGAAGGGGGGGCCGCCCGGTGAGCCCGCTGTAGCGATCGAGCAGTCCGGGCAGCGGGCCGATCGCCACATAGTGACGGAGCATCCCGCCCGAGAAGGTCAGTTCGACGGCGGCCGAGGCTCCGAGCCGGGCTGTGCTGGCGTCGACCCGCACCACTGCGTCATAGGTGTTCTCATAGAACGAAAGCACGTCACCCTCGGGGTGCAACCCGACCATCACGGGGATACTGCAGTAGAGGGGGTCCTGCCCCGGTCCCCACGCTCCACCCGGATCGCGGTTCCAGAGCCGATGGGTTGTGCCCCGCAGGTCCACCGGGCCGGCCTGTTCGCCGAGGCCCGAGACTCGCTCTCCGGGGCGCAGCAGGTGGCGGGCCGTGCGGGCAGCTCCCCGACGCAATGGGGGCAGCTCGTGGCGCAGAAGGACTCCGGCCCCGTCGAAATAGGAGACGGCGCCTGCGGGACCGACCACAACGCGCAGGGCCGCGCTCTCGAGGGTACATCCGGATGCTTCGGCGCTGACGGTGACCGTCGGGGTCCCGAGCGACGCTGAGCGGTCGATGGCCCAGGGAACAGGCGGGTCCGCTGGGCCCCAACTCAGCCGGACCAGATCCTCACCCACGAAGACGACCTCAAGTTCGGCCTCGCTGAATAAACAGCGGGCGCCAACGACCGGCCCCGACCCGTCGGCGTCGGCTCCGCCGAGTACCTCGACCCCGCTCAGACGGCCCGGTGCGCGGGTGGTGGCCGAACCCGCCTCAGCCCGATCGTCCTGTCGTCGTCGTGCTTCAGTGCGCAAGGTGTTGGCAACGATGGCGACCGAAGTCGACGGTCCGAGGTCGACCACCTCGCGAAGCGACAAGACGAGCTTCAAAAACCCGCGGCGGATGGGACTGCTCGCGCCGGGCATGGTGGCCGAGGATAGTTCGCACCACGACCGTCGGTGCCCGAAGGAAGCACCGGGTAGTGGGTGTGGTTCCACGGTGGTGCAACCACGACGCACCAGGGCTGCAACGCGGCCTCGATGGACGGATCGGCTGGAGTAGCGTCTGCACTTGTTATGCACGTACCTGCCAGTTTGGCGCACTCGACAGCGCCAGCGTTGGAAGACCAGGCAATCCCCGAGACCACGGCGACGAAGCGGCACTCGCCGGGCGCCCGGGCCCTCGAGGTGGTCCGGGGCCACTACCGCCGGCAGGTCAGCCATACTCCCGAGATCCGCATGGTGCCCGGGGTACTGCGGATCGATGGTCGGCGCCTGCGCTTCGCGGTCTCGGACAATGACAACGCCTGCGGGCCCGAGGGCCCGGGGAGCCCGCCCATCTGGGCGGTGAACATCCACGGGTACTTCGCCGGGGGCGCCATGTACTGGCGGGAGAGTGCCCGCATCGCCGAACGACTCGGATGGCGGGTCATAAACCCGAGCCTGCCCGGCTTCGGTGGCAGCGATCCTCTCGAATGGAACGAAGTCACTCTTGAAGCGCTCGCCGAACAGGTGCGGATGGTGGTGGGCCACGCCGGGGCAACCGCGCCCGTTCTCCTCGGACATTCCATGGGCGGAGCCGTGGCTATCCAGTACGCCCACGATCACCCCGACGAGACCCTTGGGATTCTCTACCGAGACGGCGTGGCCACCCCGGCTTGGCAGCAACGACACGGGCTCATCGCGGGTGCGCTCACTCCTTTCGTCCCCGACCTCGCGCCGTTCGCCGATATGATCGCCGCTGTCGTGCTCGATTCGCCCGACTTGCTCATGGGCCGGCTGTACTCGACGGTGCGCTCGGTGCTCCCCGATGTCCGGCGCAACGTCCGCACCATGGGACGGGCGATGCCAGTCGGGAACATGCTCATGACGGTCGATCTGCGCTCAGAGATCCGCGAGTTGGTGGCCCAGAACATTCCCATATTGCCCGAATGGGGTTGCTTCGACCGGGTCGCCAACGAGGCTACAGCGATCGAGTTCTCCGAGTGCGCCGAGATGGAGACCCAGTGGCTGCCCGGTGGGCACTCATGGATGCTGGCACGCCCGGGCGGCCAGGCAGACGTGCTCACGCACCTTCGGACCGGTCGCGAGTTCGTAGCCAAGGTCGAAGATCGGTGGCTCCGACTGAGCGCTGGCCTCCGTTCATTGCGCGCCGTCACCTGACTAAAGTTTCGGAGATCGCGCGTTCTAGCGAATGAAACCGGCTCGCTGATGGACTCGGACCGCCCGCCGCCCAATCAACGCCTGACGTAAAGCTGTC
>PMOE01000097.1 GCA_003161575.1 Acidimicrobiaceae bacterium | reverse complement strand
CACCACTCGGCGGGACGCCACCTCTCGTCGTCGGCACGCTTGGCATTTGATCGATACGGGTATGGTCAGTAAAGGCGAGTCCTTGTGGGTCGGCCAACGACATTTGAGGGCTCCAGAAGACTTAAGAGGATCTATGAGATCGGTCGATGCAATCTCGATGGCGGTTGCGCGCCTTCGGGGCTCAGGATCAATCGCTCCTCCCACCACCGGGGGGGTGGTGACTGCGATGCCGGGCGAGGTGGAAACAACACGACCCAGTCGCTGGAGACTGAATCCGCATGCCCTCGGATACCTGATTACACCTGCGGCTCTGGCAACCATTCTCGCCCTGAGGTGGTTCGGCCTAGTGGCTCAGGAATCGGTGTGGCTCTGGCTCGCCGTCTTCATAACGATCCCTTCCGTGAGCATCGCCGTCGATCGTCTCTATCGGCATAGGCCGACTGGCGAGCTAGTGCACCTCCGGGTGGCTTGGCACGTCGCGGCGGTGACCATCGTCATCTACCTCTCGGGTTGGGGTCCCGTGTTGGTCGGCGCCTTTGCCTTTGTGGCACTGGAGAATATCTCGGACAATGGATCTCGTACCTGGCGCATGGCCGCGTTTTGGAGTCTGCTGGGTATCGCCGTCGGACAGTTGTTGATCTGGCAAAACTGGGCGCCGTCATTCCTGTCGGTCTCCGACGCCGAGGCGTTGGGGCTGATGGGCGCGTTCGTCCTTCTCTTCGTGATTCGAATGGCCGGGGCGACGATGGAGCAGAAGGAAGAAGCCGAAGATCGATTCCGTTCTCTGGTTCAACATTCCTCCGATACGACGCTCGTCATCACCGAGGGCATGGTGATTACGTACGCAAGCCCAGCGACCACTGCCTTGCTCGGAACAACGCCGGAGAAAGTCATCGGACGACGCGCCAACGACCTTGTTCATCCCGACGATCGAGAGCGAGTGGAGTTGCAATTCGCCTCTCGACTTCTGTCGAAGGTTGTCACCGAGCCCGTGCAATTCCGGATGGCCCACGCTGACGGCTCCTGGCCGTATGTCGAGGCGGTCGTCAGTGATCTCCGTGATCGCCCGTCGGTTGCAGGCTACGTGGCCAATGTCCGCGACATGACTGAACGCAAGGAGGCCGAGGATCTCCTCGCTCACCAGGCGCTGCACGACCCGCTCACCGGGCTGCCGAACCGGACACTCATCCTCGACCGGGCGGACCAAATGATGGTCCGGTCAAGGCGCGAGTTTCGACCTACCGCCGCCTTGTATGTCGACCTCGACAATTTCAAGGACATCAATGACACGTTGGGCCATGACGCCGGAGACAAGGTTCTTCAAGGCGTCGCCAACCGCTTCTCTGCGATCTTGCGCGCCGGGGACACAGTTGGGCGGCTGGGCGGGGATGAGTTCGTGGTGTTGGCCGAGGGTATCTCCTTGGCGGCTGGCCCCGAGCTGGTGGCGGAACGGCTCCTGAGTGTGCTGCGCGAGCCATTTGCGATCGAAGGATACGAAGGGACGTCGCTCACGCTATCGGCCAGTGTCGGTATCGCCGTCGGTGATCGAGAGTCGGCCGAGGACCTGTTGCGCGACGCCGACATCGCTCTCTATCGGGCGAAGGCGCTTGGAAAGGACCGCTATGCATCGTTCGAACCGGAAATGCAATCCGCTGTGCTCGACCGTCTCGAGCTTAGAATGGATCTGCAGTCCGCTCTCGCCAATGACGAATTCTTCTTGCTCTACCAACCCATCATTGATCTGGAGAACGGCTCCGTCTGTGGAGTAGAGGCCCTTCTGCGTTGGCATCATCCAATGCGAGGCATGGTACTTCCTGGCGAGTTCATCCCCTTGCTTGAAGAAACCGGCTTGATCGTTGATGTCGGACGTTGGGTCCTCAAGCAGGCGTGTAAGCAAGCCGCTGAGTGGAACCGCCGGGCATACCACCTCGCTATGTCGGTCAACGTCTCCATGCGACAACTTGAGACTGACACCTTCCTCGACCACGTTCGAGAGGCACTAGCTGACAGCCATCTGGAACCCAGCTGCCTGGTCATCGAAGTTACCGAAACCACAATCATGCGGGACGCGGATGCCACGGTTCGTCGCCTCCGCGGGCTCAAGGAACTCGGGGTTCTCATCGCTATCGATGATTTTGGTACCGGCTACTCCTCTCTGGCCCACTTGCAGCAGTTTCCGGTTGACACACTGAAGATCGACAAATCGTTCATCGCGGCGATGACCGACTCGCCCGAGTCCGCCGCACTGATTCACACCTTGGTCGAACTCGGTCGAGCCCTCGGGCTCGAGACCATCGCCGAAGGGATCGAAAATCATTCGCAACTGGAGAAGCTGCGAAGCGAGCGCTGCGATCTTGGCCAAGGGTTCCTGTTCTCGAATCCTGTTTCACCAGGTGCCATTGAGGCACTTCTTTCTCGCCTGTCCGACGGAGCCGCGCCCTCGAAATGGATGAAGACGTCGTCCATCCCGGCTTTGTCCATCCAGGAGCGTTAATAGCGCGACAGGCTCGACGGGGCCCGAAGACTCGATCTGTCGTAGATCGCCACACGTACTCGTCGCCCTGCGGCGATCTACGAAGGTCAGTCGGTCAGTGCGTGTCGGCCGGTCGGTCGGTCGAGTCGGTGAACACGCATTCCCCTTGTTGAAATCGTCAAGACGGATATCGCGTCAGCTTTAAACTCTGATCGCCACCGATCAGCTTGACGACTCCAGAGTCTGTCCCGTCTTATTGGATAGTGCCAGGCCGCAAAGAGCCGTTCTGGGCGGGACAACTGTCGCGCGTGCCGCCATCCTGGTTCGATTTCTCGGGCCCACAAATCGCTCGCCGGTAGCCCGATCAACTGAGTTGGCAATGGAACGGACCGCGTACACAATCGGCGATCTGGACGGCCAAACCCTGCATCTCGTAACCCTCGGGAAGTTCTGCTGGCTTCACCGTCGGTGACAGAACCTGACCCATATTCACGGCAGTACGACCTTCGGGTTATGAGCAGGGTAAATCGTGCAGACTCCTCCATCGATGGTCCCCTTAACACCCCTTGCTGACAGCTGCGCCGATCAAGCGGCTGCCCAAGCAGCGTCCGGCTCCCATCGTCCCAGCTCATGGAAGCAGGTGGGGGGGGCGATGGGTCTACCCAGGGATTGATTGACTCAAAGTGGAAACTGATCCTTCGGCAGTCCCCAACTCTGTGACGTTCCAGCACGAGCGGCAAATACGCCCTATGTTTCGAACAGATGAACTGTCCCGTCAGACTTTGACGGATACGCGCGTGTGAGGGAGTGGCTAGATCGCATAGGGCACTACCAAGGAGGATCGACATGACCATCGAAAATCATGAGCCAGTTGAGTCGCGGCAGGGGAATGTCCGATTGCCAGCGGTGTATTCCGTGGCCGACCCTGCCCCGCTGGGGCTAGGGGCATTTGCCATGACCACCCTTGCGTTGAGCCTCTACAACGCCAACATCTGGCCGGCGGCCGTGTTCCCTGCACTTGCCCTGGCCCTCGTGTACGGGGGCTTCGCGCAACTTCTGGCCGGCATGTGGGAATTCGTCCGAAAGAACACGTTTGGTGCGCTGGCCTTCACCTCCTATGGGTCATTTTGGATCTCGTATTATGTGTTCGTCCACTTCTTGGTCCCAGCCGTCAAGGTGGGGGCGGTTCCCGACGCCGTTGGCGTGTTCCTGCTCGGCTGGACGATCGTGACCTTCTACCTGATGATCGCTTCGCTCCGCGTTTCTGGAGCCGTGCTGGGGGTGTTCGTTGCCCTGACCATCACCTTTGTGCTCCTCACCATCGGTGCGTTCAACTCCAGCAGCTCGCTTACGCACGCGGGCGGCTGGGTGGGCATCTTGACTGCCGCGCTGGCTTTCTACGCATCGGCCGCTGGGGTCATAAACGAGACCTTCAAGAAAGCCCTCGTCCCAGTGTTCCCACTGGCGCCCAAGAGCTAGGCACAAGTAGTCGCTGGACCAAAGACCGTCGGGCCACAGCGCCCGGCGGTCTTTGGTGAGACCACATCGAAAGGAGCAGGCCATGGGCGACAAACGAGAGGAAGGTCTTTCGGCGCTCTTGCACGAGACTCGGACCTTTCCACCAACTGATGAGATGGTGAAGCGAGCCAACGCTGGCCCCGGGATCTATGACGAGGCGAATGCGGATCCTTTAGCGTTCTGGGCCTCTCAAGCCGAGTACCTGACGTGGGACACGCCCTGGACCGAAACGCTCGAATGGAACCCGCCCTTCGCCAAATGGTTTGTGGGCGGCAAGCTGAATGTGGCTGTCAACTGCGTCGATCGCCATGTGGAGGCCGGACTCGGCGCCAGGGTGGCCTTCCATTGGGAGGGCGAGCCCGGCGACACACGAACGATCACTTATGACGACCTCTTGAAGTCGGTGTGCCAGGCGGCCAATGGGCTCACCGAGCTGGGGGTGCGCGCGGGCGACAAGGTTGCCATCTATATGCCGATGATCCCCGAGACGGTCGTGGCCATGCTGGCCTGCGCCCGGCTGGGGGCACCCCACACGGTTGTGTTCGGGGGCTTCTCTTCTGATGCATTGAGGGGAAGGATCCTGGACTGTGACGCCCACTTTGTCATCACGGCCGATGGCGGCTACCGGCGCGGTGTGGCCAGCCCTCTAAAGGCCGCCGTTGACGAAGCCGTTGCTGAGTGCCCTGATGTGGAAAAGGTGCTCGTCGTCCAGCGCACCGGCCAAGAGGTGGACTGGAGCGAGGGCCGCGACGTGTGGTGGCACGACATGGTTAGCCGACAACCCGAGCACCATGAGGCTGAGGCCTTCGACGCGGAGCACCCCCTTTACATCATGTACACGAGCGGGACGACGGCACAGCCCAAGGGGATCCTGCACACATCCGGAGGATATCTGACCCATGTGGCGGCGACGCATCGTCTGATTTTCGACATCAAACCCGAGGAGGACGTCTTTTGGACGGCCGCCGACATCGGCTGGGTGACCGGTCACAGCTACATCGTCTATGGCCCGTTGGCCAACTGCACCACCTCAGTCATGTACGAGGGCACTCCCGACACCCCGGCGCGAGACCGCTGGTGGCAGATAATTGAGAAGTACAAGGTAAACATCCTTTACACCGCGCCCACCACCATTCGCACCTTTATGAAGTGGGGGGAGGATCTACCGGCTGCGCACGACCTCTCGAGCTTGCGTCTATTGGGTTCTGTCGGGGAGCCAATCAACCCGGAGGCGTGGATTTGGTACCGGACCCACATTGGAAGGGAACAGTGCCCCATCGTCGACACCTGGTGGCAGACCGAGACCGGGGGCATTCTCATCACGCCGCTGCCCGGAATCACCGCCACCAAGCCCGGTGCTGCCATGACACCCTTCCCTGGGATCTCGGTCGACATCATCGACAATGAAGGGAATTCGGTCGGGAACGACGAGGGTGGTTACCTTGTCATCACACAACCATGGCCCGGCATGTTGCGTGGCATCTGGGGGGACGACGAGCGATATAAAGAGACGTACTGGTCTCGATTCCCCGGCAAGTATTTCGCTGGCGACGGGGCCAAGCGTGATCAGGACGGCGACATTTGGCTCCTGGGCAGGGTCGATGATGTGATGAACATTTCGGGTCACCGCATTTCGACCACCGAGATCGAACATGCCTTGGTGAGCCATCCTGCTGTTGCCGAGGCGGCCGTCGTCGGCGCCAGTGACGCCACGACGGGTCAGGCCATCGTGGCATTCGTGACCGTGAAAGGCGCCGGCACAGAAGGCGCGCCGGACGGAGAGGAGTTCGTAGCCGAGTTGCGTGATCATGTCGCGCATGAGATCGGGCCCATCGCCAAGCCGCGCCAGATCATGCTCACGCCCGAGCTTCCCAAGACTCGCAGTGGAAAAATCATGCGCCGACTCTTGCGTGACGTGGCCGAGCACAGAGACCTGGGCGACGTGACGACCCTTCTCGATCCATCGGTCGTTAACGCCATTAAAGTGCGTATGAGCGACGGAGCCGAAGACAAGGAATGAGAAGAAATCTCTGACCAAGTTCACGCCGAACTTGGACGTGAGAGAATCCTCGAGCCTGAGGCGACTTCCGCGTGGGATGCGGTTGCGCAACCGAGATTGCCCAGCTTTTATTTGACTCGACTCTGTTCACTGAAAGCCGGATAAGCCGCACTGGTAATGGAACGGAGCCGATACATAATCGGCGATCTGTACGGTCGAACCATGGGTCGCGGCGGCGCTTGTAATGGTGATGATTGGAACGTCGTGATCCTTCTGTCGGGCTGACTGGTGGCGGCGACCCCCGGGCCTACAAGGGATCCCCTGGGGAACCGCCAGGAAGTCCACAGGCTCTCGGAGGACGATGACCCATGGAATCGACGAGCCTGGGCCGACCTCACGACCCGGTGCGCGCATGCGTGACCGGCCTGGCTCTCGGAGCGGTGCTGGCCGGGGTCCTCGTCCCACCCGCTTGGTCAGCCCCGGTTGTTCATCGGTTGGCCGCAATCGCCTCGATCGGGAGGACGGATCAGGCCAACGTTCATGCTGTCCCTGTTTTTCACAATCCGGTGATCCGAGACGATTCACCCGATCCCGATGTTGTGTTGAGCGGGGGTACCTACTACGCGTTCACCACCGGCAACCTGAACGGCCCGATCCAGCTCTTCATCTCGACCAACCTCGCGCACTGGACGCAAACCAACTGGCCTGGACCGCTGTTACAAGATGCCACTTGGACCACGTATGGAAAAGAGTGGGCCCCGGGAGTGATTCAAGTCGGTGAGCAGTGGGTCATGTACTACGCCACCGAAGAGACCGAAACGGGGGCGCAGTGCATCACGATGGCTACCGCCCCGACGATCACCGGACCGTATGTGAACGACCAGTCGGCTCCGCTCACCTGTGACGCCATCGACCCGTCGCCCTACACGACATCGGACGGTTCGCTGTTGCTCACTTGGAAGGGCGACGAGGCCAGTGGCCGGGGGGCCAAGATCATGGTCGAGCAGCTCAGCGCCGACGGCCGCTCGTTTCTCCCTGGGACCTCGCCCACTGTTGTCTTGACGGCAGACCAGCCATGGGAGACAACCGTGGAGAACCCCGACATGGCGCTGATCGGGGGCACCTGGTTCCTTGTCTACTCGGGCGGTTCTTACTCGGATGCCTCCTACGCCACGGGATACGCAATGTGCACCGGACCGCTCGGACCCTGCACCAAGCCGCTCGACCACCCACTCCTCACGTCCGCGGCAGAGGTGATCGGCCCCGGTGGGGCTAGCGCATTCGCCGATAAGTCCGGCCAATGGTGGCTGGCATACGCAGCAGCGACCCCTGGACCCGGCGAGTACGGACTCTTCGGGATTCGGATCCGATCGCTACGGATTGACGCCCTGTGCGTCGCCGATGGTCGCCTGGAAACCACCGGCCCGACGACAACACCTCAGCCGCTCGCGTCGGTTTGTCCGCCGGGGCGGGTTGCCTGAGCGAGGCGGGCAAGTCTGGTCTTCCGTCAGACCCATGTGTCAGCGTCATCCGTGACTACTGGTTCGAGCCGCCGAAAGGCCGGTGGGGCAGGTACCAAGCATCAACCAGACACGCGTGAGGGATCACTTCGCATGTCCAAAGGGTCGGCAATCAACCGGATTCATACATTTTTGAGGGTTAAGTCCCAACGAGTGGTG
>PMOE01000098.1 GCA_003161575.1 Acidimicrobiaceae bacterium | reverse complement strand
CGCCGCGCCGAGGTCGGCGGCCGGCTCGGTCACTCGGATTCGCTGCTTGACCGCGGCGAAGGCATCCGCCCCGCCGGCCGGAAGCGCGAGCGAACGTTCGATGACGGCGAGGATGAGGGCCAGGCGCGATGCCGGGTAGCCCTGCACTACCCGCCGGGGCGCCCCAGTGTGCGACGGGGTGAAGAGGGCCTGCATCTCGACGAGCAGCGGACGGCGCCCTTCGACGATGGGAACCGCCATCGTGCCGGGCACGCCGGCCAGCCGGTCCCCGAGCAGGAGCGCGCTCGGATCGTCCAGGCTGACAAGGCCGGTCTCGCCCATCTCGAACAGCCCGAGCTCCCCGGTGGCGCCGTAGCGGTGCTTGGTCGCCACGAGGAAGCGAAGAGCGTGGTGACGGTCACCCTCGAAGGAAAGGACCGTGTCCACGAGGTGCTCCAGCGCCCGTGGGCCGGCGAGCGCCCCGTCCTTGGTGACGTGGCCCACGAGCACCGTCGCCGTGCTCGTGGCCTTGGCGTAGTGGGCAAGAGCCTGGGCGCACTCCCGCACCTGGGTGGTCGACCCCGTCTGGGAGCCGATGGAGCCGTCCCCTATCGTCTGGATCGAGTCCACCACGAGCAGGTCCGGGTCCAGCCTCCCAGCCGCCTCCAGCGCCACCTGCAGCTCCCCGGTCTCGACCACGTAGCAGTTGTCGACGGGGGCGCCGAGCCGGTCCGCCCGCCGGCGTACCTGCTCGGCCGATTCTTCGGCCGCGATCAGAAGCGTCCGGGCGCCACCGGCCGCCAGCGAGGCAGAGGCGAGAGCCTGCAGGACGAGGGTCGATTTGCCGATCCCGGGCTCGCCCCCGATCAAGGTGACCGAGCCGGCGGTCAGACCGCCGGCGAGCACCCGGTCGACCTCCCCTACCCCGGTGGCAACCGGCCGGCCGCCCAACGGGTCGACCGAGGCCAACGGGACCGGCGCCACCTCGGAAGCGCCGGAGCGCCGGAGCGACCCCCGGGCCGGGAGCGGGCGCTCCTCGAGGGTGTTCCACGCCCCACAGTCCGCGCATTTCCCGCTCCAGCGGGGCGAAGCGGTGCCGCACTGCGCACACCGGTAGTTCGACGTCGGACGGGCCATGGCGGGCACCCTACGCAGCGGTTGTGACCGGTTCGGGATCACCGGCCGGGCGCGACCCGGGCGACGGTCCGCGGATCAAGACGAACGGCGGTGCTCGCGCACCGCCGTTCGCTCCAGACTTCGCCCGGGGACCAGAACCGGCCCCCCGGGGAGATCAGTCGGTGGTCGTGCCGCTCCCGGCCAGCTCCATCGGAGGCGGCTGGAGCCCTTCGACGGCCCGGAAGGACAACTGGCGCTGACCATCCTCGCCCGGCGCCTCGTCCACATCGACCACGATGGTCTCGCCCACCCGGAATTCCTTCCACAAGATGCGTTCGGAGAGCGGGTCCTCGACCATCTGCTGGATGGCCCGACGCAGCGGGCGGGCCCCGAGTTGGGGGTCGTAGCCGCGCTCGGCCAGCAGCTCGCGGGCCGGCTGGGTCAGCTCCAGGCCGAGGCCCTGGCCGGCCAGCTGGTTCGAGGTCCGGGCCAGCATGAGGTCGACGATCTCGATGACCTCTTGGCGGGTGAGCTCGTGGAAGACGATCACCTCGTCGATCCGGTTCAAGAACTCGGGCCGGAAGTGGTTCTTCAGCGCCTCGTGCACCTTGCCCTTCATCCGCTCGTAGGTGACCGCTTCAGACGTCTTGGCGAAGCCCAGCGAGGACTTGCGCAGGTCGGCCGTGCCCAGGTTCGACGTCATGATCAGCACGGTGTTNNGGGTGGGCCTTTTCCACCTCGTCGAAGAGCACCACGCTGAACGGCTTGCGGCGGACCGCCTCGGTGAGCTGGCCGCCTTCTTCGTAGCCGACGTAGCCGGGGGGCGAACCGACCAGTCGGCTCACCGTGTGCTTCTCCATGTACTCGCTCATGTCGAGTTGGATCAGCGCGTCCTCGTCGTCGAAGAGGAACTCGGCCAAAGCCTTGGCCAGCTCGGTCTTGCCCACGCCGGTCGGGCCCAAGAAGATGAACGAGCCGCTCGGGCGCTTGGGGTCCTTCAGCCCGGCCCGGGTGCGCCGGATAGCCCGCGACAGCGCCTTGAGTGCTTCTTCTTGGCCGATGACCCGCTTGTGCAGCTCGTCTTCCATGCGGAGCAGCTTGGCCGTCTCCTCCTCGGTCAGGCGGTAGACGGGGATGCCCGTCCAGTTCGCCAGTACCTCGGCGATGACCTCCTCATCGACGACGTCGAAGAGATCGACGCCCTCGGCCCGCCACTCGGCCTCCATGGCCTCCTTGCGCTCGAGGCGCTCGGTCTCCTGCTCGGCCAGCTTCTTCGCCTGCTCGAAGGCGCCGCGCTCGATGGCGGCCTCTTTGTCGGTGCGCAGGCGGCCGATCTCTTCGTCCAGCTTCTTGTAGCTGGGCGGCGTGGTCATCCGGCGGATGCGCAGACGGCTCCCGGCCTCATCGATCAGGTCGATGGCCTTGTCGGGCAGGTAGCGGTCGGCCAGGTAGCGGTCGGCCAGGTTGGCCGCGGCAACGAGGGCCTGGTCGGTGATGGTGACCGCATGGTGCGACTCGTAACGGTCCCGCAGGCCCTTCAAGATGTCGATGGTCAGCGCGACGCTGGGCTGTTCCACCTTGACCGGCTGGAACCGCCGCTCAAGGGCGGCGTCCTTCTCCAAGTGCTTGCGGTACTCGTCGAGCGTGGTGGCCCCGACGGTCTGCAGCTCACCGCGCGCCAGCATGGGCTTGAGGATCGAGGCGGCGTCGATGGCCCCCTCGGCCGCACCGGCACCGACCAGGGTGTGCAGCTCGTCGATGAACAAGATGATGTCGCCCCGGGTCCGGATCTCCTTCAGCACCTTCTTCAGGCGTTCTTCGAAGTCACCGCGGTAGCGGCTCCCGGCGACAAGGGCTCCGAGGTCGAGCGTGTAGAGCTGCTTGCCGGTCAGTGTCTCGGGCACATCGTTGGCCACGATCCGCTGGGCCAGGCCCTCGACGATGGCCGTCTTGCCGACGCCGGGCTCACCGATCAGCACCGGGTTGTTCTTCGTGCGGCGCGACAGGACCTGCATGACCCGTTCGATCTCTTTCTCGCGCCCGATCACCGGGTCGAGTTTCGAGTCGCGGGCGAGCTGGGTCAGGTTGCGCCCGAACTGGTCGAGCACCGGCGAGCCCGAGGGGGTGTCAGAAGATGACGATCCCGGACCCGCACCGACGGCTTCTTTGCCTTGGTACCCCGACATCAGCTGGATGACCTGCTGGCGCACCCGGCCGAGATCGGCGCCCAGACTGACGAGCACCTGAGCCGCGACACCCTCGCCTTCGCGCACGAGTCCCAGCAACATGTGCTCGGTGCCGATGTAGCTGTGACCGAGCTGGAGCGCTTCGCGCAGCGAGAGCTCGAGGACCTTCTTCGCCCGGGGGGTGAACGGCGGCGAACCACTCGGGGCGCTGCCGGCCATCCCGATCGTCTCTTCGACTTTTTCTCGCACCGCTTCGAGGGAGATGCCGAGGGACTCGAGGGCCTTGGCCGCGACACCTTCACCCTCATGGATCAGTCCGAGCAGGATGTGCTCGGTACCGATGAAGCTGTGGTTGAGTAGGCGCGCCTCTTCTTGGGCCAACACCAGCACTCGTCGTGCTCGGTCAGTGAAGCGTTCGAACACTCAGGCCGCCTCCGTGGCTCGTTATCCCTCCAGGCAGTGTACAGGGAGCCTCTCCGAACAAAGCCGCGCCCGGGGCCAAACTGCTTCGGGCCTGGGACGTTGTCGCTGTCGGCTGTCGTTCCATCTGACCGTCGCCTATCGTTCAGCATGGTGAACCCCACGAAGGCCCTCGGTCTTCCCCGGCTCGAAGAGGGCTTGCAGCGGCTGGAACCCCTGCTCAAGACGTCGGTCGTTACCGGCGACGCCTTCTTGGATGACGTCACCACCCACTTGATCGCCGCCGGCGGCAAACGACTGCGGCCACTGCTCGCTCTGGCCACCGCTACTGGCGGTGCACGGCCCGCCGCCGACGAGGATCTCCTCGGGGCCGTGGCCGTGGAACTGGTGCATCTGGCCTCGCTCTACCACGACGACGTTATCGACGAGGCCAAGGTTCGGCGCAACGTCGAAAGCGTCAATAGCCGATTCGGGAACCTGGTGGCCATTGTGGCGGGGGACTACCTGCTGGCCCGCTCGGCGGCCATCGCCGCGGGTCTCGGGACCGAGATCGCCGGGCTTCTGGCCGACACCTTGGGGCTCCTCTGTCAAGGTCAGGTCGCGGAGGTCCGCTCCTCGTTCCAGGTCACCCGCACCAAGGACGACTACTTCACGGCGATCACCGGCAAGACGGCGGCCCTCATGGCGACCTCGTGTCGGATCGGCGCGCTGACCGGAGGGGCGAACCGAGACGAGGTCGAGGCCGTCACCAAGTTTGGCCAGTGCTTCGGCATGGTCTTCCAACTGCGTGACGACATCCTCGACGTCGTCGCCACCGACGCCGAGCTCGGCAAGCCACCCGGCCAGGACCTGGCCGAGGGCATCTACACCTTGCCGGTGCTCCTCGCGCTCGATGACCCTGACACCGGTCCCGAACTCGCCACGATGCTCGGCCAGCCGCTGGCCCAACCCGAGCGGGACAAAGCCCGGACCATCGTGGCCGCATCCCCGGCGGTGGCGGCCACCGTCGAGATCGGACGGCGCTACGTCGCCGAGGCCGAAGTTGCCGCGGCCAGCATCTCCTCACCCGACGTGGCGGCCGGGTTGGCCCGCCTGGCCCGATCGCTCCTCGAGGGCCTGCCCGGCTAACGAAGGCCCTGCCCCGGTTCACCATGTCTGGTCGCATCTGTCGGGGACCAAGTTGGGAGCCGAGCTCGGATTGTCCACGTCCCCGGAGCCACCGTTCCGCACCGGGTCGTGGTTGGTCGGACTCACGCTTCGTGACGCCCTCCTCGCCCGTGATGAAGACCGACCATGGCACACGGTCCGGGCAGCACGTCGAGGGGCCTAACTTGTCATTGCACGCACACATACCCCCTGGGAACGGGCTCACCAATCCTCCTGACACCGCCCAACACATTGACGATCGAGAGGACGACGACTCCTCCCCTTACTTGTGCCAAACCCCTGAAGCGAGAGAGCGGACGCTCTGCATCGTTGCAGCTCAGACCCAGTAACGCCTCTGCCGTCGTCCCGTCAAGAGGGTCTTGATCGCATTATCAGCCCGGCGGGTGTGATCCTTCTGCGGTTCCATACGATGGACATCGTGAAAGTAACGAGCGCTCGCCCGAGGTGCCGCTAGTGGAGTCCCAGGCGGTTCGAGCCGTGGAAAATGCCTTAATCCCCAGATCAACGCCGCGCTCAGGGATCAACGCAGTAGGACACCGAACTTGACGACGCTCGATGCGAGCCGACCAATCGACGACGTCGAGGCAGATGTGCGTCAGTGGGTCCACTCAGTGATGAGAACCCCGATGTCACCGGCCGGCTGAGCCTGCTCCCAAGACGCTCTTGGGGGCACTGAGAGTTGGCGTGGCGGGTCCAACTGCTGAGGCCGCGCTAACCCGCTCACTCCGGCACCTGTGAGCTAGGGCCAATCAGGGATCGTGGGACAGAAAGAGTCGGGATATTGGGCGACTCTGGTCGGTCTCCCGACCAGTTCACGCGTCTCGAACGCCAAATAGGGCACAGTGACGTACCGTGCGGCGCCGCGGTGCTCGTGGTAGTCAACCACGCAGGCGCGTAGCGATACGACGGCCCGCCTCCTTTGTTGTGGTCTGGCGAGGGCTAACAGGGTCGATTAGCGTCGGGCTCTCGCGCGGCCAACGTCGTCCGGCGATCTTCGATCGAGAGGACGACACGGTGGTTAATGGCAACGACGGGACGTCGCCTGCGTCTGCGCGGAGGACCGACGAATACTGGGACCGGATGGTGTCGGCGACTGCGGGGGACAAACGCAGGCGTCGGACCGTGGAGCGTTCGAGGTTGTTCGATCAGGAAGCCGAGCGCTATGACCGGTGCCGGCCGAGATACCCCGACGTTGTGATCGATGCGTTGCTCGGTCCGGAACCGTCTCGCCTCGACGTGATCGATGTGGGGTGTGGCACCGGAATCGCTGCAAGGCCGATGGCTGAGCGGGGCGCAAAGGTGCTCGGGGTAGAACTCGCGCCCCGTATGGCGGAGGTCGCTTTCCGCCATGGACTCGACGTGGAGATCGGCGCCTTCGAGGAGTGGGACGCTGCTGGTCGCCGCTTTGACCTCGTGACCTCCGCCCAGGCATGGCACTGGCTGGACATGCCTGCCGCCACGACCAAGGCGGCCTCGCTCCTGCGACCGAATGGCATCCTTGGCCTGATCTGGAACGGCGGCGCCCACCCCGACGATCTCGCCGACGCGCTCGAGGAGGTGTATTCGACGGTGGTGCCGCCCGGCACACACCATCTCTTCCGCGGCTATGGCGCCAACCGGTCGACCGACGTCAGGTCCGGACTCACCGGCGTCTTCGACGCCATCGCGGCGGCACCCGATTTCGGTGCCTCGACTGAGCAGTGGTTTCCGTGGACGCAGCACTACCAACGGGATGAGTGGCTCGAGCTGCTGCGCTCATACAGCGAATACGCCGCCCTCGAGCCGAACCTTCGACACCGTCTACTCGACGCCATTGGGACGACAATCGACGACTACGGAGGCTCGTTCGCCATGAACTTCGAGACGGTCTTGATCGCCGCGACCCGGCTCCGTTGACCGTGTCGCCGGCGGCCGGGCGGTGCAGGTTCCGACCACGACCGACGCCCTCTTACGGCGGCCCGGCATGCGAAGAGGCAGTCGCGCTAATCCGCCCGACGTCGCGGCGCCCGATGGCGGCCTCGCCGGTGCCTACAGCCGCCACTGGCTGCGAGCGAGCGTACGGATTGGATATGGCGCGGGGGCTCCCGATTCCGCCCCAGGGGGAGGGCGCCCATAATCCCGAGCATCCGGGGAATGCGAGCCGGCCCCCGACTCTTCATGCTGGCTCGGAGATAAGTTTCGGCCGTACTACAGCCGAACTTGCTGGCTTTCGCGAGCGCCCTTTCTCTTGTCGGGAACCAAGTTTCATGGTTCCGCAAGACGAACCGCCATCGAAGCAGTCCATCTTCGCCGGGCCGGCGGGTGCGGGGCGTCCCATAGGGGTGTGCTCTACGGGACTCCGCCACACAGCCGTCGGGTCTTCGGTCCCGAGATAGGAGTGCTCGTCGTCGTTGCGTTCAGTATCCGCTCTCGCTCGACGGCGCGGTGGGCGGTTGAGCGCGCGACGCCGAAAAGTTCAGCCAGATCAGCGGTCGTGTACTCACCAGTGTCGAGTAGGGCAACCAGGTGTGCTTCTTGGCGATGGTTGAGTTTGGGCTGCTTGCCTCGGAGGTGCCCCTTGGCTTTGGCCATCTTCATGCCCTCTCGGGTCCGCAATCGGATGAGATCGGATTCGAACTCGGCCACCATGGCGAGGACATTCAAGAGCAGCCGCCCGGCAGGATCGGTCGGATCGTAGACGGACCGCCCAGGTTGAGGCGCACTTGGCGGACGGCGAGCTCGTCGGCGATCGCTCGTGCATCGGGGAGAGACCGGGCCAAGCGATCGAGTTTGGTGACCACAAGAATGTCGCCCTCTCGACAGGCAGTCAAGGCCTCGCGCAGACCGGGTCGATCGCGATTGGTGCCCGTCAGTCCGTGGTCAACGTAGATCCGACTGGCAGCTACCCCGAGCGTGGCGAGACCGTCGCGTTGGGAAGTGAGGTCCTGCTGATCAGTGGACACTCGGGCATATCCGACGAGTAGCGCCGTCATTTCGCACCTCCTTTGGTGGGCCGGTCCGAAGGAACCCCGGTTGTCGGCACCGGCTAGAGTCGGTGACCAAGAATCTGCCCGATCCACCCAGATGACGATGGGGACGGGGAACACTTCTAGCGTGGGGGGAACGTGCGGACTTTGCTATGAGTACCCCGTCTATGCTGTCGGGCAATCCTTGATGGCTTCGTGGTCCGGTGAGCAGCTCGACCGCATCAGCGGGTCTGGTGAACTCCAGATCGCGAGTCGCCGTACCGACGGCACGCTTGCAGTTCGGTCCCGATCTGGGTCGTCTGCGTTGACGACGGCGTGTACGTGCGCACCTGGTACCGCCGCACCACCGGCTGGTTCGGGCACGTGATTGACCTTCCCCAAGCACGCATCCGAGTGCCCGGCCTCGAACCTGACGTAATCATTGCTGACGTCGGCAGAGGTGCCCCCGAACTCCGTGCGAGCGTCGACGCTGCGTACCGCACGAAGTACGGCCGCTTCGGCCACCAATTGATGGTCACCGACGATGCCGCAGCGACTACCTTGCGATTAGACCCGCAGTGACCAAACTGGGCTCCACGAGGCGGACCTGATCGCCTGACCGCGGGCGAGCGAGAGAGGGTCAATTTGCGCGCCTCGTCGACATCTTTGCGTCTCGTAAGCCGACCGGCCCGCGGACGCTTCGGGACCGGATTCGGACGGGGTTGGGTCATCATCGAAAGGGGATCGACATCCGGCCTGCCCAACCCGTCCTATAGGGCAATGTTCGGGTGCCCGCCGGGAACCAGGGCTGATGGCAGCGGGAAAACGCGAAGAGACAAGGTTCCGTGCAGCAATCAGGACCTCTTTGTTTAGCGCGTCCACATCCCCCTCAGACCGAGACGGCATAGTGCCACTGTGCCATGGTCAACGTGCCTCCGAGTCAATACCAACAGGAAGCCCGAAAAGGCCGCTCGGCCGCACCCCGTCCCGGACACAGGGGATCGGGGGCAGCGAGCCGAAGGACGTGGCGTCGCCGAAGGCGTAGACCTCGTCGTCCTTTCCAACCAGGAAGTAGCCGCCACGCCGGGAGCCGCCACAATGCCCACGATGTCGCTGATGTGGACCCCGAGACCGGGGAGCGACCCCGTAGAAGCCCGAGGACTTGTTAAGGGGAGCGCGGGCGGCCATGGCCATTCGGATCCAGAGGTGGGACGATGTCGAGCATGATCGCTGCGTTCTCTATCACCCCGCTTGGCAGCGGAGAGTCGGTCGGCGACCTAGTGGCCGAGACAGTCCACATCGTCCGGGCCAGTGGCCTCCCCAATGAGACCAACGCCATGTTCACCAACATCGAGGGCGAGTGGGACGAAGTCATGGCCGTCATCAAGGCATGCGTCGACACGATGGCGCAAGCCGCTCCACGCGTTTCCGTGGTGATGAAGCTGGACCACCGCCCGGGCGAACGCAGCGGCCGTATGAGTCGAAAGGTGGAGTCTGTCGAGCACAAGCTGTCCAAGGGCTCCGCTCGTCCCGGGTAACCGGTTTCGCCTGAAGGGATCGCTGCGCTGCGCGGCGGCAACAGGCGATACCACCGAGCGTCATCGCTTCTCCCATGGTCAGTCGTGCCGCCGGACGTACAGGTCAGCCCTACAACGTTCTTTATCTTGGGACCTCGTCGTGCGCCGAAACCACGCCCTCCTCCAACACCGCCCGCAGTTGACGGGCGACGGTCGCCATGTTGTGGAACTTACCCAGCGTCGACGA
This sequence comes from Acidimicrobiaceae bacterium, assembly GCA_003161575.1. Taxonomy (GTDB): domain Bacteria; phylum Actinomycetota; class Acidimicrobiia; order Acidimicrobiales; family RAAP-2; genus PALSA-457. The sequence continues at coordinate 6,385 of PMOE01000098.1, read as the reverse complement.
GGGTAAGGAGCATGAAGGTCGGTTCGAGTGCAGTGAGACTGTGAGGCGTTCCTGGATCCATGTGGAGCCAAAATCCCGGCTTCGCGTCGAGTTGCTCGTCATCCACGATGAACTCAAGCCGGCCCTTCGTGACCTGGACAATGGCCGCTCGACGTGCCTGATGCTCGCTCAGTCCCTCTCCTGCGTCGAAGCCAAAGACCGTGACCTCGGTTCGGTTGTCGCGAAAGATCACGCGTGACACGACCGCGCTGGGCTGAATGTCGATCACGGAAGCGACGTCCGAAAGTACGAAGTGTGGCATGGCGCTCTCCCTTGCTGTGCTCCCCGAGGATTTGATAGGAGGATTTAGAGAATCCGAGGTGGTGGTCAGTGCGGCTATTCGCTAAAGATACATTCCAAATCGTCGGGCAGAGCACTCGGAGGCTATGACTGCACCGAGCACTTGTCAGAGGGACGGCCGACGGCGAAGAAATCAGCGGTATAGGTGCGTTCCCTACCCGGTCTCACGTGCCTTCAACCTTGAAACTCGAGCGTCATGGGCCAGCTTAAGGGCCCGCCAGCTTGTTCTCCTCACCGCAACTCGGGACATCGAGTATTCCGGAGCGACCGTGCTGCGCGACGTCATCGTGGGTGCAGATGGTCGTAGCTCGGCGGGGAGCGTGCGTCCGCCGTCGACCATGTATTGCACAATGCGCTGGGCACTGACCACTACTGGCGGGGCTCGCGATCATCCAACCGGCGCCTGACGTCAGCGACGGAGCATCTTGGCGAGGACCTCGGCCTCGCTGATCTCGGGCTGTTTGGTCGCGGTGAGGAGGGTCAACGTCCGGCGCTTCGCCAGCTTCTTTAAGTGATCCAGTGCATCTGATCGCTCCGGCTCTTTCAGTTCGACGTGGTAACGACGGGTGAACTCCTTGAACCGCGCCGGGTCATGGCTATACCACTTGCGCAACTCGGTCGACGGTGCGATCTCCTTGCACCACTCGTCGAGGTCGGCCTTGGTCTTGGCCAGTCCTCGCGGCCAGATCCGGTCGACCAGCACCCGGGCGCCATCGCCTCGTGCGGGCGTGTCGTACACCCGACGTACCTGTACCTTCGTCTTTTCGGTCACCGTTTAGCCTCCCTCAAGTGATGCTCTCGATCTATGCAGTATCTGCCCAGACGATGCCCGTCATCTCCCTCGCTGGCCATCCTCTAGGGCAGGACGGTCGAGATCTGTGCTGCCAGTGGTCGAGGGGCACATTGCGGGTACCCGACGATTCAGGCATGACGGGTCGGAAGTAACCAATACCCCTGATCACCATGGTGGGAACGGATGAAGACCTGCTCGTCCACGATGACCAAGGTCCGAAGACGGGCGAGCGGGATCCCCGTCAGAGTGACAGCGGGCGACCCCGACGTGTCATCGAGACGATCGAGCCGGGCGCGGGCTGTCCGGGCGCCCAAGTCACGCCGGGTTAAGTGCGACATCGGCGATCAGGTCGATATCGCCGGTGGACGCTTCGCTGAGCTGGCCGCCTCGTCGCCATGAGAAGGTCAGGGTTCGTTGTGTCATAAGATCGTGGAGGTCGGCGAGGGCTGATGCCTTTTAAGGTTGGGTCAGCTCGGACTTTTATCCGCGCCCGAACTCTTCGAAACTCTGGATCGTGCAAGTCCCATTTCCTCACTTCCGTCGATGTCGACGTCGGCCGTAGTGATGCTTTGCGGCTTGAGCGGTCGACCAGAACTTCTCGTTCCGCCTGACGCTCGGGCGATCCAACGGCACTAAGGCTCGAGTCCAAGAGGACGGGTCGTAAGGCTCGCGGCGGCTGCCGCCGACGAGTAGTCGTGCGGCCAGCCCGACGACCTCGAAGGTCTGGACCCGCCAGCACTAGTCGCACGCCTGGATCGGATCTTGTAAACGACATCTGAGAGACATACTGCCCGAAACTTGACGCAGCGACCTTCAGGTTGGAACCCGAAGGCTGATGACGGAGAGCTGGCGCGAGCCCGCGGCTGCCTAGTAACGGTGAACGGTTCACCTGCAAGACGCTTTGCTGCTCCGGCCCTACAGCAAATGGTGCTGCCCACACGTAGCCCCGGCGAAGGCACAGGACGGCCGATCGAGTACAGACGCATTGGTTCAACGGCGACCGGTTGCACCGCAGCCGTCCGGGTGAGGTTCACCATCGAGAACGGCTCCACATTCTGGGCAGAGCAGATGAGCCCAGCATGCTGTCTCGCCACCTTGTTCGGGAGCCTCCTGCACGGTCACGTCGCTACACCCCGCACGTTCCTTGGGGATCGAGAGGAAGTCGATTGAGAAGCAAACCCGGTCGAGCGGCTGCACGTTGTGCTCGACCTCGGGAGGTATCGCCTGTAGGGAGCCGGGACCCACGATGACATCTAGCCCAGGATCGGTTTGCGCTACGAAACGCAAGTTCCCGTCGTGCACGACGATCCGGCCCCAAGTGCCCACGGCGGTTCGATGCGATCGCTTGAGACCCGCAGGCATCGTGCGTTGGTCCCATCGCGGGCTGGTTCGAACCAGCTGGAGACCGTCGGGAAGCTCGGCCCGGTCGCAAAGTGGACAGTCGAGCGGCGTCCCAAGCCGGGCATCACGCCTTCCGGCGTCCACCACCCACTCTCGAAACTGGAACGGTGGGCGGTGGCGAACATGCTGGCCATGCCCACACGAGAGCTCGGCCACCCATTCGCCCTCGTTGTCCTGGTGGTAGCCGCTGATCGCTCGTTGCACGAGTTCAGCGTACCGAGGCGGTCGGATTGAGCCTTCGGACAAACCCAGCGTCCGGGGCTGACGGTGAGGCAGCTTCTTCTGTCCGGGACCTCAGATATTGGGCGACGCTGAACGAGTTCACATGGGCTCCTCGGATGTGTCCGTCGCCGTGTCCGCCTCGGGACGACGTGGTGTGACGCGTCGGAGTGTCAGGACGCGTTCGGCGTGGCGCTCCTCCTCGAGGAGCTTCTGACGGGCGGCGAGCAGATCGAACTGGGTAATGATGCCATGGATGTGCTTCGTGTCGGCCCGGTCCACGACGGGGATCACGCCGACGCCGAGGCCGGCCATCCGGTCGGCCACCGACCGGAGAATCTCGTCGGGATACGCGATGGCCATAGGCGCAATCATGGCCTCGCTCACTTGTCGGGCACTCACACGAGATGCGAGCACCGCTGACCACGGCAGGACCCCGACAAGGTCGCCGTTGGCGTCAAGGACCGGATACAGTCGCTGGCGTCGCTCGGGTGAGCCTTCGCCGAGCGCCCGATAGAGATCCGAGACCTGGCGTGTCGGCTCCACTGTGAAGACGTCCGTGTCCATGACCTCGCGCACAAACGTCGCTTCGAGCGGATCCACGGAATACTCGCGCATGACGTGGAAGCCTCTCCGGGCCACCTTCTCAGTCAGAATCGATCGCTTGAGCACGAGCACGCTGACGAGGTGGGACACGGTGGCCACCACCAAAAGGGCGAGCAGGCTGTTTTGATCGTGGGTGAGCTCGAAGGCGAAGATGATGGCCGTGAACGGTGAACGGGTGACCCCGGCGAGCGCACCGGCCATCCCGATGAGGGCCCAAACGCCGGGGGAAGCGCCCGGAAGGACATGGCCCAAGACACCCCCGAGGGCAGCGCCCATCATCAGGATCGGGGCCAGGATGCCACCGCTCGTTCCGCTACCGAGGCCGCCTGACCAGATGACGAGCTTGACCACGAAGAGCAACGCCAGGGCACTCACTCCGAGCTGACCGAGCAACTCGGAGTGGATCGTGTCGTAACCCACGCCGAGGGCGCGGGGGTCGACCAGACCACCGAAGCCGATGATGAGTCCACCGATCATCGGCCACCACATCCAGTTCAGGTGACCAGTCAGCTTCTTGAACAGGTCTTCGGACCGGTAGACGGCCTGGGTCATGAGCCAGGCGGCAAAACCGCAGGCGATCCCGACCGCCACCGCGCCGAGCAGGACCACGCCGCCGAGCGGGGCATGCGACGGGACTGGGAACAGCGGCTGAGGCGCGACGAGGCCGGCACTGGCCATGACCATGCGCAGAGCGTCAGCGGTCGCTGCCGCGATGCCGATGAGGACCATCGAGCGGGGCTTGAACTCGAACGCCAGGAGTTCGACGCCGAACAAGGTGGCAGCTACTGGGGTCCCGAACACAGCGCTCATCCCGGCTGCGGCACCGGCGACCAGGAGGCTCTTGCGCTGCGCGGCGGTGAGATGGAAGAGCTGGCCGACGAGGGAGCCCACGGCGCCGCCGGTGAGGATGATCGGCCCTTCGGCGCCGAACGGGCCGCCGGTCCCGATGCTGATGGCACTGGAGATCGGCTTCAAGATGGCGAGTCGCGGTTGCACCTTGCTGCCGTTGATGAGGATCCGCTCCATGGCCTCGGGAATGCCATGGCCTCGGATCTGCTCGGACCCGAATCGCGCCATCAGCCCGACGATGAGACCGCCCCCGATCGGGATGAGAACGGAGATTGCGCCCAAGGTGCTCCCGTAGGGGGAGACCAGATGGACGCTGAGGCGCTGGAAGTAGAACAGGTTGGTAAAGAACCCGATCATGTCCAGTAGAGCCAGCGAGATGCCGGCCCCGAGCACGCCGATCATCACTGCCAGCGGAACGAGAGGGAGGATCTTCGGAGTCGTGGTGAAGTCCCCGAGCGCTTGCTCAGAGCTGTCGGGAGATCGCCGGCTGCGATCGGGTCGAGGGGTGTCAGCCGTTCCCGGAGGGATGTCTGACACCCCACTGTCATCGGCCGCCTTGATGTGGGTCTCGGCCCTGGTTTCCTCCCTCGGGTGGTTGTCAGGCCCGTGTGCGGGGTCGGTCACGCCTGCCGGTCTCGCAGGTGAAGCCGGAACCCAGGCAAGGGCATCGCCGCGGGGGGCGAAACGTGCTCCTGAAGAGATTGCATCGTAACAAGATGATATCGTGGCAGGAGTGACTTTGCCCGATGAGGTCTACACCCGACTACTGGCCCTACGGACCGGACTACGGCATTTCGAACGTTGGAGCGAGAGCCAGGCCCGCGCCGCGGGCCTCACGCCCGCCCAACACCAATTGCTACTGGCGATACGGGGGCACAGCGACCCTCGTGGTCCAACCATCGGCGAGGTGGCCGACTACCTGCTTCTTCTTCACAACAGCGCAGTCGGTCTCATCGACCGCGCTGACGCCGCAGGTCTGGTCACGCGGACCCGAGACGAAGACGACCATCGCGTTGTCCGACTTCAGCTCACCAAAGAGGGTGCCGAGCGACTGGAGATCCTCTCCGCCCTCCACCTCGAAGAACTCAAACGGCTTGCTCCCCATCTTCCCGGCGCGTGGGAGAACCTTGGCCCGGTCCAGCGGACCCATGGCTTTCCGGGGCCACCTTCTGCTCGACAGGAGTTACAGGAGAGTCACGGCCGGCGAGGGTCGCGGTGACCTCTGGCGCGGCCGATATGGTCGGCTTCGACCAGCTGCACTCGAAACGCCCGCGCCGTGTCCATCGAGGCATTAGTTGATGGCTCCCGCCAAACCTGTAGCAGATCAGACCCACGATCTCGATTCACGGGCCGATATCCATGACCTGGTCGTCGGCTTTTACCGGGAGGTCGTGTTCGACGAACTGCTCGAACCGGTCTTCGGCGAGGTAGCGGAGGTCGACTGGGCCCTTCACATTCCCAAGCTCATCGACTACTGGTGCCGAGTCCTACTCCGCCAGCCCGGCTACGGGGGATCCATTCTCGAAGCCCACCAACATGTGCACGACCTCGAGCCGCTCCGGATCGAACACTTCGAACGCTGGTATGAGCTATGGACCGGAAGCATTGACGCACGTTGGACGGGACCTCTCGCCGACATGGCCAAGGAGCATGCTGCACGGATTGGCAAGACGCTGGTACGGAATCTGATGGGTGTCACCTGGACGCCGTCGGTTGGGACTGCACTGTGGAGCTTGCGCCCGTAGACCGCGAGCGATGATGTGCGCATGACATTGAGGACTAATTTCACAGAGTTCTTGTCAGCGAGGCACCCGGTCGCGTTGGCACCGATGGCTGACGTGGCGGGTGGCCCCCGGGGAGTCGGATTCCTGAGCTGGGCCCTTGATGTCGAGACGCTCCAGTGGACCCTGGAACACGGGCCGAAAGCGATCATGCTGTCGTTCGGCGACCCGAGCCCCTTCGCCAACGCTGTTCGTGACTCGAGTGCCAAGTTGATCATCCAAGTGACGGACCTGGATGAGGCCCGCAGGGCACTCGAGGTTGGCCCCGACGTGATCGTGGTCCAGGGCTCCGAGACAAGTCGAACTGCGTCCGAGCATAACGAATCAAATTGGCTCCCTCGGGGGGAAGCAGACCACGCCCGTGGATGTCCGGATCTATTCGCAACGACAACCTGTG
>PMOE01000067.1 GCA_003161575.1 Acidimicrobiaceae bacterium | reverse complement strand
CACCATTCGAGGGGACGCCACCCGACGAGAGTCCGCTTTCCTTCTGAGCGGCTGTCGTTTACGTCGATTCTGCCCCTCGTTTCGCGCCATATCGACGGTTCTGCGGTCGACTCGCCGTCTGGAACGGCTGTATGACTGGCCTATACATGCGGCGTCAGAGGCAAGAGGGCTTGCATGCCGTCCCATTGGTCCCTGCGTGCTGCACACGGCGGTGCGACCAACCGGGCGCAAGTGTGGCGTGACAACGGCTGATCCTTTACCGATCGGTAACGCCTGATGATTGGCGCAGTTTCCGGGCGACGGGCAGGTGTCGCGCCGCCCGTAGGTGTAGCTGTCAAAGCTCCGTATCCAGCCGCCAAGCGGTTCGAGCTGGGGCGGGGTCGGCGAGGGGGTGCCGGAGGGTCCGAGAGCCAAGGTGTCCAGATTCACATTGCAACCATTTCCCGGACCGCACTCCAGGCGTACCGAGTTCGTGCCTTCCTGCAAATCAACCGGCGCCGTCGCCGTCGACCACGTGTTCGCGCTGGTAGGACGTAAGGGAACGGTCGTGGCGGGGTGACCGTTGACGACGAGCTCAATGGTATGCACCGTGGGCTGTTCTCCGATGACGTAATTGGTGTAGCGGACAGCGAGAGTTGCCGCACCCGCTGGGGCGCCGAGTACCGTCCAGGTGGAAGCGGCACCCACCTTGGTCAGCCCACTTACGTAGCCCGCGGGGCTCTCGTATCCGTTCTGCCCGGTGGCGATCGCGGCGCCACCGCTCAAGACTGCCGATCCGGCCTGGCAGGATTGCCCAAAGGGGCACTCCCACTCCCAGGTCGGGTGCACTCGGGCCGTGTGTCCTCCCATCTGGTAGCTGAGCGTCGTGTTGGCCGGAGTGAATGGCCCTGATCCGACCTTGTACCGCAGAGTCATTCGACTCGTCTTCAAGGTAAGCCAGCCGTCTGTGGACACCGCGGCGTAACGGGGCACCGCAAGGCGACGATCAAGCACATTGACGGTTGGGCTGTTCTCGAAGCGGCCCCGAGGCGAATACTCGAGTCGCACGAGGTTGGGCTCACAACCTCGAACCGAGCGTGGCCCGAGAGGACTATTGCGGAGCGATGAGCGAGCCCGTTTGCGAAATCGACCGTTGTCGAAAGGCCGACCGGAGCGATGTCAGTTGTGGCCGGGGTCGACGACTGAAGCCCGGTGGGTGCGGCAGGCGAAGGATCCAGTCCAACAGTCCCGATGACGACGATGAGGGCCGTGATCCAGTGCTTTGACCGTCGCGGGCCGCCCCTCTTCAACTTGCCCATTGAGAACCCCCGATGGTTCCCGCATACCGGCAGAACTATCGCGCCAGGGTTCTGGACGTCAACGACTGTCGGGTCCAGCGTGGTCAGTCGCCGGCCGCGTGGCTCGACGGAGGCGTTGTCTTGGTGAGCGGACAGATCTTCTAGTGTCGTGAGTCGTTGCACGTCCGGGAGACCGGACTGGGCGGCGTAGCGTCGATCCAACCGGACGCGGACGGCCGAAAGCAACTCCTGGCCGTCGAGGACAACGCAAACGAGGGGAGCAGATTGTGAGTGGGGGCACCAGTGCGGAGCATTCAGTCCCCGATGGGCTGGCTACCGAACACCAGGCGGCCGCCGAATTCGCTCATCGTGCCGGAGAGGTTCTTCTCGAGTTGCGGACCCGTTCCTCGCCGGGAAAGGCACTGGGACAGGCCGGTGACCGGCTATCGCACGATCTCCTGATCCAAGCCATCGCCGATCTTTTTCCAGCCGACCGGGTGCGATCGGAGGAAGAAGCGCCCGGTGCGGAGGCGCCGGAGCCAGGTGGTGGACGGCTCTGGATCGTCGATCCGTTGGACGGCACACGGGAATATTCAGAGGGCCGTGATGATTGGGCCGTCCATGTGGCTCTGACGTTCGACGGCGAGCCGTCCGTCGGTGCGGTGGCCCTCCCGGCTCTCGACGTGGTCATCGACACCGCTCGGCCGGTGCCACTCACAAGTCCAGCCGCGGTGCCGCGAATACTGGTCAGCCGAACTCGCCCGCCCCAGTTCATGGCGGCGTTGGTCGAGCGCCTGGGGGCCACGACGGTCCCGATGGGCTCAGCCGGAGCGAAGATCGCTGCGGTGATCCGTGGCCAGGGTGAGATCTACGTTCACGCCGGTGGTCAATACGAATGGGACTCAGCAGCGCCGGTAGCTGTGGCGCTGGCGAGCGGGTTGCATGCCAGTCGAATCGACGGATCGCCGTTGCGCTACGGGCGACCGAATCCATGGCTCCCCGACATTCTCGTATGTCATCGCTCCCTCGCGGAGCCAACTCTTGCTGCCCTCGACGGCCTTATTGTCACGGAAGGCGACGCATCTTAGAGGCCCACCTGCGGGCCCTCGAAGGAACATGATCGAAAAACGTGGGGCCGCCGGCGGCGAGAGTTTCTGATCAGGCGCCGCCGCTCCCAGATTCACGGTGGGCGGCGTCGCCGATTGTTTGACGCGATGTCGTCTCCTCGGTCGCTGCATCGGTGGCCGGATGGCCCGCTTCGAGCACGGCCCCGGCCTTCACGGTGAGCTGGCCCGATCGCGGGCCGCTCTCCCCGTGGTCGGTCGTCATGATGAACGCCGCATGGTCCCCCACGCTGAAGTGGTGAAGGATCCGACCCTCGATCCACGCCGCGCAGTCTGTAAGCACTGGAGCCCCGGTCACACCGGCCCGCCATTCGCACTGGGAGAACTTGTCGGCCACATCGCCGCTCAGTTCCCCGAAGAGGGACGCCATTTCGAGCTGTTCGGCACCGAGAAGGTGGAGCGCCAAACCGGCAGCCTTTTCGGCCACGAGATATGAGTGATTCTGTTTGGAAATGCAGACGAGAAAGCGGGGTGGCTCAATGCTGCACTGCGTCACGAAGCCGGCTACGCAACCACTCACCTCGTCGTCGGCCGCCGTGGTGACCACGAAGAGCGGATAGTCGACCTCGGCCACCATTGCGTCGACGGGAGATTCCTCGGCGGGACTGGAACCTTCGGTTCGCATCCCTACTCTCTACCCCGTCAAGTCGCCTCTCACACCGGCTCGTGGTGTCAACTCGGCTTCCACCCCACGGTCCGGCATTGCTGTCGGCTCGGGCGATGGCTCACCGCTGGGGCGTTACCTGGGCCGACGCGGAGAACACGCCACCTGGCGGTTCATTTCTCCGCACAAATCGATTCAATGGTCTTCTATTGTGCGACTCTTCGTGTATAGTGTTCGTCTATGCAACACATGAACGTGACAAGTGGCCGGATGATCCGGCTCATCGGAGGTGCCAAGCGGCCCTTCGTATCGCGTTCGTGTGCGGTCGTTCCGATGCTTGGCACGGCGGCTTGGTCCAATGGGTCGGCTGCAAAGGCCAAGGACGATCGGGAGGTGGCCTCAACGGCATGAACTGGACTTTCAAAGGTCCAGAGACCGTTGAGGAGCCGCTTCCGAAAGGGAGCGGCTCTTTTGTTTTCTGGATCACCCAACTGCAGTGCGGGATCATCCCGGTGACACCGCACTAGTCGGGCCGCCCGGGGCGGCACGGGCAACAAACGGGCGCCATTGGCTGTCATTTCGACGAATGATCGACAAACGATTGGGTTTTCGCGCCCAAATAACCCCCTGACGTAGCCGCAGATCGCCATAAATGGCCCGGTCCGAACGCATTGGATCGCCCGGGCCGGAGATTTGGCGGGAGCCCGGTGGGTGGCCGACGGTCCCCCCTTCCTGTCGGCCCTCTTTTCGTCTGGCCGGTGGCCGGCCGGAGGGCATCGGGCTCCCGCCTGCCACACAACAAACACCCACTCGCACCGCACAGGAGGAACCTATGGACTGGATAGAACGACACACCAACGAGACGGATCACAACGAGACCGACGACAAGGGAGCTGTGGTCGCGCTCGGAGATGAACACGATCGGGGAGTTGAGTCCCTGTGCGTGGGGGAAGCCGCATAATGCGAGGGTCCACCGACTACGCCGCCGAAGATAGTCACCAAAGAGCTGCCCGCCCCCGCCCGCAGAGGTGGGCCGGCCAGGTACCGGTGACCCGCGCGCCTGGCACCGGGAGGGTCCAGATCCAACCGGCAAAGTCGAGCGGTTCGGCCGGCCCGCGAGGGTGGGCTGGTCGGCGTCGCGGGGGACGTGAACTGCCCGAGTACCCGCCCCGAGGGGCATGGCGGGAGATGGGACTTCGCCCTCGCGGCTAATCCGGGCGGTGTCGTCGGTGTCCGAGCGACGCTGGCGGCACCGCTCGCGGCGCCATACTTCTGCTGTGAGTGCGTCCGAAGAGACGATCGTCGTCCGCAGTGCCCGACCGGCGGACGTCCCCCGGCTCGTGGAGCTGCTCGAGCATGGCTCCCTCGTAGAGGGCAAGGAGGACTCCTCGGCCCTTGGAACCTACGAGGCGGCATTGGCGGAGATTCAAGCGTCGCCCTCGTCGGACGTCTTGGTAGCCGAATTCGAAGGAGGAGTGGTCGGTGTCTGCCAGTTGCTGGTGTTCCGCCACTTTCAGGCTCGCGGCGGTCGCTGCGCCGAGATCGAGTCGGTGCACGTCCACCCGGATCACCGCTCGGTGGGGATCGGGGGTCGGCTCCTCGAAGAGGCGGTGGCACGGGCCGCAGCTGCCGGGTGCTACCGGGTCCAGCTGACGAGCAACCTCGCCCGCTCCGACGCCCATCGCTTCTACGTACGCCATGGTTTCGAGCCCACTCACCAGGGATTCAAGCGGCTCCTCGGCTGAGGCGCCCCGGTCCGGGCCCCCGGTAGGATGCGGCGGGGAGGCAAGGACCGAATCGGCCAGGCACCCGGGTTCGCCTCGAACGTCCGATCTGGCGATCCCAGCGCCGAGCTTCAACCTCGATCCTTCGAGAAGTCGAAGATGGCGGCGTTATCGAACCGTAAGGACACCGAGCCACCGGGCTGGGGCGGGACCCCTACGATGGAGACAGTGTCTGCGAGCGATGATGGGGGCGTGCCGGTGACAGAGGACGCGGGTGTGCAACCAGGCGGGACCGATGGCACCGGCTTGGCCGACGATGCGTTCACCGACGATGAACTGACCGCCTTGGCGTTGGCGGCAGAGACCGATGCGCCTCTCGACGAAGCAGCGATTCCGCTCGGCGTCTATCTCTCCGGCCTGCCCGGACCCCTTCCCCAGTGGTACATGCCCCCTGCGATGACCCGGGGCGTGAAGAAATGGCGGGCCCCCGTGGTGCTCGCCGTCATCGCCGCCTTTTTGATCATCGACGCCTTCGGGCTCTGCAGCACGTACGGCCCGCTCGTTTTCGCCTGAGACCGCGGCGAGACGCCGGGCTCACCGGCCGAGGAGTACCAACCGGTTCTGCCAGGGCCCCGGCGCGGGCAACGTCCGCTGCTCGCCGGGGCCCGCGCTTCGGCCCGAGAGCGATCATCTTGCCGAGCACCTGATGCCGCGCGCCGGCGGCCCACCGTGCCCGAACCCCCGGGTTGTGGTTTCTCGAAAGCTATGTAATGATGTAAGTATGAAATATGAACCCCAAAATCCAGAAGAGGCGACCCGACGGGGATCCCGGCGTGGGCGCGGCCGGCCTCGGCAGTGGGCTGCGGAACGCACGACTACAGAGGAGCGTCAGCGGGTGCAGGCGTGGTTCGCCGGGCGTCTGCCCGAGGACTGGTTCTCCGAGGCGGCCACGGTCGAAGTGGACGACGACGAGATACTCATTGTCGGTACGTTGCCTGCGGCGACGCTGGCCAAAACGGCCTCAGACGACGAGCGCGAAACGGCCGCGAGCGCGCGGATAAGCGGGTTCCGGGAGGACACCCGTGAGCAACGGATGCACATTGCCGAAGAGGCCCAGTCCTCCTTCGGTCGCCACGTCAGTTGGGGCGCACGCTGTGACGGGACGACGAGCGACTTCACCGTGGCCAGTGTCCCGGTCATGACCCGGCTCCGCATTCGCGAACGTCAAGTCCTCGACACACTGATCGACGCGGGCGTCGCCCGCAGCCGGAGCGAGGCCCTGGCTTGGTGCGTGCGCCTGGTCGGGAGCAACGAGGAATCCTGGATCGCCGACCTGCGCGCAGCGTTTGAGCAGGTCGACGCGGTCCGATCCCGCGGCCCGCAGTCGGGCCCCGCCTCCTGATTGGGCGGCCTGCGTGCACCGGAGCCCTCCCAATTGTTGATGGCGGAGCTGTATCGCTTCGGCGTCGGTCGGACAGCTCTTGGTATGGCCCCTCCGCCCGATACCGCCACCCACTGGCGACGACCTGCTCGAAACCGAAGGTGGCTCGACCGCCGCTCAGGTGCCCGAAGGTGACCCGGGGTTGGCCCCTCCCGTAGAGGGCGTGACGGTCGTCGACCCCGGAGTGCCAAGTGGTGGTTCGGGCGGCGAGCTCGACGTTGCAGGGTTCGTGGTCGCCGTCGGTGGCGGGTTGCCCGTCGTGCAGACAGGGGTCGTCGGAACCGATCCGGTGGCTGACGCGGTCACCGAGGATATGACGTTGCCGTTGGCGTCGATTGCGTCGATTGTGTCCCCCGAGAGGTCCGCGACGGGGAGGGCGAGGGTGGCCAGTCCCCCGACCGGGGTCATCTGGTCGCTGCCGGCGGCCCCGCCGTCGATCCGCACCGTGCCCACGCCGCTGCCCACGGAGAGCACGACCCAGGCGCTTGGGGTCCCTTCGGTCGTCCCGAACGAGCCGGTTCCGTCGATGGCCACCGCACTCGGCGCCATCGCCGGCGCGCTCGGAGCGTCGACCGTCCCGGTGCCAACGGCACCGTCATTGGAGAGCTCGAGCACGACGGACTCCTCGGGGCACGACGTGACAACCGGGGGCCCGGGCGCACCTTGGGTGGCTGGCACGGTGGTGCCGGTTGTCGTCTGTGGTCCCGCCGGCTGGTTCGGTGCCACGAGCGGTTGGGCGCACTCCGCACCCACGGGACAGCTGATCGGGACGGGGACCGTTCCGCCGCGGATCGGGCCACCGGGGTCCACCGCGATCGGGCACGGGAGATTCGGGCAGGTGGTCACGGAGGCGGGCACCGTCGTCGTTGTGCCCGTTGTGCCCGTTGTGCCCGTTGTGCCCGTTGTGCCCGTTGTGCCCGTCGTTCCCGAGCCCGAACAGGCCTCTCCCGGACTGCAGGTCGGCGTGTTCGGCGCTGAGTAGGCGCGGATGTCCACACCGCCGAGAGTTGTCCGGCGGAAAAGAGGGGAGAGCGATTGGGGAGCCGCGGGGATGGTGGTGCTGGCTGGGCCGCCGGCGGACGCCGGTGCCAACGCCACATTGGCACCGCCGCTCGTCGGGCCGGCCGGGAGGCTCACATTGTGGATCGTGGGAGCGCGACGGGCGAGGGACGCGCCGGCAGCAACGCCCCCTGCGGCGACCACCACGACGATGCCCAGAGTCGCGACGACGAACGCCCGCGATCGGCGGTGGGCGGCGCGCCCCGACCGTTCGAGCAGGTCGTCTGCATCAGGGGACGCGTCGACGGATTCCGCTTGGAGATGAAGCGATTGGCGGAGACGGTCTTCGAAGTTCACGGTTCGATCACCTTTCGCAGTTCGATCAAGCCCCGGTGGACGAGCGACCGCACGGTGGCCGGTCGGCACCGGAGGGCTTGGGCGATGTCGTCGTCAGAGAGGTCGTCGTAGAAGCGCAGGACGATGGCGGCCCGCTGCTTAGGCGCGAGCGCTGCCAGTGCATCGCTCAACTCGTCGGCCCCGAGTTCGGTGGTGACCGGGCGCTCGACGGGCCGGTTCCTCGCCCGGGCCGCTTTGCGGTGGTGCGAGGCACAGGCGTGCATCACCGATCGCCGCACGTACGGGAGCGGCTGGTCGACTCTCACCCAATGCCTGTGCAGCCCGACGAAGCAGTCCTGGACGAGGTCGGCCGCTACATCTTTGGAACCGGTCAGGAGCATGGCGAGGCGAACCAAGCCGACGAAGTGCTGCTCGTAGAACTCACCGAAGGTCGGGGGGGCGAGAGCCGCCGCTGCGGCCCCGCGGACTACCGCATCGCTCGCTGGCGCGGGGAACCGCTTCGCCTGATCGTCGGCTCCGCCGCGCGCCTCTTCAGGTACCACCGTTGGCCCGACCCCGTAGGCTCGGCGGTGCACGCCTGAGCGGTCCCCGATCTTGGTCATCACCTTCTATGACGCCCGAGCGGCCCGGAACGTTGCAAGAAAATTGCTTCTTGCCTAACGGGCCGGACACAGCGCCGACCCTGCACCCACGCGAGGTTGTCAGTTGGCGGGGGTGAAGGCGCAGGGGAGGTGTTTGATCCCGTTGATGAACGCGGAGCGCAGCCGGTCCGGCTCGCCGCTGGCCGCGATATCGGGAAGGCGTTTGAACAACTCGCGGAACATCACCAGGATCTCGCGCCGGGCCAGGTGGGCGCCGAGGCAGAAATGAGGCCCGGCCGCCCCGAAGCCGACATGGGGGTTGGGGTCCCGAGCCAAGTCGAAGCGGTATGGATCGCTGAACACGTCCTCGTCCCGGTTGGCCGAGGCGTACATCAAGAGCACCTTGTCCCCGGGGTGCATCTCGTCGCCCGACAAGACGGTCTCCTCGGCCACCGTGCGGCGCATCCAGATGACCGGGGTAGCCCAACGGACGATCTCATCGACCGCGGTAGCGGCCAGCCCATCGAAGTCAGCCTGCCAGAGGGCGCGCTGGTCGGGGTACTCGGTGAGG
The DNA here is from genome assembly GCA_003161575.1 of Acidimicrobiaceae bacterium. Taxonomy (GTDB): domain Bacteria; phylum Actinomycetota; class Acidimicrobiia; order Acidimicrobiales; family RAAP-2; genus PALSA-457. The sequence goes on along the minus strand of PMOE01000067.1, from coordinate 30,767 downwards.
GCCAGCAGGCCGTGGCTGATGGCATTGCGGGTCGTCTCGTTGCCGGCCACCACCAACAGGATGAAGAACGAGGCCAGCTCGGCGTGGCTAAGTGCTTCGCCGTCGACATTGGCGTTGACGAGCGCGGAGGTGAGGTCGTCGGTCGGAGTCTCGATTCGGTACTTTCCGAGACCTTCCATGAGCGCGTTGAGCTCGGCGCCGGCATTGATAAAAGCGAGCATCGGGTCGGTACCCTCGGGGATGTACTCGGTATCCCCCATGCTCAAGATGATGTTCGAACAGCGGAAGACGGCGTCGTAGTCGGACTCGGCGACGCCCATCATGTCGCAGATGACCTTCAACGGAAGGGGAGCAGCCATGTCGACCACGAAGTCGCACTCCCCGGAGGGAGCGGCTCGGTCGATGATGTCGATGGCCACCTTCTCGATGGTGTCCTCGATGCTGCGGATCATGCGTGGGCTGAAGGCTTGTGAGACGATTCGCCGGAGCCGGGCATGGCGCGGATTGTCGGTATTGATCATGCCCCCGAAGTACTCGAGCATCTCCTCGGGCATATCGATCATGCTCACCGCACCACCCAGACCAGATCGGTAGATCTCTGGGTGTCGGCTCACTTCGACCACGTCGCGATGGCGCATCAGGGCCCGATAGCCCGCACCTCTGGGCAGTGGGATGGCTGAGTTCTCGACGTCGGGCTCTTCATAGAAGGGCTTCGGCTTCTCGCGCCGTAGCAACGCGAAGGCCCCTTCGCGTTCCTCCCATGATCTGCCCCAGAAGTCGAGGTCAGACAAGTCGATTTCGTCCACTGTCAGCAGTTCGTTGGGCGTCACGGAACCACCCTAGTGACCGCACCCGGGTCCGAACAGATTTGACCCCCGGGCGCGCTGGGCGGCCGTCACCCGTACAGTGGGCCGCCATGTGCGACACGCTGTGCGCCGTCGGGCACGATCATTCGGTCTTTGCCAAGAACTCGGACCGACCGCCGACCGAGGTCCAGCTGGTGGCCGCCCATCCCCGCAGGTCAGGGGTCGGCACGCTTGACACGCAGTACCTCGAGATTCCCGAGCGCGGCGCGGTGGCAACCGTGCTGGCCCGACCCACCTGGCTCTGGGGGGCCGAACACGGGGTGAACGAGCACCGCGTGGCCATCGGGAACGAGAGGATCTCCACGAAACTCGACGCCGCGACGTTGCCCGACGGGCTTATCGGCATGGACCTCGTGCGCCTCGGCCTCGAGCGCTCCCGCACGGCCGACGAGGCGCTCGACGTGATGACGGGGCTCCTCGGCGAGTGCGGCCAGGGTGGTGCGGCCGACCCCCACGGGGAGGCCTACTTCTCCTCATTTCTCATCGTCGATCCGACATCCGCTTGGGTGCTCGAGACGGCGGGCACCACCTGGGCTGCCGAGGGGGTGGCGGGGTCGAGGGCCATCAGCAACCAGATATCACTGCGACGGGACTGGACCCGGGGGTCGGACGATCTTGTGGCCGGGGCGGACTTCGAAGCCTGGTCCGATCGGATCGATTCGAGCGGTGCCGGTCGACGGCTGGCGGCCAGTTGCGCCTTTCTCGGGGCGCACGATCCCGACCAGCTGGCGCCGCGCCAAGTGGTGGCTCACCTGCGAGACCACGGGCATGGGCCGTGGGGTTTGCCCGGGGGCGTCTCGGTGCCCGAGCCCCCGCCGGCCGAACTCCGCCCCGATTTCACCGGCATCTCGGTCTGCATGCACGTGCACGAGTACATGACGACGACTTCTTCGATGGTGGCCCGGCTGCCGGCCGACCCCGAAGCACCGGCCCGAGCGTGGGTCGCCGCGGGCAGTCCGTGCGTGAGCGTGTACGTTCCGCTGTTCCCCGATGCGACCGACACCGCGGGCGCTTTCCCCGGCGCGCTCGCTGATGAGGCCCTCTGGCAGCACAGCGCCCAATTGCGCAACCGAGTCGAGAGGCACCCCGAGGCGATCGGAACGATCCGCGCCGTGCTGGATCCGATCGAAGCCGAGTTGTGGGAAGAAGCCGACGACCTCGTCGGCCGGCCCGGTCGATGGGCGGCTGCGGCAGCGGAATGGGGTCGGCGGGTCACCGACGCGGCCATCCGACTCAGCCTCTGAGCCGCCTACGGACCTGGCAGGGTCCACGGTGGCGGGGGGCGCCAACGGTACGCTACGGAAGTCCTCGCCACAATGAAGGAGCACGCCCATGAGCCCGCAACTGACACCTCAGGAAGTCGCGGCCGGCGATGAGTTGGCCACGCTCACCGAAAAAATATGGGGGTGGTACCTCGCCGGGGGCATTCTTTCGATTCTGTTCGGTTTCTTCGTGCTCAGCTACAAGACCGCCACCCTCTACGCCGTTGCGTACTTCGCCGGCGCCTTCTTCTTGGCCGTGGGGATCTTCCAGGTCATCGGCTCCTTCCGAGCGGCCAAGTTCCGGTGGGCCTATCTCATCATGGGTGTCATATCCATCGGTGGTGGGATCGTGTGTCTGGTGTGGCCCCACATCACCTTGTACGTGATCGCCATCATCATCGGATGGATGCTCTTGTTCTGGGGCGTCACCGACATCGTCGGCTCGTTGATGAGCCGCCAGGTGCCCTATTGGTGGCTCTACCTGATCCGGGGCATCATCTCGATATTTTTGGGCATCTGGGCGATTCGGCACCCCGGCAACGCCCTGGTCGTGCTGGTGGTGGTGATCGGGTTCTGGTGTGTCCTCTACGGGACGATCGAGACGATCGGCGCCTTCTCGGCCCGCCATGCCGTCCGCAACTGGGAAGCAATGAAACACGAGCTCGGCGTCTGACCGGCGATCGAGCCTTGGGCGCCCGGGTTCGACGCGATCTTGGCGGAGGCGGCGTGTAGTACCGAGCATCGCCCGGCGGACCGACACGACGCGGCACATCGGCGGCGCCGGATAGCCCGGGGCGCGCTCCACTCCACGGTCACTTGCCACCCAGGCGCAGCGGATGGCCGAACTGGGCGAACGGGGAAAGAACTCTGAGCGGCGCCGGACGGACGGCGAGCGTTCTCTCTTTGGTTGATACCGAACTCCCCCGGTTCGTGGACGTGGTCGACGATCTCGCCGACGAGGTCGGTGGCCTCGCCCGGGCGCCCGCCGTCCCACACGGCGCTCGGTCAGAGGAGCCACCGGACAGCGGTCCTCAGGCGACGGCCCGGTAACGTCGGGGTCGATGCGACTGGCCAGTTTCTTGCCGCCCGACAGCTCCGAATCCCGGACTGGGGTGGTGACGGGGGACTCGGTGGTCGACCTGAGCGACCCCGAGATCGGGCTCCCCGACACCATGACGGACCTCCTCGACGCCGGTTCAGCTGCTCTCGAAGCCGCCGCTGGCGCGGCGTCGGGGCGGGCCCGTCGCTGGCCCCTCGACAACGTGCGCCTCCTCGCCCCTGTGCCTTCTCCGCCCAAGGTCCTCGCCATCGGCATGAATTACCGGGGCCATGTAGCCGAGCTGGGACGGGAGGCCCCTGAATACCAGTATTGGTTCAACAAACAGCGGACCTGTGTGGTCGGGCCTGGAGCGCCGATCATCATCCCCGAGGTGTCCGACAAGGTCGACTACGAGGGCGAGCTGGCCATCATCATCGGTCGGCGGTGCAAGAACGTGCCCGCGGCGCGCTGGCTCGATGTCGTGGCCGGCTTCAGCGTGATCAACGACGTGAGCGTGCGCGACTGGCAATGGCGGACGCCCACCTTCACCGTGGGGAAGTCCTTTGACAGCCATGGGCCTCTGGGCCCGTTCCTCGTCACCCCCGACGAGGTGGGGGACCCCGGGGCGCTTCGACTGCGCACTTGGGTGAACGACGAGCTGCGCCAGGATTCGTCGACGTCGGATCTGATCTTTGGCTGCGCCGAGATGATTGAGTACCTCACGACGGCCTTTCCTCTCGAAGTCGGCGATGTTCTCGCCACGGGCACCCCGGCCGGCGTAGCCGCAGGCATGGACCCTCCGAAGTGGCTGCGCGCGGGCGACACGGTGCGCATCGAGATCGAAGGAGTGGGCGTGCTCGAGAACCCGGTCGCCGCCGAGGGCCCGAGAGAGACGTTCGGGACCGATTGATCGACCAGATGCTTATTTGTTCTGCTCCGGCTCGGCCCGGCAGAAGAACTCCAGCTGGATGTGGTCCGGATCGCGGAACACGAGTACCGAGCCGAACGCGGTGTCGGTGATGGCCGAGTGCTCGATGTTGAACTCCCCGAGGCGCTTTTCCCACTCCACCAACTCATCGCGGTCGACCACCCCAAAGGAGGCGTGGTCGAGCCCGGTCCGGCTCTCGTCGAAACGGGCCGTTCCGGCGCCGTAGTGCTTGCGCAGGCTAATCACCATCTGTGAGTTCGGATCCACGAGCACGACCGAGTCGAAGTGCGGCTGGCGCTCGTTGAAGACTGAATCGAGCCCGAACAACTCCCGGTACCAGGTTTCGCTGATCCGCAGATTCCGGACGGTGAGGCTGAGATGGGCGACACCAGTGATCGACGGCACGGCGCCAATGTATGCCTGTCAGACGGGGTCACGGGACGCGCCGGGACCGGTCGCTCTCGGGCGCGGGCCGAGCCCGTGTCACGATGAGCGCCCCGGCACGGCAGAATGGGGGGATGACAGAGTCCCACGAGGAGACCGAGGACCAGTCAACGGACCAGCCGAACAGTCCGCTGAGCGACACCGAGCGGGCCGAACGACTCGGAGCCCTCCAGGGCCTGATCGAGCTCATGCGCCCGTCGGTGCAGGCCGACGGGGGCGACCTGATGCTCGTCAGTGCCGACGTGGAGACCGGGGTGGTCGAGGTCCAGCTCCAAGGGGCCTGCAGCTCGTGTGCGGTGAGCTCGTCGACCCTCCAGGGCGGGGTGGAGCGGATCTTGACCGAGCGGCTCCCGTGGGTGAGCGAGGTGGTCGGCGGTCTCGATGAATCGATCGACCCCTTCGAGAGCGCCTCTCTCGGCCAGGGGGGCTACGTCCCGGGCTATTGACCTTCAGGGACGAGTCGCGGTCCCTCGCGAGCGCCCGGTCCCGTCCCCGCCCGGGCGGATCAGGCGACCAGATCCTCGGGTTCGATGCGGCCGTAGCGGATGAGTTCGGCGAAGTGGTCGAGGACCGTGCGATCGGTGTCGAGGAGGCCGCGCGCGGGCTGATCGGCCAGCTTGGTGCCGACGAAGCGCCGGGCCACCGCGGCCTTGCGGGCGTTCCCATCCCGTTCGAGCGACCAGGCCGCCTCGTCGACCAACAGAGCGCCCTCGACCAGGTCGGCCAAGAGTTCGGCCAGCCGGCGTGAGTGCAGCAGAGCCAGGTCGTCGTCCCCGCCGTCCAAATGGTCGATGGCCCTTTTGGTGGAGGCCACGGTGCTGGCCAGCGTGTCGACCGACCCGGCGAGAACCTTGTGGTGGGCCGCCGAGTCGAGCGCCCGCTCGACCCGGGCGATGAGGGCCAGGTGGGCCTGCTCGCCCTGCATGGCCCGGCGCACGTCCAGACAGAGGATGTTCTCGGTGCCCTCCCAGATGGTGTGGCACTGGGCGTCACGCAGTTGGCGGGCCATGGGCCAGTCGGTCATGTACCCGTTGCCCCCGAACACCTCGAGCGCCGTGCTGGCCGCCCCGAGGGCAACCCGGGTGGCCCGCATCTTGGCTAACGGGATCAGGATGCGCCGCAGCAGCCGCCCCTCGTCTTCGTCTGTCGCGCCCCGGGCCGAACCGGCGCATTCAAAGGTGGCGGCCATGCCGGCCTCAAGGTCGACGAGGAGATCGACGAGGGTCTCACGCACGAGCGGGTAGTGGTCGATGCGCTGGGCCCATTGGGTCCTGCGGCCGGCGTAGATGGCGGCCTCGAGGAAACAGCGCCGGTGGATACCGAGCCCCATCAACGCCACCCCGAAGCGGCTGCCGTTGACCATCTCCATCATCCGGTTGATGCCTCGACCATCCCGGGCTGCGTCGGTCGTCTCGACGGGCGACGAGCCGGCGGTACCCCCCGCCAGCCAGGCCCGGGCGCCATCGAGGGTGACCTCGCCGGTCGGGACCCCGACGGTTCCGAGCTTGGGCTTGAGCCGCTTGATGACGAACCCGTTGGGCGAGCCGTCGGGCAGCGCGCTGGGCACGATGAAGGTGGCGAGGCCACGGCTGCCCGGGGGCGCCCCATCGGGGCGGGCGAGCACGATGAAGATCTCCGCATCGACGTTGGAACAGAAGTGCTTGTCCCCAAAGAGCATCCACTCGTCGCCGTCTTGGACCGCTCTGGTGGTGTTCGCTCCAACGTCACTGCCGCCCTGGCGTTCGGTGAGGAACATGCCGCCCTCCCACGCCTGGTCGGGCTCGATGCTCATGAGCCGCTCGGCGATGTCGTGTCGCACCGACTCGGGCGCGTACCGCTCGACGATGTCCGCGGCGCCGCCGGTCATACCGAGCCCGCAATAGACGGCGGTCTCGGCCTGGCTCACGAGGTAGGCCCGTGACGCGGTCACCACCCCGGGCACGGATCGTCCGGCGTGGTGGGAGAGCCCGGGAAACCCGGCCGACACCAGATCGGCCTTGTTCTGGGTCCACGTGGGGTGGTGGACCACGTGGTCGACCTCCTGGCCCCACCGGTCGTAGCGCCCGAGGACGGGCCCGTGGGCGTCGGTCTCTTCGGCTCGGGCCGCGATTTTCTGGCCGATGAGGGCACCGAACGGTGCCACGTGCTCCTCGGCGAAGGCCCGATCGGCGGGATCGGGGAGGTGCCGGTCGAGCAGGTTGGACAGGTTCGGGTCGAGGGCGTACCAATCGAGGCCGATGGCCTGGTCGTGCTCGGCGTAGTCGTCCAGCATGGGTCCTCCTTGCGGGCACAGCCGCCCTGGCCGCATCGTACCGAGCCCCCACCGGTGCTCAGCGCGCGTTCGGCGACCCGGTGCGAACCGGACGACCGCGTGACATTAGTTAGCAAAACTAACTATAATGCCGGTATGGACACCCTCGCTTCCCAGACCCGCGGACCGCTCGACCCGGTCGACGGCGACGACGGGCTGGCCACCCGGCTGCGGGTCGCGGTGACCCGCCTCAACCGGCGCCTGCGCCAGCAGTCCCTGGCCGGGCTCTCCCCCGCCCAGTCCTCGGCCCTCGGGACCGTCGACCGGCTGGGCACCCCGACCCTCGGGGAGGTGGCCGCCTCCGAGCAGGTCCAGCCGCCGACGATGACCCGCCTCATCACCGGCATGGAAGAAGCGGGGTTGGTGGTCCGGTTGGCCGACACCGCGGACCGCCGCATCTGCCGGGTCCGGATCACCGCCGAGGGCCGCCGCACCCTCCAGCGCATCCGGTCGCTCAAGAACGCATACCTCACCCGCCGTCTCGCCGGGCTCGACCCCGCCGAGCAGGCCGCCGCGGCCGAGTTGGCGCTGCTGCTCGAACGACTGGTGACCGATCCGTGAGCGCGGTCCGGGCCGCCGCCCGACAGACGTTTTTGGCTCTGAGAGTCCGTAACTACCGGCTGTACTTCACCGGTCAGGTGATCTCGGTATCGGGCACCTGGATGCAGACCACGGCCCTGGCCGTCCTCGTCGTCTACCCCCTGCACGGCAGCGGGGTGGACCTCGGTCTGGTGACCGCCCTGCAGTTCCTGCCCATGCTCTTGTTCGGCACCTGGGGAGGTCTCATCGCCGACCGGGTGAACAAGCGGACCATGTTGTTCGTCACCCAGTCGACGGCCATGGTCCTCGCCGTGGTGCTCGCCTCTCTCACCTTGTCGGGCAAGATCGAGCTCTCGCAGGTCTATGTGTTGGCCGTCCTTCTCGGGTTCTTCAACATGTTCGACAACCCGGCTCGCCAGACCTTCATCTCCGAGCTGGTCGGGCGCGATCTGTTGCCCAACGCCATCAGTTTGAACAGCGTGTTGATGAACGGATCCCGGGTCATCGGGCCAGCCATCGGGGGTGCCATCTTCATTCTCCTGGGCGACGGGTTCCGCTCGGTGGCGATCTGCTTCTTTATCAATGCGGCCACCTTTGCCGCGGTGATCATCGCCCTGTCGCTCATGCGCACCTCCGAGCTGCATCGCACGCCGGCCGTCGTGCGCGCCAAGGGGCAGCTGCGCGAGGGTTTCCGCTACGTCTGGTCGACCCCGTCGATCCGCGACCCGCTCTTCGTCATGGCCATTGTCGGGATCTTCGCCTTCAACTTCACCGTCACCCTGCCGCTGTTCGCCAAGCTGACCTTCCACGCCAGCGCGGGGCTCTTCGGTGCCTTCACGGCCGCCATGGGGGCCGGTGCGGTGATCGGCGGGCTGATCGTGGCCCACCGCAGCCGCCCGTCACCGAGGATGATGGCCTTCATCGGCGTGGCCTTCGGGGCGATGATCCTGGCCGTGTCGGCCGCTCCGAACAAGGTGTTGGCCATCGTGCTCCTGGTGCCCATGGGCGCCTGCAGCATCTCCTTTATCGCCACGGGCAACGCCACGTTGCAACTGCGGGCAGATCCGTCCAAGCGGGGCCGGGTGATGGCCCTCTACGCCATCGCCTTCCTCGGGAGCACGCCCATCGGGGCGCCGCTGGTGGGCTACATCAGCACGACCGCCGGGCCCCGCATCGCCCTCGTTGTCGGCGGTGTGGCGACACTCGGGGCCTCAACCCTGCTCGCTCTGCGCTACCGGCACCGCGCGGTGCCGTCTGCGGACGACGCGGCGGGCGAGAATGCTGCGGGTGCGGTAGTGCCGACCGACGCCGAGCCGGGCGAGGTGGTCGATTTCCCCGGCCGGGGCCTGCGCCAGGGGGGTGCGGCGCTCGGCTAAGAGGCCTTCGCGGCGGGCTTCGGCTCTTTGGGGAGCCCGAGCACCCGCTCGCCCACGATGTTGCGCTGGATCTCGGCCGTCCCGCCCCAGATGGTCTCAGAGCGCGAGAAGAAGAAGGAGGCCTGGAGCGCGTCGACCGGGTAGTCCGAGCGCCCCCGGCGCATGCCGGGCAGCACCTCCACCCCGTCGGCACCCCCGCGCAGGATCTGGCCGTCCATTCCCAAGATGTCCATGGCCAGATTCATCGACTCCTGATGCATCTCGGACCAGAACATCTTGTTGCAAGCGCCGAGGGCGGCGGTGTTGTGGGTGTCGTTCAGTGCGTCGGTGAGTGAGCGGTACCCGTTGATCTCCATGATCTTTATCTTCGACCAGACGCGCGCCAGGTCCTGACGGACGAGGGGGTCCTTGTCCTTCCCCCGGGTCCGCGCCTCGTCGATGATCACGTCGAGTTCACGGGCGAAGCGCCGGTGCCCGGTGGTCGCCGAGGATCCTCGCTCGAAGCCGAGCGTGGTCATGGCAACCTTCCAGCCGTTGTTGACCCCGCCCACCACGTTCTCCTTCGGGCAGCGCACGTTGGTGAAGAAGACCTCGTTGAAGTCGCCCGAGCCGTCGACCTGGGCGATCGGGCGGACCTCCACCCCGGCTTGTTTCATCGGGACCAGGAGATACGAGATGCCCGCGTGCTTGTCCACGTTGGGGTCGGTGCGGGCCAAAAGGAAGATGTAGTCGGCGAACTGGGCCTGGGTGGTCCACACCTTTTGGCCGTTGATCACCCATTCGTCGCCGTCGAGTTCGGCTCTGGTGGCGAGCGACGCCAGGTCGCTGCCGGCGTCGGGCTCACTGAATCCTTGGCACCAGCGGATCGTCCCGCCCAAGATCCCCGGGATGAATTGTTTCTTCTGCTCCTCGGTTCCCCACTGCAAGATGGTCGGACCGACCAGGGTGTCACCGAAGAAGTCAGCCCGAAGCGGCGCCCCGACCCGGGCGAACTCCTCGTTCAGCACCACCTGTTGGAGCAACGAGAGGCCCTTCCCCCCGTACTCGACGGGCCAGCCGGCACAGATCCAACCGCCGGCATGGAGCTTCTCGGTCCATTCTTCGTTGAAGGCCTTGCGCTCCTCGGTGGCCATCGAGAACTCCGGGGTCCCCCAGCCCTGGGGGAGATTCTCCTTGAGCCAAGTGGCGATTTCGGCTCGGAATTCCTCGGCGTCGGGGGGATAGGTGAGGTCCACGGTCTCGAGGTTACCCGGCGTGCCCGCCCCGCTCACCAGGCATCCCTGGGCGCCGGGTTGCCCTGGCCCGGTACCATGGGCGAGCCCATCGGCGCCGGTCGGTGCCAGGGTGGCCCGGATTTTCTGGGTCCTGCGAGCAGCACAAGGAGGTGTAGCCCCCATGCGAGGAGACGAACCCCCCAGTACCGCGGGCGACACCCTTGGCCGCTCGCTTTCGAGCTGACCGATAGCCCTGATCCTGTGGCCCACCGGCTGCGGGGGAGGTTCGGGCCGTCGCTCCACGCTCGGGGCGGGCGCTGATCCTCGGCCCGCGCTGTTCGCGCCGCGCCCGCCGATCCGTCCCCGCTCCTCACCGCACGGAGGCTCCGATGGCCCCACGCTTCGTCCCCAACGTGTTCACGAAGTCAGCGCGCAACCCCGCCAGCCCGCAACGCCGTCGGCGGACGCGCCGGATTCTCGCGTCCCAGGGGGTCTTCGACGCCATCGTCTCCTTGGCCGGACTGATCGGGCGGCCGGTGCGCAATCAGACGGGCCAGGAGATCGGCCGGCTCGTCGACGTGGTCGCCCGATGGTCCGACGGTCAGACCTATCCGCCGGTGACGGGGTTGGTCGTACGGGTCGGGCGGCGCCTGGCCTTCGTCGACGCGGCGGCCGTCGAACGCTTCGAGAACGCCCAGATCCTCTTGCGCACCGCCCGGCTGGATCTGCGCGACTTCGATCGCCGGCCGGGCGAGGTGATGTTGGGCCACGACGTGATGGACCACCAGCTCGTCGACATCGACGGGGTCCAGGTGATCCGGGCGGCCGATCTCTATTTGGCCGAAGTCCTCGGGCGGATCCGCCTGGTCGGGGTGGACGTGAGCACGACGACGCTGTTGCGCCGAGTCGGCCCGCGCCGGCTGCGCCCGCAACCGACCCCTGACCGGGTCATCGACTGGGCTGCCGTCCAACCCTTCGGTGACACCGGCCAGCAGGGGGCGCCCGAGGTGCGCCTGCGCACGTCGCACGAAGGACTCAACAGCCTGCGACCGGGCGAGCTGGCCGACTTGTTGGAGGACCTGCGCCGAAACGAGCGCCAGGAGCTGCTGGCCGCCCTCACCCCCGACGAGGCGGCCGACGCCTTAGAGGAGATGCAGCCCGAGGACCTCGCCCAATTGTTGCGCGAAGCCGATCCGGCGCGGGCGGCCGAACTGGTCGCGTGGATGGAGCCCGACGAGGCGGCCGACGCACTGCGCGACCTTCCGACGGAGCACCGCAACGAGCTGTTGCAGCTGATGCCGGCCGACAAGGCGGCGCCGTTGCTGGAGTTGCTCGGCTATCGCGAAGATCAGGCAGGCGGGTTCATGACCACCACGCTGGTGGTGGCCAACAACGGGGACAGCGCGGCGGAGGTGGCCGACCGGCTGGCCGAGGCCCGCCATCACGACGTCGACATCGACGCCGTCGCGGTAGTCGACAGTGAAGGGCGCCTAGTGGCCGACCTGCCGCTCCTCGACCTCCTCTTCGCCCTGCGCAAGAAACCCGACGCCCGGATCGGTTCGCTGGTCGACCGGGAGGACCTGGTCACCGTCGGTCCGAACGCCCCGGTGATCGAGGTGGCCAAGCAGCTGGTCGAGGCCCGCCGGCTCTCCTTGGTGGTCGTCGAGGACGAAAAGCCCATCGGGCGCATCCTGGCCGACGACGTGCTCGACGCGCTGGTGCCGACGCGGGGCCGCTTCCATTTTCCCCGCCTGTTCGAGTAGCCCGGACGCGAACCGACCGCCGTGAGCCGCCGCCCTCGTTTCCTGCTGTACCTCGCCGCGGCCGGACCGGGGCTCGTCGCCGCCGCCGCCGGCAACGACGCTGGGGGCGTGGCCACCTACTCGTCGGCCGGGGCGCAGTTCGGGTACCGCACGCTGTTTTTGATGCTGATGATCGCCGTCGCCTACGTGGTGGTCCAAGAGATGGTGGCCCGCCTCTCGGTGCACACCGGGAAGGGGCTCGCCGCCCTCATCCGCGAGGAGTTCCCGCTGCGCTGGACGACTTTCGCCGTCGGGGCCTTCGCTATTGCCAACCTCGGGCTGGTCGTGACCGAGTTCGCCGGCATCGCCACGGCCTTCAGCCTCTTCGGGGTGTCGCGCTACATCTGCGTGCCCGTCGCCGCTGTCGCCATCTGGGCCCTCGTGCTCTTCGGCACCTACCGCTATGCCGAGCGGATCTTCCTCCTCATGACCCTCGTGTTCATCACCTACCCCATCGCCGCGGTCCTCGGGCACCCCGACTGGTCCAAGGTGGTCAGCGACGCGCTGTGGCCTCACTTCATCGCCTCCAAGGCTTTCGTGCTCCTCTCGGTCGCCCTTATCGGGACCACCATCACCCCGTATATCCAGCTCTACGAGGCCGGAGCGGTCGTCGACAAAGGCATCGGGCCCGAGGAGTACAAGTACGAGCGGGTGGACGCGGTGGGCGGGGCGATCTTGGCGTCGCTCGTTTCGATCTCGATCATCATCGCCAGCGCGGCCGTCCTCGGGGGCACCGGGGCCCTCAACTCGGCCGCCCAGGCGGCCAAAGCCCTCGAACCGGTGGCCGGCCAAGCCGCCGAGGCGCTTTTCGGTCTCGGACTGCTCGGGGCCTCGGCCCTGGCCGCCGCCGTCGTGCCCCTTTCGACCTCCTACGCCGTGGCCGAAGCGGTCGGGGTTGAGCGCTCGGTGTCTTCGAGTTTCCGCCAGGCGCCGCTCTTCCTCGGTCTGTTCACCGCCCAGATCATCATCGGCGCCTCGGTCGTGTTGGTGCCGGGCAACCTGATCCACCTCATCGTGAACACCCAGGTCTTAGAGGGGGTCATCACGCCCATCACCTTGGCCTTCATCTTGGTGCTGGCCAACCGCAAGAGCCTCCTCGGGGCGGCGGCCAACGGCAAGGTGGCCCGCTGGGTGGGCGGAGTGGCCGTGATCGGGGTGGGCGCGACCGCCAGCCTGCTGGTCGTGATCACTGTTCTCGGGTGGTTCGGGATCGGATGAGGCAGGAATGACGCTGACCAGGGAAACATGGCCGGGCGGCCCGGGCCGCGGCTGTCGGAGAGCGCCCGGCGGGGTCCCGGGGTGCCCTGTGTTTGCACACGTGCGCGGGAACAAGGGAGGCTGTTGGGTCATGGTCGGAGCCCCCGGAGCATTTCGTGGTTAAAAGCCCGCGCCAGCGCTGGCTCGAGATGCGTGAATCCTGGGAGCGGTCCACCCATGTCGAGGTGCCCGAGCGCATCGCCCCGGCCCCGCCCGGCCCCGGCGGCCTGCGTATCGCCTTCCTCATCTACCGGGGCAACCCGCGCTGTGGGGGCCAGGGCGTCTACACCCGTCACGTGAGCCGCGAGCTTGCGGCCCTCGGGCACTCAGTCGAGGTGTTCTCGGGCCAGCCGTGGCCCGACGTTGATCCCGGCGTCGGCTTCACCCCGGTCCCCGGCCTCGACTTGTACCGAGAGCCCGATCCGTTCCGGGTCCCCCACCCCCGTGAGTTCGGGGACCGGCTTGACGCGCTCGAGTTCGCCGTGATGTGCACCGCCGGGTTCGGCGAGCCGTGGGCCTACTCCCTGCGGGCGCGCCGGCTCCTGGCCGAGCGCCGGGACGACTTCGATCTGGTCCACGACAACCAGTGCCTCGGACAGGGCATGCTCGGCATGCTCGACGACGGTTGGCCGTTGCTCACGACGCTGCACCACCCGATCACCGTCGACCGCCAACTGGCCCTCTCGCACACGACCAACCCCTGGCAGAGGTTCACGACGGCCCGGTGGTTCGGGTTCTTGCGCATGCAGGTGCGGGTCGCCCGGGCCCTTCCGGCCATCGTGACCGTTTCTGAGTCCTCGCGGGCCGACATCGCAGAGCAGATGGGGGTGGCACCCGAGCGGATGACCGTCGTCCCCGTCGGTGTCGACACCGACGTCTACCGCCCCTTTCCCGACGTGCACCCGGTCCCGGGCCGTCTCATGGTGACCACCTCGAGCGACGTCCCGATGAAGGGCCTCGTTCCCCTGCTCGAGGCGGTGGCCAAGCTGCGCACCGAGCGCGAGGTGGAGTTGGTGGTGATCGGCAAGCCCCGCCCGGGCGGCCGGGTCGACCGGGCCATCGAACGCCTCGGGCTCTCTGGCGTCGTGCGCTGCGTGAGCGGCATCAGCGACAACGAGCTGGCCCGCCTCTATGGCGAAGCCCAGGTCGCGGTGTGCCCCTCGCTCTACGAGGGGTTCTCGCTGCCGACCGTCGAGGCCATGGCCTGCGGGGTCCCGGTGGTGGCCACCACCGGCGGCGCACTGCCCGAAGTGGTCGGCCGCGACGGCGAGACCGGCCTGCTCGTTCCCCCCGACGACCCCGGCGCCCTGGCCGCGGCCATCGGTCGCATGCTCGACGACCCCGAACTGCGGGCCCGTCTTGGTGCGGCCGGACGCGAGCGGGTCCTCGGCCGCTTCACCTGGAAGGTCACGGCCCGGGGCACCGCCGAGTGCTACCGGGCGATCATGGAGGGCCGCCGCCTCCCCGGCGCACCCGCCGCTGCGGGTGCGCCCCCGCTCGGGCTGCGTGGTGTTCGTGAGGTGCCCCAGCCGTGTTGACCGTCAATTACGACCGCCTCGGGGTCGCCCCCGGGGACCGGTTGCTCGACCTCGGCTGCGGCTTCGGCCGACACGCCTTCGAGGCCGCCCGGCGCGGGGCTGGCGTCGTCGCCCTCGATGCCGGGGCCGACGAGGTGGCCGGGGTGTGCGCCACCATCGGGGCCATGGTGGCAGCGGGCGAGCTCGACGCCGACGACACCCGGGCCGGGGCGGTGCGAGGCGATGCCCTCCGCCTGCCCTTCGCCGACGACGCCTTCGACCGGGTGATCGCCTCTGAGGTGCTCGAGCACATCGAAAACGACGTCGGGGCCATGACCGAGCTGGCCCGGGTGCTGCGTCCGGGCGGGACGATGGCGGTCACCGTCCCGCGCTGTGGGCCCGAGTTCATCAACTGGGCCCTCTCCGACGAGTACCACGACGTCCCCGGCGGCCACGTGCGCATCTACCGGCGTTCGACCCTGCGGGCCCGCTTGTCGTCGACCGGCCTCGAGCCGGTGGGCAGCCATCACGCCCACGGTCTGCACTCGCCGTACTGGTGGCTCCGTTGCCTGGTGGGTCCGACCAACGACACCAACCCGGCCGTGGCTTCGTATCACAAGCTGTTGGTGTGGGACATCGTCAAGGCCCCCCGCCCCACCCGGTT
Source organism: Acidimicrobiaceae bacterium (assembly GCA_003161575.1). Lineage (GTDB taxonomy): Bacteria > Actinomycetota > Acidimicrobiia > Acidimicrobiales > RAAP-2 > PALSA-457. The sequence goes on along the minus strand of PMOE01000067.1, from coordinate 15,547 downwards.
GGCCGACAAGGTGTTGAGCCCGCTCATCGGCAAAAGCCTCGTGGTCTACCTCAGAAAACCCGAGCGGGCCGACGGCGCCCAGCAATCCGGGAGGGCCGGGATCGCCACGAGGCCGACGGTCGGCGCGGGCCCCACGCGAGGACGAGGAGAAGCAGCATGACCGAACAGATGAGGACCGGGCGTATGGGATCAGGGCAGATGAGGACCGGGCATATCGGATCAGGGCAGATGGGATCGGGCCAGATGGGGGCAGGTCACGGGCCCAGCGCACCGAGCGTCCCCGAGGTGCCGGGCATCCTCAGCGCAGCCGAGGTGCTGGCCACGGCCCAGTCCATTGCCGACGTCCAGCGACCCAACGGCATGATCCCGTGGTTCGAAGGTGGGCACTGTGATCCGTGGAACCACGTCGAGGCGGCCATGGCCCTGACCGTCTGTGGGTTCAGCGCCGAAGCCGAGCAGGCCTACCTCTGGCTGGCCGACACCCAGATGTCCGGCGGCAGTTGGTTCAACTACTACCTGGCCGAAGGGGTGAAGGACTCGAGGCTCGACACCAACGTCTGCGCCTACATTGCGGCGGGCCTGTGGCATCACCACCTGGTGACCGGTGAGCTCGAGCTGTTGCGCCGGCTCTGGGGGGTCGTCGAGCACGCCCTCGACTTCGTGCTGCGCTGGCAGGACCCCGACGGGTCGGTGCGCTGGTCGCTCGACTCGGCCGGGCGGCCTGAGGCGTACGCCCTGCTCACCGGGTCCTCGTCGATCTATCACAGCCTGCGTTGCGGGGTGGCGGCGGCCGAGATCCTGGGCAAGGACCGACCCGACTGGGAGCTGGCCGCCGGCCGACTGGGCCACGCCGTCGCCCACCACCCGGGTGCCTTCGCCCCCAAAGACGAGTTCGCAATGGACTGGTACTACCCGATGCTCTCGGGGGCCGTCGAGGGCGAGCCGGGGTGCCAGCGGATCGACGAGGGGTGGACAACCTTTGTGATGGAGGACCTCGGGGTCCGTTGCGTGTCGACCAGCTCTTGGGTGACGGCGGCCGAGACGGCCGAATGCGTCATGGCCCTCGACGCCCTGGGCATGGATGCAGAGGCGCGCCGCCTGTTCGCAGCGGCCCAGGGCCTCCGCCTCGACGACGGGTCGTACTGGACCGGCATGGTCTACCCCGAAGGCGACACCTTCCCCGCCGGAGAGCGCACCACCTACACGGCCGGGGCCATCGTGCTGGCGGCCGACGCGTTGAGCAACGCCACGCCGGCGGCCGGCCTGTTCCGGGGCGAGAGCCTGGCGGCCCGGCTCGATCTGGCCGAGTCCCAGTGCACCGGGGCCGCAGCCGCCGGCTGCACCGCCACGGTCTGAACCGGCCGCTCGACCCGCCTGCGCGCCCGGTTGGGGCCGCTCAGGAGCCGCCGCTCAGGAACGAGGCGGTGCCACGCGTCGGAGCACCCGCAGGCTGCCGCACTCGCTGACTTCGGACCATTCGCCCGACGCCAGCGCAGCGCACCACAGCTCGTAGGGGGGGCGCCCACCGTCGGCGGGATCGGGGAACACATCGTGGATGGCGAGCCGCCCGCCCACCACGACATGGGGGCTCCAGCCGTTGAAGTCGGCCCAGGCCGGCTCGGCTCCGTGCCCACCGTCGATGAAACAGAAGGCGAGCGGCGTACCCCAGTGGGCGGCGACGGTCGCCGAGTCGCCGACGATGCCGACGACGCGGGTCTCGAGTCCCGCGGCGGCCACGGCGCGGCGCCAGTGAGGAAGGGTGTCGAGCCGACCGTCCTCGGGGCTGACCAGGTCGGCTTCGTGGTAGTCCCAGCCGGGCTGGTTCTCTTCTGAGCCGCGGTGGTGGTCGATGCTGAACAGCACCGCCCCGGTGGCTTCTGCCGCCGCTCCGAGGTACACGGTCGACTTCCCGCACCACGCACCGATCTCGACGAAGGTCCCGCCCCCCGCCTGCCCGGCGTCGGCGGCGGCGGCCATGAGGGCCTCCCCCTCGTCGTCGGGCATGAAGCCCCGGGTGGCCCGGGCGAGGCCGACCAGCGCGGCGGTGCGGGCGGCGGCGGTGTCGTCGAGCGCGTTCATGAGTGCACCAGAGAGTAAATGCTGTAGGCGGCGAAGCCGACCAGCACCAGACCGCCGATCCGCCGGATCACTCCGACCGGCAGGATGCGGAGAAGGGCCCGGCCCCCGAAGGCGCCGAGGGCGGCGACGCTCATAAGGGCGGCCAGAGCGCCGATGAACACCGAGAGCGGCTGGTGGTATTTGGCGGCGAGGTTCACCGTCAACAGCTGGGTCAGGTCACCGATCTCGCCGATCAAGATGACCCCGAAAGCCGTCACGACCACGCCGAACCCGGCCGGGGACGCCACCGAGGCGGCCTCGGCCTCCCCCTTCTCCTCCTCTTTTTTTTCGGGGACGAAGAGCAAGTAGGCGGCCCCGGCCAAAAAGAGCACGGTCACCACGATCTCGACGGCCCGGTGGGGGAGCAAGGTCAACAGATGTCCGGCGACGACGGCCACGGTCACGTGGACGGCGAAGGCGGCCGAGGCACCGATCCAGACCAGCACCGGTCGGGACCGGCTGCCCATGACCAACGTGGCGATCATGGTCTTGTCGGGGAGCTCGGCCACGGCGATCACTGCGAACACTGTGGCGATGAGGGCCAGGTTCACCGTCCCTCACCCCGGGGTCACAGCGGTGCGGGCGACGGGCCGTCACCACCGAGAGGGCCGAGCACCACAGCGAACTGCGGGCGCTCGCGCTCTCCGAAGGCCACGTTGACCCCGAGGCGCTCAAGCATCTGGACGACCGAGCGCGGGGAGTGGTCGAGCGGGTGCTCTGCGAGGAACCTCGTGACGCCCTCGGCGAGGGACCGATCGGCGCACAGGGTCTTGGCCCCTTCGAGCATGCGCGAATGACTGTTCACTGGAAAACGCGCCAGCAGCTCGTCCCACGTTTGGGTGACCCGTTCCCACACCGCAGGCCCGGCGACCCGGTTCGACAGAAGTTGGGTGATCAGGTACGGCGCGTTCTGGGTGCGCACCTCGTCGGTGCGGGCCATCTCGAATGTGCGCAGCGTGAGTTCGGTGTCGGGGAAGGTGGCCAGGGTGTGGAGATAGCGCATCTCCTCTTGGGGAGTGGCCGGATGCCGGTAGCGCTCGAGGATCGTGTCGTAATCGCCGGGTCGCAGGAGCGAGGCGACGGTGTGGAGCACCGGCGCCTCGATGTTGGCGTCGAGTGGATCGGCCGCGCTGGCCGCGTCGAAGCGCCGCGCCGCCTCGGCTCGCACGCGCGGATCGGCCCCGACGGTGCCGAGGGAACCGAGGAGCAGGGCCCGAAGTGTCGGGATGCGCTCGCCCTCGCCGGGGGTGGGGTCCCACCCGACCGCTTCGAGGCGGGCGCCGAGCAGCGCCCGGTCGGCCGCCTCGAGCAAGTCCCGGTCGGTCTCGGCGACCACCCGGTTACAAAGGCCGAGCGCGCCGGCGACCAGGGTCCACGTGCTCGGGTCGGCCTCGTCACCGAGCGCCCCGGCCAGGGCGAAAAAATCACGCAGGGACACCTGGCCGGCGAGGACGAGGGCCCAGGTGTCCGCCAGCAGGTTGAAACGCTCGAGGGCGTCGAGCTCACCCAACCGGGCGGTGAGTTGGGCCAGGTGCTCACCCTCGTAGACGGTGCGGTAGGCCCCCGAGCCCCCGGCGTTGACCACTGCCAGCCGCTGCGCGCCGGCGGCCACTGGGAGCGAGATCGGCTGAGCCCCGAGTAAGAGACGCTCGATGTCGCCCTCGCCTTCGAGGGTCCGCACGAGGACCGGCACCTCCCAGTGCTGCCCGATGGCGCTCGCGACCCCCTGAGGGGGCGGCCCGTAGGAGAAGGGCTCTTGGGCGATGGCGTCCTCGCCGACCCGCACGAGCGGGTGGCCGCCCTGGAGGATCCAGCTGTCCATCACGGCGCGCACGGGCTCCCCGCTCGCCTCTTCGATGGCCCTCCACAGATCGGCGGTGACCGTGTTGGCATAGGCGTGGGCCGCCAGATACGCGCGCACCCCGTCACGGAAGACCTCGGGCGAGAGGTACTGCTCGAGCATGCGCAGTACGCCGCCGCCCTTTTCGTAAGTGAGGAGGTCGAACATGCCCTCGGCCTCGTCGGGAGGTCCGACGGGGTACTCGATCGGCCGGGTCGAGTGCAGGTCGTCGAGGGCCATGGCCGCCTCCCGGTCGACGCCGAAGCTGACCCAGATCTCCCAACCCGGGCGGAAGGCGTCGACACAGATGGTCTCCATAAAGGTGGCGAAGGCCTCGTTGAGCCAGATCCCCTCCCACCACTGCATCGTCACCAGGTCGCCGAACCACATGTGGGCGATCTCGTGGGCCACCACCAGGGCGACCCGTTCGAGCTCGGTGCGTGCCGCGCTGGCCGGGTCGACCAGGAGGGCCGTCTCTCGGAACGTGACGCAGCCCAGGTTCTCCATGGCACCAAAGGCGAAGTCGGGGATGGCGACGAGGTCGAGCTTTTCTCCCGGGTAGGCGATGTCGAAGTACCCGGTGAAGAATCGCAAGGAATGGGCCGCCACCTCGAGGGCATAGGCCGTGAGATTCGCCTTGCCTGGGACGTGGACGACGCGCAGCGGCACCCCGTCGACGTCTATGGGTTCGGTCGCCTCCATCGGGCCCACCACGAAGGCCACCAGGTAGGTGGACATCTTCATGGTCGGGGTGAATCGGAGGCGCCGCGTGGTCCCGACGGTGGTCTCTTCGAGCACCGGCGAATTGGAGAAGGCGGCCAAACCAGACTCGATGACCAAGGTGATCTCGAAGACCGCCTTGCGATCCGGTTCGTCCCAGCAGGGAAAGGCCCGGCGGGCGTCGGTCGACTCCATCTGGGTGGTGGCGATCGTCTTGGTGTCCCCGGTTGCCCCGACAAACGTGCTTTTGTAAAAGCCCCGCAGCTTGTCGTTGAGGATCCCCGCGAACGAACACGACAACGTCGCCGGGCCGGCGGCCACGGTCCCGTCAAAAACGAAGGTGACCCGCTCGGCTTCCTCGTCGAAGCTGACGGCGGCGGCCCGGGTGGAGCCGTCGGCCCCGGTGAGCACGGCGTCGGTGATGGTGAGCTCGGCTGCGTTGCAGACCAGCTCGGTCACCGGCTCTGTGATGCGGAGTTCGATCTCGGCCGACCCGGTGAAGGTGGCGGCGGCGAGATCCGGTGCGAGCGTTAGCCGGTAGGTGTCGGGCTCGGCCACCCGAGGCAGCCGGTAGGCGGCCTCGGGTGCGTCCGCCGCATCGGGAGGAGAGGATTTGGTGGTGGGAGGCATCGGCGAGAGGTTACCTGTGAGCCGAGTACCCTCTCGGCTCGTGAGTTCCGAACAACCCGAACGCCCGCATGCGTCGGCGGGCACCGGCGGCGCCCTTGACGTGGTCGGCATCGGCTCGCCGTTGGTCGACGTGTTGTCGTCGGCGAGCGACGCCGAGATCGAACGGACCGGTCTGGTGAAAGGGACGATGACCCTCGTCGACCTCGCCCGGGCCGAATCCATTTACGAGGCCCTCGGGCCGACCGTCGAGGCCTCGGGCGGCTCGGCGGCCAACACCATGGCCGGGGTCGCCGCCCTCGGCGGCGCCGCCGGTTTCGTCGGCAAGGTGGCCGACGACCCTCTTGGGCGGGTCTTCACCCACGACATCGGTGCCGCAGGGGTGGAATTCCATCCGGCCGTCGAAAAGACCGGCCAGGGACTCGAGGCGGTGGGGACCGGTCGGTGCCTGGTGCTCGTCGGAAGCGATGCCGAGCGGACCATGGCCACCCACCTCGGTGTGGCGACCACCATCTCGCCTTCTGATATCCCCGCCGATCTGGTCGCCCGGGGTCAGATCGTGTACCTCGAGGGGTACCTGTGGGACCTCCCACCGGCCAAAGAGGCTCTCCGGCGGGCCATCGAGGTCTGCCACGACAACGACGGCTCGGTTGCTCTCAGTTTGTCCGACCCGTTCTGCGTCGAACGCCATCAGCGCGAGTTCCTCGACCTGCTGCTCGACGAAGTCGATGTGCTGTTCGGCAACGAAGAGGAAGTGATCATGCTCTTCGGCGTCGGCTCGTTCGACATGGCCCTGGAGGCCGGCGAGGAGACCGGGCTGTTGGTGGCGGCCACCAGGGGCGCCGCCGGTTCGGTGGTCACCACCGCCGCGGGTCCCGTTTCCGTCCCGGCCGCGCCCGTCGACCGGGTGGTCGATACGACCGGTGCGGGCGACCTGTATGCAGCGGGCTTCCTCTTCGGGCTGACCCACGGGGTGGACCCGACGGGCTGTGCCCGCCTCGGCGCTCTGTGCGCCGGCGAGGTCATCGGGCATCTCGGGGCCCGCCCCCAGACCGATCTCGTAGCATTGGCCAACTCGGCGGGACTCATGGAGTCCTAAATATCGGCGGGACTTCTAGCGAGTCCTGCCGGGACGATCCGCCAGCGCGGGCGGCCTCATCCGAGCATTCGCTTGAGGTGTCGCGCGGTCACCACCCAGGCGCTCGAGGCCGGGTCGGTCACCGCAAAGTGTTTGGCGCCGGCGGTCGGCTCGTAGAACAACAGGCCGCCGGCCGCCGCTGCCGCCCGTGAGTCGTTGCCGTGGCACCGGCGTCGAGGCCGAGTTCGCCGACCCCACCGCCATCGGAGATCGCTCCCCACCGCCGACATGATGGCCGGACGGCCAGCCGGTTCGAGCAGGTGGGCCGGTCATCTACGCTCGCCCTACGCCTGTCATCGCCTCGGAGGGACGTCTGTGGGTCTGTCAATCGGCATCGTCGGCCTCCCCAACGTGGGCAAGTCGACCCTGTTCAACGCCCTGACCCACAACGAGGTGTTGGCGGCGAACTATCCCTTCGCCACCATCGACCCGAACGTCGGCGTGGTGGCGGTCCCCGACCCGCGCCTCGATCGCCTGGCCGGCCTGTATGAATCAGAAAAGGTCGTCCCGGCCATGGTGACGTTCGTCGACATCGCCGGCATCGTGCGGGGGGCTTCTGAAGGCGAGGGCCTGGGCAACAAGTTCCTGGCCGCCATCCGCGACGTCGATGCCATCTGCCAGGTGGTGCGGGTGTTCTCGGATCCCGATGTCATCCACGTCGACGGCGATGTGCGCCCGGCCGACGACATCGCGACCGTCAACACCGAGTTAATCCTCGCCGACCTCCAGACGGTGGACAAACGCCTGGCCACACTCGGAAAAGAAGCGCGCATGCGCCCCGAGTTGCGCCCGGTGCTCGCCGAAGTGACCAAGGCCCGGGAGATCTTGAATGTCGGCCGGACGATCTCGGCCGCCGCGTCGGCGGGCGAGGTGGACCCCGAGCTGCTCTCCGACCTCCACCTGCTCTCCGCCAAGCCTTTCGTCTACGTCTTCAATGTCGACGAGGGGGACCTGGGCGATGACGCCAGGCGCCAGGAGCTCGTCGCCTTGGTGGTCCCCGCACCCGCGGTCGTGCTGTGCGCCCAGATCGACGCCGAGGTGGCCGCACTCGATCCGGCCGACGCGGCCGAGTTGCTCGCCGGCTACGGCCAGGACGAGTCGGGACTCGTCCAACTCGTCCATGTCGGCTTTGCCACCCTCGGGCTGCAGACCTATCTCACGGCAGGGCCGAAAGAGGCCCGGGCCTGGACGATCCATATCGGCGACACCGCGCCCAAAGCGGCCGGGGTCATCCACACCGACTTCGAGCGGGGTTTCATCAAGGCCGAGATCGTCGGCTACGAGGACCTGATGGCGGCCGGTTCGGTGCCCGCGGCCCGGGCCGCGGGGAAAGCCCGCATCGAAGGCAAGGACTACGTGATGCGCGACGGCGACGTGGTGGAGTTCCGCTTCAACGTCTGACCGGCCACTGGCCGCCGCCGGCCATGGGCGCGCGCGGTGGGGGTCCGGTGTCGATGATCGGCGCGGGAGGCGGCCAGATGCGGTGCCGCCGCCGTCCCTTCAGAGCTGGGCCCACCCGTGGTCGATATGCGACAGCATCAGTCCCGGCCGGTCATCGCGGGTGAAAGCGGTGTCAGAGGTAGACGGTGACGGCGATCACGGTCACTATCACAAGGTCGAGCTCCCCGACTGGGTCCGGGAGGGGTCCGGCCCCGTATCCTCGACGGTTGATGAGCCAAGGGGGAAGCGGCGGGGATCCGAGGGAGGCCCGGTCTGGTGCCGAGCTGGCCATTGCCGACCTGGTGGCACCCAACCTGGCGGTGCTGTTCTGCGGCATCAATCCGGGGATGGTCTCGGGCGCGACCGGGCTTCACTTCGCTCGTCCGGGGAACCGTTTTTGGAAGGTGCTCTGTGCCGCGGGATTCACCGATCGGGTACTGGCTCCCCCAGAGCAGGTCCAGTTGCTGGCCAGCGGCATCGGCATCACCAATCTTGTCGATCGGGCGACAACCGGTGCCGCCGATCTTTCGAGCGCGGAACTCCGCGCCGGGGCCGATGTGCTCGAAGACAAGGTACGGGCTCTGTCTCCGAAGGTGGTGGCCTTCCTCGGAATGCAGGCCTATCGACTCGCGTTCCGTCGACCCCGGGCCGCAGTCGGGTTGCAGGGGGAGACGCTCGGGCCGGCGTCGGTGTGGTTGCTCCCCAATCCGAGCGGCCTGCAGGCCCGGTACCAGCTGCCCGAACTGGTCACGATGTTTGGGGAACTCCACCGGTTCGCGATGGCGGGCTGACCGGGAACGAGACTGGCGGCGGGGACCCAGGGCCCCGGTCGCGTCACCGGCCGCTCAACTCGGGACGGAGAACGGCGTGGTGATCGGGCGACCGGCCGGATCGACGACGTACCAGGTCCCTCCTTCGTTGGACACCGCCTGGCCGGTGACCATCCCCGGCTTCACGTCGGGGTTCCAACGGTAGAGGGGGTGACCGCTGTAGGTCACCTGGCGCGAGCCGTCGGGTCGACCAATGGTGCCGACCAGGCCCTGCTCGAGGCCGCGGGCGGTCGTGGGGGTGCCGTGGGCGATCACCGGCGGCCACTCCAAGATGCAGGCCGACGTCACGCAGGTGGACTTGCTCGCGGTATCGGTCGTGAACTCGTAGAGGGTGTAGCCCGATCCGGTAGCGACTATGGGTCCCTCGGGCGACGGCTCAACCGAGAGCGTGCTCGGCACAACCGCTGCGGGCGGCGCGGAGAAGGTCACCACCGGGTTCGACGTGCCGCCGCATCCGGCCAAGATCGTCGCGGCCAGCCCCCCGCCGAGCGCCAGGCGGCCGTGGCGCCGCGTCACGACGTTGCGGGGGTGATGGTCCGTCCGACGAGCCACCCGACGTCGGCCAACGCCTCGGGAATGGTCCACGACGACGGGGTCTGGCTGTCGAGGTTCTGCAGACCCCCGGCGTTGAGGAGGGCCTTGAGGCCGGGCGACAACTTGCCGTGGAGGTTCGGTGGCTGGACCGTGATGAACCGCTCGTGGCCCGTCGCGTCAATGAGGATGAAACCGTCGGTGTGGTCCACGTCAAAGGTCAGCGGCTTGCCCGTCCACCAGTCGGTCTTGGCCGGCTGTTGTTCGGGCACCTTGGCGAAGTAGACGCCGAAGAACTTCCAGAACGCCCTGACCGTCGGCTCGGATCCGGTGAGGAGGGGCCAGTGCGCGCCGAACTGCGTGGAATAGGCGCGCAGCCGGGCCGGCGAATCACGCCAGGGATCGACCGACACCTCCATGAAGACGACCTTGCCCGAGAGCCCGGCCGCCGCCACGTCGCGCTGGAGGGCGATGAAGGCCCCCGTGACCAACGGACACTCGTCCTGGCAGAGAGAGAGGAAGGGGGCCACCACGATGTCCTTGCCCCGGTAGGTGGCCAGGCTGGTGGGCCGACCGTCGTCGTTCATCAGCACCGTGGTGGGGACGGGCCGGTCCTGGACGATGCCCATCGGAGAGGTCGGCGCCGGTGGGGGCGAGCTCGAGCAGGCGGCCAGCAGGCCGCCGGCCAGCGCCAGGGCCCCGAGCCAGTCGACGAGCGCGCGCAGTCGACGCGAAAAAACCGCGGGAGTCCTGTCGTGCACGGCCTCTTTCCCTAGCGCAGGGCTCAGCGCACTACCAGTCGCCTACGCCGAGCGCCGCGCTCGGGTGGCCCGCTCAGCCGCCGTCGTGCTGATCGGGAGGAAGAAAGGACAGGGGGAGGTCGGCCAGGAGCACCAGGGTGGAAGCGATCCATCGGGTCAGGGCCCCGACCATGGGCTCGATGGTCTCGGTCGCGTCGAGGTTGGCCTCGTCGAAGCGGACCGACCCCTCATAGGTGGCCTCGACGGCCCAGCGCACCGCGGGGGCCGTGTCTTGATCGGTCGCCTCGTTGCGTACCTGCTCGATGGTGGTCGACGAGCGGACCAGGCATTCGGTGCCGAGCAGCGGGCTCTCGGTCGGCAGGACCGCCAGCACCGTCTCGGCCGGAGGGGCCGTCGCCAGGCGCTGGATGCGCAGGGCCACCTCGATCACCACCTCGGGGAGTTCGTCAGGTGTCTCACCGATCGACCAGCTCCGATACGAGGTCTGGCTCCACGTCGGCCAGTCCACCGACAGATCTGCGCGCACCCGTGGGGGCTGCTCCTCGCCGGGAAGGCTGTAGCTCGTCTCCCACGAGACGTCGCCCAAGAAGACGTCGACCTGGAACCGTTCCTCGACGGCTTGGCGCTGGAGCAGGGCCTGGTCGAAAGAGCGCTGGATGGTGCTGATCAGGTCGACGAGCAGGTGGTCGAGCACGGCGGCCAGAGGCTACCTCCCTGTCTGTGTCACGGCGGCGGCCGATACCATGCGGCGATGTCGTCGACCAATCCCTGGCTGCAACGTCGAGTCATTGGCTACGCCCACCAGGGCGGGGCGTGGGAGTCCCCGTCGTCGACCCTTTTTGCCATCCGTCACGCCCTCGCTGCCGGCGCGACGGCGATCGAACTCGATGTTCACGCCACGGCCGAGGGTGAGCTCGTTGTGTGCCACGACGAGACGGTGGACCGCACGACCAACGGCGGAGGCACCATCGCCAGCCACACCCTGGCCGAACTCAGGGCGCTCGACAACGCCTACTGGTTCATCCCCGGCGCGGACGTCACCCCGGACCGACCCGAGGCCGACTACCCCTACCGGGGCCGTGCGCCTGACGACCCCGATTTTCGGATCGCCACCTTGCGCGAGGTCCTCGAGCAGTTCCCCGGTGTCGTCCTCAACCTCGACATCAAACGCACCGCTCCATTGGTCGAGCCCTACGAGGCCGCCCTGGCTCGGCTGCTGGCCGAGTTCGAGCGGACCGATGACGTCATCGTGGCCTCGTTCCTCGACCCGGCCACCGATGCCTTCAGTGCCGTTGCCCCGAGAGTCCCGACATCGGCGGGCACTCTGGCGACCGCCGAGTTCTGGCGGGCCGTGCACGAGGGCACCGAGCCGGCGGTGCTGCGGGCCGTGGCCTTTCAGGTGCCCGAGCGCCAGGGCGACCTGGTTGTCGTCGACGAAGCCTTCGTGGCTGCGGCCCACGAGCGGGGGATCGCCGTGCACGTGTGGACGGTGAACGACTCCGAGGCGATGGGCCGGCTGATCGATCTCGGGGTCGACGGGATCATCTCGGACGTGCCCACCACCCTGTGCGGGGTGCTCAGCTTGCGCCGGGTCGCCTGGGGTGGGATGGGCGCGAAATAAGAGCGCAGGAGGGGGGCGAGCCGGGCGGAAGCCCGCTCAGCCCCGCCCGCAATTCGGCTTCTTGCCGTGGTTGGCCTTCTTCTTGGCCCGCAGCTTGCGCTTTACCGTTCGCTTCGACATGGAAGAGAGAGCCTAGACCACCCCGGCTAACGTCAATTTCCGTGGGGCGTCCCGGCGACCAAGCGGTATCCGGCATCGTCGCGGTCGACCCGGGTGAAGAGCGAGCCGTTGCCCACCCGCCGCCACGGTGGCCGAGATGAAGACCGGGTGGCTGCTGCGTGAGGGTGAGGTGCTGGCCTCGGCCCAGATGACCACGAGCCTGGCCGAGCGTTCCCGCGGACTCTTCGGCCGGGAGTCCTATGAGGGAGCGATGTTGCTCACCCACACCCGGTCGGTCCACACAATGGGGATGAGGTTCGCTCTCGATGTGGCCTTCTTGGACGCCGAGCTCGTTGTGCTCGAGATCGTCCACCTCCGACGCTGGCGCATCACGCTGCCCCGACGCCGGGGCCGCAGCGTCCTCGAGGCGCCGGGCGGTTCATTCGAGCGTTGGGGCCTGCGCCCCGGGGACCGGGTGGAGTTCCGGGAGACCCAGTGACCGGGGACCGGTCCGCCGCGACGGGGCGGATCGTGCTGGTGGCCACCCCCATTGGCAACCTGGGGGACATCTCCAAACGTGCGGTCGAGGTCTTGGCCGAAGCCGACCTGATCTGCTGCGAGGACACCCGGCGTACCCGGGCCCTGTTGAGTGCGCTCGGGGTCTCGGCCAACCCCCGGCGCCTCGTGTCGTTCCACGAGCACAACGAGGCGGCCCGGATCGACCAGGTCGTCGAGTGGGTGGCCGCCGGCCGCACCATCGCCGTCGTGAGTGACGCGGGGATGCCGGCGATCTCTGACCCCGGCGCCCGGCTGGTGGCGGCGGCCGCGTCGGCCGGTCTTACCGTCACCGTCGCGCCGGGCGCCTCAGCCATCCTGGCTGCCCTGGCGGTGAGCGGGCTGCCCACCGAGCGCTTCTGCGTGGAGGGGTTCTTGCCCCGCAAAGGGGCCGAACGGGCGCGCCGGATCGCCGCATTGTCCGCGGAAGAGCGCACGACGGTGGTGCTCGAGGCGCCGGGCCGGGTGGCAGGCACCCTGGCCGAGCTGGCGGAGCTCTTCGGCGAGCGTCCGGTCGCCGTCGTGCGGGAGCTGACCAAGGTCCACGAAGAAGTCTGGCGCGGGACGCTCGGTGCATCGGCCGCCGCCTTCGCCGAACGTCCGGCCCGCGGCGAGGTCGTGCTCGTGGTGGGCGGCGCTGCTCGGGCACCGGGCCCGAGCGACGCTGAGGTGCACGACGCGGTGGCCACCCATTTGGCGCACGGAGACGGCCCGCGCCGGACCGCCGATGCCGTGGCTGCCGGGCTCGGCGTCCCCCGCCGCCGCGTCTACGAGTTGGCCATCGCCCTGCAAAAAGGCCGCGAGCACGGGAACGGACCGCCGGGACTCTGACCGACGGGTCGGCCGCTGGGCGTTGGTTCTCGAGGGCACCGGTACGCTACCGGGCGTGCCGCGCTTTTACGTGACGACGCCCATCTACTACGTGAACGACGCGCCCCACGTCGGCCACGCCTACGCCACGGTGAACGCCGACGCGCTGGCCCGCTGGCACCGGATGCTCGGCGATGACGTCTTCTTTCTGACCGGGACCGACGAACACGGAGCCAAAGTGGCCGAGGCGGCGGCCGAGCACCAGATGACCCCGAACGCGTGGGCAGACCAAGTGGTGAGCCGATTCACCCGCGCCTGGGACGGGCTCGACATCTCCAATGACGACTTCATCCGGACCACCGAGCCCCGCCACCATCTCGCCGTCCAAGAGTTCCTGCAGCGGATCTATGACAATGGCTTCATCGAGCTCGACACGTACTCGGGCCTCTACTGCGTCTCCTGCGAGGATTACTACACCGAGGACCAGCTGGTCGACGGCAACTGCCCCGTGCACGGACGGCCGGTGGTACAGATGCAAGAGGACAACTACTTCTTCAAGCTCAGCGCCTTCGAGGACCGCCTGATCGAGTGGTACGAGTCCAATCCCGACGCCGTCGGGCCGGCCGGCAAGCGCAACGAGGCGCTCAGTTTCATCAAGGGGGGTCTGCGGAACATCTCGATCACCCGGACCTCGTTGACCTGGGGTGTGCCGGTTCCTTGGGACAAGGACCATGTCTTCTACGTCTGGTACGACGCGCTGGTCAATTACCTCACCGCGATCGGCTACGGGACCGACGAAGAGCGCTGTAACGCCTGGTGGCCGGCCGTGCACCATCTGATAGGCAAAGAAATACTCCGCTTCCACTGCGTGTGGTGGCCGGCGATGTGCATGGCCGCCGGCATCGATCCCCCGGCCAACGTCTTCGTCCACGGATGGCTGTTGGTCGGGGGCCAGAAGCTGTCCAAGAGCCTGAAACTCACCGAGATCGCGCCTGAGGTCTTGACCGAGGATTTCGGCGTCGACCCGATCCGATACCACCTGCTGCGCGAGGTGCCCCTCGGCAGCGACGGGGAGTTCTCCTACGAGGGCATCGTCGCCCGCTACAACGCCGACCTGGCCAACAACCTGGGCAACCTGGTTTCGCGGGTGGCCACCGTTGTGGGATCGAAATGCGCCGGCATCGGGCCCGCCCCGAACCACCAGAGCGCCTTGGCCGACCCCGCCTCGGCCGCTCTGGCGGCGGCGGCCGACGCGTGGGGCCGCTTCGCCCCCCACGAGGCCTTGTCCGCCACGTGGAGCCTGATCGGATCCACCAACGCCGCCTTGGAGGCGGCCGAGCCCTGGAAGCTCGAGCCCGGTCCCGACGTCGACGCCGTGCTTGGTGACGCGCTCGAGGCCCTCCGCATCGTCTCGCTGCTGATCACCCCGGCCATGCCCTCGACGGCGGCCGAGATCTGGCGGCGGATCGGCCTTTCGGGCAACCCGGCGGACCGGCGGATCCCCGCCGATGCGTCTTGGGGCGGCTATCCCGGCGGCCTCGCCGTCGAGAAGGGCAGCCCGCTGTTCCCCCGACGCAGCACCTGAGGAGCAACGTGACCGAACACCTGGTCGCCGGATGGTTCGACTCGCACTGCCACCTCCAAGAGCAATACCGCACCGGTGCCGCGCCCGAACCGCTCACCGCGGCGTTGTCTCGGAGCGCGGCGGCCGGGGTCGAGGCGATGGTCTGCGTCGGCACGGATGCGGACACCTCGACCCAGGCCCTCGACCTCGCCCGTGCTTGGGCGACGGGGTCGCTCGGAGCGCGGGTCCCGGCACTGTGGGCGACGATGGGTCTGCATCCCCACGAGGCGTCAGCGGGCACCGACGAGGTTGCGGCCCGGATCGATGCGGCGGTGGCCCGGGCCGACGGGGCGCTCGTGGCCGTTGGTGAATGCGGGCTCGACTACCACTACGAGCATTCGCCCCGGCCGGCCCAGCGCCAGGCCTTCGCCGAGCAGATCGCGTTGGCGTCGCGCCACAACCTGGCGCTCGTCATCCATGCGCGGGCGGCGTGGGACGACCTCTTCGAGATCCTCGCGGTCGAAGGCGTGCCGACGCGCACGGTGCTGCACTGCTTCACCGGTGGGCCAGACGAAGCACGCCGCTGCCTCGACGCCGGCATGTTCCTTTCTTTCAGTGGCATCGTCACGTTCAAAAACGCCGTCGAGGTTCGCGAGGCTGCCGCCCTGTGCCCGCTCGACCGTCTGCTGGTCGAGACCGACAGCCCGTTCCTCGCCCCGGTGCCGCATCGGGGTCGTCCCAACGAGCCGGCCTACCTTCCGTTCGTGGGCGACGCGATCGCGGCGGTGAAGGGTTGCACGGTCGACGAAGTGAGGGAGCGCAGCGCGGCCGCGGCTGCCATGGTGTTTTCCACAGGAAGCTAAATCACGCGCTGTTGCGCGTAATACGAGAAC